>NZ_CP022527.1:600000-1200000 GCF_002237445.1 Neisseria sp. KEM232
GGCCGACGACTTGATGCCGCACAGGACTAAGCCGTTAGCAGGCTCGCCGCTCGGCGACAGCACAATGCAGTTTTCCCCCACCGACGGCGGCCGATGCACCGACACGCCCCCGGCGGCGGGGACGAAATAGTCCAGCCAATCGGTCAAAAGCTCCCCATGCCGCACGCGCACCAATCCCGCCGAAGCGTTTACCTCGGCGACGACGCCCTGCTTAATCAGGTTTGCAATCATACGGGAGAGTTCGGCATACATTTCAGACGGCCTCAGACAATACGATGGCTGATTATGCGGCAACCACAGGCAGACGCGGGCGGTGCGGTTTATTAAGGGGATTTTTTACAAGAGACAATCAAAAAGGCCGTCTGAATTTCAGACGGCCTTTGTCATCCCGCTTCGGACAAGTGCCGGACGACGGTTTCCTCTATCGTCCTCATATCCTCGGGCGAAAAGCCCAGCAGGGTACGGGCAGGGCGGTTTCCTTCGCCCTCTTGGTGGGCGGCGGCGATATAGGCGGCCAAGCCGTGCATAAAGCCGACCGCCGCACTGTTTGCGTCAATTTTTTGCTTGAGATATTTGTACAGGTGCAGCTTCCGAAACATGGCCTTTTGACGCACCCCGCCCGGCTTGCCCAGTTCGGTTTTTTTATACTTCCTGATTCCGCCTTCCTCGCTGTCCCACCCCCACACATAATCGGCATCATGCGGCTTTGTGGTGCGCCGCGACGGATTGCCTGCACTGGCAGCGGTTTTGATGGTACGCATCCGCACCAAATGCCCCTTGTATTGCAACACTTCGCCCACTCTGACGCGGGCGTTTTTGCGCAGGGGTTCGGCAGGGACGGTTTTCCTTGCCATCATCGCGCCGCCTTCCGGCTCAATGTTGGCACTGATGCGCCTTTTGTTGTTGTGGCGCAGACTGACGGCAATATCTTTCATCAGGCCGCGCCGTTGCGCAGGGCTGAGTTTTCGGATCAGGCCGTCCAGATGGTCAATGTATAAATCCAAACCGCTTACCATTTCAGACGGCCTCCTAATCAGCACCGATTGCAGACATCAGGTCTTTTCGGTTCGCATTGCGCGGATGGCCGATTTCGATATTGCCGTCGTCATCAACAAGGACGGTCGTGCGCTCGGTCAATTTAAGCTCGATTAAAACGTCGGCACTGTGCGCGCCCAAAATCTCCGCCTCGATGGTGTAGGCATTCGGATCGGTATCGCCCGGGCCGAGTATGTCGGGCTGATTGTCTTGCAGCCAGTTGATGATTACGGCATTCAATACGTCTAAATCGCCGACAAAATCGGTAATCAGGATGCTGAGCGTAAAGCGTGTCTCATGACTGAGCGTGCCCTTGCTCGCCACTACCCGGCCGGGCATGATAAACATTGACAGCTTTTCGGGATTTTTTTTGATTTCGGGCAGGTGCTTTTCGATTTCGGCGCGCAGTTTTTCAGGTTTTTCCATTTTCAGACGGCCTCTACGCCATCAGGCGTTGTTTATGCTCTTCGATTTGCTGGCAGTCGACACAGCAGCGGCAGCCGGGCACGGCCTGACGGCGGGCTTCGGGTATCGGCTCGCCGCACTCTTCGCACTCGTAGGCGGAGACGGCGGCCATCCCCGCCGTTCTTGCCGCCTGATTTTCCAGTGCGATTCGGCGGTGCATATCCTCTATTTCGGCGGCTTGGTCGTAAATATCGGTCATGGCCGCACCTCCTTGGCAGGATGCAGGCAGGCCGCCAAAGTGTCGCGGTAAAGCCTGCATTGCGCAAACGCGGCGCGGTAGGCGATAAAGCCGTCCAATAAGTCGGCGTTGGTTTTGATTTCGCCGATTTCGGCTCGGCATTCGGGCACCGGCGGGCAGGTTTCCGCCGCCCTGATAACAACCGGCTCAGGCTTGGCACATCCGGCCAACCACACGGCCGCCGCCGCCGCGAAAAGTTTTTTGATCATTTATCAAGCTCCTTCAAGGCAGCGGCTACATCGGAGGGCAAAGGTTGTAAAGCCCATTGCGGATTGTCGGCAGCGGCCTGCCGCACTTTTCCGGCATCGGCCGCCAACCTGATTTGCAGTGCATCGTTTTGCACTTGCAGCTCCTCCACCCGCCGACGGTACAGCTCTGCACTCTCACGCGCCGTCTTAAGCTCTTTTTTCGCATCTTCGACGGATTCGGTCAGCGTATCGATTTTTTTTGCGCGCGCCGAGAGGGTAAAACCCTGCACGGCGGCAACCGCAAGCAAAACCGCAATCACAGCCGCCGCATAAATCATACTTTTCATGCCATCCCTCTACGCCAACTCAAAATGCGGGCCGTCGATAAAGGCTTTCTTGCCTTCGGCGCGGCGGGCAGCCACATAATCGGCCACCAGTACCTCGGCGGGCTTGTCGGTATCGTTCAGCGTCTGCCAGCAGCCGCCCCAGCGGACGCGGACGCCAGTCTCTTTTGCGGCAAGGCGCACCGCTTCGGCGATGGGGTAAAAGTGCGCCCAAGCCCACGATATTTCTTTTGTTCCGTTGCCGTCGAAATCGCCCCACGGGATAAGGTCGGCAGCATGGCCGTAGCCGTCCGCCTGCTTGATGTGCTTACTGTTCATGGTTTTGCTTGCGCCGGCGGCAAACAGCCGCTTTTGACGCTCCACGGTACGCAGCCCCTCATTGACGCCGAAATCCTGCCCGGTAATCTCTATGGCGCGCTGGATGACTTTGACAAGGTTCGGATGCACGCCTTGCAGCTTGGCAAGGCTGGTTTTTCCTAATTGATAGCCTGACATTTTGATTTCCTTTTTTTTGTGTGTGCCGGCGGACGCTTAATGTTTTTCCGCGCCCCTAAAATTGCCGCGAGGCCGTCTGAAATGGTTTTCGGACGCCGCCCTCCCCTTTGCTTCGGGGCGTATTTTTCGCGGATGGATTTTGCTGACGTTGCCGCCGCTCCACAAAACCGCACCCGTATGGAGGGCGAGGCCGAAGATCAGCAGCCAGCAGGTCAGGTTTTGCATTGCGAAGGCGGCCGACAGCGCAAGGCTGCACAGCCAAACGATGGACAAATAAGCGATGCACGCGCTCAGCGGTTTGTGGGTCTTGCCCCGCGCATCAAACATGATGATGCGGACGGCGGCAGTCAGCGACAGGGCGATAACGGCGGCGGTTTGGACGGCATTCATTCGGGCACCTCCTCTTTCAGACGGCCTTTTTCGATCAGGCGCATAACGCGCTGCAATCCCAGCACCAAACCTGCCGAGAATAGGGCAGCGGCCGTAAAACTGTTAATGCGCAGGGCCTCGCCCGGCACAAGCCAGTTAATCAGCTCTTCCACTCCGTCGTAGCCAAAAATGCCGCCGACAAAGGACACCGCAAACAGCCAAGCCTTGTTTATCGGCCGAGCGGCCTTTTGGCTCAACACAAACAGCGACGCGCCAATCAGTGCGCCGAAGGCGACGGAGGCATGGACGTGGTAACTGCCGATAACAATGACGGCCGTATTGATGGCAGTGGTTGTTTTGTCTTGGGTCATGACGTTTTCAGTCCCATAGGTTGACCGTTTTCACGGTTTCGGTTTTTTCTTCTCCGGGCGGCGGCATGACGATGGATACGCCCGCAGGCAAGACGGCAGGCTGTTGCGACAGCCCCGGATTGCGCGCCAATATCCGCTCCACCTGTTCCGCACTGCTGCCGTAGTATTCGTAGGCAATGCTGCTGATGGTGTCGCCTTCCCGACTGATGACGGTCTCGGTATTCATATCAGCTCGCTGTCCGTGTGGGCGCGGCCGATTAAGTCGGCGACGGCATAATGCCCTTCGCGCCTAAAATCATCCGCCTGCTGCTGCTTGGCATCCGCCCGGTCGGCCACTTTGCCCGTTGCCGCCGTGTCGGAGTACGTTTCAAGGATGAGCGCGGCGGTGAAGCAGTACACCGCGCGGCGGTAGCGCATTACCGGCAAGGCCACGCCGTTTATTTTTTCGTCCGACAACTGCGACAAGTCCGCCTTGCCTTCGGCTTGGGCGCGTTTCCTCAGCTCGGCAAGGTTTCGGTTTACCTTGCTGACCGCCGATGCGGCGGCATCAAACAACCGCTCGGACGTAACGCCTGCGTCTATACGCATGGCTTGGCGCATATCGTTGAGATTGACGACAGGCCAAAAGCTGCCGCTGTCTATCGTTTCCCAGCCCGCAGACTGCACAGACTGCGGCGCAGTGTTGAAATTAAATCCGGTCATGCTTCGCCCGTCAGAATAGGTGATGCGGCATGGTGTCGGCGAGGGCATGGGCAGCACGGAAACTTTCCTTCATGACCTGCCGCCACCTGCCGCATCGGGGGGAGAGGTTAGGAGACAAGCTGCTTTTCCAGTGCCTCAATTCGTTTTTTTACGCCCGCCTTATCGTTGTAGCCGACAGCTTGGCGGTACAGGTTGAGCGCGGTTTCGTTGTCGTCTGCCGCCTCTGCCTTTTCCCCCGCCGCCTTCAACAGTTTGGCGCGGATGACGTCGGCCAGATTGATTTCGTGCAGGCCGTCTTCTTTTTTCGCCGTCGCCCACTCAATCAGCGTTTTCAGGTTTTCCGCGCTGATTTCCGAGCCGGATTCGATTTGGTCGGCCATCTGCTCGACGATGATTTCGGGCATTGAGCGGCTGTATTCGTCGGCGGATTCAAGGCCGCTGTGTATCAGCACGTCGGCCAGCGGCATTGCCTCATCCAATAAGCCGCAGTCAATCATCCACACGATGACGGTGGCGGCGACTCTGTCGTCGGCTTGCACGGTGCCAGCGGCAGTGATGCCGTCTATCCACTCCTGATAGGCCGGCAATGCCTGCTTTTTAATATGCACCTTGTCGGCAATGCTGCTGACGGATTTGAGCAAAACCTTGTCGTCATGCAGGTTTTTTAACAGGCGTTGGTACGCGCTAAGACTGCCCAAATCCGCGCCACCCGCTTCGGCGGCGGCAATTTCGGCAGTGGTTTTTTCGAAGTGGCGTCTTGCGTAACTCATATTTTTCCCCATAGGCCGCCTGAAAATTTTTCAGACGGCCTCTTTCTGTTAGGCGGTGTACTCGAGATACTCAACCAATGCCGCCGCGCCGTACTCTTCGACGATAAAGTCGATGTTTTTGGACTGGTAGCACTCAATCTGGTCTTTTTCCGGCACGTCTTTGATGTGGCGGCGTTCGCCCGACACTTGGTAATAAATACTCAAGTTGGACAGCGGCGTAATCAGCAGGGTATTTGCAGGCATATTCGGCACATACATCACTGGTAGGCCGCCCAAAGTGCGTTTTTCGCTCAGACGGCCGCCCGCTTCCAGTTCGGTCGCCTTGTCGCCGGAGGCATTGACGACACGCAGGTACTTATCGCCGACGGTACGGCGGGAGGCCAACACGACAAAGTCGCTGCGGTCGGCAAAACGCTCGTCCATCAACTCGTTAAGTACATCGGTAACAACGGCGTCTAAATTTTTATACTCGGTTGCGCCCGGGCCGTATTTGACCTTTTCGTTAGTTTTACCCAGCACGCGCGCGGCGTTTTCTTCGCGCATTTTTTGCAGCCAGCCTTTCGCCACGTCTTGCAGCAGCTGGTTTTGGGTAAAGTTACTGTTGGCGGCGCGGGACGTGCCGTTCATGCCGACGGTAATCAGACTGATGGCGATGGATTCGGCGATTTTGCGGTTGATGCGAGCGGGAAAATCGGAGGTGACATGTGCCCACTGGTCAATCTCGTCATAACGCAGGCGCACGTCGAAGTTGGTTTTTTCCAGCTTATAGGTGCGTTTGCTCAGACTGTGGATCGAACGCGGCTTGCGCTCGGTGTTGTCGTCCGAGGTATCGGTATTGCTGCCGATCAAGCCGGTAGACAGGCCGATAACGTCGCCGACTTTTTCCACTTTGCCGCTGATGTTGATTTGCTTCAGCAGCTCGCTTGATTTGGAGATTTCGTCGTACATCCGCTGTACGGCGGCAGGGGCGACGCTAAAGTCTTCGCGCACCTGTTCGGGGCGCAGGTTGTTCGCCTGCGCGACGGCGGCGTACATGGCGGCGATGGCCGCAGATAGTTTTTTGCGTTGCATGTTTTTTCCTCAATATGTGTGTGTTCGGGATAAGCGGGTGTTACCAACCTGCGGTGGCCGTACCTTCACCCGCGCCGGTATGCGGCGCGCGATTGCCGGTAAAAGCGACGGTTTCGAGCTGTTTCTCAAAGGCAGCGACTTTACCCTCAAGCTCTTTAATTTTTTCCTGTTGGTCAGAAAGTTTTTCGGCAAATTTTTCCAACAGTTCGGCAGCCTGCGTCAACTGCGCGGCGTATTTGCCGCCTTCGTCCTGTTCGGTTTTGCCCGGCTGTTTTCCGTCGGCTTTTTCATCTGCTGCCTGGGCGGTCGCATCGTCTTTGTTATCGACAGGCGTTTCTTCTGCTTTGGTAAATTTGGCTAACAGGCGGGAAAAAATGCCTTCCGCCGCTTCGGCAGTTAATGGCTTGTCGGCTGCCGCCGCGCTTTTATCTGCTGCAATCGTCATGATGGTTCTTTCGTTGGTTTCGGTTAGATGGTATGGCGTAAAGGTTTTGCCCTTATCCGCCTGTGCTGCGGCAACGCTGAAATTTGCCGTCGTACCCAAACTGGCAGGGCTGTCGGTAATCGCCAACCCGACCAGATAGGCCCTGCCGCTTTTGGCAAAATCCGATGCGATTTCCATGCTGGTATAGATTTTTTCACCGCCGTCCCACAGCTCTTGCAGGTTCGGTAGCACGCTCAAACGCGCGAGTAGGGCGGTTTTGCTCTCGTCTTTGTGCCACGGCTCCGCTTTTAGTTCGAGTACGTCGCCATAGCCGCCCGCCCAGCCCGGGAATGTGAAATAGCAGTGCTCCAAATTGATGCGTGCACCATAAACGGCAGGGTCGTAGCTCTCCGCCATTTGCTTTAAGTCGTCCGCGCTGATTTGTCGGCCGTCTACTGTATCGCCGCTGACGCCGATGATGCGCCAGTCGGTCACTTTGTTTTTGCTGTTTTTATCCGGCATTTCCCGCCCCATTAAAAATCACGCCCTATTCTTACAAGTGGGCGCAAGAGGGTAAACGGCGGCGGGTTTTATGGGCGGGTTTTACAAGCGGCAGCGGTTTAAATCCGCCTAAATAGGGGATATACGGGGCTTTTAGGTTTGCGTTTTGAGATATGACAAGACTGATTTTGCATACTGCGCCCCCGCCGAATCTCGACCCGAGGGTCTCCGCTCGGCAACTTTACTGGCAGGGCTGGCGCATCATCGACATTGCCCGCCATCTGAATATCAAGCCGACCGTCGTCTATTCGTGGAAAAACCGCGACAACTGGGACGGTGGCAGTCCGATGCAGCGCGTCGCTGCCAGTGCGGAAACGCGCCTGCATCTGCTGATTAACAAACCGTCGAAGTCGGACGCGGACTACAAGGAAATTAAAAACCTGTACGCACTGACCGGCGGGCAGGCGAGGAAATCGGCCGAAGTCGAAAGGGCAGATTTCGGCAACGCTATGCCCGATGTTTCAGACGGCCTGCCTGCTCAGGAACCAACCCGCAGGAATAAGACGCGCGGCACGAAAAAAGCGAAACCGAATTTCTTCTCCGACGAGCAGATTACCCGGGCAACGCAGATTTTCCACGAGCAGCTTTTTGACTATCAGCGGTTTTGGCTGGGACTGGATGCCCGCTTCCGCAACCTGCTCAAAAGCCGCCAAATCGGCGCGACATTTTTCTTTGCCCGCGAATCCTTGATTAAGGCACTAACCAGCGGAAACAATCAGATTTTTTTATCCGCTTCCCGCGCCCAGGCGTTTCAGTTTAAGCAGTACATCGTCGATTTGGCCGAAGCCGTTGACGTCGAGCTCAAAGGCGATGCAATCCGACTGCAAAACGCGGCGACGCTCTATTTTCTCGGCACGAACAGCCGAACGGCGCAGGGTCGGCATGGCGATTTATATGTGGACGAATATTTCTGGATCCCCGATTTCAAAGAATTGACGCGATTAGCGAAGCCAATGGCGGCGCAAAAACAATACCGCATTACTTATTTTTCCACGCCGTCGTCCACCTCGCACCCCGCTTACAGCTTCTGGAACGGGCAGCGATTTAATGAGGGGCGGCCGAAGTCGGAGCATATCTCTTTGGACATTTCCCACGCCGCCCTCAGCGGCGGGCGGTTGTGTGAAGACGGCCAATTCCGCCACATCGTTACACTGGACGACGCTGAGCGCGGCGGCTGTAATCTTTTTGACCGCAAACAACTGCTGCTGGAAAACTCGCCCGCCGAGTTTCGCCAGTTGTTTATGTGCGAGTTTGTCGAGGCAGGCGATACGGTCTTTAAGTTTGATGACCTGCAAAAATGCGCGGTTGATTCGTGGGAGGAATGGGAGGACTTTTACAAACCGACCGCCGCCCGTCCGGTCGGCAATCTGCCCGTGTGGATCGGTTATGACCCGGCAGACGCGGGCGATGCGGCTGCATTGGTGGTGGTATTGCCGCCGCGATTCTTTGGCGACAAATTCCGCATCATTGACCGGCACATGCTGCACGGCAACGATTTTCAGGCACAGGCCGATTTCATTCGCAAAACTTTTGAGCAGTATAACGTCGAAAAAATCGTTATCGACAAAACGGGATTGGGCGCGGCGGTTTTTCAGTTGGTACAAGGATTCTTTCCCACCGTTACCGGTGTGGTGTATTCGCTACCTGAAAAATACCTGATGGTAAACAAGATGCACGCGCTCATGAGGGCAGGGCGCGTAGAGTGGGAGCTTTCGCACAAAGACATCACGGCCGCCTTTATGAGCATCCGAACCGTAGCGACGGCGGGCGGCAAAAACGTAACCTATGCCAGCGGCCGCACCGCCGAATTAAGCCATGCAGATACGGCATGGGCGGCATTGCAGGTGTTTTATCAAGAACCATTGGACGGCAAGCTCAGCGGACGGGGCAGCGTCGATATTTATTAAGATTGGATTGGAAATTATGGATATTGAGATTTTTAGTTTTAACGAGCTGGCGGGCGAACACAGCCTTCTCGACTTCGTGGGGTGCATGGATAACGGCCGCTATTTTGAGCCGCCCGTCTCGTGGATGGACTTGCTGCGTTTACGGAAAAACGGCCTGCACCATGCCAGCGCATTGCAGATGAAAATCAACATTTTGAAGGTAACTTTTCAGCCGACACCGCTACTGTCCCGCGCGGAGTTTGAAAAACTGGCCGATAATTACTTAGTGCTTGGTAACGGATACTTAGAGATACAGCGCAACGCCTACGGCAAGCCCGTCAGCCTGCAAAGTCGGCTTGCACTTTATATGCGACGGGCATCCAATCTGCGCGATTTTGTTTATCTTCGCGATGATTTTTTAGGCACAAACTACGAAATTTTAGACGGCCGCGATGTTATCCACCTAATGCAACCAAATCTACAACAGGAGGTGTACGGCCTGCCGTATTACTTGTCCGCCATTGATTCCGCCGACCTTAACGCCGCCGCAACCAAGTTCAGGGTGCGTTATTACAAAAACGGATCACATGCCGGCTTTATTTTGTACGCCACCGACAGCCAAATCGATGAGGAGGGCTGGACTAAGGTCAAACAGCAACTGAGACAATCCAAAGGCGACGGCAATTTTAAAAATGTTTTACTCCGCTCACCGGGCGGAAATCCTGACGGCATTAAGCTAATCCCCATCGCCGAGGTAGCCGCCAAAGACGAATTTTTAAATATTAAGCAGGTCAGTGCTGAAGATATGCTGGCAATCCACCGAGTGCCGCCCGCACTGATGGGCATTGTCCCGAAAAACACGGGAGGGCTGGGCGACGCGGCAACTGTTGCCAAGGTGTTTGCTAAAAATGAGGTTGAGCCGCTGCAACAAACCTTTCTGGACATTAACGACCGGCTCGGGCTGGAGATTTTCCGCTTCGAGCCATACCGAATCGAGCCGGAAACTGACAAAAAATAGCCCCGAAATCCGTTTCAGACGGCCTTATCCTGCCCTTGTGGCAGGATTTTTTTACACCTCCACAAACCGCCAATTTTTCCGCTGCATAACACAGCATAAAAATGCGTAACCGTGCATAAAAACGCATAAAAAATGCCTATATAAAAATAAGCCGCAACCCTTGCCGGATATAGCTTTACCGCCCGCGTTCGACTGCATAAAATTAACGTTTTTTTACAAAGGCTGCGGGGGCGGGAGGGAGTGCGCGCGGAGGCAGGTCAGGCATCCCGCACGTCTAATCAAAAACTCCGCCGACAGACACACCCCAACACGCCCGAATCACATGCGCACAACCTGATTTCGTACCGATTTTGTACCACAGATTAGTAACATTAAGGCCGCTTATATCCCTTTAAGTGCATTTCAGCGGTCAGTGGAACTTATGCAAGTATCTTGTTTATACGCATAAAACCGCTTATGTCCCGCTAAATGCAAGATGCCGACACTGCACGCTGTCGGCACCAACATAAAAAACAGCCCGATTTTTCGGGCTGTTTTTTTATGTCTAACATTGTCTTTCGTGATACGTTGGTTCTTTTTTGCTTCGGTTTAAGCGCGGCAGTTGTTTACCTGCCGCCGCTTGCCCGCAGCCTTCAAAATCCTTTCTGTGAAGCAGTCTGTCGTTTTGGCTTTTGTCCGGTTCAGGTTTCTTTCTCTGCCAGATATTCCGCCAGCCCGCGTTCGCGCAAAACACAGCTTGGGCATTGGTGGCATCCGCCGATGATGCCGTTGTAGCAGGTGTGGGTGTGTTCGCGGATATAGTCGAGGCGGCCGAGGCGGTCGGCCAATGCCCACGTTTGCGCTTTGGTGAGGTACATCAGCGGTGTGTGGATTTGGAAGTCGTAATCCATCGCCAGATTGAGGGTTACGTTCATGGACTTGACGAATACGTCGCGGCAGTCGGGATAGCCGGAAAAATCGGTTTCGCACACGCCTGCGATGATGTGGCGTATGCCCTGCCCTTTGGCGTAAATCGCGGCGTAGAGTAGAAAGAGCGCGTTGCGGCCGTCGACGAATGTATTGGGTACGCCGCTTTCGGCCGTCTGAATTTCGGCGGTGTCGTCCATCAGCGCGTTGTGCGTAATCTGCTGCATCAGGCTCAAATCGAGTACGGTTTGTTTGACACCCGAATCCTGCGCGATCCATTGTGCGCGTTCGAGTTCGACGGCGTGGCGCTGGCCGTATTTGAAAGTGATGGTTTCAACGTTTTCACGGCCGTAGGTGTCGATGGCTTGAAAAAGGCAGGTGGCGGAATCTTGTCCGCCGGAGAAAATCACGAGGGCTTTTTTCGGGTTCATGGAAACGGTGTCGGTGTTGGGAAGCGGCGGATTATAGCGGGTTTGGCGGCGGGAGCTTATCGGCGTAGAATGCGCGGTTGGTTTGACACACAATCAAAAGAGGAAAAATATGTTTTGGGCGATTATGTCGGCGTGCTCCATTGTGGTGGCCGTGTTGGTGGTATGGGTGAACGCGAGTGCTTTCGGCATGGAAGAGAAGGATCACAAGGAGTTGTCGGATTACGAAAAACGGCTCGGCTTGGGGCCTGCTCCGGCAGTGAAAAAAGAAGGGGAGCAGGGCGAATAGGCTTTGCACAGGTTTGAGGCCGTCTGAAAAACTGTTTTGGTAGTTCTTCAGACGGCCTCATGATTTTGGCTGCGCCGAAGCTGTGCTTTCAGACGGCCTCACAGGTTTTCAAACCGCTTCTATGCCGCCCGCAACGATGTATTTCATTTCCAGATATTCGTCCAAACCGTAGCGCGAGCCTTCGCGGCCGATGCCCGACTGTTTCACGCCGCCGAAGGGGGCGGAGGCGTTGGAGAGCATGCCGGTGTTGGCGGCGACCATGCCGTATTCGAGGGCTTCGGACACGCGCACGAGGCGGGCGGCGTCGCGGGTGTAGACATAGGCGGCCAGGCCGTATTCGGTGTCGTTGGCCAGGCGCACGGCTTCTTCTTCGTGCTCGAAACGGAACAGCGGGGCGAGGGGGCCGAAGATTTCTTCGCGCGACACGGCCATGCCGGGCGCGGCGTCGGCGATAACGGCGGGCGGGAAGAAGAGGCCGTCTGAAAGGCCGCCGCACAGGAGTCTGCCGCCTTTGCCGGCGGCGTCGTCGAGCAGGCGGCGGACATTGGCGGCGGCAGCTTCGTCGATCAGGGGGCCGATGTCGGTATCCGACCGCATACCGTCGCCGGTTTTCAGACGGCCTGCGGCGGCGGCGAATTTGGCGGCGAACTCGTCGTAGACGCCGCTTTGGATGTAGAAGCGGTTGGCGCAGACGCAGGTTTGTCCGGCGTTGCGGAATTTGGCGGCGATTGCACCCTGCACGGCGGCGTCGATGTCGGCGTCGTCAAAGACGATGAAGGGGGCGTTGCCGCCGAGTTCGAGCGATACTTTTTTGACGGTGGCGGCGCACTGTGCCATCAGTTTGCGGCCGGTTTCGGTCGAACCGGTGAAGCTGAATTTGCGTACGCGCGCATCGCCCGTCAGCACGCCGCCGATGGCGCGGGAATCGCCGGTGATGACGTTGAACACGCCTGCGGGTATGCCCGCACGTTGCGCCAATTCGGCCAGGGCGAGGGCGGAGAGCGGGGTTTGCGAGGCGGGGCGGACGATGAAGGTGCAGCCTGCGGCCAGGGCGGGCGCGGCTTTGCGGGCGATCATGGCGTTGGGGAAGTTCCACGGGGTAATCGCGGCACACACGCCGACGGGCTGGCGGATAACGGTGATGCGCTGGCCTGCGTTGAGGGCGGGGATGGTGTCGCCGTACACGCGCTTGGCTTCTTCGGCATACCATTCGACATAGGATGCACCGTAGGCGGTTTCGCCTTTGGCTTCGGAGAGCGGCTTGCCCTGTTCGGCGGTGAGGATGGCGGCGAGGGCGTCTTGGTGTTCGGTCATTAAGTCGAACCAGCGGCGCAGGATGCGGCTGCGTTCGGCGGCGGGGCGTGCCGCCCAGTCTTTTTGCGCGGCTTGGGCGGCGGCAACGGCCACCAGGGCTTCGGCTGCGCCCATGTCGGGCACGGCGGCGATGGTTGCGCCGTTGGCGGGGTTGGTGACGGCAATGGTGCGGCCGTTGTCGGCGTCGCGCCATTGTCCGTTTATCAGGCATTGGGTTTTCAGCAGGGCATCGGCGGCGGACATGGTTTTCCTTTCTCGTTTGGTAGGCTGCTTTCAGACGGCCTTTTGGGTTTATGCGGCGAGGGTGCGGGCGAAGAGGATGTTGTCTTCCAGTTCGATGTGGTCGGCCAAGTCGTCGGCAAACTGTTTGGCGAGGGCGAAAAGCTGCCGCCATTCTTCGGAGGCGTTTTCGGGTGGGGTGAAGTTGCCGGTGACGGCGGCGAGTTGGCCGATGGCGCCCTGGTGGTCGCCGTGTTCGTGCATCATCATGCGGATGGGCATGGCCGCACCGCTGCCCGCGCCGTTTTCGATCATGGGGAAGAGGATGCGCTCTTCTTTCATCATGTGGCTGAGCAGCTCGTTTTGGATGGCCTGCACGAGGGGGACGAAGTCTTCGGGGAAGTCGGGGTTGCTTTCGGCAAGCTGTTCGCCCTGTTCGATCATGTCGGCAAGCTGGCTGCGGTGGGTTTCGTGGTAGCGGGGGACGATGTGGGCGGTGATGTCGTTAAGCGGGGCGCTCTGCCAGACGGTGAGGTCGGTCATGGTCGGTGTCCTTGTGGTTTTGCCGCTTGTGGCGCGGCTTGGTTGGAAAGTTGCGGATTATAGGAATGTTTGCAGACGGGGGCAAATGAGGCCGTCTGAAAAGAGGAGTATGGATTTCAGACGGCCTTTTGCTGCTTTGAGGCCGTTCCCGCCTGTTCGGGAATGACGTTTTTGAAAATGCAGTAACGGGCTTTTCAGACGGCCTTTTTGCACTTTGAGGCCGTCTGAAAAGGGAAATATGGTTTTGGCTACAACAAAGCTGCGCTTTCAGACGGCCTCTTGCTATGAAGAACGCGGGTGGTGTTCGTCGACGATGGTTTTCAGACGTTCGGCGGCGACATGGGTGTAGATTTCGGTGGTGGTGATGTCGGCGTGGCCGAGCAGCTGCTGCACGACGCGCAAATCGGCGCCGTGGTTAACGAGGTGGGTGGCGAAGGCGTGGCGCAGGCCGTGCGGGCTGAGGTGGCTGATGCCGGCGGCGGCGGCGTGTTTTTCGACGATCATCCAGGCAAGCTGGCGGCTGATGCCGACGCGTTTCTGGCTGACGAAGATTTCGTCGCGGCGGGCGTCTTTTAACAGTTGTGGGCGGGCTTCGGCCAGATAGCGTTCGAGCCAGTAAACGGCTTCTTCGCCCATGGGGACGATGCGCTGTTTGCCGCCTTTACCGAGGGTGGAGACGAGGCCGCGTTGCAGGTCGGCTTCGTTTAGCGTCAGGCGGACGGCTTCGCTGACGCGCAATCCGGTGGCGTAGATGAGTTCGAGCAGGGCTTTGTCGCGCAGGCCGTGGGGTGTGCCGGTGTCGGGGGCGGCGAGTAGGGCGTCGATTTGCGCTTCGCCGATCAGGGGCGGCAGGGTTTTTTCGCGCTTGGGTGAGGTGAGGTGTTCGCCGGGGTCGGCGTTCAGACGGCCTGTTTCGAGCAGGCGGCCGTAAAGGCGTTTGCAGGCGGACAGGGCGCGGGCTTGCGAGCGCGGGCTTTCGTCGGGATGGTAGACGGCGGCGGCAAGGTCGCTGCTTTGTGCGGAAAACCAGTCCAAGCCCTGCTCCGCCAGCCGCGCGGACACTTTGGCGAGGTCGCGGCGGTAGGCGTCGAGGGTGTTTTGGCTCAGCCGTTCTTGCAGCCAGAGGTGGTCGAGCAGCTCTTCGACGGGGTTGGCCATGGTTTCAGACGGCCTCTTTGTCTTGCAGGGCGGCGAGCACTTCGGCGGCGTGTCCTGCGGCTTTGACTTTGCGCCATTCGTGTGCGATGTCGCCGTTTTTGTCGAGTACGAAGGTGCTGCGTTCGATGCCGTAGGACTCTTTGCCGTAGAGCTTTTTCAGTTTGATCACGTCAAACAGGCGGCAGACGGTTTCGTCGGCATCGCTCAACAGCTCGAAGGCAAAGCCTTGTTTGGCGCAGAAGTTTTGGTGCGATTTGACGCCGTCGCGCGAGATGCCGGCGACGGTGTAGCCCAGCGCGGCAAATTCGCTCAGGCGGGCGTTGAATTCCAGCCCTTCGGTGGTGCAGCCGGGGGTGCTGTCTTTGGGGTAGAAATAGAGGATAAGCGGCAGATGGTCGGCGGCGCGGAAGTCTTGGCCGGAGGAGGAGGGGAGGGTGAAGTCGTATTTCATGATGTCGTGTTGTCTTGCGGAAAAAGCGCGATGGTAGGCCGTCTGAAAGCGGCGGGCAAGTTTTTAGAACCTGTTCAAAGTCTCTGATACGGCCTCTGCCGGCGCATCTTGACCGCACGGCTGCGTTGCAAAACTTGACAATAGTCCCGCTATTGCCTGCGTTTTGCGCCTTGCCGTGCAGCCAATCTGCACCGACAGACGTCTCGCACAGAGATTCCGAACAGGTTCTCAGATAACCTACTTATCCACAGTTTACCTATCTTAACGCTTGACTTATCCACAGCGCGCCCTATATAGCTTGCGACGACAATATCATTCCGCATACAGGAGACCTTAAATGAGATTCGACAAATTAACCGCCAAATTCCAACAGGCTTTGCAGGAAGGCCAAAGCCTCGCACTGGCCGCCGACAGCAGCTATCTGGAAGCGGGTTTTGTGCTCAAAGCCCTGCTCGACGATGCAAACAGCGGCGCGGCCGCGCTCTTGGCGCATGCGGGCGTGAACGTGCCGCAGGTGAAACAAAAACTGGCCGCCCATCTGAACGGCCTGCCCAAAGTGTCCGGCCAGGGCGGCGACATCATGCCCAGCCGCGAGTTGCAGGCAGTGTTGAATTTAATGGACAAAGCCGCCGTCAAACGCGGCGATGCCTACATTGCCAGCGAATTATTCCTGCTCGCGCTGGTGCAGCAAAACGACGCCACCGGCAAAATCTTGAAAGAAGCCGGTGCGACCGAACAAAATATCAACGCCGCGATTGACGCGGTACGAGGAGGACAAAACGTGAATGATGCCAATGCCGAAGACCAACGCGATGCGTTGAAAAAATACACGCTCGACCTGACCCAGCGCGCCCGCAACGGCAAACTTGACCCCGTTATCGGCCGCGACGACGAAATCCGCCGCGCAATTCAGGTGCTGCAACGCCGAACCAAAAACAACCCCGTACTGATTGGCGAACCGGGTGTGGGTAAAACCGCCATTGTCGAAGGCTTGGCTCAGCGCATCGTCAACGGCGAAGTGCCTGAATCTCTGCGCAACAAACGCCTGCTGGTTTTGGATTTGGCAGCATTGATTGCCGGCGCGAAATACCGCGGCGAATTTGAAGAACGCTTGAAAGGCGTGTTGAACGACTTGGCGAAAGACGACGGCAACACCCTGATTTTCATCGATGAAATCCACACGCTTGTCGGCGCGGGCAAAACCGACGGCGCAATGGACGCGGGCAATATGCTCAAACCTGCGCTGGCTCGCGGCGAGTTGCACTGTATCGGCGCCACCACGCTCGACGAATACCGCCAGTACATCGAAAAAGACGCGGCACTCGAACGCCGCTTCCAAAAAGTGTTGGTGGGCGAACCCAGCGTGGAAGACACCATCGCCATCCTGCGCGGTTTGCAGGAGCGTTACGAAATCCACCACGGCATCGACATCACCGACCCCGCCATTGTTGCCGCCGCAGAATTGAGCGACCGCTACATTACCGACCGCTTCCTGCCCGACAAAGCAATTGATCTGATTGACGAAGCCGCCAGCCGCATCAAAATGGAGCTCGATTCCAAACCCGAGCAGATGGACAAACTCGACCGCCGCATCATCCAGCTCAAAATGGAGCGGATGCACGTGGAAAAAGAAAGCGACGACGCCAGCAAAAAACGCTTGGAGCTGATCGACGAAGAAATCGATGGCCTGCAAAAAGAATACGCCGATTTGGACGAAATCTGGAAAGCGGAAAAAGCCGCGTCCAGCAGCACCGCCGACATCAAAAAACAGATCGACGAAATCAAGTTCAAAATCGAGCAGGCCAAACGCCAAGGCGATTTCGCCCGTGCGTCCGAACTCGAATACGGCGAGTTGCCGAAATTGGGTGCGCAGTTGCAGGCGGCGGAAAGCAACCCCGACGGCAAAAAACAAAACAAACTTTTCCGCACCGAAGTGGGCGCGGATGAAGTGGCCGAAATCGTCTCCCGCATGACCGGCATTCCCGTGGCCAAAATGATGGAAGGCGAGCGTGACAAGCTTTTGAAAATGGAAGAAGTATTGCACCGACGCGTAGTCGGTCAAGACGAAGCCGTGCGCGCCGTGTCCGATGCCATCCGCCGCAGCCGCTCCGGTTTGGCCGACCCGAACAAACCCTACGGCAGCTTCCTGTTTTTAGGCCCGACAGGCGTGGGCAAAACCGAGTTGTGCAAAGCGCTGGCAGGCTTTTTGTTCGACAGCGAAGACCATCTTATCCGCATCGATATGTCGGAATACATGGAAAAACACGCCGTCGCCCGCCTCATCGGCGCGCCGCCCGGATATGTGGGCTACGAAGAAGGCGGCTACCTCACCGAACAGGTACGCCGCAAGCCTTACAGCGTGATCCTGCTCGACGAAGTGGAAAAAGCCCATCCCGACGTGTTCAACATCCTCTTGCAGGTGCTCGACGACGGCCGCCTCACCGACGGGCAAGGCCGCACGGTGGACTTCAAAAACACCGTGATTGTGATGACTTCCAACATCGGCAGCCAGCACATCCAGCAGATGGGCACGCAGGATTACGAAGCGGTGAAAGAAGTGGTGATGGAAGACGTAAAAGAGCATTTCCGCCCCGAAATGATCAACCGCATCGACGAAGTGGTGGTCTTCCACGGCTTGAACCAGGCCAATATCCGCAGCATCGCCAAAATCCAGCTCAAAGGCTTGGAAAAACGCCTGGCCGCGCAAAACCTGCGTCTGAATGTGGACGATGCCGCGCTCGACTTAATCGCCCAAGCGGGTTTCGATCCCGTGTACGGCGCGCGCCCGCTCAAACGCGCGATTCAGTCGGAAATCGAAAACCCGCTCGCCCGCGCCCTGCTCGAAGGCCGCTATCCGCCCGAAAGCACGATTTACGTTCAGGCTGACGGCGGCGAACTGAAGTTTGCCCGCGCAAGCTGATTGGAGCTTGAACAGGCTGCATGAGCAGGTAAAAGGCCGTCTGAAAACCCGATTTGGGGTTTTCAGACGGCCTTTTTATCAGGAAACACAAAATATTACGCAAAGAATGGACACGCCCGGCCTCATATCCGATAAGGCCGTCTGAAAAGGCTGAGGCCGTCTGAAAGAGTTGAGGCCGTCTGAAAGAGTTAAGGCCGTCTGAAACCCCGAATCGGGTTTTTCAGACGGCCTTTTACCTGCCGCAGCCTTATTTGTCGAGCAGCGCCACCAGCACGGCCTTGATGGTGTGCATACGGTTTTCCGCCTGGTCGAAAACGATGCTGGCCGGGCTTTCAAACACTTCTTCCGTCACTTCCACGCCGTCGAGGCCGAAGGTTTCGTAGATCCATTCGCCGACTTTGGTGTCGCGGTTGTGGAAGGCGGGCAGGCAGTGCATGAATTTCACCTGCGGGTTGCCCGAGGCGGCCATCAGTTCGGAGGTGACGCGGTAGCCGCGCAGCAGGTCTATGCGCTCCTGCCACATTTCTTTCGGCTCGCCCATGCTCACCCACACGTCGGTGTGGACGAAATCGGTGCCGGCAACGGCTTCTTGCGGGTCTTCCGTCAGCAGCAGGCGCGCGCCGCTTTGCGCGGCCAAGTCCTGTGCGGCGGCGATGATGTTTTCAGACGGACACAGGGCTTTCGGTGCGCCGATGCGGACGTCCATGCCCATCAGCGCGCCGCAGAGCAGCAGGGAATTGCCCATGTTGTAGCGCGCGTCGCCGACATAGGCATAGGCCGTTTCCCGCAGGGGTTTGGCGGAATGTTCGCGCATGGTGAGCAGGTCGGCAAGGATTTGCGTGGGGTGGAATTCGTCGGTGAGGCCGTTGAACACGGGCACGCCCGCGTAGCGCGCCAGCTCTTCGGCGACGTTTTGGCCGTAGCCGCGGTATTCGATGCCGTCGAACATGCGGCCGAGGACGCGGGCGGTGTCGCGGATGCTTTCTTTGTGGCCGATCTGGCTGCCGCCCGGTTCGAGATAGGTGACGCCCGCGCCCTGGTCGCGTGCCGCCACTTCAAAGGCGCAGCGGGTGCGGGTGGAGGTTTTTTCAAAAATCAGGGCGATGTTTTTGCCGCGCAGCCGCTGTTCTTCGCGTCCGGCTTTTTTGGCGGCTTTCAGTTCGGCGGCCAAGTCCAGCAGGGCGTGGATTTCGTCGGCCGTGTAGTCGGTGAGTTTGAGAAAGTGCTGCTGTTGCAGTTTCATATTGTCTCCTTTTGGTGGTTTTGGCTGCGCTTTCAGACGGCCTCAGGCCATAAAAGGCCGTCTGAAAGCCCGGGGCTGTTGGCATTTGGTATTGCGGCGGCTTTTTCGCCGTAAAACGGCATCTGCCGCGTTGGAAACACTAGCCAATGGCGGTATTGGCTCGCGTTTTCGCCTTGCATCTGCCGCTTCCCGACAAAAAATCCGCTTCGCAAACCAATTGTCAACAGCCCCTATTTGATGGCAACGGGAATGTCTTCCGCCGCGATGCGGTTTGTGCGTTTCTCGTAGCGCTCGAAGCCGATGCTCTGCGTGTCTTCCTGCCAGACAAGTTTGCGCGACGGGGTGGAATGCGCGGCCAGCGTTTCGGCCAGCGCGGCGCGGCGGCGTTCGGCAGGCAGGCGGTGGAGGGCGAGGGCGGCTTGGAAGGCGCGTTGCTGCATGGCGGTGTCCTGCATGCGGCGGGCGTAGGTCGAAAAGTCGGGCGTGCCGATGTCGGCGAGGACGCAGCCCTGCGCGTCGGCCAGACACGCCCATTTTTCTTTGATGCCGCCGTGTGTCGGCGCAGGCCATGCCAATGCCCGATCCTGCGCCAAAATATCGGCGGCAGCGGGGCGGCAGGCGGGCGCGTAGTAGTCCGAGCTGCGGGCGGCGGCGTGCGCGGCGTTGAGCGTCGGCACCATCATCAGGTTTTTCAAAAAGGCGCCGTGTCCGCCGTCGTCGGCCAAATCGGTTTCAGCCAGATTGGCTGCGGCGGACAGGGAAGCCGACATCGGCGATTTTTCCATTAGGCGGTAAAGATTGGCGAGGGAGCGGAATTCGTCGCGCACGGCGGGGCAGATACTCTGCTCCTGCGCGTCGAGCACGGCGAACACGCCGCCGCATTCCTGCGGCAGACGGTTTGCCCAATCGGGCTGTTCTGCCAGCATGGCGGCAGCCAGGCCGGTGTTTTGGCGGATCAGGGCAGCGCCTATCATCGGGAACAGCAGGCCGGGGCGGCCTGTGAGCAGGGCGCGGCCGGTGCGGATGCCGCGGCAGGTTTGGGCGAGTGCTTCGCCGTTGCGGCCTTGCGTCCAGTCGAGGGCGGCGGCGGGCGCGGTGTAAAAGAGGTGCTGCATCGGCGGCAGGGGGAGTGTGCTCAAATTGTCTTCGTCGTTCGGCCAGCCGCGTTGGGCGAAAGTTTCGTAGTCGGACAGGCGGCCGATGTTGCCGATCAGGGCGGCGTATTTGCGCACGGCTTCGCGGTATTGCGCCGTGTTCTCGCGCACGGCGGCCAGGCATTCGCGGCCGCTGTTGCCGCATTTGAGTTCGCCGTTTTCGGGTTGGGGCAGGGCGCGGCCGGACAGGGCGGGGACGGCTTCGTGTTTCTGCACCGCCGCGCCGTGTTCTTTCATCAGGGCGGTGCGTTCGGCGTCGTTTTCGGTTTGGTAGGCCAGCAGCCACAGGGCGTCGATGCCGTTTTTCCCCTGCGTTTCGGGCGCTGCCGCAAGCAGAGCCAAATCCGCCTGCGCGGCGGCGGTTTCCTGTCGGATGAGGTGCTGTGGCACGGCATACAGCAGGACGGCGGCGGCAACGGTCAGAAGCAGCAGGGAAAAGAAGAGTTTTTTCATCGTCAAAGGCCGTCTGAAAACGAAAATGGACAGGCGGCATTGTAGCGCAGAACGCGGCCTTTACCGTTTTTTTCATTTCACGGCGTGAGACCGTTCCGCCGACGCGGGAGTGGCGTTTCCGAAAGGGTTGCGGGCAGGCCGCTGTATAGGAAAAGGCCGTCTGAAAATCCGTTTTCGGGTTTTCAGACGGCCTCTTGCGCTCTGCGGACGGAGCTCTTAGAACTCCAATTCGGCTTTCAGCCAGTAGGTGCGCGGCATGCCGACGACGGCGAAGCTGCGGTCGAAGCGGCCTCGCTGGATTTGCCAGTAGTTTTTGTTGAACAGGTTTTCCACTGCCGTGCCGACGGTGAGTGTGTTGCCGCCGAATTTGGTTTTATAGCGCGCGCCGACGTCAACCAGTGTGTAGGAGGGCAGTTGGTATTTCCGTTCTGCATCCTGATACGACTTGCCGTAGTGCTGGACGTTGGCGTTGAGCGTCAGCCCCTTGGCAAACGGCGTATCCCATTCCACGCCTGCTTTGGCGATGAATTTGGGGCTGGTTACCTGATGGCCGCGCGCGACAAGCATGTCGTCCCATTTGGGAAAATCGATCAGGTCGGAGCGGATGAAGCTCATGCCGATACTCGGGCGCAGGGTTTTGTTCAGCAGATTGGCATAGGCATTCAGTTCCAAGCCGCGATAGCGTTCTTTGCCTTGTTCCTGGCCGGCCATTGCCAAGCCTGCGGCTTTGAGACGGGCATAGTCGGTGTTGCGTGTGGTGTTGCCGCGCCAGTAGCCCGGGCGGGTGATTTGGTAGATGTTCGCAGAGGTGACGATGTCGCCCCAGTTTTTGCGCACGCCCAGTTCGATTTGTTTGCTGACGCGGGGTTTGGAAGCATTGCCCTCTTCGTCCACTTCGCCGGGTTCAAGGTCTTCCATGTAGTTGCCGTACACCACGAAATCCGGCGAGGGCACCCACGAGGCGGCCAGCATCGGGCCGAAGCGTTTTTTGCTGTTTTTGTCGCCTGTGCGGTAGTCGTTCTGTTTCACCCACTGGTAGCGTCCGCCGAGGGTGAGGCGGATGGTGTTGTTGTTGAAGCCCAAAGTGTCGGAAACGGCGATACTCGGGGTGGTCTGCTTCATATCGACGGTTTGGCGGGTGGCGGATGAGATGCGCGGGGTGAGGCCGGAGAAATCGGGCGCGTAAATTGTATGGCCGCGCAATGGGTCGCCGTAGTTGAGCGGGCCGCTTTTGTGGTCGCGCGAACGGGAAACATAGTCGAACGAGGCTGCCCAGTTGTGTACGACGGGGCCGGTGTCGAATTCGCCGCGTGCTTTGAGCGTGCCGCTGGTGGTGCGCGAGCGGATGTCCCACGGTGTGGCGGCGGCTGCGGAGTATTGGCCTGTGGCCGGGTTGACCATCCGAAGCTGGGTGAAGCCGCCTTCGTATTTCGATTCCATATAGCCGATACCGCCGGAGAGCTGCATGTTCCAGTCGGTGTCGTACTCGAAGGTGGCCATGTTGGTAACGGTGCGGGTGGTCTGCTCCTGCCAGCTCGGCACCAGATTGATTTTGCCGTCGGGTGCTTTGGGGAAGGCGAAGCCGTAGTTTTGTATGTCTTGGAAGCGTGCGCGGCTGCCTTCGGTGTTGCGGTGGTTGTACATAAAGTCGTAGGCCACGCGCAGTTTTTCGCCGCGATAGTCGGCGTTCAGGCCGAATTCCTGGTTGTCTTCCTTATAGCCGTGGCGCGGGGTGTTGCCGTGGCGGTATTTGCCGGCAAAGCGTACGCCCCATTCTTTATTCGCGCCGAAACGCTGTCCGAAATCAAATGAAGCCTGCGGGCGGCTTTTGCCGAACCAGCCCAAGCCGATTTTGCGGTTGCCCTCGTCGGACGCTTTTTTGGTTTCGATGTTGACGGAAGAACCGGTCGCGCCCTCGGGATCCATGCCGGTGGTGGAGCTGGACGCGCCTTTAATCAGTTGCGCGGAGGCCACGTTGGCGGTGGGAGTATGCCAGTAGGAATAGAGGCCGGGCAGGCCGTTGATGCTGAACTGTTTGGCGTCAAGCTGCAAACCGCGCACATACAGCCCTTGCAGCGTGTTGCTTTCGCCGCCGAACTGCATCACTGATGCGTCGGTTTTGGCAATGGTGTCCACCAGCGTGCGGGAGGCATTGTTTTCCAATACTTTTTCATCGTAGTTGACAACGGTAATCGGCGCGGTAAACGCATTGGCGCGGCCGAGCAGACCCAAATTCACGCGGTCGCGCAAATCGCCGTCGCTGGCGATGGAGTAGGACTTGGCGGCACGGACTCGCTTGGCATCGGCGCGCACGGTCACTTCTTGCAAACCGCCCGATTCCTGTTCCTGCACCGCATTGTCGTCGGCACAGGCCAAAGCCGCCGCCACCATCAGCGGCAAAACGGCTAATCTCTGATTTGTTTTCATATTTTGTCTTTCTTGGTTGATACGGCAGAATAAAATGATAGCGGCGCGCATTATCTTTCAGACGGCCTTAACTTAAAACAAAGCATGGGCTTACTTACAAAGCTTAACCGGAATTGTTGCGGATTTGGTCTGGGGCTTGCCGACAGAGAATGAAAAGGCCGTCTGAAAATTTTTCAGACGGCCTTTTCGGCTTTCGGTTTCTTCAAATCATGGCAAAACCCCGTGCCGCAAATATCCGTTGTCGATAACGGCGGTTTCGTCGGCGAGAGCTTCGGCGTCTTCGGGGTCGTGGGTGATGAGCAGCAGGGGGATGCCGAGTTCGCGCTGGAGGGCGGCCATGTTGTCGCGCATTTGGGCGCGCAGGCGGGTGTCGAGGGCGGAGAAGGGTTCGTCGAGCAGGAGCCAGTCGGGGCGCACGGCGCAGGTGCGGGCGAGTGCGGTGCGCTGGCGCTGGCCGCCGGAGATTTGGCGCGGGTAGTGGTCGGCGATGGCGGCAAGCTGCATTTTTTCCAGCCACGGGGCGGCTTCGGCGCGGGCGCGGCGGCGGCTTGGGGTGCGCAGGCCGCGGTGCAGGCCGAAGGCGATGTTTTGGGCGACGGTAAGGTGCGGAAACAGGGCGTAGTCTTGAAACAACAGCCCGGCGCTGCGCTCTTGCGGCGGCAGCCACAGGTTTTGCGCGGTGTCGCCGTAGCTTTGGCCGCCGATGCGTACATGGCCGCTTTGCGGGCGCAACAGGCCGGCCAAAAGCTGGAGCGTGAGGCTTTTGCCCGAGCCGGAGGGGCCGAGGATGGCGAGGCGGCGGGCGGCGGTTTGGCAGGATACGTCGAGAGTGAAGGTGTGGCTGCCGTGGTTTAAGGTCGTCTGAAAGGCGAAATCGAAAGTGAGGTCAGCCATTTTTTTTGTCTCCGTTCAAACGGGTTACGCTCCACAATACGGCAATGCAGACGGCGGAAATCAGCAAAACAAGGCGGTTGGCCAAGTCGTCGTTGCCCGCCTGCACAGCTTCATAGACGGCGATGGACAGGGTTTGGGTTTGGCCGGGGATGCTGCCGGCAATCATCAGTGTGGCGCCAAATTCGCCCAGCGCGCGGGCAAAGGTGAGTAAGAGGCCGGAAAGGATGCCGCGCCAAGCCAGCGGCAGGGTAACGCGCATAAACATGGCGCGCTCCGACAATCCGAGCACGCGGGCGGCCTGTTCGAGCTGCAGGCTGACTTCTTCAAAAGCGGCGCGGGCGGGCTTGAGCACCAGCGGAAAGGTAACGGCCATCGCGGCGACCACTGCGCCCTGCCAGGTGAATATCAGGCTGAAGCCGAAATGCTGTTGCAGCCATTGGCCGAGCGTGCCGTTGCGGCCGAACAAGACCAGCAGGTAGTAGCCCATCACGGTGGGCGGCAATACCATCGGCAGGGTGAGTACGGTGTCGAGAAAATTGCGGCCGATAAAGCGTTTGCGCGCGAGTATCCAGCTGACGGCGATGCCGAGCACCAGATTCAACAGCGTGGCAAAGCCGGCGACTTTGAGCGAGAGAAACAGCGCGGGGAAAGTGTCTTGGAATGAGGACATGGTTGAAGTGCGGTTAGTTTGGATTGTTTAGACTGCTTTGCAGGCCGTCTGAAACCTTATTCCCTCTCCCACTTGCGGGGAAGGGCTAGGGTGGGGGCTTGCGCCGCTGCGGCAACTTTTACAGGACTTCGGCGTAAAAGCAGTTCTGCGAACTGCCCCCCTCCCCAACCCTCCCCCGCGCTTGAGGCGCAGGAGAGGGAGCCAAAAACGCGGCGGGGCTGCGGTTTCAGACGGCCTATCTCCCCTGCTCTTTCGGATCAACCACCAATACGCGGCGGTTTTCAGGCCGCCACATCAGGCGGGCGCTGCGGCGCAGGTTTTCGGCGGTGAAGCTGCCGGCCAGTTTGTCCATGCTGCGCAGGTAGCGGGCGTCGCCGTAGTGCTGCTCGCTGAGGATAAGGCGGTTGATGTAGGTGTCGTGACTTTGCAGGCGGCGGGTTTCTTGTTCGGCAAAGCGTTGTTTGAGCGCGGCGGCCTGCGCGTCGCTGATGCTGTCGGGGAAAGCCTGCAGGGTGGTTTCGGCCAGCCGCCACAAATCGTCGGCGCGCTCGGGGCTGCTGCTGAAACGCAGTTCGCTTTCGACGCGGCCGCTGTCGCCGTTGAGCGTGGAAGTGAATTTGAGGCTGTACACGCCCAGCGCTTTGTCGCGCAACTCGGTTTTCAGACGGCCTGCGGCCAAGTCTTGCAGCATGGCAATGTGGGCGGCGGTTTCAGGCTGCCAGGTGCTTTCGGCAAACGACCAGGCGGAAACGTCGCTGCGGGCTTCGCCGCCGATGGCGCGGTGTTCGGCAGCGGCGCCTGCCAATGGCTGATGGGCTTGTGCGGGTGCGGCGGCGCGGCGCGGGATGTCGGCCAGATAACGGCGCACCAGCGGCTTGAGTTCGGCGGCGGGGCGGTCGGTGAGGATGTAGTGAGTGGCAGGTGCGGCGGCGCTGCGCTGCCATTGGTCGAGCAACAGGTTTTCATCGACAGCTTCAAGCTCTGCCTGATTGGGCAATTCAAACGCGGCGCGGCCGTAGCGCAGGCGGGTGGCGGCTTCGGCAGCGGCGGTGCGCTCGGACGCAGCCCGCATCGGAATTTGGCGGATCATCGCCATCACCGAGTCGCGGAAATCTGCGCCCACCTGCGGCGTGGTGTGGTAGGCGCGGTAAAGCTGCAACAGACGGGCGGCTTCGCCGTGCGGTGCGCTGCCTTCGTAGCGGGCAGAGGCCGTCTGAAAACTGTGGCTGAGGGCGATTTTGTGCTGCTGCTTCCAGCGGTTGAGACCCGCGTTGTCCCAGCCCTGCGGGGCAGACTGCCACACCACCTGCGCGGCCAGCTGCGCCTGCCAGGGGTTTAGGCCGCCGCTGAGATAACCGGCGCCGCTGATGCTGCGAAAATGGATTTTGCCGCCCGCCGAGGGGTGTTGCAGCACCAGCACTTTGTCGCCGTTGCCCAGCGTCCAGCGGGTGAGTTGCAAATCGGCTTCGCGGCTTTCGCGGCTGATTTCGCCCTGCCCGCCCGCATCGGCAAACTGCCCTGTGGATGCGGCGGCTTTGGCCGCGAGTTTGGGCAGCGGCGCGGTTTTCAGACGGCCTGCTTCGGCGGCGATGTTCTCCGCAGCGGGCAGCGCCAGCGGCGTCAGGCCGGGGGCTTGCAGCTGCACCAGTTTGTCGCCGGCGTTGAGCCAGCGTTCGATGCGGCGGCTGATGTCCTGCGGCGTAAGCGTGTTCAACACGGGGGCGACGATGGCGGCGCTTTGCGCGCTCGTGCGCACGGGTTTGCCGGCAAATGCGGCTTCGCTCACGCTTTGCAGCGCATCGCCAAACGGCTCGGGCAAGGTGGTTTTGCGCCGCTGTTCGGCCAGCGTTTTTTCCAGCGTGCGGCGGTAGGCGGCAAACTCCGCCTGCGTTACCGGCTCGCGCAGGATTTGTTCGCGCAGTTTCAACAATTGGCTGATGCCCTCGGCGTGGCCGTCGGGCGCAACGGCGGCAAACAGGCCGACGGCGGTGGTGTGGCGGCCGATGTCGGCCTTGCGCAGCGACACATTCGATACGGCTTTGGGCAGGGCGCTTTGCTGGGCGCGCAGGCGGTCGGTAAGGATGCGGGCGGCAAAGCGGTCGATTAAGCGCTCGCGCGTGCCTTGCGAGCTTTGATGGTTGCGGCTGGCGGCATCGCCGAGGCGGAACACCAGCGCGGCCTGGCTGCCGCCACTGTCTTTGTCTTGCAACTGGCCCACGTGCCAGCCGCTTTGCAGCTCAGGCTCGTAATAACGGCCGCCACGGTCGGACAGCGGCGCGGCTTTCAGGCTGCCGAAATAGCGTTCGGCCAACTTGGCGGCTTCGGCCGGCTTGATGTCGCCGGAAATCATCAGCTGCATATTGTTGGGCACATACCAGCGGCGGTGGAAATCCTGCAACACCGCCACCGGCGTGTTCATGATGCTCCCGCTCGTGCCGATGATGGCGTAACGCGCCTGACGGCTGCCGCTGCGGATAAGGTCGGTGCGCTTGCGGTTCATGCGCTCGGCCACGCCCTGCCCGTTGCGCCATTCGGCCATGACGACCTGCTGCTCTTTTTGCCAGTCGGCGGCGGAAAAATCGTGCGGCGACACCATTGCCGCCAGCGCGGCCAAAGTTTCTTCCAAAGATTCGCGCCCTTTGGGCGGGCTGAACATATACAGCGTGCGCTCGTAGTTGGTTACGGCATTAAAGTGCGCGCCGCGTTTGAAACCGCGTGCGGCCAGCGTGTCGCCCACGCCGTCGGGAAAGCCGGGCGCGCTGCGGAACACCATATGTTCGACCATATGCACCACGCCGATTTCGCTGGTGCCGTTTTCATCGCTCGCTCCCGCTTCCATCTGCAAACGCACATCAATGCGGCCGGGTTCGGAGGGCACGGTTAAAACATGGTAGCGCAGGCCGTTTTTCAGGCTGCCGCTGTGGTAGGTGTTGGCGGCAAGGGCAAAGGGGGCGGCGGCAATAACGATGGCGGCCGCCAATATTCGGGGAGAAAACGGGTTCATAAGGATAAGGTTTCGTTGCGGCCGGCCTGCGGCGCGGGAAAGGTGAAAACGGATTCAGACGGCCTCGGTATTTGTTGAAGGCCGTCTGAAAAAAGGCGGATTATCGGGTTCGGTCGGACAAGCGTCAAACACACGCACATGGGTTTAACGCGCCGCGACAGGGTTTCAGACGGCCTAAGCTCAAGGCCGTCTGAAAGGGAAACGGGGTAAAGCGTTACCAGTTGTAGCTTACGCCCAGCCAGTAGTTGCGCCCCATTTTGTAGGTGCGGCTGCTGCCCCTGCTGCTGAATGTAACGCGGTCGAGCACGTTGTTGACATCGAGGGTAACTTCCAATGCCTGCGTGCCGCGAATGGGCTGTTTGTAGGCGAAACGCCAGTCGAGCACGACATCGCGCGAGATGCGGCCGTCGTCGTGCAAAACGGGGGCTTGGCCGGTGTAGCTGCCGCAAAGCGCGCGGTTGGAAGGACTCGAACAGTCGACAGAGCCGCTGGTGTAGCGGAAATTGCGGCTGCCGGTGACGCGCAACACCTGATCCCAATTCAGGCGGATTTTCGGGAAATAGGTGTTGAGCGATGCCACGGCCGACCACGGCGTGTTGAAATCAGACGGCGGCGTTTCGCCCTCGGGCAGCAGCGTACCGTTGTAAACGTAGCGTTCGGTATTCAGCTCGTCGTAGGTGTTGCCGTTGTTGGTTTTGCTTTTGGATACGTTGAAACCGATGCTCCAGTTGATTTCGGCGTAGTGGGATTTGTAGGGCTTGAGCGGGGATACGGCCAGCGTGAAGGTGTCGTTTTTGCTCCAGCCTTCGTTAGTCAGGGCGTAAGTGTTGGGCGCGACTTTGGTGCGGGTAAACTGGTCTTTGCCGTTGCGGTGTACCCATTTGAGCGTCCACAGCGAGCCGAACATTTTTTGCGAAACGCCTAAGTCGATTTCGTCGCTATATGGGGTTTTGACTTTGGCATCGGTATAGCGCACCAGCGTGCCGTATTCGTCTTTATCGCTGCTCCATGCGCCGGGCGTATTGCCGCTGAGTCTGCGCGTAGCGCCCAAACGTCCCGAAATGCCTTCGCGCAGTTTGTAGGCCAGCATCGAAGCGGAATAATAGCGGTTGGCGCCGCCGAAAATACGGGTTTGAGTATTGCCGAACACATCATACGAAGCGGCAAAACGCGGGGCAAGGTTGTTGTTTTTCAGATAGGAATTACGGTCGAAACGCAGTCCGGCGTTTACGCTCAGGCGTTTCCAGAAGATATTATCCTGAAGATACAGGCTGTAGGTGCTGTCGTTGACTTTGACATTGCGGGCGGGATAAATCTTCCGGTTGTTGGCGTATTGCTCGCCGTCGATACATTCGGGATCGCCGTTGCAGGCAACGTTTGCGGCTGCGGCGTATTGGTAAACATAGGCATTTTGATCGCGCTTATATTTGGCATCGGCAAAATCTGCCTGCCAGCCAAAGCCGATACGGTGCCGCCATGCGCCGGTGAAAAACTGCTTCAGGCTGTAATTCTGTTTCAGGGTCAGGGTGCTTTTTTCGGTGGAATATTCACCGTAGCCGCCGGTATGCGCCCAAGCGTTGCCGGATGTATTGACCTTGGACGCGGAAATCCAATCTATGCTGCGGGTGGTACGGTAAGAGCGGTAAACATTCGAGCCGTATTCGATTTCGTTGGCCGTTTTGCGGTAGGCAATCTGCGATTCCATATTCAGACGGCCTAAATCCTTATCCCATGCCAAATCAAAGCGCACGCCGCCGCCGGTATTGGAATATTTGCCGTCTTTCACGCTGGGCAGCAGGAATTTGGACTTGTGCGGCGAATACATCGCCGTGGCTTTCCATGTGCTGCCGTCGTCGGCGCGGTAGCTGCCGCGCAAAAGCCAGGTTTCCGCGCTGCGCTCCTGCTTGCTGGTAAAGGGGCCGGTGATGGTGTTGGTAGCGGCATTCCAGTGGTTCAGCGTGCGGTGCATAAAGGGAATGTCGGACTCGGTGCGATTGTAGGAAAACAATACCGCCGCTTTGTCGTTTACCGGCTGGTTGAGCATCAGGCCGTATTGGCGTTTGGTGTATTTGGGCTGGGCGGTGAGCCTGCGTAAAACTCGTCTTCCTTGCCGTCTTGAATGTGAAAACGCGCCCACGAGTCGCGCGTGGTGCGGAAAAAGACTTTGCCGCTGCTTTTTTGCGTATTGGGGTCTTTGAGTCGGGCGTTCACCAGGCCGCCGGTGAAATTGCCGTATTTGGCCGAGACGTTGCTGTCGAACACTTCCAGCGTTTTCACCAGGCTGCTGTCCACCCAAAACGACTGTGTACTGCCGGCAGGCAAATCGTAAGGATTCTGGCCGCCGACTTTGGTATCGGAATCGTATTGGTTGCCCGGGTCGGTGTTGTCGTTGTTGGAAACGCCGTCGATGGTGAAATTATTGTTGTAAAACTTTTCGCCGTGGAAAGATACTTCGTCGGGACGGATTTCGCCGCCCGATGTGGAATTGCCGGAATTGTTGGAAAAACGCACGTTGGGATTGGTACGCAAAAGCTCGGTGAGGTTGCCGTTGGTGCTCGGGCGGCGGGCGATTTCACTCTCGCGGATGCGCTGCGTGCCCATGCGGTTGGCGTAGGTTTCGCCGCGTACGACGACGGTATCGAGGTTTTCCGACACTTCGGCCTGTTGCGCGGCGGGCGGGGTTTCGTCGGCGGAGAAGGCGGGCAGGGCTGTGAAGGCCGACAGTACGGCCAGCATGACGGTGTTGGGTTTCATGGTGTTTGCCTTGGTATGTTTGGAAGCGGGATTTTTTTGCAAAAACAAGGGCGGACGTCGCCGCGGAAGGCGCGATTTTACAGAAAATGAAAATTGGTATTAAAAAATTTACCGATGCGGACGTTTTTTTGCCGTTTTTTGTCGCAGGGATAAATCGTGATTGAAAAATAATCAATGAAAACAGATTATTGAAAAACAAATACCGTCTCATTTTGGCAATGGCGGATTCCGAATGCGGCTTGAAAAAGGCCGTCTGAAAGCCCGATTCGGGTTTTCAGACGGCCTTTAAACGGCTTTTTGCGGCTTGCCGCTCAATAACGGTCGGTTTCCAAGCCGTTTTCGTCCCAGGAGGTGCGGCTGACGAGTTCGTCGTCCTGATAGACGGATTCGGATTTTTTTGCGCCGTTTTCATACCATTCGAGCATGATGCCGCTGCGTTTTTTGCCGGCGAAGTTCAGTTCGGCGGTGAGGCGGCCTTTGGCGTCCCACGACACCATTTCGACGGGCTCGTCGTCTTTCATCAGCACTTCGCTTTTCGGGCTGCCGTCGGGATACCACTGCTTCCATTTGCCGTTGGCTTTGTCGGCGTGGAATTCGATTTCGCTTTCTTTACGGCCGTTTTGGTAGTAGCGCGCGCCGACGCCTTCGGTTTTGCCGTTTTTATAGGGCATGACGGCGGATTTGCTGCCGTTGTTGTACCAGTTGGTCCATACGCCGTCGGGTTTGCCGTTTTGGTAGGGGGCGTCCATTTTTTTGCGGCCGTTGAAGTGCCAGAGGGTGAGCGCGCCGCTGTCGAGCAGGGGGACGAACTGTTTGATTTGCGACAGGGGGGCTTGGTAGGGGTCGGAATATTTTTTGCGCGAGGGATAGTAGAAATCCTGCACTTTGGCGTGTTTGCCCTGCACGGTGTATTCGCGCACATAGGCGACGGCGGCGGTTTTTTCCGTGGGGCGTCCCTGCTGGTTGAAGTAGACGGTTTGCGGTGCCGCCCATGCGGGGGCGGCGGCAAGGAGGAGGGCGGCTGAGGTAAGGATGTTTTTCTTGTTCATGGTTTATTTCTGCCAGTAGGTTTTGACGTTGACAAATTCGTAGAGGCCGAACTCGGAGAGTTCGCGGCCGTAGCCTGAGGCTTTCACGCCGCCGAAGGGCAGGCGCAGGTCGCTGCTGGTGTGGCGGTTGATGTAGACGGCGCCGGTGTGCAGCGATGCGGCCAGGCGGCGGGCGGCGTCTTCGTCGGCGGTGTAGATGCTGGCGCCCAGGCCGTAGGGGCTGTTGTCGGCCAGCTCGGCGGCGTGGGCGGTGTTGCGGGCGCGGACGACGGCAACGGCGGGGCCGAACACTTCTTCCTGCCACATGCGGCTGTGCGGCGGTACATTATCGAGCACGGTGGCGGGGTAGAAAAAGCCGCTGCCTGCAGGGATGTGTCCGCCGCATAAAAGTTCCGCGCCCTGCGCCACGGTGTCCCGCACTTGGGCGTGGACTTTGTCGCGCAGGTCGCTGCGGTGCATGGGGGCGAGGGTGGTGGCGGGGTCGAGCGGATCGCCGGTTTTCAGTTTGGCGCACTCGGCAAGGAACAGGCGCAGGAAGGGTTCGGCGATTTCGTCGGCGAGGATGATGCGTTTGGCGGCGTTGCACGATTGTCCCGCGTCGCGGAAACGCGAGTAGCAGGCGTCGCGGGCGGCCTGCGCCAAGTCGGCGTCGGGCAAAACGATAAAGGCGTTGCTGCCGCCCAGTTCGAGCACGCTTTTTTTCAGACGGCCTGCGGCAATGGCGGCGAGGCGGCGGCCGGTGTCGGCCGAGCCGGTAAAGGCGAAGGCGTCGCAGGCGGCAATGGCTTGTTCTACATCGGCATGGCTGAGCCAGGCGGGCATCAGGGGGAGGCCGTCTGAAAGGCCGTCTGAAACCAAGTCGAACAGGGCGGCGCTGACGCGGGCGACGCTGGGGGCGGGTTTGACGGTGCAGGCGTTGCCGGCGCAGAGGGCGGGCACGGCAAAGCGCAGTATCTGCCAGACGGGGTAGTTCCACGGCATCACGGCAAAGACCACGCCCAGCGGCTCGAAGCGCACTTCGCTGACGGCAGCCTGCGTCGGTACGGCTTTGGCAGCGAGCAGCTCGGGGGCGGTGCGGGCGTAGTAGCGCACGAGTTCGACGGATTTGGCCAGTTCGGCTTCGCATTCGCGCAGGCAGCGGCCGACTTCTTCGCAAATCATGCGGGCGAGGCGGCCGCTTTCTGCTTCGAGCCTGCCGCCGAAGGCTTCGAGGGCGGCGGCGCGTTCGGTGGCGGAAAGGGAGGCGAAGGCGCGTTGGCGCGTTTTCAGCCCCGACAAGGCCGTCTGAAATGCTTGCGCGCTTTGCGCGGGACGCTCGTAAAGCGTTGCGCCGCTGAGGATGTGGGTGCTGCGGAACAATGGGGTCTCCGTTGTGCGGTGGTGTGTCCGGTGTTTTTTCAGACGGCCTTCCTTATCCGGCAACAGGCCGTCTGAAAAACGGTTCGCTTATTTGCGGCGGGCTTTGCCGTGCTAGGGTGTGTTGACATTCAGCTTGCAGGACGGTTTTTTGAGTAAAAAATGCCCGAATGCAAGGAAAAAACGCAGCAAGGTTGGACACCTTGCGAGGATTTTTGACGCGGCAGGCGGGTATTTTTTGCCAAAAACACCGCCGCAAGGCTGATTGTCAACACACCCTAGTGCGCTTTGGCGTCTTTCAGGCGCAGCATTTCCCAGCCGCCGTTTTTCCAGCAGTAGTCGTCCTGGCTGTAGTCCATGATGCTGCTTTTGTATTCGACGCGCACGCAGCCTTTGCGGATAACTTTGACATTGCCGTCGTAGGCGAAGCCTTTGCCGTCGGGGACGGGTTTAAACTGCCGCGTGGCGGGGTCGAACAGATACAGCTCGTCGGCGGTGTTGCCGTAGGCGCCGCTGATCGGCACGGCGATATCGGGATGGCCGTCGCCGTTGTAGTCGGTGCTGACATCGGCCAGCTTGCCGGCTACGTCTGCCATTTTGAGACCGCCGACGGAAGACGGAGCGACGCTTTCGGAGGTGATTTGCACTTTGCCGGTTTGTTTGTCGGTGATTTTCAGCCGGTAGCCGTTTTCGGGCAGGATTTGCGCTTCGACGGTAAAGGGAAAGCTGTCCGGCGTGGCGACGGCGTGGGTTTCGACAACAGTGTCGTCGGTAGGCGCGTCGGCGGCGAAAGACGGAAGGGCGGCGGCTAAGAGCAGGGTGGGGATGAAGTGTTTCATAGTGTCCTTTCGCGATGGGCTTTCAGACGGCCTTTTACCATCCGGCAACAGGCCGTCTGAAAAACGGTCTGTTTATTTATGGCGTGCTTTGGCCGCTTTGGCCGCTTTGGCGTTGTTCGGGCGCTGTAATTGCCAGCCGCCGTTTTTCCAGCAGTAGTCGTCCTGCGAGTAATCCCTGGCGCTGTTTTTGTAATCGATGCGCACGCAGCCTTTGCGGATGATTTCGACGCCGCCGCTGTTGGCGAAGTCTTTATCTTCGGGCACGGTTTTAAACTGCCGGGTGGCGGGGTCAAACAGATACAGCTCGTCGGCGGGCAGGGTGTAGCCGCCGATTACGCGTACAGCGATGTCGGGATGGCCGTCGCCGTTGTAGTCGCGTATGGTTGCCAGATCGTCGGCGTTGCCTTCGATAAAGCCGGAAAAGACGGTGATGTCTTCGATGGTTTGCACTTTGCCGGTTTTTTTATCGGTGATTTTTACCTGATAGCTGTCTTCGGAAAGGATTTGGGTTTCAACGGCGAAAGGAAAGCCTTTGGGTGCGGGGACGGCGCGGGTTTGGACGGCGGGTGCGGCGGCGAAAGATTGCGCGGCGGCGGCCAAGAGCAGGGCGGGGATGAGGCGTTTCATGCTTGTTCTTTCGGAAAAATATAGGCAGGGCGCTTTTCAGACGGCCGTCTGAAAGCACGGCTGCAGTCAAACGGAAAAACGCGATGATACGCGCTTTGTCCTTTGTCATGAAGCGCGGCGGAATATAACCTTTGCGTCTTAGCATACAACCAGCCGTTCCTTGGTTTTTCAGACGGCCTCCGATAGAGTGCGCGGCTGTTTTTGCCTGTCGGGAGCGCCTGTATGCGCCTGCTCAAATCTCCTTCCGTTTTGCCGGGCTTTTCCGTCAGCCTGGGCATCACCGTGCTGTGCCTGTCGCTGCTGGTGGTGCTGCCCTTTGCCATGATGGCGGCGGTGTCGGCGCAGACGGGCTGGCGCGGGCTGTGGCAGACGGTGTCCGAGCCGCGCGTGCTCGCGGCGGTGTGGCTGACGCTGAAAATGTCGTTTCTCGCCATGCTGGCCAATATCGTGTTCGGCACGCTGACGGCGTGGGTGCTGGTGCGTTACGACTTTCCCGGCAGGAAGCTGGCCGACGCGCTGGTCGATCTGCCCTTCGCGCTGCCGACGGCGGTTACCGGTATCGCGCTGGCGACGCTCTACGCGCCCAACGGCTGGCTGGGGCGGTTTTTCCCTTTCAAAATCGCTTTCACGCCGATCGGTATCTGGATTGCGCTGGTGTTTGTCAGCCTGCCGTTTATCGTCCGCACCGTGCAGCCCGTTTTGGAAGAACTGTCGGGCGAATACGAAGAGGCGGCGGCGACGCTGGGGGCAAACCGCCTTACAGTCTTCCGCCGCGTGCTGCTGCCGGAAATGATGCCCGCGCTTTTGACGGGGGCGGGCATGATGTTTGCGCGGGCGACGGGCGAATACGGCTCGGTGATTTTCATCGCCGGCAACATTCCCATGCAGTCGGAAATCCTGCCGCTGATTATCACCGGCCGTTTGGAACAGTATGACGTGCAGGGCGCGTCGGCCGTCGCCCTCTTTATGCTGCTGATTTCTTTTGCCATCCTGATGGCGTTGAACGCGGCGCAATGGGCGCTGGGACGGCGTGCGGGGGCAAAAGCATGAAAACCAATCCGAACATCACCGAACCGCGCCTGCTGCGCCTGCTGCTGACCGCCGCCGCGCTGCTGTTTCTGCTGCTGATGCTGGTCGTGCCGCTGGCGGCGGTGTTTGCCGAAGCGCTCAAAGGCGGCTGGCGGCTCTATCTGGCCGCGCTCACCGACGCCGAAGCGCGTTCCGCCATCCGTCTGACCCTGCTGACGGCGGCCGTAGTCGTGCCCGTCAACGCCGTGCTCGGCATCGCCGCCGCCTGGCTGCTCACCCGCTTCGATTTTCGCGGCAAACAGTTTCTCACCACCCTGCTCGACCTGCCGTTTTCCGTATCGCCCGTTGTCGCCGGGCTGATGTTCGTCCTCCTTTTCGGCGCGCACACCGCCTTCGGCGGCTGGCTCGAAGCGCGCGGCATCCAAATCATCTTCGCTGTGCCCGGCATCGTGCTGGCCACCCTGTTCGTCACCTTCCCCTTCGTCGCCCGCGAACTGATCCCGCTGATGCAGGCGCAGGGCGACAGCGAAGAGCAGGCCGCCCTGATTCTGGGCGCGAACGCCCGGCAGATGTTTTGGCGCGTCACCCTGCCCAACATCAAATGGGCGCTGCTTTACGGCCTCATCCTCACCAACGCCCGCGCCATGGGCGAGTTCGGCGCGGTGAGCGTCGTCTCCGGCCACATACGCGGCGAAACCAACACCATCCCGCTTTTGGTCGAAATCCTTTACAACGAATACAACTTCACCGCCGCCTTCTCCCTCTCGAGCGTACTCGCCCTGCTGGCCGTCGCCACCCTGGCCGTGCAAAACCTCATCGGCAGGATACAGGCGCGCAAACTGGCGGCCGCGCAAAGGAGCGAAGCATGAGCATCACCATCGAAAACCTCGACAAACACTTCGGCGCCTTCCACGCCCTGAAAAACATCTCCCTCACCGCGCCGACGGGCAAACTCACCTCCCTGCTCGGCCCCTCCGGCTGCGGTAAAACCACCCTTCTGCGCATCATCGCCGGACTCGAAAACGCCGACGGCGGCAAAATCCTCTTCGACGGCCAAGACGTCACCGCCAAACACGTGCGCGAACGCAAAGTCGGCTTCGTCTTCCAGCACTACGCCCTGTTCCGCCACATGAACGTCTTCGACAACGTCGCCTTCGGCCTCACCGTCAAACCCCGCGCCGAACGGCCGTCAAAAGAGCAAATCCGCGCCAAAGTCGAAGCACTCCTGAGCCTCGTCCGCCTCGGCCATCTCGCCAAAGCCTATCCCCACCAACTCTCCGGCGGCCAACGCCAGCGCATCGCCCTTGCCCGCGCCCTCGCCGTCGAACCCAAACTCCTCCTGCTCGACGAACCCTTCGGCGCGCTCGATGCCAAAGTGCGCAAAGAACTGCGCACCTGGCTGCGCGACATCCACCACGAACTGGGCATCACCAGCATCCTCGTCACCCACGACCAGGAAGAAGCCCTCGAAGTGTCCGACCAAATCGTCGTCATGAACCACGGCCGCATCGAGCAGACCGGCAGCGCCGACGACATCTACCTGCGCCCCGCCAACGCCTTCGTCACCGGCTTTCTCGGCCACACCGAAGCCTTCGAAGGCCGCATCGAAAAAGGCGCGTGGCACTACGGAAACTATGCCCGGCCGCTCGACACACAACGCCGCTGGCAGGAGCAGACCGCCACCGCCTACATCCGCCCGCACGAATGGCAGATAAACGAAACCCGTCCCATGCTCGCTGCCGCCCTCGTCCACATCCGCCACAGCGGCGCCCTCGCCCACCTTACCCTGCGCCTCGAAGACGGCCGCCAAATCCAGGCCGACCTCCCCGCCGCCGAAGCCGCCCGCCTGAACCTGCAACCCGGCCAAACCCTCCCCCTCGCCCCGCGCCAAATCTACGTCTTCGGCCAAAGCGAGTTGATCGACTACGCCATCTGACAGGCTGCCCCAAGCAGCCGTGCAAGCGGACAAAGGCCGTCTGAAAGCGCAGCTTCAACGAAGTTAAAACCGAAAATCGGGCTTTCAGACGGCCTTTGTACCGTTTGTCGGATGGAAAACCGAAAGGCCGTTCCCGCCTGCGCGGGAATGACGTTTCTGAAACCGAACATCCCGCCGCGAACCCGACTCCCTCTCCTGCGCCCGCGCGGGGGAGGGCAGGGGGTGGCGTTTCGCAGAAACGCTTTTTGCCTGCTGCTGCAACCTGTCGGATATTTATGCGGCCGCCGTCCCTATGCCCGGTAAAAGGCCGTCTGAAACCCGTTTTGCGGCTTTCAGACGGCCTCTCTTCACTATGCTCAGTCCAGCCTGCCGGCAAAGGTTTTTTTCCGTTTCCAGAACGCGCGCCCCGCTTTGGCGGCGACGGTGAGGCTGCCGCCGTGGGTGCCGTCGGCGGTGAGCGTGAGGCTGTTCAGACGGCCGCTTTGCAGGGCGGCGCGGGCGGGGGCGAAGAAGTCCTTTTCCCATGTTTGCAGCAGGCGGCAGTAGCTTTCGTAGTCGGCGGCTTCCTCTGCGCCTTCGAGGAAGATGAGGCCGTCTGAAACGGGCTGCGGCTGCTTCGATAACAGGTTTTCCCATTGCGCCCAATCGCGCGGGGCGGCGGCGGTGTTTTTGCCCAAAGCCCAGCTGTTGTCGGCGGCGGTCAGGCCGTAGGCGGCGCTGCCGACGGAGTCGTTCCACAGCCAGACGCCGTTGACGGGCACGGGGCGGCGGGCGTTGAGCGGGTGGGCGTGCAGCCACATTTGGATTTCGGTTTGCGCGGCCAGCCAGTCGAGCGGGGCGAGGCGTTCGATGCGCTCCACGGCGTCGGCCTGCCCGTCGGCTTCCAAAACGGAGGGTACTTTCTGCCATGCGGGCATTTGCGGCAGGGTGAGCAGCCAGAGGTCGGGGAAGCAGGGATGGAACTGCCAGCCTTGGTCGGCGAAAAACGCGCTCAGTCCTTCACACCATCGGGCGGCTTCGTCCGTGCTGATGCCCAGGATGCGGCCGGAAGCGAGGTGTGCCTGGTTCATGCCCATCTGCTGGCTGACGGGCGCGGCGGGGATGCAGGGCGTTTCGGGCGGCAGGCCGAGCCTGTCGGCAAGCAGGCGGCACAGGCTGCCCCGCCACAGGCAGCGGGCGCGGAACGCGGCGGAGGATGCGGGATCGGGGGTAAAACGGCCGAAGCGCAGGAAGAAATCGAGGGCGCTCGTCGTCGGCAGCGGCAGGTTTTCAGACGGCCTGAGGAAAGAGGGGAGGGCGATGGTGGTGTTCATGGCAAACGGGCGGCGCAAAAGGGGCGCATTTTACGCGCTTTTGCCGCGCGCGGCGTTTTGCAAAAAAACGTTTGTGGTACACTGCGCGCCCCACAAATCATTAAAAAACCGTTTAAATTAAGGGCTTGTCATGCCGCTTTATTAAGAAACGGTTATCCGACGAAGAATGGACAGAGATTTTCTCCGCCGCATCAGGCAACACAAACACACCCGCTACGCCGTGGCGGGTCTTCTGATTTCGGCCGCCGTTTCGGCGGTTTTGTACGGTTTGGCTTCAGACGGCGGCAAAGCGCCCCAGGCACGGCGCATCGTGCAGGAGCTGCCGCCGCCGCAGGGCAGCACACAGGAGAGCAAAAGCAGCTACTGGCTGGAAGAGGCGGTGAAAGAGGGAGACACCCTGCAAACCATGCTGCGCCGCTACGGCCTTTCCGATGCCGACATCGCGGGCGTGCTGGGCAAAGACGCCGCCGAGCGGCAGCTGCGCCGCCTGCATCCGGGGCAGACCGTCAGCGTGCTGATGGACGGTGAAAACCGCCCCGCCGCCATCCAGTTTTTCAACGACGACGACAACGGCGAGAAAAACCTGATCGCGCTGGGCAGAATCAAAGGCAAGTGGCAGGCCTCCACCAGCGAAATCGAGATGAAAACCCTGCCGACGCTGGTGTCCGTTACCGTGCGTACTTCGGCCAAAGGCTCGCTGGCGCAGGCGGGCGTCGGCGTCGAGTTGCGCGAGCTTCTGCGCGACATTTTCAGCGAGCAGTTCGACGTCGACGGCCTGCTCGAAGGCGACCAAATCCGCCTGCTCTACGACACCATGTATTTCCGCGGCCAGGAAATGGCCACCGGCGACATCCTCGGCGTGGAAATCGTCAAAGGCGGCAAAACCTACCGCGCCTACTACTACGACAAAGGCGATCACGGCGGCGGCTATTACAACTACGACGGCGAGCCGCTCAAAACCGAACACGCCGACGGCTTCCTCTACCTGCCGCTGCAAAACTACACCCGCATCTCCTCGCCCTACGGCATCCGCGTCCATCCCATCCTGCGCACCGTGAAAATGCACACCGGCATCGACTACGCCGCCCCCACCGGCACGCCCGTTTACGCGCCCGCCGACGGCACGTTGGTGTTCAAAGGCTGGAAGGGCGGCTACGGCCACACCGTCATGCTGCAACACGGCAACGGCGTAGAAACGCTCTACGGCCACCTCAGCGCCTTTTCGCCATCCGCCGGCCGCGTGCGCGCGGGCGAGGTGATCGGTTTTGTCGGCACATCCGGCCGCTCCACCGGCCCGCACCTGCACTACGAAGCCCGCATCAACGGCCAGCACGTCAACCCCGCCACTGTCGCCCTGCCGACGCCGAAAATGGAAAAAATCAGCATGGGCGCCTTCCTGCGCCAGCGCCAGAAAACCGAAGACATTATGGCCGCCGTGGAAAACCTGCCCGTCACGGCGGCGCAGATTTACTAGGCTGATTGTCAACAGCCCCTAGGGCGTGTTGACAATCAGCCTTGCGGCGGTATTTTTGGTAAAAATCCACGCCTGCCGCGTCAAAAATGCTCGCAAGATGTCCAATCTTGCTGCGCTTTTTTCCTTGCAGGCGCGAATTTTTCCTCAAAAAACCGCTTCGCAAGCTGAATGTCAACACGCCCTAGGCAAGATACGCAAAGGCCGTCTGAAAAGCACATCCCGCTTTCAGACGGCCTTTTCTACTTTTAAACCGACAGCCGCGCAGCTTGTTATAGTGAGTCAAAATAAAAAAGATACAAGGCAGCAAGCCGCAGGCAGTACAGGTAGTACGACAAGGCGCAGCAACGCCGTAGATTTTCTATTTTGGTTCACTATATTCGACCAACACTTGCTGAAATATTGTTGTACATATCAAGAAGGCCGTCTGAAAGCAGGATATGCTTTTCAGACGGCCTTTTGCTTGCAGATGGGCGTTTAACCCGAAACCCGCTCGATTTTCGCGCCGACTTGGCCGAGTTTTTTCTCGATGTGCTCGTAGCCGCGATCCAGATGGTAGATGCGCTCGACGATGGTTTCGCCGCCGGCGACCAAGCCTGCAATCACGAGGCTGGCGGAGGCGCGCAGGTCGGTGGCCATCACGGTTGCGCCGGAGAGTTTTTCCACGCCGTTGACAAAGGCGGTGTTGCCTTCGGTGGAGATGTCCGCACCCATGCGGTTGAGTTCGGGTACGTGCATGAAGCGGTTTTCAAAAATGGTTTCGACCACTTTGCCCGAACCTTCGGCCACGGCGTTCATCGCCATAAACTGCGCCTGCATATCGGTGGGGAAACCGGGGTGGACGACGGTGCGGATGTCCACGGCTTTGGGGCGTTGCTGCATATCGATGGCAATCCAGTCATCGCCCGCTTCGATAACTGCGCCTGCTTCGACCAATTTGTCGAGTACGGCTTCCATCGTTTTGGGCGCGGCATTGCGCAACACGACTTTGCCGCCGGTCATCGCCACGGCGCAAAGGAAAGTACCCGCTTCGATGCGGTCGGGTACGACGCTGTGTTCGCAGCCGTGCAGCTCTTTCACGCCTTCAACCGTCATGGTAGATGTACCGATGCCGCTGATTTTCGCGCCCATTTTGACGAGGCATTCGGCCAAATCGACCACTTCCGGCTCGATGGCGCAGTTTTCCAATACGGTTGTGCCCTCGGCCAGCGTGGCCGCCATCAAGAGGTTTTCCGTGCCGCCTACGGTTACCACGTCCATCACCACGCGCGCGCCTTTCAGACGGCCTTTGGCTTTGACGTAGCCGTGTTCGATGGTGATTTGTGCGCCCATGGTTTCCAAGCCTTTGAGATGCTGGTCGACCGGGCGCGAGCCGATGGCGCAGCCGCCGGGCAGGCTCACCTGCGCTTCGCCGAAACGCGCCAGCGTGGGGCCGAGCACCAGAATCGACGCGCGCATGGTTTTGACCAATTCATACGGCGCACAGGTGTTGTTGACCGTGCCGCCGTTGATTTCAAATTCGCGGATGTTGTCGGTCAGCACGCGCGCGCCCATGCCTTGCAGGAGCTTTTGCGTGGTTTTCACGTCGGCCAGCATCGGCACGTTTTTCAGGCGCAGCGTGCCCGAAGTTAAAAGGCCGGCGCACATCAGCGGCAGCGCGGCGTTTTTCGCGCCCGATACGGTGATTTCGCCGTTTAAGGGGCCGTTGGCAGAGATTTTGAGTTTGTCCATGGCAGCAGGCTTTCGTGGGAGGGGAAGGGCGTTGTCGGGAAAACGCGCGGCGGAATCAGCGGCCTTTTTCCGCCCATTCCGCAGGCGTGGCGGCCACGGAAACGGATAGCGCGTGCAGCTCGTTCGACGCCAGCTTGTCGGCCAGGCCGTCTTTAATCAGGCGGTGGCGGGCGAGGCGGGCTTTGCCTTCAAAGGCGGAGGAAACGATAACGGCGAAAAAGTGGTGGCCGTCGCCTTCCACTTCGATGTGTTCGCAGGGAACGACGGCGGCGATGAGTTCTTTGACCTGTTCGGGCATCAGCATGGTGTGTATTCCTTTTTATCGGCAGGGGGTGGCAAAAGGCCGCGATTATACCGTATCGGCAGAAGGCCGTCTGAAAAGAGCGGGGGCTTTTTAAGACGGCCTGCCGCCCGTTGCCGCCCGCACGGCGCATCTATATACTCGCGCCTTTCCCGCACACGCACCCCAAAAAAAGGACAAAAAACGCATGAACGCCATTGCCGACGTGCAAAGCAGCAAAGACCTGCGCAACCTGCCGATCAACCGCGTCGGCATCAAAGACCTCCGCTTCCCCATACAAATCGCCGCCGCCGAAGGCACGCAGTCCACCGTCGCCCGCCTCACCATGACCGTGCGCCTGCCCGCCGACCAAAAAGGCACGCATATGTCGCGCTTCGTCGCCCTGATGGAAGGGCAGCAGCGCGCGCTCGATTACGGCGAAATGCAGAACCTCACGCAGCAGATGCTCGAACTCTTGGGCGCAGACGCGGGCGCCATCAGCGCCTCGTTTCCCTTTTTCCGCCGCAAATCCGCGCCCGTGTCGGGCATCCAGTCGCTGCTCGATTATGATGTCACCCTCGGCGGCGAAGTGGAAAACGGCGTCTACCGCCACACGCTGAAAGTGCTCGTGCCCGTCACCAGCCTGTGCCCCTGCTCCAAGGAAATCTCGCAATACGGCGCGCACAACCAGCGCTCGCACGTTACCGTCTCCCTCGTCTGCCGCGAACACGTCGCCATAGAAGACATCATCGACATTGTCGAAGAACAGGCCTCCTGCCAGCTCTACGGCCTGCTCAAACGCCCCGACGAAAAATACGTCACCGAACGCGCCTACGAAAACCCGAAATTCGTCGAAGACATGGTGCGCGACGTGGCCGTCGCCCTGCGCGGCGATGAGCGCATCGCCTCGTTTGTCGTCGAAAGCGAAAACTTCGAGAGCATCCACAACCATTCGGCCTACGCCTATATCGCCTATCCGTAACCCTTGCCAAGCGGCAAAAGGCCGTCTGAAAGTCTGCAAAACGGGCTTTCAGACGGCCTTTTGGCACGCTAAGGGCGCGGGCGTACAATCGTACCTTTCCCGACCTTACCGAAAAGGAGAAAACCGTGAAACTCTACACCAGCACCACCTCGCCGTATTCCCGCGCCATCCTCCTCGCCGCCCTCGCACAAGGCGGCCTCGACGGCCTGCAACTCGTTTATGCCGACCCGTGGGCGACGCCCGACGAACTCACCGCCGCCAACCCGCTCTCGCAAGTGCCCGCCCTGATAACCGACGATGGAACGGTTATCTGCGGCACGGCCTACGTCGCGGATTTCCTGCTCGGACACCCGCTGCAAAACGCCGCCCAAGCTGCCGTTGCGGGCTATGCGCAGGCGCTGCTCGACCAAGTTGTCAAAGCCTTTTCGCTGGCGAAATTCCTGCCGCAAGGTCAGGCCGAACACCCGCACATCCCCCGCGCCCGCGAAGCCGTCGTGCGCGGCCTCGAACACGCGCCGCAGCTGGACGCGCAATGCAGCGGCTTCGACCAGCACCTGCTCGCCATGGCTTTTTCCTATGCCGAGTTGCGCCACCCGACCCTGTTTCCCCATCTGAACGAGGCCAACCGCGCCGCCTTTGCCGCATACCAACAGCGCCGCGACGTGCAGGCCGTGTCCATCGAATCCTTGGAGCGCAAACCTGCCAGCCTCGCCGCCGTGCGCGCCGCCGCCGCGTAAGCCTTAGGCCGTCTGAAAGACAAGAGGCCTTACACGCTCTCGTCTATCTCTTCTTCGCCGCGCAGCAGCGCCTGTACGGCTTCGGCGATAAGGCGGTCTTGGCGCAGGCCTTCTTCGAGCATGGCCTGGTTGGCAAACGATTCCAGCTCGGGGTTGTAGAGTACGGCCATTTTATGCATGCCGTTTCTGTCCATGCGGAAGAACAAATCGCCCGCTTTTTCGGCGGTTTCGTGCGGCAGCCCCAGCATTTCCAACGCCCGCTTGCCCGCGCGGATGCCCGAATCAAACGTCTCGCGCACGATTTCGTCGGCATCGGCCTGGAAGAGCTTGAAGGTATGGATGCGGTCGTAGGCGCGGGCAACGATTTTGATGTTGGGATTGGCTTCGCGGGCAAATTCTACGATTTGCAAAATCTGCTCGGGATCGTCAATCGCCACCACCAGCACGGCGGCTTTTTCAATGCCGGCGGTGCGCAGCAGCTCGGGGCGCGAGGCGTCGCCGAAATAGGTTTTCACGCCGTATTTGTTCATGCCCGCCACGGTTTTTTCGTCTTTATCAATGATGGTGATGGAATAGCCCGCCGCGTTGAGAATGTAATACACAATCTGCCCAAACCGCCCAAAGCCCACTTGTAAAATGGCGTGTCGCTCGTCAATTTTGTCTGCTTCGCGCTCGGCGGCGGCTTTTTTCGGCAGCTTGCCGTGCAGGATCATAAACAGCGGCGTGAGCACCATAGACAGCACCACGATGGCGGTCATATTGGCGTTGTTGGTGTCGCTGATTACGCCTTGCAATGTGGCGGCGGTGAACAACACAAAGGCAAATTCGCCGCCCTGCGCCATCAACACGGCGCGTTCTAAGGCTTCTTCGTGATTGCTTTTTGCCAAGCGGGCAACCAAGTAGATGCACACGGCTTTGGCGGCCATCAGCGCGAGCACGCTCGAAACAATCAGCGGCCAGTTGCGCGCAACGACATTCAAATCCAGCGACATGCCCACGGCTAGGAAAAACAGCCCCAAGAGCAGCCCGCGAAACGGCTCTACATCGGCTTCAAGCTGGTGGCGGAAATGCGATTCAGACAGCATCACGCCCGCCAAAAACGCGCCCATCGCCATAGACAAGCCGCCTTTTTCCATCAACACGCCTGCGCCCAGCACCACCAACAGCGCGGCGGCGGTCATCACTTCGCGCGCCTGACTGCGCGCCAGCAGCCTGAAAAGCGGGTTGAGCAGCCAACGCCCTGCCGCCACCAATACTGCCACGCAGCCCAGCGCAATGCCGATGCTCTGCCAAACAGGCTGGCTGCTTTCGGTGTGATGCGGCGACAAAAAGGCGACGATAGCCAGCAGCGGCACAATCAGCAGGTCTTCAAACAACAGAATCGACACTATTTTCTGCCCGCCCGGGCTGTCGATTTCGCCCCGCTCGCCCAGCACCGACATCACAATCGCGGTGGAGGTGAGCACGAAGCCCGATGCGGCGATAAAGGAAATCTGCCACGAAAAGCCGAACAGCATTCCCACAATGGTCAGCAAAATGGCGGCCACCACTACCTGCATGCTGCCCAAGCCGAAAATCTGCTTGCGCAGATGCCAAAGGTGCGACGGCTTCATCTCCAAGCCGATAACGAATAGGAAAATCACCACGCCCAATTCGGCGACGTGCAAGATGGTGTGCCCGTCTGAAAACAGCCCTAAGCCGAACGGCCCGATGGCAAGCCCTGCCGCCAAATAGCCCAATACCGAGCCTAAGCCGAGCCGCTTGAACAATGGCACGGCAACCACCGCCGCGCCCAACAGGGACACGACCTGGATGATGCTGATGCCGCTTTCTGCCGCTGCCGACATAAAAAACTCCTGTGTGTTTGTGAAAAAAGCCGTTTCAGACGGCCTTTTTTATGATTAGAAAAAAAGAGCGCGATTATACAGAATCCCGCCCGCATGAAACGTTTTTCCGTTTGGCAGGCCGTCTGAAACGTTCGGACGTATAATGCCGCCTTTTTTCCGACAGCTCCCGCCATGACCGACACCCCGCCCGAACGCAGCCGCTGGGCGCTCACCCTCGCTTACGACGGCAGCCGCTTTTTCGGCTGGCAGAAACAGGCCGGCGGCGTGCCCACCGTTCAGACGGCCTTGGAAGACGCGTTGGCCGCCATTGCGGGCGAACCCGTAGCCGTCACCGCCGCAGGCCGCACCGACACCGGCGTGCACGCCGCCGCCCAAGTCGTCCACTTCGACACAGGCGTCCGCCGCGCCGCCCAATCGTGGATACGCGGCACCAACAGCCTGCTGCCCGCGGGCGTTGCCGTGTTGCACGCGCAGATTGTCGCGCCGCATTTCCATGCCCGCTTCGACGCCTGCGGCCGCCGCTACCGCTACCTGCTGCAATCCTCGCCCGTGCGCTCGCCGCTGCTGGCGGGCAGGGCAGGGTGGACGCACACCCCGCTCGACATCCGCGCCATGAGCCGTGCCGCCGCCCTGTTGGCAGGCGAACACGATTTTTCCGCTTTCCGCGCCGCCCAGTGCCAGGCCAAATCGCCCGTCAAAACCCTTTATTCCGTCCGCCTCAGCGGCACGCCAAGCCTGATGGCACTCGATCTGCACGGCAACGCCTTTCTGCACCATATGGTGCGCAACATCGTCGGCGCGCTGGTTTATGTCGGCAACGGCCGTCTCAGCGTCGAAGGCTTCGCGCGCCTCTTGGCGGAAAAAAACCGCCTCAAAGCCCCGCCCACCTTTATGCCCGACGGCCTCTACCTCACCGGCGCCGATTATCCGCCCGAGTTCGGCATAACAACCCCGCCGCTGCCCGACTGGCTGTGGCCGAACTTAGAGATCGTCAAGGCCGTCTGAAACGGCGCAACCCCTTTTCAGACGGCCTTCCGCACCGTCAATGCCGTCTGAAAAACCGAAACAAGGAATCCGCGATATGAAAACCAAAATCCGCGCCAAAATCTGCGGCCTCACCCGCGCCGAAGACGCCGCCGCCGCCGCCGCGCTCGGTGCGGACGCCGTCGGGCTGGTGTTTTACGAAAAAAGCCGCCGTGCCGTCACGGCGCAGCAGGCCGCGCAGATTGCCGCCGCGCTGCCGCCTTTCGTCTGCGCCGTCGGCCTGTTCGTCAACGAAAGCGCCGACAACATCCGCGAAGTGCTGCGCCGCGTGCCGCTTGACGTGATTCAGTTTCACGGCGACGAAGATGATGAGTTTTGCCGCCAGTTCTCCCTCCCTTACCTCAAAGCCGTGCGCGTGCGCTCGGCGGAGGACATTCAGACGGCCTCAAACCGCTTTCCGAACGCCCGCGCGCTGCTGTTCGACGCCTACCATCCGCAGGAATACGGCGGCACGGGGCAGAGCTTCGATTGGACGCTTTTGCGCGAATACGCGGGCAAACCGTGGATACTGGCGGGCGGGCTGACGCCGCAAAACGTGGCCGAAGCGGTGCGCGTTTCGGGCGCGGCGGCGGTGGACGTGTCCGGCGGCGTGGAAAGCGCGGCAGGCATCAAAAGCGCGGAGAAAATGGCCGCGTTTTTGCGGGCGGTGCAGGCCGTCTGAACAGGGCGGCTGTGATGCCGCGGGCGCTTTGCGGTAGAATGCGCGCTTTGGCAAACCGTGGATTAGATTAAAGGAAAACGCGATGAAAAAATTTGCATATTTGGCGGCGCTTGCCGTGTTGTTGTCGGGCTGTGCGGACGCGGGCGGCGGCAATATGTCGCTGGGCAGCCTGATGGGCGGCGGTTCGCAGCAGTCGGCAGGCGGTCTGGCCGGTTCGCTGGTGAAAAGCGTGATTAACAACCAATGCGTCAGCGAGCTGCAACAGCGCAAGGAATGGCGCATGATCGCGCTGGCGATGAGTGCCGAAAAACAGGCCGAGTGGGAACGTAAAATCTGCAGCTGTGCCAGCGAGGAAGCGCCCAACCAGCTTTCGGCCAACGACCTGATGAGCCTGGCGACCAACCGCGACACCGTGCCGCAAACCGTGGCGAACATCACCGCGAAAACGGTAACCGCCTGCTTCAAACGCCTCTACCGCTAAACCCTTTTCAGACGGCCTCCATTAAGCCATGCAGGCTGTGGAGGCCGTCTGAAAACACGTTACCCATCCCGAACAGAAAAAGACCAGAACATGAAATACATCAGCACGCGCGGCAACACCGCGCACAAAGCATTCAGCGAAGTTTTACTGATGGGTCTCGCTCCCGACGGCGGCCTGATGCTGCCCGAGCGTTATCCGCACATCGACGCGGCCACGCTGCAAAAATGGCGCGGCCTGAGTTATGCCGAACTGGCCTTTGAAATCATCAGCCTGTTTGCCACCGACATCCCCGCCGAAGATTTGCGCGACATCGTCAGCCGCACCTACACCGAAGCAACTTTCGGCACGCAAGCCATCACGCCTGTACGCACTCTTTCAGACGGCCTCAAAATCCAAGCCCTCTCCAACGGCCCGACGCTGGCGTTTAAAGACATGGCGATGCAGTTTCTCGGCAACGCGTTTGAATACGTGTTAAACAAAGAGGGCAAAACGCTCAATATTCTGGGCGCAACCAGCGGCGACACCGGCTCGGCTGCCGAATACGCGCTGCGCGGCAAAAAAGGCATCAATGTGTTTATGCTTTCGCCCGAGGGCAAAATGAGCGCGTTCCAGCGCGCGCAAATGTACAGCCTGCAAGATGCAAACATCCACAATATCGCCGTGGAGGGTATGTTTGACGACTGTCAGGACATCGTTAAAGCCGTGCAAAACGATGCCGCGTTTAAAGAGCAATACCACATCGGCACGGTCAATTCCATCAACTGGGGGCGCATCGTCGCGCAGGTGGTGTACTACTTCGCCGGCTATTTCAACGCCACGCAAAACAACGGCGAAACCGTCAGTTTCTGCGTACCCAGCGGCAATTTCGGCAACGTCTGTGCCGGACACATCGCCAAACAGATGGGCTTGCCGATAGGCCGTCTGATTGTCGCCACCAACGAAAACGACGTGCTCGACGAGTTTTTCAAAACCGGCCGCTACCGTCCGCGCAACGCGGCGCAAACCCATGTTACGTCCAGCCCGTCGATGGACATTTCCAAAGCATCCAACTTCGAGCGTTTCGTGTTCGACCTGATGGAGCGCGATGCGGGCGAAATCGAAACGCTGTGGGCAGAAGTGGGCGTGGGCAAAGGCTTCGATTTGCATTTTGCGCTGGACAAAGTGCGGCAGAAATACGGTTTTGTTTCCGGCAAATCCACCCATGCCGACCGCCTCGCCACCATCAAACAGGTGTATGAGCAAGACGGCGAACTCATCGACCCGCACACCGCCGACGGCGTGAAAGTCGCCCGCCAAGTGCGTGAAAACGGCGAAATTATCGTCTGCCTCGAAACCGCGCTGGCGGCCAAGTTTGAAGACACCATCCGCGAAGCCGTGGGCAGCGTTGCCGTTCCGCGCCCCGAAAAGCTCGCGGGCTTGGAAAACCTGCCGCAGAAAGTGCAGAGCGTGCCCAACAGCGCGCAGGCCGTGAAAGACATTATCCGCGCCGCATCGGCATAAACCCGTCGTTTGACATCCCGCAGTACGACAGCCGATTCCGCGCCTGCGGTTCGGCTTTTTTTATCCGCAGCACAAGCAAAAGAAAGATGAACGAAACAGACACCCCGCAGCACAACTTTGCCGCCGAACTCGCCCGCCTCGCCGCCGCGCAGAAAGGCGGCATCGCCCGCTACACCTTTTCAGACGGCCTCACCGTCTGGATACGCAAGGCGGGCAGGCGCAATGCCGCGTGGCGCTACGCCCTGCTGGGCATGATTACCAAACCCCTGCGTTTGGGCGTACTCAAACCCGTGCCCAACCTCGGCGGCGAAAAAGCCGTCGCCACCGAAGCGCGCCGCCTGCGCGAACTGAAAGCGGCGGGCGTCAATGTGCCCGAACTTCTGGCGCAGCAGCCCGACGCCCTGATGATCGGCAATCTCGGCGGCATCCAGCTCGATACGCAAATCGAACAGGAAGCCAAAGGCCGCCACCTCGCGGCATGGACGGCAGGCATGGACGCGATTGCCGATGTGCACGCCAAAGGACAGTTTCTCAGCCAGGCCTTCGCCCGCAACATGATGATTGCGGACGGCACGGTTGGCTTTCTCGATTTTGAAGACGACCCCGCCGAAGTGCTCACCCTTACCGAATGCCAAAGCCGCGACTGGCTGTGCTACCTGCATTCCACCGCCCTGCTGCTCAAACGCCACGGCCTGCTGGCGCAGGCGGCAGCGCTGTGGCACGACAAACTGCTGGCGCAGCCCGAAGAAGTGCGCCGCCTCGTTTTGCAAACCGAAAAACCCGTCGCCTGGCTGCACTGCCTGAGCCACTCGCGCTGGGGACGCGACGTCCTGCGCCTCGCCGCCCTCGCCGCTCTGTTTGCACTGGCGGATTTGGACTGACGGCGCTCGTGCAGGCAAAAAGGCCGTCTGAAAAGCCGATTTCAGACGGTCTTGAACCGCGTGCATGGCAGAGCCACACACCCTACATCATGCAGGCTACGCTTGCTAGCAAGCGTAGTTCGGTAGGTCGGGCATTGATGCCCGACAAGCATGGCGCACAAACGGGCGAGCGTCGGGCATAAATGCCCGACCTGCGCGGCTGCCGTATCGGGTGGCACGCCGTGCCACAACAGCGCGTTTTGCACGCGGCGCAGTTCGCGGCGGATGTGTTTGGCGTGCTCGGGATGGGGCGGTTTTTTTGTGTCGTCTAAAACTGCGCCTGCAGCAAGCGTAGCCCTTATGCCGTAGGGTGTGTGGCTCTGCCACGCACGCGGTTTTTGCCATCGGGAAGGCCGTCTGAAAGGCATTCAGACGGCCTGTGTTATGCCGCCTCGTGCCCGCGCACGAGGGCGCGGACGATGTGGCGGTTGGGGTGCAGGGCTTCGCGCAGGCGGCGGGAGAAGGGTTGCGGCAGGCCGAGGATTTCGGCGGCGGTCTGTTCGGCGCACCAGGGGGCGGTGGCGAGGCCGCGGCTGCCGTGGGCGGCGTTGACCCAGGCGTTCGGCAGCCAGGGACAGGGCTCGTCGAGCGGGTAGTTTTTGTCGTGGGCGAGTTTGGCGTACAGGTGCTGCATGGCGGCGTAGTCGGCGATGCGGCCGACTGCGGGCAGGTGGTCGGGGCTGTCGCAGCGCACGGCGGCGTGGCCTGCGGCGGTCGGTTCGGCAAGCAGCGAGGCGGCAAGCTGCGGGTGCAGGCGTTCGAGTTCGCAGCGGTTGTGTTCGGCGTCGGCCTCGCGCCAATCCGTGCCGCTGTCGTGCGGGGTGAAGCTGGCGCCGTAGCAGTGCTGTCCCTGCCATGCGGGGCTGATGTAGCTTGCGGCGGACAGGGCGGTTTTCAGACGGCCTGAGTAGGGCGTGGCGGCGGCGAGGTTGGTCTGGCCGCGTATCATCTGCCAAGGCAGGGCGGCGAGGGCGGGGAAACGCGGGCTGTCGGCGCCAGTGCAGTAGACGATGTGGCTGGCGGACAGGGTGCGCGCCGGGGTGGACAAGTGCCATGCGCCGCCGCGGTGTTCGGCGGACAGCAGCGGCTCGTGTTCGCACAGGGTGACGGCGGGATGGGCGAGCAGGGCGCGTACCAGCGCGGCGGGGTGCAGCCATGCGCCCTGCGGCCAGTAGAGGCCGCCCCCGCCTAAGGCATGCGGGGGTGACGTTTCTGAAAGGATGTCGATGCCGGCGATGGCGGAGGCTTCGGCGGCGGTGACGCCGCGATAGAGGTGGGCGTGGCGGGTTTGCGCGGCGAGCTGTCGGTTGCGGCGGGTTTCGGCGGCGTTGTGGTTGAGGTGGAGCAGGCCGCAGGGCTGCCAGTTTTCCCGTTCGGGCAGCAACTCGTCGAGCAGGCGGCGGCTGTGGCCGTAGCCGCCCAGCAGCAGCTCGGTTTGTTCGGTGTCGTGGGCGGAGATTTTGGCGTAGAGCAGACCCTGGCGGTTGCCGCTGCCCGCCTGCGCCGCCGCGCCCGCTTCGAGCACGGTGACGCGCACGCCGCGCGAGGCCAGCGCGTAGGCCGTGGCCGCGCCTGCGATGCCCGCGCCGATGACGGCAACGTGTTCCGGCGGGGAAACGGGGTTTTCAGACGGCCTGTACCACGGTTTGTACGGTGCGGCGGCGGTTTGCGGCGCGGACTCGGTCTGCCAGTGCAGGCCGCCTGAAAAATGTTCGTGCAGATGCTCGGCGCAGGCGGGCGGCATCAGCCACAGCTCGCAATCGGGCAGCAGGCCGCGCAGGATGTTGGGCGCGGCAAATTGCAGACAGGCCGACTGCTGCGGCCAGGCCGCAAGAAAATGCCGCTCTTTGTTGCAGGGCGCGGCGGAGGCGGCAAATTCGGGCAGGCGAAAATCGGGCAGGCAGACAATCAGGCGGCGGTGTGTTTCGGCGGCGCGGACGAGTTCTGCGGCGCTCGGCGGGGCGTTCCAAACGGCGGTCATGCGGTTTTCCTTGCGAATACGGCGGCGGCAGTATACACCGCCTTGCGCGAAAACCGCCGCCGCGCATGGTTTTCAGACGGCCTTAACGGGTATAATCGCGCCTTTTCGCCGCAGGGCTTTTGCCGTGCGGCCGTTTGAAAGCTATCCGTTTCGATTCCAACCCATTTACATTTAGGAGAGACCCCATGAGTGCCATCATCGACATCTTCGCCCGCGAAATCCTCGACTCGCGCGGCAACCCCACAGTGGAATGCGACGTGCTGCTGGAAAGCGGCGTTATGGGACGCGCGGCCGTGCCCAGCGGCGCGTCCACCGGCCAGAAAGAAGCCTTGGAGCTGCGTGACGGCGACAAAACCCGCTACCTCGGTAAAGGCGTGTTGCAGGCCGTCGAGCATGTGAACAACGAAATCGCCCAAGCATTAATCGGCATCGATGCCTCCGAACAGAGCTACATCGACAAAATCATGATCGAGCTGGACGGCACGGACAACAAAGGCCGCCTCGGCGCCAACGCCACGCTGGCCGTTTCCATGGCCGTCGCCCGCGCCGCCGCCGAAGACGCCGGCCTGCCGCTTTACCGCTATCTCGGCGGCGCCGGCCCGATGTCCATGCCCGTGCCGATGATGAACGTGATCAACGGCGGCGCACACGCCAACAACAGCCTCGACATCCAGGAATTCATGATTATGCCCGTCGGCGCCCCCACCTTCCGAGAAGCCCTGCGCTGCGGCGCGGAAGTGTTCCATGCCCTGAAAAAACTGTGCGACCAAAAAGGCTATCCCACCACCGTCGGCGACGAAGGCGGCTTTGCGCCCAACCTCGCCAGCCACGAAGAAGCCCTGCAACTGATGCAGGAAGCCGTCGAAGCCGCAGGCTACAAAACCGGCGAAGACGTGCTGTTCGCCCTCGACTGCGCCTCCAGCGAATTCTATAAAGACGGCAAATACCACCTCTCCGCCGAAAAACTCGCCCTGACAAGTGAAGAATTCGCCGACTACCTCGCCAAACTGGCCGGCAAATACCCCATCATCTCCATTGAAGACGGCATGGACGAAAACGACTGGGCAGGCTGGAAGCTGCTCACCGAAAAACTCGGCGGCAAAGTCCAGCTTGTCGGCGACGATTTGTTCGTCACCAACCCGAAAATCCTCGCCGAAGGCATCGAAGCGGGCGTAGCCAACGCCCTGCTGGTGAAAGTGAACCAAATCGGCACGCTGAGCGAAACCCTCAAAGCCGTCGAGCTGGCCAAGCGCAACCGCTACGCCGCCGTGATGAGCCACCGATCGGGCGAAACCGAAGATGCCACCATCGCCGATTTGGCCGTCGCTACCAACTGCATGCAGATCAAAACCGGCTCGCTCTCGCGCTCCGACCGCATGGCCAAATACAACCAGCTTCTGCGCATCGAAGAAGAGCTGGGCGAAGCCGCGCACTACCCCGGCCGCGCCGCGTTTTACCAAAGCGGCAAATAAGGCAGCGTTATGAAGTGGGTGACACTTGTTCTGATTTCGGCCTTTGTCTTCTTCCAATACAAACTGTGGGCGGGCAAAGGCAGCTATCAGGATGCGGCCAGAATGGAAAAACAGCTTGCGCTGCGCCAAACCGCCAACGCCGCCCTGCGCCTGCGCAATGCCGCCATGTCGGCCGAAGTGGCCGACTTGCAGGAAGGCAGCGAAGCCATCGCCGAAATCGCCCGCGTCGATTTGGGCTATATCGAAGAGGGCGAGATTTACTACCGTCTCGTCAAGCCCGCCAAATAGCCTGTAAAGGCCGTCTGAAAAACCGTTTTGCGGCTTTCAGACGGCCTTTTTCGTTGCCTTTGCGGCGTGCCGCCCGGCGGTGCGCGGGTTTGCCGTACCGAACCGCATCCGGAGGCCGTCTGAAAGCCCTTTTCAGACGGCCTTTCCGTTTTCAGACGGCCTTCGTTCGTTTATTATCCGAATCCTGTACAACGACGCACAACGACAAAAAAGGAGAATCCCATGCAGGACACCGCCGCCTACGTCCGCGCCAAAGCCGCCGCCGCCCGCGCCGCTTATTTTCAGACGGCCGCCGCCCCCGGCGCAGTGAAAAACGCCGTGCTGCTGCGCGCCGCCGAACTGCTCGACAAACACCGCGCCGCCGTTCTCGCCGCCAACCGCCAAGACTGCGACAACGCCGCCGCCAAAGGGCTGGACGCCGCCATGCTCGACCGCCTGCGCCTGACGGATGCGGGCATAGACCACATCCGCGAAGGCCTGCGCCAGATTGCCGCACTGCCCGATCCCGTCGGCGAAATGGACGAATTCCGCACCCGCCCCAACGGCCTGCAAATCGGCAAAATGCGCGTGCCGCTGGGCGTTATCGGCATCATTTACGAATCGCGGCCGAACGTTACCGCCGATGCCGCCGCCCTGTGCCTGAAATCGGGCAACGCCTGCGTGTTGCGCGGCGGCAGCGAGGCGGTAAACAGCAACGGCGCGATTGCCAAACTCATCCGCCAGGCACTGCACGAAAACGGCCTGCCCGCCGACGCCGCGGCTTTTATCGAACACACCGGCCGCGAGGGCGTCGGCGTGATGCTGCAAAGCCCCGATTTGATCGACGTCGTTATCCCGCGCGGCGGCAAATCGCTGGTGTCGCGCATCGCCGCCGAAGCCCGCGTGCCGGTTATCAAACACCTCGACGGCATCTGCCACGTCTACCTCGACGAGTTCGCCGACGCCGAAAAAGCCGTCAACATCGCCTTCAACGCCAAAACCTCGCGCTACGGCACCTGCAACACCATGGAAACCCTGCTGGTGCACGAAGCGCGCGCCGCCGAACTGCTGCCGCCGCTGGCCGCGCGCTACCGAGAAAAAGGCGTGGAACTGCGCGGCTGCCCGCGCACGCTGGCCGTTCTGCCCGATATTCAGACGGCCTCAGACGAAGACTGGGACACCGAATACCTCGCCCCCGTTTTGTCGGTGAAAATCGTCGGCACGGCGCAAGAGGCCGTCGAACACATCAACCGCCACGGCAGCGGCCACACCGACAGCATCGTCACCGAACACCTCGGCCGCGCGCAAACGTTCCTGCGCACCGTCGATTCGGCCAGCGTGATGGTCAACGCCTCCACCCGTTTCGCCGACGGCTTCGAATACGGCCTCGGCGCGGAAATCGGCATCTCCACCGACAAAATCCACGTCCGCGGCCCCGTCGGTCTGCACGGCCTCACCTCGCAAAAATGGATCGTGCTGGGCGACGGGCAGATACGCACCTGAGTCGCACCGGCAGACCTTAAGCCGTCTGAAAACTCCGGAAAAACCTTTCAGACGGCCTTTTCAGACGGCCTCAAACCGTTTCCCGACAAACTTTCACTCCACCCGAATCCGACCACCATGCAAGCGCGGCCGCCGCATCAGAAACCGATCTACCGCCCCCACCACCAGCCCTTCTGGCAGGCCGACAAGCCCTACCTGCACAACTGCGAAATCACCGTTTCCGGTTTCCGCGCCCTGTGCGGCATCATGGCCTTTCTGGCCGGCGCGATTAACGCGGGCGGCTTTTTCGCCGTCAAAAGCTACACCTCCCACGTCAGCGGCGCGATGTCCGGCGCGGCTGATGCCGCCTTTCTCGGTGACTGGGAAGGCGCGGCGGTGATGATGGCGGGCGTGTTCGCCTTTTTGCTGGGCGCGGCGCATTCGAGCTGGACGATACTGTGGGCCAAGCGCCAGCGCTTCCGCAGCGGCTACGGCCTGTCGATGTGGCTGGAAGGCTTCTACCTGCTGGTGTTCGGCCTGCTCGGTGTCGCCTTGGCGCACTACGGCAAAATCTTCGCCCCGCCCACCCTTCTGCTGTTGTGCTTCATCATGGGCATGCACAACACCGTCCTCACCGTCCTCTCCGGCGGCGTTATCCGCTCCACCCACATGACCGGCACCGTCACCGATTTGGGCATCGAGCTGGCCAAAGTCCTCTACTACCGCCGCAGCGACCATCCCCGCCTGACCGACGTGCGCGTCAACAAACCGAAAATGCGCCTGCTTCTTTTGCTGGCCGCCGCCTTTCTCTGCGGCGGCTTCACCGGCGCGTGGGGCTACCACCGCCTCGGCTACCATTTCACCCTGCCCGTGTCGGCGCTCCTCTTTTGGTTCGGCGCAGGATCGGTGGGTTACGACGTCAAAATCCGCTGGCGCATGTACTGGCGGCAGCGAAAACGCGCCAAACGGTAAAGCGCGGGTAATTTCACGTTAAGGCCGCTTCTGCCGCCCGCGCCCTCGGGCTATATTCCGCCGCTCCGCAATCTTTACATTACCGATTTTAGAAAGGACGACACATGAAACTGTTTAACTCTCTCACCGTCACCGCTATTGCCGCATCCCTCGCTCTCAGCGGCTGCATCACTTACGCCGACGGCACGCAGAAAGCCAGCAAAACCGCCTCCTTTGGCCTCGGCGGCGCCGCCGTCTGCGGCATCATCGGCGCATTGAGCCACGGCAGCAAAGGCGCGCGCAATTCCGCGCTGGCCTGCGGCGCCATCGGCGCGGGCATCGGCGGCTACATGGACTACCAGGAGAAAAAACTGCGCGAAAACCTCGCCAACACCGGCGTGAACGTCGAGCGCAGCGGCAACCAAATCAAACTGGTGATGCCCGAAAACGTGACCTTCCCGACCAACAGCGCCACCCTCAGCACCAACGCGCAAAACGCCCTCGCTGCCGCCGCGCAAACCCTCACCCAATACCCCGACACCACCCTCACCATCAACGGCCACACCGACAACACAGGCTCCGACGCCATCAACGATCCGCTGTCGCAGCGCCGCGCCCAAGCCGTCGCCACCTTCCTGCAATCGCGCGGCGTCAGCGGCTCGCGTCTCGCCACCTACGGCCACGGCTCGCGCCAGCCGGTTGCCTCCAACGCCACCGCCGAAGGCCGCGCGCAAAACCGCCGCGTCGAAATCCTGATCAACCCCGATCAGAACGCCGTGCGCGCCGCGCAGCAGCAGATACAGTAAAACGCCGTTTGAGGCCGTCTGAAAGCGCGGCTTCGGCGCAGCCAAAACGGCAAAGGCCGTCTGAAAGGTTTTTCAGACGGCCTTTTGTATAGTGAACCAACACGGAAAGATACAAGGCAGCAACGCCGTAGATTTTCGTGTTGTTTCACTATATGTCGGCAAGTCAAACGGTTGGCTGGCTAAACCAACACCACGTCAAACTGCTCCTGCGTGTAACTGTTTTCCACTGCCAGCGACACGGGTTTGCCGATAAAGTCGATCAACATCGCCAGCGACTGGGATTCTTCGTCAAGAAACAGGTCGATCACTTCGGGCGAGGCGAGGATGCGGAATTCTTTGGCGTCGAAGCGGCGGTTTTCGCGCACGATTTCGCGTTGGATTTCGTAGCAGACGGTTTGCGGCGTTTTCAGACGGCCTCTGCCCTGGCAGGCGGGGCAGGGCTCGCACAAGACTTGGTTGAGGTTTTCGCGCGTGCGTTTGCGCGTGAGTTCGACCAGGCCGAGGCTGGTGAAGCCGTTGAGGGTGACGCGGGTGCGGTCGAAGCTGAGGGCTTTGGCCAATTCCTGCAACACGGCTTCGCGGTGGGCGTCGGAGGCCATGTCGATGAAGTCGATGATGATGATGCCGCCGAGGTTGCGCAGGCGCAGTTCGCGGGCGATGGCGTGGCAGGCCTCGAGGTTGGTTTTGAAGATGGTTTCGTCGAAGTTGCGCGCGCCGACAAAGCCGCCGGTGTTGACGTCTATCGTCGTCATGGCTTCTGTGGCTTCGATGATGAGGTAGCTGCCGAAATTGAGGCTGACGCGCGGTTGCAGGGCGCGGTTGATCTCGGCTTCGACGTTGTGGGTTTCAAACAGCGGACGCTCGCCGGAGAAGAGTTTGATTTTGTCGGCCGCATCCTGCACGTATTGGGCGGCGAAGTGCTGCATTTTGGCGAAGTTTTCTTTGGAATCGACGAGGATTTCGCGGGTGTTGCCGCTGAACATGTCGCGCAAAACGCGCAGGCTCAGGGGCAGGTCTTGATAGAGCAGCGAACCGGCGGGTAGGGTTTTGGCCTGCTGCTGGATGTCCTGCCAGACTTTGGTGAGATAGCCGATGTCGGCCTGCAATTCGGCGTCGGTGGCGGTTTCTGCGCTGGTGCGGATGATGTAGCCGTGGGCGGAGTCGGGCGGCAGCAGGCTGTTGAGGCGGCCGCGCAGGTTGTGGCGTTCGCCGTGGTCTTCGATGCGCTGCGACACGCCGATGTGCTCTTCCTGCGGCAGGTGGACGAGGAAGCGTCCGGCCAGCGAAATCTGCGTCGACAGGCGCGCGCCTTTGCTGTTGATGGGGTCTTTGATGACTTGGACGAGCAGGGTCTGCCCTTCAAACAAAACGTGTTCGATGCGCTGGGTTTCTTCGGGGTTTTTGCGCTGTTCGAGGATGTCGACGATGTGTAGGAAGGCGGCGCGTTCCAGGCCGATGTCGATAAAGGCGCTCTGCATGCCGGGCAGCACGCGGCGCACCACGCCCAGATAGATGTTGCCCACCAGGCCGTGGCCGGAATTGCGCTCGATGTGCAGCTCGCAGATGTTGTTTTCTTCGAGGATGGCGACGCGGGTTTCCTGCGGGGTGATGTTGACGAGGATGGTTTCGGGCGGGCGGACGATGTCTTTGTGGAGTGGGATGCCGGGTATCATGATATGCTTTCTTTGCGAAGCCGCCATGATACCGAAACGGCAGGCCGTCTGAAAGGAAGAGGCCGTCTGAAAATATTTTTCAGACGGCCTTTATATGTGGCGGAAAGCGCTTTACAGCGTGGTGTCCAGCGCGGCGGAGATGTCCGCCCAGATGTCTTCGATGTCTTCGATGCCGACGGAAAAACGCAGCAGGCCGACGCGGATACCCAGTTCGGCTTTCACTTCGGGCGGCACGCCGCTGTGCGACTGGGTGTAGCAGTGGTTGACCAGGCTTTCGACGCCGCCGAGGCTGGAAGCCATGCGCACCAGTTTCATGTTTTTAATCACGCTGTTGGCGGATTCGCGGCTGTCGTTTTTCAGATAAATTGTCACCACGCCGCCGCAGCCTTTGGCCATCTGCCGCTGCGCCAAATCGTGATGCTCGTGCGAGGGCAGGCCGGGGTAGAACACTTTTTCCACCGCCGGATGCGCTTCGAGGCGGCGGGCGGTTTCCAGCGCGTTGGCGCAGTGCCGCTCCATTCTGAGGGCAAGGGTTTTGATGCCGCGCAGCACCAGCGAGCAGTCGGCGGGGCCGGCCACCGCACCGGTGTTCACCATCATGGCGTGCAGCGGTTTGGCCAATTCGGGTGTTTTGGCGACGACGATGCCCATCAGCACGTCGGAATGGCCGCACAGGTATTTGGTGGCGGAGTGGAAAACGATGTCGCAGCCCATATCCAGCGGCTGTTGCAGATAGGGCGTGGCAAAGGTGTTGTCGATGCCGACCAACGCGCCTGCAGCCTTGGCTTTGGCGGCCAGCGCGGCGATGTCGACCAGGCGCAAAAGCGGGTTGGACGGCGTTTCCAGCCAAACGAGTTTCACCTTGTTGTTTTCCGCCAGGGCTTTGTCGAGATTGGCGGGGTCGGTGAGGTCGGCAAACACCACGTTCACGCCCCAGGCGGCGTACACCTCCGTCAGCAGATCGTAGCTGCCGCCGTAGATGTCGCTGACGGCGATAATCGTGTCGCCCGGGCGTAAAAAGGTGTGGAACACGCAGTCTATGCCCGCCATGCCGCTGGCGAAGGCGAAACCGGCCGCGCCGTTTTCCAGCGCGGCGGCGGTGTCTTCCAGCACCTTGCGCGTCGGGTTGGCGAGGCGGGCGTAGCGGAAGGGGATTTGTTCGCCGATTTCCTTCATGGCGAACATGGAATTCTGGTAAACGGGCGGCATGATGGCGCGGTTGTGCTCGTCGGGATTGTAGGCGGCGTGGATGGCTTCGGTGGCGAATCGGCGGGTCATGGCAAAACTCCTCTGGATGGGTGGAGCGGCGGATTTTAGGCCGTCTGAAAAGGGCGGGCAACGGAAAAGGCCGTCTGAAAGCGCAGCTTCAACGGAGTGAAAAGCCCTCCGCATCCGCGCCTTCGCCCGAAAAGCAGGCAAAACGGTTGCAGAGGGCGGGCTAACCCGCTACGATTGCGCCCCAACGAAAATCAGCAAACGGTATCAAAACTATGCCCAGTGCAATCATAGTCGAAGACGAAATTCTGGCGGCCGAACGCCTGCGCGTCCTCTTGGACGAATGCGGAGTGGTGTTGCTCAAAACATTCGCCCACGCCAAGCCCGCCCTCGAATGGCTGAGCGTACACGAAACCGACATCGTGTTTACCGACATCAACATGCCCGAAATCACCGGCCTCGATTTTGTCGAACGCATCAAACGCATCGCCAAAAAACAGCCACACGTTATTTTCACCACCGCCTACGAAGAACACGCCCTGCGCGCCTTCGAGCTGGCGGCGGAAGACTACCTGCTCAAACCCATCAAAATCGCCCGCTTGCAGGCCGCCTTGGCGCGCGTGCAGGGCAATATCGAAGAATCTGCCGACGAATTCAAAAGCTTCCAAGTGTTTAACCGCGAACGCATGGTCGAAATCCCCTGGCAGCAGGCGCGCTATCTGCAGGCCGACCAGAAAACCGTCTTCCTCATCACCGGCGACGGCTCGCGCTACGAGCTGCCCAAAACGCTGGTGCACTGGGAAGAGCTGCTCGGCGAGAAAGTTATCCGCGTCCACCGCAACGCGCTGGTGATGCGCCACACGCTCGACAGCCTCATCCGACTCGACGGCGACGAAGACGAAGGCAACGCCAGCTGGGGCGCGAAAGTGCTGGACGTGGAAGAAGTTCTGCCCGTCAGCCGCCGCCAGCTCTCCGCCATCCGCCGCATCCTGCGCGACGGCGCGTAAGGCGTTTCGCCCGACGGCATCGGAAAAGCCCGCAGTATTCCGCTGCGGGCTTTTTGCGTTCGGGCAGGCGGCAGAGGCCGTCTGAAAACGGGGCGAGGGCAGTTTCAGAAGGCCTCAATCCGCTCTTTGCCGCTTCGGTATCGCCGCCTGACGGCGCAATATCCGCGTCAAGAATCGGACAGGCCGCCATGCAGGGAAGAGGCCGTCTGAAAACCCGCATCGGGTTTCAGACGGCCTCTTTGCATTTTCCGTCAGACGAATTGGAAACGGACAAACCAGTAGTAGTGGCTGTTTGCTTTGCCGTTTCCTCGGCCTGTCAATGCGGCAGCGGCGCGGGCGGCGGCCTTGTTGAGGCGGGGATGGGGCGAAGCTTCGAGGATGCGGCTGCGGCGGATACGCCCGCGCGCGTCGGTGTCCAGCCCGATGAGTATTTCGCCTTCCTCGCCGTTTTCAAGCGAGGCGGCGGGGTAGGGCGGGCGGCGCAGGTCGGGAATGATTGCGTGGACGGATTGGTCTGCGGCGGTGAAGACGATTTTTCGCGCGGGCGGCGGCGGATTGCGGCGCAGGAAGTCTTCCGCCTGCCGCAGAAAGCGGACGGACGAGCCGTAGAGGATGAAAACGGGTTGGTCTGTTTGGCAGCCTGCCGTGTCAGGGAAAACGGCGCTGACGTGGCCAATGCCTGCGCGGTCGCTGCCGCCGATTTCCTGATAGAGGACGGCGGGAATATCGCTTGCAGCGGCGGGGCGGATGAGGCAGGCGGCCAGAAAAAGGGCGGCGGAGAGTTTGCGGAGCATGGTTTCTTTAAAAATGACGGGCTGTCGGAGGCCGTCTGAAAGAACGGCGGAACGGGTTGGTAAAATGCCGTCTGAAAAGCGGGGAGGTGGTTTGCGGTTCGGAAAACCTGTTTTCAGACGGCCTTTTTGTTTCAATAGATGCAGTCGGACACCGACCGCAACTTGACATGTGCAAACGGACAAAGGCAGTCTGAAAGCAACATCCATGAAGTGAAAACATGTGTTCAGACGGCCTTTCCGCATATCCGACAGGCGGACGGTCAAGCGCCGTTTTCCTGTTCTTGTGTTTCCTTGTGCCGACGCAGCCATTCGAGGGCAGCTGCTTTTTCCTCCGGGCTGCCGTATTGCGCGTCGCGGCGGTAGCGGCGCAGCGCGGCTTTTTCTTGGGCGGCCTGCAACTGCTGCGCTTTGAAACGGTCGCGGTTGGCGGGGGTGCTGCGCTGTGCCTGTTGCGCGTTGGCGCGCGCCATGGCCTGCGCGATGAGGTCGGCGGGGTTGATGGCGGATTTGGCGGTGTTTGCGGCTGCGGTTGCGGCGGATTGGGCGCGTAGGGCGGCGGCTCCTTTGGCGGCACGTTGGTTTTGTCTGGCTTCGGCCTCGCGGGTTTTACGCGTTTCGCGGTTCTGCCAGCGGGTGCGGGCGTGGGCGGCGGCGGCAAAGCGCGGGTCGGTTTCGTTGTCGGACAGGGTGCGCGCCTGCGGCAGGAAGGTGTCGGCAGACGGGTTTTCAGACAGCCTCATGTGGATGCAGTCGACGGGACAGGGGGCGACGCACAGGCCGCAGCCGGTGCATTCTTCGGCGATAACGGTGTGCATGAGTTTGGATGCGCCCATGATGGCGTCGACGGGGCAGGCGCGGATGCAGGCGGTGCAGCCGATGCAGGCGGACTCGTCTATCCAAGCCAGAGCGGGGGTTTGCGTTTTGGCGGGGGCGAGCGGCGGTTTGCCGAGCAGCCGGGCGATGTCGAGCATCACCGCTTCGCCGCCCGGTGCACACAGGTTCACTGCCGCTTTGCCCGCTGCGAGTGCTTCGGCATAGGGCAGGCAGCCGTCGTAGCCGCATTCGCGGCATTGGGTTTGCGGCAGCAGGCGGTCGATTTGGCGGGCGGATACGGCGGTCATGGCGGAATCGGGTTGGGGTCGGTGAAAAAGGGGCGGCATTGTAACAGATGGATTCGCAAGGCGTTTGTTTTGGCTCACTATAACTTTGTTGAAATTTTGCTTTCAGAAACGTCATTCCCGCAAAGGCGGGAACGGCCTGCTGCGTTTTTATTTGTTGTGGACAAAATGTATAAAAATTTTGCTGTTTTGGCCGTCTGAAAAGAAAATCTGACGGGTTTTGTTGCCACTTTGTCCAATTTCAGTATAATCGCCTCTTCTTTGAAGAAACTGCCCGATGACGATTGGACAAAAAATGCAATTGAACATAGACCGCTTAATCGCCTATTTCGGCGGCGTGAACGCGCTGGCCGAGGCTTTGAAGCAGCAAGACCCCGAAAACGCCGCCAGCACGGCCGCCATCTACAAATGGCGCGTGCGCGGCTCGCTGCCGCTTTCGCAGTTGAACAAACTGCTGGCGCTGGCCGAGTCGCAAGGCCGACCTTTGGATTTGAACGCTTTTATGCAGCAGCAAACCACCTTGGAGAAAAACACCATGACCACCAGCCAAAACAACCGCGTCATCATATTCGACACCACCATGCGCGACGGCGAACAGTCGCCCGGCGCATCCATGGCTAAAGAAGAGAAAATCCGTATTGCCCGCCAGTTGGAAAAAATGGGCGTGGACGTGATTGAAGCAGGCTTTGCCGCCGCCAGCCCGGGCGATTTCGAATCGGTGAACGCGATTGCCAAAATCATCACTAACGCCACCGTCTGCTCGTTGGCACGTGCCGTTGAAAACGATGTCCGCAAGGCGGGCGAAGCCGTTTCCCCCGCGCCGAAAAAGCGCATCCACACCTTCATCGCCACCAGCCCCATCCATATGGAGCACAAACTGAAAATGAAGCCGCAACAGGTGATTGATGCGGCGGTGAAAGCGGTGAAAATCGCCAAAGAATATACGGATGATGTGGAATTTTCCGCCGAAGACGCGGTTCGTTCCGATTTGGACTTTTTGGCTAAAATTTTTACGGCGGTGATTGAAGCGGGCGCGACCACCATCAATATTCCCGATACCGTCGGCTACTCCATCCCTTCCGTTTGGTATGAGCGTATCAGCAATATCATTAAAAGTGTGCCCAACAGCAATAAGGTCATCTGGTCTACACACTGCCACAATGACTTAGGCATGGCGGTCGCCAATTCGCTGGCCGCCGTTCAGGCAGGCGTGCGCCAGGTGGAATGCACCATCAACGGTTTGGGTGAACGCGCGGGCAATGCCAGCTTGGAAGAAATTGTGATGGCTCTGAAAGTACGCCACGATTTGTTCGGCTTGGAAACGGGCATCGACACCACGCAAATCGTGCCGGCATCGAAACTGGTGTCCACCATTACCGGCTATCCCGTGCAGCCCAACAAGGCGGTGGTCGGCGCAAACGCCTTTGCGCACGAATCGGGCATCCATCAGGACGGCGTACTGAAACACCCCGAAACTTATGAAATCATGACTGCCGAATCGGTCGGCTGGGCCACCAACCGCCTGACCTTGGGCAAATTGTCTGGCCGCAGCGCGTTCCGCAGCAAATTGGCAGAATTGGGCATCGAATTGGAAAGCGAAGAAGCGTTGAATGCCGCGTTTGCCCGCTTCAAAGAACTTGCCGACAAAAAACGGGAAATCTTCGACGAAGACCTGCACGCGCTGGTGTCCGACGAAATGGTCAGCCTCAATGCCGAAAGCTACAAATTCGTTTCGCAGAAAATCACCACCGAAACCGGCGAAATGCCGCGCGCCGAAATCGTGTTCAGCGTGCGGGGCGAAGAAAAACACGCCTCGGCGACAGGCTCGGGTCCCGTCGATGCGATTTTCAAGGCCATCGAAAGCGTGGTGCAGAGCGGCGCAGTGTTGCAGATTTACTCGGTGAACGCCGTGACGCAGGGCACGGAAAGCCAGGGCGAAACCAGCGTGCGCCTGGCTCGCGGCAACCGCGTCGTCAACGGACAGGGCGCGGACACCGACGTGCTCGCCGCCACCGCCAAAGCCTATCTGTCGGCTTTGAGCAAACTGGAATTCGGCGAGGAAAAAGTGAAAGCGCAGGGCGATATTTAAACCGCCGCCGCGCAAAGAGGCCGTCTGAAAGCAGGGTTTCACTTCGTTGAAGCCTTGCTTTCAGACGGCCTTAGTCCGTTTGTGTACGTCAAGTTTGCGGGTGACGCCCAACTATCTATTATTAAACCAGCCGCTATACATAAAAGAGGCCGTCTGAAAAACAGTTTTCCACTCCGGTGGCGCATTGTTTTCAGACGACCTCAGCCCGTTTGCAGGCATACATAAAAGATGTTTAAGCGCCTTTGCCTGCCAAGACGCGTGCCACGGTGTCGACCACGGCCTGCGTCTGCGGGTCGATTTCCAGATTGATTTCGTCGCCTTCCTGCCGCGTGCCGAAGAGGGTGCGTTGCAGGGTTTCGGGAATCAGGTGGACGTTGAATTCCGTGTCGGACACTTGGCCGACGGTGAGGCTGCATCCGTCGAGTCCGACAAAGCCTTTGGGTAGGATGTAGGGGCGCAGCGCGGCGGGCAGGGCAAACCAAACAGTGGTGTTGAGACCGTTGCGTTCGATGCGGGTGACGGTGGTGGTGGCGGTGATGTGGCCGCTCATCAGGTGGCCGCCGATTTCGTCGCCGAAGCGGGCGGCGCGTTCGAGGTTGACCGCGTCGCCTTCTTTCAGACGGCCTAGGTTGGTTTTGGCCAGCGTTTCGCCCATCAGGTCGAACTTTGCCAGCCGTCCGCCGGTTTCGGTGATGGTGAGGCAGCAGCCGTTGTGGGCGACGGACGCGCCCGGTTGCAGGCCGTGCGCCATGTGTTCGGGCAGCTCGACGGTGTGGGTGCGGAAGTCGGCGGCGGGCTGCTCGACGGAAACGATGCGGCCGATGCCTTGTACGATGCCTGTAAACATAATCGTCTTTCGGGAGGGGTTGCGGAAGAGGGAAGGCCGTCTGAAACGGAAAACGGGCTTTCAGACGGCCTGTTGTGTCGTGAAGATGCCTGAGGCCGTTCCCGCCTTCGCGGGAATGATGTTTTTGAAAGTGCAGCTTTAACGTATTTAAGGCCGTCTGAAAGAGAGCAGCAGGTCGCGGAAGGCGTTGGGGTCTTTGATGAAGGTCATTTCGCCTTCCTGCGGGAAGTGGAAGTCGAGCAGGCGCGACACCCAGAAGCGGACGCAGCCGGCGCGCTGTGCCACGGGAAAGTAGGCGCGTTCCGCCGACGACAGGGGGCGCACGCTTTCGTAGCCGCGCATAAAGGCGTCGGCGAGGGCTGTGTCGAGGCGGTTGTCGGCGGTGCGTGCCCAGTCGTTGACGGCGATGGCGAGGTCGTACATGAAATTGCCGTCGCAGGCGTAATAGAAGTCGATGAAACCGGCCACGCCGTTGCCGTCTAGCAGAACATTGTCTTTGAACAGGTCGGCGTGGATGATGCCGCGCGGCAGGCCAGTATCGGGGTGCGCGTCGAGATAGGCGATTTCGTCGGCCAGTAGTTCTGCGTCTTCTTCGTTCAATACGGGATATAGCTTATTGGCCGATTCGCGCCACCAAGTGCTGTAACGCGGGTTGTCCATGTGCATGGGGAAGCTTTGCCCGGCCAGGTGCATTTTCGCCAGCATGGCTCCGGTGTTGAAGCATTGTTCCACCGTCGGCCAGCTTGTGTCCGCACCGTTTAAGCAGGTGACGAGGCAGGCCGGTTTGCCCGCCAGCACGGAATCGAAACGCCCGTCTTTGCGCGGCACGGGCGCGGGGCAGGCAACGCCGCTGCCGCTCAAATGCTGTTTCAGCAACAGGAAAAACGGCAGCTCGTGCTGCTGCAAAACCTCGAAAACCGTCAGAACGTAGCGGCCGGCGGAAGTGGTGAGAAAATAATTGCTGTTGGTCACGCCTTGGGCGATGCCGGTCAGCGAAACGAAAGCGCCCAAATCGTAGTCGGCCAGAAATGCGCGCATTTCGTCGTCGGAAACGCTGGTGTAAACGGACATGGTTACTTAACTGCCTGAATGTGGTTTCAAATGGAAATAACGTCGGAAAAAACGGACGAATCATACTGAAAAAAACATGGCGGTGCGATATGCAAATCAGGCGGCCAAAACAGGTTTCGGATAAGGCGCAGTGTGTGCAGGTGATTTGTAAAAACAAAATTTCTTTTCCGTTCATTGATATGACGATTTTGCATTGTTTTTTTCTGTTTTCCCTGCTTGTCGATACGTTCCGAATTGCCGCCTTTGGTGCGGTGTTGCAGCGAACCTGTTTCCTTTTTGAGGGCAATCCATTGGTAAAGGGTTCGGTTGGTAATGCGGAAGGTGCGTGCGGTTTGGCTGATGTTGCCGTGCTGTTCGTAGTGGTCTAATGCTTTTTGACGGAAATCGATAGAGTAGGCCATAAAACGGGAACGGGTAAGGTGTGGAGTTAAGGGAGAGAATTATATAATTTTTGTTTTGGTTAACTATACAGATTCCGTAAAGCTGTAACCAAACACCAGCATCAACAGGTCAAAGCCGCTGCCGCCTTCGGGGGCGCATTGGTTGCAGATGTAGCCGCCGCCGTGTTTGTGGTCGGTGTAGCGGAATCGGTCTTTGCCGCCGCAATGCGGGCAGGGCTGGTGTTTGCGGGTGTTTAAGAGTTTGGCGGGGATGCCTAGGGCGGCATGGATTTCAGGCCAGCGGCCATAGGCGGCGTTCTTGATTTCGGTCAAATCGGGTTTCATGGTTTCCCTCCTTGCAGTGCTGGAATCGGCTCTATTTAAACGGTTTAAAATCAACGTGTTATGCGTTTGCTACAGATGCAGGAAGCCCGCGCCGTCTGAATCGTCAGGGCGCGGGGATGGGGTTAGTTTTGAATGTATCCCGCAAGCTCGGATGATAAATCGAACGATTCAAGGTTTTCCGCATGGGGGACTAGGGTTTGAATGACTGCTGCAAGGCGTGCCGTGCTTCCGCTCGCACTTATGGGGGCGTTGCGGACGGAATGGGCGGCCATGTTGTCGCAAATGGTGTCGATGATTGCGCCCGTGTTGGCGATAAACTCGCCGCCGAAGTACAGCGCGTCCATGATGCGGTTTGCCAAGTCTAAAGGGATGGTTACGGTTTCTTGCGCGGTCTGCGCGGGGATGTTGTTTTGATTTGCCATAATGGCGTCCTTTCGATTTAGAGATTTAAGAAGCCCGAATAGGGGGCGGTGCTCTCTCTGGTCGAAAAGTCCAGCCTGCGCCTTGCGGTTGGCAGACACCGCCATAACTTGAGATAGGCCGTCTGAAAAACGGACTATGGGAATTGATGGCGTGAAAAAACGGCGTGTTACCCGTGCCGTTTAGGGTTTTCGATTTAGAGAACAGCCCTATTTTGCTTCCCTAGGCTCAATCTGTCAATGGGTTTCGGGCGGCTTTTGCCGTCAAAATTCGGGGCTGCTTGCAGGTGCTTTATTTGTCATCAAAAGCCGTTTTTGGCTTTTGTCATCTCGCAATCTCTGCGGGGGTTTGTCAAGCTTCGGACTTTTGCAGCACTTCGCCGAAAGGTTCGATGATTTCGGCCAGAGCGGCGGCGTGCTGCGGATAACGTTCCACTGTAAAGTCCGTCAGCAGTTGCAGGGTATGCACGGACTGCGCCAGGGCGGAAGCCTGCGGCATCATCCGCTTGTTGGCGGCTACGGTTTTGGCCAGCGCGTCGGCCAGCGTCGCCAGCACTTCGGCGCGTTTGACGGCGGGTGTCTGTGTATCGGCGTACAGCTCTTCCGCCGTCTGCGCGTAAATATTCGTCATGCGGCGGACGATGTCTTGCGTAACGGTTTCCACGTCTTCCAAGGCGCAGACTGCCCGCAGTCTGTTCCAGTCGTCGCCCGCCGCTTTGGCCTCGGCCTTCCATGCGTAGGCGGTTCGCAGGCATATCCCGCAGTCTGCCGCCGCCGTTTCCATGTTTGCACCGTTGATGTAGGCGTTGCGCAGGGCTTGGCGTGTCGTTTCGTGATGCATGGTTTGTCCTTTCATTCGTTGCGCTTGAGGATGTTGAAGATTGCCCGCTGGTTCAATCCGTAGCGGCGGGCAAGGGCGGCGGCGGTCATGCCCGAACCTTCCGCCATATCGTAGGCGGCGCGGATTTCACGGTTGCGCAGCACTTTCCGCGCCTTGCGGCAGGCCGGTATGGCAATGTTGCGCTGTTGGCCGTAGGCGGCAAGGCGCAGGGCGGCGGCTTCACCGACAAGGGCGGTAATACGGGCGTTGCGCCGCCTGCCTTGTACCGTTGCACCTTTGGCAACGGGGAATTGTTCGCCGCCATGCTCGGACACCAGCAGCAGGGCGGTTTGCGTACCGGCCACGGTTTCCAGTTGCAGGAAGGTATCGGGCAGGTAGGGGCGGACAGTCGGCAGGTTTTCGGGGGTGAGTTTGGGCAGTTTCATGTTTTCCAATCCGAAAAGGTTAGGGGGTGTTTGCTGTTGTTTTATGCCATATCGTTGCTTAAAAACGATATTTCACGCAATAAAACAGCAATAATTACAGTTATGCCAGCGTATAAACGCCGCGCTTGACGGTTTTGCCGTGCTTGTTCTCATGGGCGGTCATGGTGCAGACAACGGGGAAGCCTGCCGCCCTGATTTCGTTGATGCGGGATGTGAAGCCCATAATGCCCATCTGCGCGGCCTGATAGTGGGTAAGGCTCTTGCCGCTTTGCAGGATGGCGAGGATTTCGGCGTTTTGGCTGTTGGGTTTGAAGGGGTGGGCTGCGGGTTTCATGCGTTTTCCTTTCCGCAGGCGGCAAACACAAAGGGCAGTTCGCTTTGCAGGGCGGCGCGCGCCATGTCGTTGCGCTGTTTTTCCAGTTTGCGGACATACAGGCTTTTGCCTGCGATGCTGCCCCGCTCGAACGATGCCGCATCCTCCGCTTCCAGCTCTGCCAGTTCGCGGCGGATTTCATCCCGCCTTGCTATGCCTGTCGTCCAGTAGCTCCACAAAGCGGCTTCACTTTCGGCCTGATAGCGTTCCACGTCGGCACGAATAGCGGGATTGACCTTGCGCGGGTTGATGGTCAGCAGCCATGCGGTCAGCTTGTCCAACGGCAGGCAAAGCATTTCGCGTTGTTTTCCGTCTAGGGCAACCGTGGGCATAATGACCACGGTTGAGGCAAAGCGGTTTTTGAGTTTGCGCTCTTGTGTTTTCCAGTCTATGCCCATGCCGTCCGCAATCGGGCGCATGGCAACGTAAGGCCTGCCGTCGGCATCAATCAGGCAAAGGGGCTTACTGTGGAAGGGGATGTTGATTAGGGTGTTCATGCCTTACCCTCCGCCTGTTGTTGCAGCCATGTTTTCACTTCGCCCGCCACGTAGAAGCGGCATTTTGTGCCGGTGATTTGGCGGCTTTGGGGAAACAGTCCCCGCGCTTCCAGTCTGCGGATTTGCGATGCGGAAAGGCGGGTAATGCCCTTGCGTTTGCGGGCGGCGCTGGTTTCCAAGTCGGCGATAGTCAGTTGCGCGTTATCGGGCAGGTTGTTCAGATTGGTTTGCATGGTTGTCCTTTCGTTTCGGTTATGCGCTTGGTTGCGCTGGTGTTACGACGGACAAAAGAATAGCCGCCCGTTTGGGGCGGCTTCATTTTAAATAAGGTAGATTTTCCCCTATTTAGGGTCTTTCAAATATTGATTAGCCAAAGAAAAAACGTTGTCTAGATTGCTGCCTGATATTCCTGTGTAACCGTCATAGTGTTTCAACAGGTAGGCTTTCAGCTCTGTTTGACTCTTAAATCTGTGTTCAGATAACAAAGTACCAAGCAATGCGCCGATAATATTCATATTTGCAGTAACCGATTTTCCTGAATTGATGATGTTATTCAAATTATTTTTTAAAACGGCATTTTCAGATTCAAGCCGTTTATTTACCGCTATGAGTGCTTCCCCATCGGGGGAATCCCCCCTATTTAGAGTGGGGACATTCCCTAAAAATAGGCCATAGCGTTTGCAAAATTCAAAGAATTTGTCTTTTTTCCAGTAAACGGCAAAATCATTGTCTACGCCAAAATCCCAATAGGTACAACAGTTAGTTTCAATCAGATGTTGTACAAACCTCGCTGTTTCTTCGCTTTGTGCCACGGGGGTGCTAGTAAACACTCCCTTATCAGCATTTGTAAAAAAGGAATTAGCAAAATTTCTTGCCTCTATATCTAGCTCTATTGGTTCGATTTTTTTGTATATCCCTGTATCTTCATACTGGTAATACGAAAAATCGCAAAATTCGATATGAAAAAACAGACTTGCTAAAAATCTACCTATTTCCCTGATTTCTTCCTGCGTGTCTTTTGCTATCAATTCAACTGCTTCACGGCAGTGGATATACTCATCATCATGCCTGACGGATTTCATAATACTTTGCAATTTACTCATTTCAGACGGCCTCAAACACCGGCGGCAAGCGTTTTGACTGCCGCAATCAAATTTTCATCAAATCTTTATCATTCAGGCTGTTTCAGACGGCCTCTATTCGATATTCTCAACAATCCAAGTATGTAACAGCGGGCTGCCGACAATCAGGCGGCCTTGCGCGTCCGTGCTTATCCATTCCCGCCGCTTCATGCGCTTGATGGCGCTTTGCACGCTGCTTGTGCCGATGTCGTCCACGCCAAGTAGGGTGGCATAGCGGCGGCGGGATTCCCTGCCGTAGGGGCTTGCGCCGCCTGCGGCAATGTCTTTGATGATTGCCCTTTCCAGCGGCTTCATCTGCGCCCACTGCCCTGCCTCGGCCTGTACGCTGCCGATTTCGGCCATGCGGTAGGCGGCGGCTTCTTCAAGGTTTAGGGCGGGGTTCAAAATCATGTCTTGGATGATTGCCCGCAGATACATGGGCGTATGGTACAGGCGCTCAAACAGGGCATACAGGGCGGCGCGGTCGATGTAGTTTCCGGTGCGGTCTTGGTAGACGCCTGCGAGAAAATCGGTAAATTCCCGCCCCAATAAAGGGAAGTCCAGCGCGTGGGCGAAGTGGAAGAAAGGGGCTTTGTTGTCGTTGAACATTGCCCGCAGGCCGTTGGTGCTGCTTCCCGTGAAGATGGTTTTGACGCGGTCTTTGTGGATGTCCATGCCGGTGCGCAGGGATTTAATCAGGTTGCCGGTGTCTTTGCTGCGGGCAAGTTCCTGTACTTCGTCCAGCAGCAGCAGGGCGGGGCGGTTGTCGGCGGCTGCCGCGCCGATGATTTCGGACAGGCGCGGCATGGTTTCGGTGGCGGTTTCCCTCTCGATGCCGAAGCCCATTGCTTCAATCTTGCTGATGCTGCCGATAAAGGTTTTGGCTTTGTCTGTGGCGCGGATGCTGCGGACAAAATCATGTAAGGCCGTCTGAAAATCGGCGGCGGGGGCGGCGGCGTCCATAAACGAGAAGTAAAAGACGTTGAAACCCTGCCGCTGCGCTTCGGGGGCGGCGTCTTGCAGCAGGAATTGCGTTTTTCCCATGCGGCGCGGAGCAAACAGGGTAAAGGCGTGCGTGATGCCGTCTTTCAGGCTGTTTACCAGTTTTGCCGCATATTCGGGGCGGTGGAAGTATAAGGGGTCTTTCATGTGTGCTGCCGTGTGCTGGTGTATGCGGCATTATACGCAATCGGACATGAAATGCATAATCGGACAGGGTGCGGCTGATGATGGCTGACAGATAAAAAACCGCCTTTCGGGGCGGTTTTCCTGTTGGCGGCTTAGGGGTTGCCGTCTAAATGCCGATTGCGGGCGCGTGGCGACGTTTTTAGGGCTGTTTGTGATGCGGGTAATGTAGATAGCTGTCAGGCGGGAAATCCCCGCATTTTGTAAAATGGGCGCATTTGCGGCGGTTTGCCTTTTTCAGGTGCTTGAAAAGCAGGCCGCAAACAAAAGTGTAACCACTGTAACCACAGTGTAACCACATAAATCAAGCTATGTGGTTACGCGCAAACCCGCATGAATAAAGGCTTTGCGGAGGGGTGTAACCACGTAACCACATAAAACGCATTTTCTCGCGCGTATAGCGTTTTTTTCATGGCCGCAAAAAACGCCCTCACGGGGCAGGCGTTTGGTTTCATGTCGGCGTGTCGGCTTGTTTCAGGTTGTCCAAATAGTCCGCCCATTCCTGCATCATGGCCGCCCGCTGCGGCAGATATTCCGCCTTGTTGTAGCTTGCCCGCGTTTGGTTCGGGTCTTTGTGGGCAAGCTGCCGTTCTATCCAATCGCGGTTAAATTCCATCTCGTTCAGCCGCGTGCTGGCAATATGGCGGAAGCCGTGGGCGGTCTGCCTGCCCTTGTAGCCCATGCGCTCCAAAGCCTTGCGAACAGCTCCTTCGCTCAACACCCGCCCGCTGCGGGCAAACACAAATTCATAATGCCCCGAAACGGGGCGCATGGCCTCGATAACGGCCACGGCCTGCCTGCTCAACGGCACGACAAAATCCAGCCCGTTTTTCATGGTTTCGCCGCTTTTCTCCCAAACGGCGCGGGACAAGTCCAGTTCCGCCCATCTCATCAAACGCAATTCAGACGGCCTCACAAACACCAGCGGGGACAGTTTCAGCAATGCGCAAACCTGCGGACTGCCCGCGTAACAGTCAATGTCCAGCAGCAGGGTTTTTAGCTCGGCAGGGTCGGACAGGTGGGCAAAGCTCCGCTGTTTCACCTGTGCCAGCTCACCCCGCAGCTCGGAAGCGGGGTTGTACAGGGCAAGGCGCAGCCGCACGGCATAGGCAAACACCTGATTCACTACGTCATACACCTTGCGGGCGGTGTCGTTCTTGCCCGCCGTTTCCAGCTTTTGCAGCAGCTCCAACACTTCAAGCGGCATGATGTCGGCCACGGTACGCCCGCCGATAGCCGGGAAAATGTGCAGCTCCAAACTGCGCAAAACGCGGGAAGCGTGTGCCGGTGTCCACTTGTCAGGCTTGGCGCATTGGTCGGCGTGCCAGCGGCGGGCAAGGGCTTCAAAACAGCCGAAAGCCTGATTACGTTCCCGCAAGGCCTCATCCTGTGCGTGCCGCTTCGGGTCTATGCCCTGTTCCAGCAGACGGCGGACTTCTTCCCGCCGCTCCCGTGCAGCACGCAAGCCCAAAGCGGGATAGACGCCAAGCCGCATTTCTTCCCGTTTGCCCGTCTGCGGATGGTAGTAGCGCAGCCGCCAATACTTCCCGCCCCTGCCCGCCTGTAATGTCAGCCCGCCGCCGTCGGAAAGCTGTGCCGTGCCGCTTTCGGGGATGGCAAGGCTTCTACACTGGGAATCGGTCAGCGGGGTAACGGCTTTCGGCATTTTGGGGTAACTTTGGGTGAATTTATGGGGTAACTTTGAAAGACTGATAAAACCTTGTAGAACATTACTCTACGAAGGTTTTAAAAATTTATGGGGTAACTTTCTACGGAAAATAGGTTAAAAAACAGGCAGATTTTAGGGTGGTTTCGGGGTGTTTTTTGAAAAGTTACCCCAAAAGTTACCCCATAAATCGCGGATACACAAGCACACACCAGCGCACAGTAGGCAATAAAAAACCGCTAAGTCATTGTTTAGTTAGCGGTTTTTGTTACCCTAGCATACGCCAGAATACTAAGTTTTGGTGGAGGCGGGGGGAATTGAACCCCCGTCCGAAAGTCCTCTACAAAGCGTTCTACATACTTAGTCGTGTTTATTTGGAATCTCGCTTCCATTCCGCCAACCGACAGGCTGTTTGGAAGCCAGTTACCTTAAATCTTATTCCCTGCCAAGTAACCCGACAGGAAACCAGTCAATGTAAGATGACGTTGCGGCGGGTTGCCCCGCACAGCCCATTGACTAACTGCTGCAACGGCAGGCCTTAGGCGGCCAGTGCGTAAGTTTCGTCGTTTGCGACTATTTGTGTTCAGTGTTTTACGGGAAATCTGAGACCCCGGTATGCCCGCATCTGCTTCGCAACCCCCGTCGAAACCAAGATCGCCCCCAGATAGGAAGGGCGGATTATACAGGGGTTCGGCCGAAATTGCCATGAGTGGGAAAAGGCCGTCTGAAAGCGCCCGGCGGGGTTTTCAGACGGCCTCTGTCTGCCTGCAAAGGGTTTACATGCGCTCGATCATCGCTTTGCCGAAGGCCGAGCAGGAGATTTCGTTGGCGCCGTCCATCAGGCGGGCGAAATCGTAGGTAACCTGTTTGTCGCCGATAGCTTTTTCCATCGCGCTGATCACGAGGTCGGCGGCTTCTTTCCAGCCCAAGTGGCGCAGCATCATTTCGGCCGACAGAATCAGCGAACCGGGGTTCACTTTGTCTTGTCCGGCGTATTTGGGCGCGGTGCCGTGGGTGGCTTCGAAGATGGCGTATTGGTCGGAAATATTGGCGCCCGGGGCGATGCCGATGCCGCCGACCTGTGCGGCCAGCGCGTCGGAGATGTAGTCGCCGTTGAGGTTCAAAGTTGCGATGACGCTGTATTCGGCGGGGCGCAGCAGGATTTGCTGCAGGAAGGCGTCGGCAATGGCGTCTTTAATGATGATTTCTTTGCCGGTTTTCGGGTTTTTGAAGGAGCACCACGGGCCGCCGTCGATGGGCTGGGCGCCGAATTCTTTCTGCGCCAGCTCGTAGCCCCAGTCGCGGAAGCCGCCTTCGGTGAACTTCATGATGTTGCCTTTGTGCACGAGGGTGACGCTGGGTTTGTCGTTGTCGATGGCGTATTGGATGGCGGCGCGCACGAGACGCTGCGTGCCTTGTTTGGAAACGGGTTTGATGCCGATGCCGGAGGTTTCGGGGAAGCGGATTTTTTTCACGCCCATTTCATTTTGCAGGAAGGAGACGACTTTTTTGCAGTTGTCGCTTTCGGCTTCCCATTCGATGCCGGCGTAGATGTCTTCGGTGTTTTCGCGGAAGATGACCATGTCGGTTTTGGACGGGTCTTTCAGCGGCGAGGGCACGCCGTTGAAGTAGCGCACGGGGCGCACGCATTGGTAAAGGTCGAGCTCCTGGCGCAGGGCGACGTTGAGCGAGCGGATGCCGCCGCCGACGGGGGTGGTCATCGGGCCTTTGATGGATACGGCGTATTCTTTCAGGGCTTCGAGGGTTTCTTCGGGCAGCCAGACGTTGTCGCCGTAGACTTTGGTGGCTTTTTCGCCGGCGTAGACTTCCATCCAGTGGATTTTTTTCTCGCCACCATAAGCCTTGGCTACGGCCGCGTCGATTACGTCGATCATCACGGGGGTAATGTCGACGCCGATGCCGTCGCCTTCGATGAAGGGGATAATCGGGTTGTTGGGAACGGGTTGTCCGGCAACGATTTTTTTGCCTTCGGCGGGTACTTTGATATGACTCATGGTGTCTCCTGAAACTTTAGGTTGATCGTCTTCTTTTGTTGACACGTCCTGGCGGACGCAGCCGCGCGATTATGCTTGATTTTGTAAATTTTCGCTAGGGCGTCGTTTGTTTGCGTCTATTCCGCGCGTACAATTGCGGCCGTCTGAAACGATAGTGAATCAAAATGGAAAAGATACAAGGCAGCAAGCCGCAGACAGTACAGGTGGTACGACAAGGCGTAGCAACGCCGTAGATTTTTTATTTTGATTCACTAATTTGTGTAAAGAAGGGTTATGGACAATCTGATTGCATTCAACAAGCCCTGCGGCGTGATCTGCCAGTTTTCCGCGCACGAAAAACACCGTAGTTTGAAAGACTTTATCGACGCGCCCGGCTTTTATCCGACGGGGCGGCTGGATACCGACAGCGAGGGGCTGCTGCTGCTCACCAACGACGGCCGTTTGCAGGCGCGGATTGCCGAGCCGAGGTTCAAGCTGGAAAAAACCTATTGGGCGCAGCTCGAAGGCAGCGCGGATGCGGACAAACTGGCCGCGTTTTCCCGACCGATGGATTTGGGGGATTTTACGGCGCGTCCGGCGAAAGTCCGTTTGTTGGCCGCGACGGAAACAGGCAGGCTGTGGCCGCGTGTGCCGCCGGTGCGCGTGCGTAAAACAGTGCCCGATTTTTGGCTGGAAATCCGTATTGCGGAAGGGAAAAACCGACAAGTGCGGCGGATGGCGGCGAAGGCGGGCTATCCCTGTTTGCGGCTGGTCCGGGTGGCGGTAGGCCGTCTGAATCTGTTTGACTGCGGCTTGGCTTTGGGCAAATGGCGGTTTGCGCCGCATCTGCCGTGATGGTCTGCAAACACGGGCAATACACGGGCAAAGGCCGTCTGAGAACAGGTTTTCAGACGGCCTCTGCCCTGTGAACGCAACGCAATCCAAGGATTAACGCTGCCGGGCTTTGAAACGGGGGTTGCTCTTGCAGATAACGTAGACCTTGCCTCTGCGGCGGACGATCTGGCAGTCGCGGTGGCGGGCTTTGGCTGTTTTCAGTGAGGATAAAACCTGCATTATTTGTCCTTTCTCAATGCGCCCATCATGCTCTGATAGCGCTGCTGGAATTTGCTGGCACGGCCTTCGCTGCTGTATTCACGGCGTTTGCCGGTGTAGACGGGATGGGAGGCGGAGGAGGTATCGAGCATGAAGACGGGGTATTCCGCGCCGTCGTGCCACACCATGGTTTTGCCGTGCGTGTCGGCGCACGAGCGGATGAGCCAGCCTTCGTTCGCGCCGCTGTCGAAAAAGAGCACGGTGCGGTAGTTGTCGGGATGGATGCCTGTTTTCATTTTTTTTGCTACGCTCCTTCGTTGTTATGTCGTAACATAATAAGACGGAAAAAATGTTATGGCAAGCGCCTTTACGTTTTTATAGTGAGCCAAAATAAAAATATACGGCGTTGCTGCGTTTTGCCGTATTACTCATACTGTCTGCGGCTTGCTGCCTTGTATCTTTTTTATTTTGGCTCACTATAGAAAAAGAAAAACGGTGCTTTTGCCGGTTGCGGGCAGGCAAAACAAAGGCCGTCTGAAAGCCGAAAAGCGGTTTTCAGACGGCCTTTGTGCTGCGGCATCCTTTAGCTTTTTTCGCCTGCCGCGTCGTCCAGCGATTTGAGCCATGCGAGTTTTTCGCCGATTTTGATTTCCAGCCCGCGCGGTACGGGTTGGTAGAAATCGGGCTCGGTGAGGCTGTCGGGCATATAGCTTTCGCCGGCGGCGTAGGCGTGCGGCTCGTCGTGGGCGTAGCGGTATTCGCGGCCGTAGCCGAGTTCTTTCATCAGTTTGGTAGGCGCGTTGCGAAGATGCACGGGTACTTCGTCGCTGGCGTTTTCTTTCACAAAGCGGCGCATTTGGTTATACGCCGTATAGCCTGCGTTGGATTTGGCGGCGGCGGCCAGATACAGCACGGCCTGCGCCAAAGCCAGTTCGCCCTCGGGCGAGCCGAGCCGCTCGTAAGTGGCGGCGGCATCGTTGGCAATCTGCATGGCGCGGGGGTCGGCGAGGCCGATGTCCTCCCAAGCCATGCGGACGATGCGGCGGGCGAGGTAGCGCGGGTCGGTGCCGCCGTCGAGCATTCGGCAAAACCAATACAGCGCGGCATTGGGGTGCGAGCCGCGCACGGATTTGTGCAGGGCGGAGATTTGGTTGTAAAAGCTTTCGCCGCCTTTGTCGAAGCGGCGGATTTGTGCGCCCAAGCTGTCGGCCAGAAAGGCGGCATCAAGCGTGTTCAGACGGCGTGTGGCGGCGGCGCGCAAGAGTTGTTCCAATAAATTCAACAATCTGCGTGCGTCGCCGTCGGCGGTGTTGATGAGCAGCTCCTGCGCGTCGGCCTCGATGGCAAAACCTTGATATTCGGGCAGGGCGAGCACTTTGGCGGCGAGCTTGGCCAAGTCGTCGGGCGAGAGTGCCTGCAACACATAAACTTGTGCGCGGCTGAGTAAGGCGGGGTTGACCTCGAAAGACGGGTTTTCGGTGGTTGCGCCGATAAAGGTTAAGAGGCCGCTTTCGACATAGGGTAAAAATGCGTCCTGCTGGGCTTTGTTGAAACGGTGTACCTCGTCGACAAACAAAATCGTCGCGCGACCTTGCTGAAGCGCGATTTCGGCTTTTTCCACCGCTTCGCGGATGTCTTTCACGCCGGAGAATACGGCCGACACGGGCAGAAACTGGGCGTTGAAACTCTGCGCCAGAATCCGCGCCAGCGTGGTTTTGCCCACGCCCGGCGGCCCCCAGAGCAGCATGGAATGCGGTTTGCCGCCTTCCACCGCCACGTGCAGCGGTTTGCCCTCGCCGATCAGGTGCTGCTGGCCGATGACGTCGGCAAGCGATTGCGGGCGCAGGCGTTCGGCAAGCGGGGCTTCGGGTTCGCGGGTGAATAAATCGGACATGGCGGGGCTTTCTTATCAATATGGCGGGATGGATTTCGGTCTTGCCGAAGCGGGGTTTTCACTTCGTTGAAGTTTCGCTTTCAGACGGCCTCAGAGCGGGGAAATTCGGGTTTGCACGGCAAAGCCGATCCCGGAGTTTCGACTTTTAAGAATCTGCGGGCGGTGTCGGAGGCGGCAAGATATGGCAAGCCGCAGGTTACTATGTAATCACGATGGGATAAAGCTCGAATGAAAAAAACCGAATCCCGTGCGGTACGGGATTCGGTTTTTGAAAGCCGTTGGATTTTACCTGCCGGGTTGGCGGGTTTGATATTCAGACGGCCTTTATTGCATCAACTGCCAAGCCTTATTTGGCGGATTTGCCGAAACCGAATACGGTTTTGGTTGCCTGCCATGCGAAGCAGCAGCCGCCGCCGATGAAGATCAGGTCGGACAGGGTGCGGATCCAGCGCAGGGTTTCCAGCAGATCCTGTTGCATGAAGTCTTCGCTGCGGGCATACCACAGGCCGTGGGTGATGCTGGCTGCGGCCTGAATGGCGCCGACGGGCAGCAGGCTGGTAGCGATCATGCCGACCAGGCCGCCGTTGATCATCCAGAAGCCCCATGTCATCAGGTTGTCGTTGAAATGGTCGTTCGGTTTCAGGTAGAGGGCGACGAGGAGGACGAAGCCCAGTGCCAGGAAGCCGTATACGCCGAACAGTGCCGCGTGGGCGTGTACCGCAGTGGTGTTCAGACCTTGGATGTAGAACAGGGAGATCGGGGGGTTGATCAGGAAGCCGAACACGCCTGCGCCGATCATGTTCCAGAAGGCCACGGCCACGAAGCACATCAGCGGCCAGCGCAGGCGTTTGGCCCACGGTGCGGCGTTTTGGTAAGACCAGTGTTCGTAGGCTTCGCGTCCCAGCAGGATCAGGGGCACGACTTCCAGCGCGGAGAAGCATGCGCCGATGGCCATGGAGGCGGAAGTGGAGCCGGAGAAGTAGAGGTGGTGCAGGGTGCCGGGCACGCCGCCGAGCATGAAGATGGCGGCTGCGGCCAGGGTGGCTGCGGTGGCGGTGTTGCGGCGCACGAAGCCCATGTTGTAGAAGATGAAGGCGAACGATGCGGTGGCGAACACTTCAAAGAAGCCTTCCACCCACAGGTGCACTACCCACCAACGCCAGTATTCCATGACGGCAATCGGGGTGTGCTCGCCGTAGAACAGGCCGGGCGCGTAGAACACGCCGACGCCGAACATGGAGGCTACGAAGATGGCCAGCAGGTTTTTGTCGGTGTTTTTCTCTTTAAACGCGCCGAATGTGCAGCGTACCATCAGGAAGAGCCACAGCAGCAGGCCGACCATCAGGAGAAGCTGCCAGAAACGACCCAAGTCGAGGAACTCGTAGCCTTGGTGGCCGAACCAGAAGTTCAGCTGTGAGGGCATGTTGTCGCTCAGGGCAAGGAAGTTGCCGCCGTAGGAACCGAGCACCACGATGAAGAGGGCGATGTACAGGAAATTGACGCCCGCACGTTGGAATTTCGGGTCTTTGCCGCCGTTGATGATCGGGGCAAGGAACAGGCCGGCGGTCAAAAAGCCGGTAGCGATCCAGAAAATGGCGGACTGAATGTGCCATGTGCGCGCCAATGCGTAGGGCAGCCATGCGGAGAAGTCGATGCCGTAGAATTCCTGGCCTTCAATGGTGTAGTGGGCTGTCAGGCCGCCGAGCAGGACTTGTGCGACAAACAGGGCGACAGTCAGGAAGACGTATTTGCCCAATGCTTTTTGCGAGGGAGTCAGCTCGAGTTTGGCCAGAGGATCTTCAGCGGGCGGCTGTACTTCTTCGTGTTTGGTCAGGAAGGAGTAGCCCCACAGCAACAGACCGATACCGCTGAGCAGTAATACGATACTGGTAAACGACCACATGTAGTTTTCAGTAGTCGGCACGTTGTTGATCAGGGGTTCGTGAGGCCAGTTGTTGGTGTAGGTGAAGTCCTTATCCGGACGGTTGGCCGAAGCCGACCATGCAGTCCAGAAGAAGAAGTTGGTCAGCTTTTTACGTGCTTCTTCACTAGGCAATGTATTGTTTTTCATTGCGAAGTTGTCGCGCGTTTTGATCATGGAAGGATCGTTGCCGTAAAGGGTGATGTAATACGGGGCAACCGCATCAATCGCTTTTTTACGGGTTTCGCTGATAACCACTTTGCCGTCTTCTTTCACACGGCTTTGGTTGCGGTATTCGTCAGCCAGCTGTGTGCGCAGAACGGACTGTTGGGATGCGTCCAGCTCTTCGTATTTCTTGCCGAATTGGTCTTGGGCGGTAAAATCCAACCAGGCAACCAGTTCGCGGTGCAGCCAGTCGGCAGTCCAGTCCGGAGCCTGATAGGCACCGTGACCCAGAATCGAGCCGACTTCCATGCCGCCGGTAGACTGCCAGGCAGACTGGCCGGCCAGAATGTCGTCTTTCGTCATGACGACCTGGCCGGAAGTGGTTACAACTTGCTCGGGATAGGGCGGAGCCTTTTTATAGACTTCCGCGCCCATGTAGCCGAGGATGGTAAAGCAGACAGCCAGTACTGCGAAAAGCAGATACCAAAGCTTCTTATACTGTCCCATGATTGAGCTCCTTGGGTGGTTGTGTTAAAAATTCATGAAATATGAATGTTAAAAATTGTAGCATGACTGAACGGGGAAATAAAGCCGGATGCCGTGCAACCGTATTTTTTCGGCAACACGGCGCAGGATGGGAAAACCGTTTATTTCCGTTTGAAAATCTTCCGTTGCAATTAAGCTGATTTTTCCGTAGTTTAAGGCACATTGCATTTTTGTTGGAATGGGTAAAGCAAGCGAAATAAAATGTTAATGCCGCTTATTTGATTTATATCAAATAGATGTTAAGGTGGGTAATCCATAATTGCCCCACGTAAATTGTGAACGTAACCCAGTAAAAGGAAAGTAACTATGAAACGCCAAACCCTAGCTGCTTTAATTGCCGCTGCATTTGCACTGGCAGCCTGTAACGACGACAAACAAGCTCCCGCTCAGCCTGCTAACGACAGCGCTCCTGCTGCGGCGCAAACTGCTTCCGCAACACCTGCCACTCCCGAGCAACAGAGTGCCGCCGAGGCCGATGTTCCCGTCGATCAGCTGCCGGTTATTGAAGCTGTGATGACACACGCTCCGGAAGCGCCTCCTCCCGTTAACCGCGATCATGCCGCTCTGGTTAAGGTGAAAATGGAAACCGTTGAAAAAACCATGAAAATGGCCGACGGCGTTGATTACACCTACTGGACATTCAACGGCGACGTTCCGGGTCAGATGATCCGTGTGCGCGAAGGCGATACCGTAGAAGTGGAATTCTCCAACAACCCAACTTCCACCGTTCCGCATAATGTCGACTTCCATGCCGCAACCGGCCAAGGCGGCGGCGCAGAAGCCTCCTTCACTGCTCCCGGCCGCACCTCCACCTTCCGTTGGAAAGCCAAGCAGGCTGGCCTGTATATTTACCACTGTGCCGTAGCTCCTGTCGGTATGCACATCGGTAACGGTATGTACGGCTTGGTATTGGTTGAACCGAAAGAAGGTCTGCCGAAAGTGGACAAAGAGTTCTACATTGTCCAAGGCGACTTCTACACCAAAGGCAAATACGGCGAACCCGGCCTGCAACCGTTCAGCATGGACAAAGCCATCCGCGAAGACGCAGACTATGTCGTATTTAACGGTCATGTAGGCGCGATTGCCGGCGACAAAGCCCTGAAAGCCAAAGTAGGCGACACCGTCCGTATGTTCGTCGGTAATGGCGGCCCGAACCTCGTTTCTTCCTTCCACGTTATCGGCGAGATCTTCGACAAAGTTTACGTCGAAGCGGGCAAACTGGTGAACGAAAACGTGCAGAGCACCCTGATTCCTGCCGGTGGCGCAGCTATCATCGAATTCAAAGTCGATACCACAGGCAGCTTCACCATCGTTGACCACTCCATCTTCCGTGCGTTCAACAAAGGTGCACTGGGTCAGCTGGTTGTCGAAGGCGAACACCAAGACAACATCATGACCAAAAAACTGAGCGACAACGCCTACCAGCCTGCTGGTGGCGAAGCACCTGCCGCATCCGCAGCAGCTTCCGCGCCTGCCGCTTCCGGCGCTTCTGCCGAAAGCAAATAAGGCTGACACATCCGGTCGGGCAACCGGCCGGATACAGACTCAAAGCGATACGAGGCATCCGTATTCTTGAATCAGGCCGTCTGAAAATATCCGCGAGGGTATCGACGAACGGATATTCAGGCATGCGGATGCCTTTTTTAACCGTAGATTAAGGGCAAAAATCCTGTCTGCCCGCAACCATTCCAACACCGCCGGACAATAACCGACAACAAACAACCGGCTGCCGAAACCGCAAAGGAACATATCATGAAATACACACAGCCGTTTGCCGCCACACTCTGCCTGCTGCTTGCTGCCTGCAACGGCGGGGAGAAACAGACCGCTGCTCCAACGCCTTCCGAACAACCGCCGGCAGCTTTGAAGCCGTCTGAAAACACGCAGGCGGCAGCATCGGAGCAGGCTTCTGCCGCACAAACAAGCGCCGAGGTCGAAGTGCCCGCGCACCTCAAAGCAGGCAAAGACATCTACGACAAACGCTGCAAAGCCTGCCACGGCATCGACGGCAAAGGCTCGAACGCCGCCCTGCCGCCGCTTGCCCAAGCCGACTATTTCGCCGGCGACAAAATGCAGCTTGTCGCCTCCATTACGCACGGCATACGCGGCAAAATCACCGTTAACGGCAAAGAATACGACGGAATCATGCCCTCCTTCCCCATGAAAGACGAAGAAGTGGCCGCCGTCTCCACCTATGTATTAAACTCGTTCGGCAACGGCGGCGGAGAAATCAGCGCCAACGAAGTTGCCGCCTACCGCAAAACAAAATAACCCGACAACCCATCCGAAGAGAGCGCAATATGAAAAAAACCGTACTTTGCAGCCTGCTTGCCCTCCTGCCCGCACTCGCGGCGGCAGGCGAAATGGCCGACCTGCCCGGCGGCACCTACCGCCCCCTCTACCTTGCCGCCGACGCCCCGCTGGCCAAAGTCGGCGCCTTCAAAATGGACAAACTGCCCGTTACCAACGCCCAATTCTACGAATTCGTCAAAAAAAATCCCCAATGGCAGCGCGGCAAACTCGGCAGCAAACAGAGCGACCGCCACTACCTCTCCCATTGGGTTAAAACAGCAGACGGCTACGCCCCGCAGAAAGCCGACCTGAACAAGCCCGTCGTCTTCGTTTCCTGGTTTGCCGCCAATGCCTACTGCACCGCACAGGGCAAACATCTGCCCACCATCAACCAATGGGAATTTGCCGGGCAGGCTTCCGAACTCAAGCCCAACGGAGCGAACGAAAAAGCATACCGCGACACCATCCTCAACTGGTACGCCCAAGGCAGCCGCAACGGCCTGCGCGACGTAGGCCGTCTGAAACCCAACTACTGGGGCATTCACGACATGCACGGCCTGATTTGGGAATGGACGGAAGACTTCAACAGCAGCCTGCTCAACGCCGGCGGCGTCGATGCCTCCATGTTCTGCAGCGGCGCTGCGGCCGGAGCAACCGACCCCAGCAACTACGCCGCTTTCCTGCGCTACGGTTTCCGCACCAGCCTGCAATCCAAATTCTCCGTCCACAACTTAGGCTTCCGCTGCGCACAGTAAAGCCCTTGAAATGGAAAGGCCGTCTGAAAACAAAAAATGTTTTCAGACGGCCTTTTCGCCGCTTTCAGACGGCCTCCCGCTCCTTATCCGCTTTGATGCAGCAGCACAATCAAAGCACGGCGTTTTTCCGGTGGCAGCGCGCGGAAATACGACAACAAAAGCAGCTCGTCCGCCGAAACGCTGCCGCAATCGAGCGCCATCCTGCCGTGGCGCAACCATTCCGGGCTGGTGTCCAGCCATTTTGCCAGCGTATCGATTTTGTCCGCAGTCGGAATCGAACGCCCCGTCAGCCAATGGTGAAAAGCCTGCGTGCTCACCGGCTGGTTGGGATGGCGCAGATTGAAACGGTTGGCCAGGTTCGCGCCCGACAGCGTATCCAGCCCCGCCAGCTTGAGCGTGGTTTGCAGCCTTTGGCTGAAATCCGCCTTATCTTGTTCGGTATGCATAGCGGCGGATTATGTATAAGCGTCTGTCGTGAAATTTAAACAGAAAGGTTGGTAATTTAAACTTAACTATTAACAAACGTAAAGAAAGAGTAAATATAATCCATAACACATTACCAACCATATAGGGAATCATACTATGTCTTTACAAAAAGTCAGCGCACTAACCGTTATCGCCCTCAGTCTCGCCGCCTGCGGTGGAGGCAGCGGCAGCCCCACTGCCAAATCCGCCCCTACCGCTCCTTCGGTCAAACCAGGAAACCAGTCGAAAAACGACGAAGCAAAAAAAGCGGAAGAAAAACGCAAAGCTGAGGAAGCCCGTAAAGCTGAAGAAAAACGCAAGGCTGAGGAAGCCCGCAAAGCCGAAGAAGCCCGCAAAGCTGAAGAAGCCCGCAAGGCCGAAGAAAAACGCAAGGCTGAGGAAGCCCGCAAAGCCGCCGAAGCCCTGACCCGCCGCGCCGCCCGCGCAGGCATCGGCGGCGGCATCTGGCAGAGTGAAACCGCAGGATTCGACGCACTGAACGATCTGAACGCCAAACAGGCCGCAAAGGCCGTCTGAAAGGAGAACACCATGACCGCACAACACCAGCCCCAAACCGCAGCAAACTATCCCGCCGCCGACTTTGAACCCGTAGCCGCCCGCCCCTACTTTGAGTGCAAAAGCAGCGGCGTGTATTACATCGCTGTGGAATCCGACAAAGACGGCCAAATCACAGAAAAAGCCCCCTTGCGCCTGTCCGACCAAATCGAACTGATAGGGCGCGGCATAGACACAAACGGCGGCTATTATCGCGTTATCCGCTGGCGCGATTCCCACACCCGCCAAAGCAAAACCGCCGCGCTGGCCATGGCCGACATCGGCACGCCCCCATGCTGGCAGCGCCTGCAAGGCTACGGCCTGACCGTCATGAGCGGGCGGCGCAAGCGCGAACTGCTGGCCGACTACCTGCAAACAGACGGCCAAACCACCCCGTACACCGTCACCAGCAAAGCTGGCTGGCAAAGCGACGCGTACATCCTGCCCAGCGGCGAAATCCTTTCAGACGGCCTTAAAGCCCCCCGCGTCATCTACAACGGCGACACCAGCCAAGCCCCTGCCTACACCCAAAGCGGCACGCTGCAAGACTGGCAACAGCATATTGCCCGCTACGCCGCAGGCAACAGCCGCCTACTGCTGGCCGTCGGCACGGCACTGGCCGCCCCCCCTGCTGCACCTTTTGGACGAGCAAAACGGCGGCTTCCACATCTACGGCGATTCATCCGACGGCAAAACCACAGCCGCCCTTGTCGGATTGAGCGTCTACGGCAGCTCTAACGCCCTCAAAGCCGCATGGCGCGGCACGGATTTGGGTTTCTCCAACCTAGCCCTTGCCCGCAACGACGGCCTGCTGGTGTTGGACGAAATCGGCGAAGCCCACCCGAAGACCATCAGCAAAACCGCCTATTCCGTTATCAACGGCAAATCCAAAACACAGGGCGCGAAAGACGGCGGCAACCGAGCCGCCCAAGAATGGCGCGTTTTGCTGTTCTCAACGGGAGAATACGCCCTGAAAAACTACATGGAGCGGGCGGGTGAAACATGGGAGGCAGGGCAAAACGTGCGCCTGCCCAGCATCCCCGCCGCCACACTGCACGGCATTTACGAGAACCTGCACGGCTTTCCCAACGGCGCGGCCTTGTCCGACCACCTCAAAGCCGCCGCCCAGAAATACCACGGCACAGCAATCCGCGCATGGGCGGCCAAACTGCAAACCATCCCCGCCGACACCGTCCGCGCCGCCCTTGCCGCCTTTCTTGCCACCCTGCCCGATTTGGACGGCCAAGCCTGCCGCGTAGCCCGCCGCTTCGCCCTTGCCGCCGCCGCGCTGGAACTGTCCGCCGAAATCACCGGCCTGCCCGCAGGCATCGGCACCGCAGGCATCAAGCAGTGTTTTGAAGACTGGTTTGCCGCCAACAGCGCGGGCAAATACGAAGACCGCCAAATCATCCGCAACATGACCGCCTTCATGCAACAGCACGCCCACGGCCTGCGCTTTTCCGACTGGAACACTGAATGCACCAACAAAGACCACGCGGGATACAGACGCCCCAGCCCTGACGCGGCGGCCAATGCGGCAGGCATGGACGAATACTGGATAATCCCCTTCGTCTTTGAAGAAGAAATCATGCAGGGTGCAGACAAAGAAAAAGCCTGCACCGTCTTGCACGGCATCGGCTGGCTTGCCAAACCGCAAGACGGCAGGCGATGGAAATTCCAAAAGCGCGGCAAAGGCCGCTTCTATGTCCTAATTGGCGCAGAGCCGCCCGATTCAGACGACGGACAGGAATAAAGGCCGTCTGAAAAGCCGCAACAGCCGCCGCATGGCGGCTTTTTGCCGTTCGGAAGCCTGCCCGCCGCTTGACAATGTATCCTTTCGGCTACACAATCAAAGCATGAGATACACCATCGAAACAACGGAACACTTCGACCAATGGTTATCGGGGCTGAAAGACAAGCGCGCCAAAACCAAAATAGCCGCCCGCCTGCTGCGCATAAGCGCGGGCAATTTGGGAGACCATAAATCCGTTGGCGGCGGCCTTTCCGAAATCCGCATAACCGAAGGCAAAGGATACCGCCTTTACTACACCATACGCGGCAACACCGTTATTTTCATGCTGGCAGGCGGCGACAAAGGCACGCAACAGGCAGACATAACCCTAGCCCGAAAACTCAAAGAGGAATTGAGCCATGATTAAAACAACCCCTTTCGACCCCGCCCGCTACCTGCAAGACGAAGAAGAAATCAGCCTGTTTCTGGAAGCGGCGGCGGAAGAGGCCGCAGAAGCGGGAGACAGCGCCATACTGCTGCAAGCCATCAACGCCGCCGCCAAAGCGCGGGGCATGATGGAAATCGCCAAACAGGCGGGCGTTTCCCGCGAAAGCCTGTACAAATCCCTAGCCCCAAACGCAAAGCCCCGATTTGATACCGTCGTCAAAATACTGGATGCCCTAGGCGTGCAAATCAAAATCGGAGCGAAAAGCGCATAAAGCACAGGCCGCCGAACAAGGCGGCTTTTTTTCCGCCATTCAAGAAAACCAACCGGCAAAATTCAAGATATAGTGAGCCAAAATAAAAAATCTACGGCGTTGCTGCGCCTTGCCGTATTACCCATACTGTCTGCGGCTTGCTGCCTTGTATCTTTTTTATTTTGGCTCACTATAACGCCCAAAGAAAAGCCGCCAAAAAAACACCAGCCGCCAAGCAAAGCGGCTTTTTTTTGCAACCTACAAAAACCTACTTTATTCAGACGGCCACCCCATTCCCGCCCCGCAGAGCGTCACAGACCGCAGCAAACGCCGCGCCCTGCCAATATCCCCCTACACCAGCCGCCCAAACCCCGCAAAACGCCGTTTTCAGCCCTTAAAACACCATTCCCGCAGACAAGCGGCTTTTTCACAGCCTGCCGTCCGAGGCGGCGGCACTCCTGATTGTTAACTGTCAGGAAACAAAACCGCCGAAAACGCGCCGATTGTTGAATTTCAAAAATGCTATACGCGCGAGAAAATGCGTTTTATGTGGTTACGTGGTTACACCCATCCGCAAAGCCTTTATTCATGCGGGTTTTAACGGTAACCACCAACTTCTTTTATGTGGTTACGCTGTGGTTACAGTGGTTACACCTTTTAAAACAACAGAGGAGCTTAGGAAGCAAAATCACCAAAAACAGTGATAAGCTTCTGAAATGAAATTAAAAAACAAGTATCAAAAGTTCAGCAAAATTTCCGAACCGCAATTTCGTCAAATCCTGCGGCTGTTTGCTTTGGATTTGACCGCCTCCGATACTGCCGGGCTAACCGGTATCAGCGTCCGAAGCATCAACACGCCCTTTCTGAAATTGCGCCGGCGTTTGGCTGTCGAAAGCGAGCGGCAAACCCCTTTTGACGGCGTTGTGGAACTTGACGAATCTTACTTTGGCGCAAAGCGCATCCGTGGTAAACGCGGGCGCGGTGCCGGTGGCAAAACCATCGTTTTCGGCGTACTCAAACGGGGCAACAAGGTCTATACGGAAATCGTTCCTGATGCGTCCAAAGCCACACTGCAAAAGGTAATACGCGGGCACATTTCTGTTGAGAGCGTCATCAATACTGATGGCCGGCGTGGTTATCACGGCTTGGTTGATATGGGTTTTGCAAAGCATTTCAGGGTGCGTCACGGGCAGAATGAATTTGCCCGAGGAGCGCAGCATATCAACGGTATCGAGTCGTTTTGGAGTTATGCAAAACACCGTCTGATACAATTTCACGGCGTAGCACGACATACGTTTTACCTGCACTTGAAAGAAACCGAATTCCGCTTTAATCACAGGCATGATGATTTGTACAAAGTGCTGCTGAAAATGCTGCGAAAAGATCCTTTGAAATGATTTTTGCTTCCTAAGCCCCCAACAGATTACAAAGGCCAAAAACAGGCGTAACCACCCGTAACCAGTAAAGATATGTAAGTGGTTACACATTTTCCCGATTAGAAACATTGTCTTATGTCAAGTGTAACCACATAACCACTGTAACCACTGCTTTTTGCATCTCTATACGCTTTTTTTTCACGGCCTGCCCGCCCGCGCTTCCTACCCCGCCCCCTTTCCTGCTACCATCCGCCCGCCGAAATTACCCCAAAAAACACCCCTACCAAACGATTATGGGGTAACTTTTGGGGTAACATTTGGGAAACTGAAAAATACAATTCAAATAGAATCAGGCATTTAGGCGAAAAGTATGAAAGACCCCGCCTCCACCAGACACTTTTCCGGCGTGTGCCGGAAAGCCCAAACCGCCGGTTCGACAAGAATTGGCGGTTTTTAATACCCGGAACACCGGACGGACAGGCCGTCCGAACACGAGCCGCCGCAATACGGCGCGGCTGCCCGCATCTTTTCACCAACCCCTGCCGCCCAAGCATTTGCCGTCTGCGTCCGCCCTTTTTCGGTGCACGCAGGCAAAGCCAAGCCGCAGAAGAACGGCTGCCGCTCGGCGCGACGGCGCGTTAAGGAGAACATCATGCCGAAACAGAAAACCAGCAAACGCCAATGGCGCGACGGCGCGTCCGCCGCCTCTGCCAAAACACCGCGCGCGGCGAAAAGGCCTTCTGAAAGACACAAGGATTTTTCGCGCGAAGAAAACCGTGCCGCAGGCAAAAGGCCGTCTGAAAACGGCACGCAGCACGCAAACCGACAGCGCTCCGAACGCTCTCGGCAGGCTTCGTCAAACAACAACAGCCGTCAAACATCGGCACGCGGCAGACACACCGACGGAAAACCCTTCACAAACCGCGCCACAGCAGGCAAAAGGCCGTCTGAAAACGGCCGCAGGGAGTTTTCAGACGGCCTTCTGCCGCACGAAAACCGTGCACCCAAGCAGCGCGCGTCCAAAGCGAAAAAACTCGTCGTCCGCAATCCCAACCAAAAAATCATGGAGCGCGCGCACGAATTGAAAGAGCGGCGCAGCGACCTCTCGCACATCGAACCCGAACGCCTGCAAAAAGTGCTGGCCGCATCGGGTGTCGGCTCGCGCCGCGAAATGGAAGAATGGATTGCCGCCGGCCTGGTGCAGGTAAACGGCAAAACCGCAGGCTTGGGCGACAAGGTTACGCCCGACGACCACGTTACCGTCAAAGGCAGCGTTATCAAACTCAAATGGGCAGACCGCCTGCCGCGCATCATTCTGTATTACAAGCAGGAGGGGGAAATTGTTTCGCGCGACGACCCGCAAGGCCGCGTGAGCATTTTCGACCGCCTGCCGCAGGCGGCCAGCAGCCGCTGGGTGGCCATCGGCCGGCTCGACATCAACACCAGCGGCCTGCTGATTCTCACCACATCGGGCGAACTGGTGCAGCGTTTTGCCCACCCCAGCTTTGAAGTGGAACGCGAATACGCCGTTCGCGTGTTGGGCGAAATGACCGCCGAACAGATGCGCGAGCTGACCGAAGAAGGCGTGATGCTGGAAGACGGTTTGGCCAAAGTGGAACGCATCTTCGAGCAGGGCGGCGAGGGTGCAAACAAATGGTACAGCGTCGTGATTAAAGAAGGCCGCAACCGCGAAGTGCGCCGCATTTTCGAGCATTTCGGGCTGACAGTAAGCCGCCTCGTGCGCGTGGGATTCGGGCCGATCGGTTTGCCCAACCGCCTCAAACGCGGCCAATTTTACGAGCTTAATCCCGCCGAAGTAGCCAATATTGTGAAATGGGCGGACATGGGTCTGCCAGGCGGGCGGCGGCGCAGGAAATAGGCCGTCTGAAAACGAAGCTGCAAAGAAGTCAAACCTTGCACCCCGACAAAAAGGCGTCCCATGAAACACTTGAAAACCGCCCTGCTCTGCTTATCCCTGACACTCGCCGCCACCGCGCAGGCCGCAGGCAATCCGCACCGCGAAAGCTACGGCACTTGGGAAGAAACCGTTGTCAAAAACGGCCAGGCGTCCGCGGAACGCTTTGTTATCACCACACATGGCTTTGGAGAATTCGCCAAAATCAAAGCCGGCTGCGACAACCGCAAAAAAGGCTATGTCCACAACACCGACCGCATCAGCGGCCGCGAACTCGCCAAAAGCATCCGCGCAAGCATCGAAGATCAAAACCGCAACGGCACGAAAGAAGAAGCCGAAGCCTATTCCGCGCCCCTGCAAGAAGCATTGGCGAAAATCAGCGCCGACAAAAAATACCTGCGCGTCAATCTTTCTTTAAGCTGCTCAGACGGCGCGATGTCCTTCATCCAGCTCGACCGCAACGACGGCCTGAAAATGTATGCCGCACCCGACGTTTACTATTTTCCCGTCAAACGCGTGCAATAGGCCGTCTGAACGCCGCATTCTGCCGCCGCGCACGCTCCGTCTGCGCGGCGGCAGAATGTTTTGCGCCCGTCCCTCCTTCGTTTCCCTTTCTTGTGCACAGAAAATGTAATATCATAACGCGCGCGTGCATCCGTGCGCCCGTTTTCCATCCGTTTCCAGAAAGAGAGATTATGAAGAAACTCCTTCCCGCCGCCCTGCTCTGCACCGCCGCCCTCGCCCATGCCCACGAAGTTTGGGTGAACGCGCCCGCCGAGCTGTCCGTTTCCGAAGCCTTGCAGGCCGATTTGGCATACAGCCACGATTTTCCGCACGCGGAAAAAATCCCTGCCGACCGCCTGCACATTTTCGCGCCGCTGCACATCGCTTCTCCCGACGGCAAAACCGCCGCGCTCAAACAGCAGGGCGAAAACTACCAATACGCATCAGGCCGTCTGAAAAAAGGCAGCTACATCATCAGCGCCACCTACAAGCCGACTTTCTGGTCGAAAGACGCCGCAGGAAAATGGGAGCAGAAAAACATGGCCGATCGCCCGTCGGCCGTGTCCTGCGAGCAAAGCCAAATGTTCGGCAAAAGCGTGGTGAACGTCGGCGGCGCGGAAGATTTGGCCGCCATCTCCCGCCCTGTCGGCCAGATGTTGGAAATCGTGCCGCTGGCAAATCCGAACACGGTCAAACCCGGCCAGCTCTTCCCCGTGCAAATCCTCTATCAGGGCAAAGCGCTGGCGGGCGCAACCGTCACCGCCACGGCAGACACCATTGTCGCCCGCGATTTGGCGGCGGCACACGACCACCGCGAGCCGCAGGCCTTTTCCGGCAAAACCGACAAAGAAGGCAAGGTCAACGTTCTGCCGCTGGTCGAAGGCTTGTGGAAAGTGAAAGTGGTGCACAAAGCGCCGTTTGCCGACCCGAAAGTCTGCGGCGAATCGGCCGCCTACGCCACGCTGATTATGCCGATCGGACAGGAGCGCGCGCATACCGAAGCGCACCACCATCACCACCATTAATAAAGCAGGCAGCACAAAGGCCGTCTGAAACCGCCAAACGGGGTTTCAGACGGCCTTTTGAAGTGCAATCCGATTAAAGGCCGCCACACGGTCAGACAGACAAAGAGGCCGTCTGAAGACCTGTTTTACGGGTTTTCAGACGGCCTCTTCCGTTCTGCTTTCATTCCGCCGTTCTGCGGGCAAACTCTTCGCGCGTTTCCAAATTTTTCAAAAAGCGCGACAGCTCCGACAAGGCACCCTCGTAAACGCCGCGCTTGAAATCGATCACCTCGTCTATCGGCGCCCAGTAATCGTGCCAGCGCCAGCCGTCGAACTCGGGATGGCTGGTGGCGCGCAGGTGCACGTCGCTTTCGCGGCCGGTCAGCCGCAGCAGATACCAAATCTGCTTCTGCCCCTTATACGAACCGCGCCATTCGCGGCGCACCCAGTTGTTCGGCACTTCATAACGCAGCCAGTCGCGCGTGCGGCCGAGGATTTTCACATGGTGCGGCAGCAGGCCGACTTCCTCCATCAGCTCGCGGTACATCGCCGTTTCGGGGCTTTCGCCGGGCTTGATGCCGCCCTGCGGAAACTGCCAGGAATGCTCGCGCACGCGCTTGCCCCAAAACACGCGGTTGTGCCCGTTCACCAAAATGATTCCGACGTTCGGACGGTAGCCTTCCCTGTCCAACATAATTCCGCCCCTGCGCTGAATTTCAAAGCGCGCGATTTTCCCATATTCAAGGCCGTCTGAAAAGCAAGCGCGGCGGCCTGCGGCCTGCGTTTTCCCGCATGAAAAACCCGTTTTCAGACGGCCTGTACGCGCATTTTCCGCCGCCTGCAACATTTGTTAAAAAATGTTGGCAAAACCCCATCAAGCGCTTGCGCCGCCTGGTGTTTTGCCGTTTAATGCGCGGCACGCGGCCACTCGCGCGCAACCCTACCGAACAAGAGGAAACACAATGAAAAAAACCCTTTTACTGTCCGCAACCGTCCTGCTGCTAGCAGCCTGCGGCGGCGCGGACAACAGCCCGTCCGATAGTGCGGGCGCGGCGGACGGAGACACGGCCGCTCTGCCCGCCACCGGCAAACTCAACATCTTCAACTGGTCGGACTACGTCGATCCCGACACCGTCGCCGCCTTTGAAAAAGCGGAAAAAATCCGCGTGCGCTACGATTTCTACGACAGCAACGAAGCCCTCGAAGCCAAGCTGCTCACCGGTCATTCCGGCTACGACCTCGTCGCCCCCTCCATCTCCAACGCCGGACGCCAGATACAGGCCGGCGCCTATCAGGAAATCGACAAAAGCCTGATACCCAACTACGCCAACATCGACCCCGCCCTGCTCGAACAAATGCAGCAGGTCGATCCCGGCAACAAATACGCCGTTCCCTACTTCTGGGGCATCAACACCCTCGCCGTCAACACCGACAAAGTCAAAGAAGCCCTCGGCACCGACCAACTCCCCGAAAACGAATGGGATCTGGTCTTCAACCCCGAATACACCGCCAAGCTCAAACACTGCGGCATCAGCTACTTCGACAGCCCCACCGAACAATACCCGCTCGCCCTCAACTACCTCGGCAAAAACCCCAACAGCGAAAACCCCGCCGACCTCGAAGAAGCCAACCGCCTGATGCAGCGTGTGCGCGGCGACATCAAACGCTTCACCTCCTCCGGCTACATCGACGACATGGCCAGCGGCAACCTCTGCGTCGCCGTCGGCTACGGCGGCGACCTCAACATCGCCAAAAACCGCGCCGAAGAAGCGGGCAACGGCATCAAACTGCGCGTCCTCGCCCCCAAAAGCGGCTTCGGCCTGTGGGTCGACTCCTTCATGATTCCGATGGGCGCCCCCAACGCCGCCAACGCCCACAAATACATCAACCACACCCTCAACCCCGAAGTGGCGGCCAAAAACGGCAACTTCGTCACCTACGCCCCCGCCGCCCAAGCCGCGCGCGGCCTGATGGACGAAAAATACGCCAACGAACCTTCCGTCTTCCCCGACAAAGAAACCCTTACCCGCAGCTTCATCGTCCTGCCCAAATCGCGCGAAACCGTCAAACTGCAAACACGGCTGTGGCAGACACTCAAAGCCGGCCGGTAAACCACAAAAGGCCGTCTGAAACCCTTCAAAACGCCGCCCGCCCAAACGAAGCGGCCGCCCGCCAACCCGACCACGGAGAGCAACCATGACAGGCAAACTCAACGGAAAAACCATCCTGATTACCGGCGCCTCGCAAGGCATAGGCGCCGCCGCCGCCAAACACTGCGCTGCCGAAGGCGCCACCGTCGTCCTCGTCGCGCGGCGGCAGAAACGCATGGAAAAGGTTTACGACGAAATCGTTGCCGCCGGCTCGCCCGAACCCTTTGCCGTCTGCTTCGACCTGCTCACCGCCGAAGAAAACGAATTCGCCCAACTGGCCGCCACCATCGCCGAAGCCACGGGCGGCAGGCTCGACGGCATCGTCCACAGCGCCAGCTGCTTCACCGCCCTCTCCCCGCTCGACTTCCAAACCGTCGCCGACTGGGTCAAACAATACCGCATCAACACCGTCGCCCCCATGGGACTCACCCGCGCCTTCACCCCCCTGCTGATGCAGTCGGAAGACGCCTCCGTCGTCTTCGTCAGCGAAAGCCACAGCGAAACCCCCCAAGCCTACTGGGGCGGCTTCGGCGCATCGAAAGCCGCCCTCAACTACCTCGCCCTCAGCATCGCCGACGAATGGAGCCGCTTCCCCAACCTGCGCGCCAACATCCTGATTCCCGGCGCAGTCAACTCCCCGCAGCGGGAAAAAACCCACCCCGGCGAAGCCAAAAGCGAACGCCGCGACCTCGCCGAAATCATGCCCGCCTTCGTCTACTGGCTGGGCAGCGAAAGCCGCGGCCGCAGCGGCGAAACGGTTTTCCTGTAAAGCGCCAGAAGAAGAAAAAGGCCGTCTGAAACCGAAACAAAGGTTTCAGACGGCCTTTGCCGCATAGATGGGTGTATTGCACCACAATGCACGCGGTTTTGGGGCTTGCGGGAAAACGTGCGGGCAAGAAAAAGGACGTCTGAAAAGCGGATAAGATTTTCAGACGGCCTCTCGGGCTCCGGGCCGATTGGAAGCCTTTCCCGCCCTCGCGGGAATGACGTTTCTGAAACCTATCGGGACAACAGAGTTCCCTCTCCCGCCCGCGGGGGAGGGTTAGGGTGGGGGCTTGCGCCGCAATGCACGAGGTTTGGAGATTGGCAGGGAAATGCATGGGCAAGGAAAAGGCCGTCTGAAAAGCGGATTGGGGCTTTCAGACGGCCTTTGGAGGGACGGCAGGTATTGCAGAACGCATGCGCCGCTTTGCGGCGGCGCCTCCTACGTTTGTTCTGCGTCTGCCCGATGCGTCAGAACTTCTTGCTCACGCCGATGCGGAAGGTGCGGCCGGGGGCCGGGTTGTTGGTGCAGGTGAGCGGGTCGAGATAGTATTGGTCGGTCAGGTTGGTGACGACAAACTCGACATTCAGGTCTTTGCGGAACTTATAGTTCACCCAGGCGTCCATGGTGGTGACTCTGCCCCAGTAGATCGGCACGTTGAACATATCGTTGCCCGAACGGTTTACCTGCGGCAGAAGATCGCCGTAGTTCTCGCGGTCGTGGTTGCGCAGTCCGGCATGGTGCAGGATGCGGCTGCCGACTTCCAGCCTGCGGTTGAGGAAACGCGCGCCCAGGGTGAGGTTGAGCGAGTATTTGGGCGGCGTCATATTGTGCAGGTAGCTGGCGGGCGGCCCGTCTTTCAGGCAGGTGGGGATGCGTCCTACGGGATCGAGGAAAATGGCGCTGCTCTCGTCGCACACTTCGTTTTTCAGGTTGTAGGTGGCGGAGAAGTCGGCAAAGAAGCGGCCGTTGTCGTAGCGGCTTTGCAACTCGATGCCGGCGGTTTTCTGCGCTTCGATATTGCGGAAGTTGAATTCCAGCGTGCGGTCGATCACGTCCTTGACGGTGGTGCGGTAGTAGGCCAGCTTGATGTCGGCCTGCTCGGCCTTGAATAGCGTACTCAAATCATGGGTGTAGCCGAACTCGACATTGGTGGCGCGCTCGGGGACGACCTTGTAAAAGGTGCGGCTCATCCCGGAAAAGCCGACGGTAGCCTCGAAGATGCTGGGAAAGCGGGTGGTGCGGGCATAGCGGGCATAGAGGCGGCTGTTTTCCGTCGGGCGCAGGGTAACGGCCAATACCGGCTGCCAGCTGCTGACGCCGCCTTTTTTCTCCACTTTCGGAAACGGATCGGCGATATCCTCCGTGCCGGGGGCGCCCACTTTGACATCGTGGCCGTTTTCCGCCGCCACCGTGCCGTTAATGGCCGGGCTGTCGTCCTTGTGCAGCTTATTGTCGTCACGGGCACGCCAAATATAGCTTTCTCCGTGGTTTTCCCTGGGATTGCCGCCCTGGATCTCGCCGCCTTGGTATATGCCGTCTTTGGATATGCCGCCGATCAGACCGCCATGGTTGAAATTGCCGTTACGCCGCCATTTGCTGTATGTCGGATGGCTGTCGATAAATTTTTCATAAGGCTCGGCGATGGCCTGATAGCGCGGCAGCAGTTTCTTCCTCAACTGCCGGATTCTGAGCCCCGACACCAGCGTTAACCTACTATATTCGTCGGAATCTTTTACCTCATCGGAGCATGCCTGAAACGCACTGCCGCTCTGGCCCGAGCACATGCTGTCTATCATGTCTCGCTTCTCTTGTGCATTCTGCTTCCATATCGAATCAATCCTCTCGGCTTCCTCGGCTTTAATCTTCCGCAGCTGTGGTTCGTACTGCTCCCATGCCCGCTTCAAATCTTCCGGCACGCGGATTTTCCAATTGATGTAACGGTACTCACGGCCTTTGGCTCTGTATGTATAGTCTTTCTCCGCCCGCCCGCGCGCCAGCCTGCTGTCGAAGGCGGAATAGCCGTTTTTACGCGCGCCGGCGCTGATGCTCAGCCAGTCGGCAGGCCGCCAGTCGAAGCGGAAAGAGGTGTCCCACTGCCTGTGCCAGCCTTCTCGCCCCTTGGCGCGGAAGACAGAAGGAGATGCTGTTTCCCTGGGATCGAGCCACCAATTGTCTTTGGATTTGAACGTTTCTCGCTGGTAGCTGCCCGACAGGGTTAAATCCAGCTTGTCGTGCAGCTTGAATTTGTTGCTGGTGTTGATGCCCCAACGCCTGTCGTCGGAATGGGTGAGCGAGGTGTTGTGCAGGATGTCGTTCCAGTATTTGAGTTCCGGTTTGTCGTCATAGACAGAATAAGGCTCGCGCGGAAGGCCGCCGCTGGTATGGGTGTTCAAATCGTTGCGCGTGGCCCACAGATTGGCATGAAAATCCACATAGCGGCCGGGCGGATTCCATTTGTAATCGAGATTGGCCGCCTGCGTGTGCACCCTGCTCGAAGGCCACTGCGCCACCGTGCCGACAGCGTATTTTTTCAGAAAGCGGGAATAGGCGCTGCCGTCGTTAAAGCGTCCTTCCTGCTCCACATCTTTCAATCTGTAGCGTCCCTCACCCAAGCGCGAAGGCATGATTTCGCCGTATTCGGCGCGGGTGTCGCGCCAGCCCAGCTGCAGGCGCTGATAGGGGATCGGCCGCCATGTGGCTTTGAGCAGCAGCGATTTCATATCGCTGGAAGTATTGGGCACTTCCGCGCCGGGATAATAAAGATGGGCGAGATAGCGGGTGTATCCGACCGCTTCGAGCGGCGTATTCGGATCGGTTTTATAGTATTTGCTGCCGTTTCTGCCCGCATAGTGGTTGCCCTTGTGCCGCCAGGCATAGGCTGCCAAAAAATCAAAATCGCCCCGGCGCGCGCCTAGGGCGATGCGGGCGGCCTGATCGCGCCCCAATGCGTAGCGCCCGCCCTTTTTGGCATGGCGCATCAGGTCGGAGTCGATAAAATAGTTGAAATCGATGTCTTCTTCCGTGTAGTGATCGGAGCGTGCTTTGATTCCCTGCTGCATGCTCGGCCAGCGCGGGCGTACGGCATTGGTGCTGGCTTCCACTTTCACGTCAACGCCGAAATTACGCCCCTCCTGCACGACATCGTCGATTTCCAGCGTGGTAACCGCCACACCGCCGCCCACCGAATTGGCTACATCGCGCGTCAGCGCCGGCCCTTTTTCCACCGTCATGCCGCCGATCAGCATCGGGGCGATATAGTTGCGGTTGTTGGCGCCGTTGTAGCCGCGCCAGACGGTAATCGCCTACTCGGTGCCGTCAATCGTCACGGGGACGCGGCCTTGCCCCTGAATACCGCGTATGTTCGGGTCTAACGCGCCGCTGTTGCGGGCGTCACCGCTCTGCACGCCGACCAGCCCTTTGAAAATATCGGCTGGCGCCGCGCCTTTGAAGCGTTCGATGTCTTCTTTGCCGGAATAGACGGTGAACATATCGTTGTCGTATACGCGGTCTTTACCCGCCTTGTCGCGCACACCGTGTTTTGCGCCTTGACGGTGACGGTTTCGAGATTGTCGGCTTCGCCAATCTGCTCGGGAACGGCCTCGGCCGCATGGGCGGCAGCGGCCAGCAGCGCCAGAAACACTGCCGCCGCTGCGGGTTTCAAACGGAATCTGTTCATTTCTTTCTCCATTGATTGTCGGAACGCGCGGACGGGCTGCCAAAGACGCCCGACTGCAATTTGTAATTTATTGTAAATTCCGAAAAGCAGTTTCGCAACAAATGTTGAGAATCTTTATTATCTGCTGGCTAGAACCTACAAAACCGATGCAAACGGCGTAGTGAAGTTTGGACAGGCACACGACAAAAAAGAGCCGAGCGACCATAAAGAAACGGGCGGACTGCTGAAAATGGCCAAAGCAGGCAACAGCGACGTCTACTTCGGCGAGTGGTCGCATACGGGCACGGCCAAAGACGGCAGCCACAATGTGTTTTATGTCGGCCAAGAGCGGGCAAGCAACCTGCCCGAATTGGGCACGGTCAAATACCATGTGCGCGGCATGAACAATTACAGCGGCGACAATATGCTGACAGGTGTCCTGAATGCCGATTTCGGCTTGGATATGATTTACGGCACCATCGCAAACAAAGGCCTCAGCGTCAAAATAACCGCCCTTATGAATCGGGATAACGCCTCTTTTGAAGGAAATGCAAACGCCAGGGGCAAACTGGCAGGAGAAAAAGTCGTTCAGGGCATTTCTGCCGGCCAATTCTTCGGCAACGGTGCTTCTGCTCTGGCCGGCATCGCCACCTTCGGCAGCCGCCGCGATTTGGATACCGCCTTCGGCGGCACGAAACAACCCTAAAACCGCAGCACTCTGAAACTGTCCGCCCTTTTCGGCTTCTTCCCGCAGAGGGCGGGCAGTTTCCGCAGAATCTCCGCCTGCTTTCAGACGGCCTCCCGACCCCAAAGGCCGTCTGAAACCCAGCCGTATCTCAGACACCGGGTCGGAAAGTCCTATGTACAAGCCTTATACCGCCCTACTGCTCCTGTTGTGCTGTCTGCCCGCAGCCGCAGCCGATGAAGACAACGATGCCCAACTGAGGCGCCTGCGTTTTGAAAACCGCGAAGCGCTGCGCCAGCAGGAGGAAAAGACGCTGGAGGAAGGCGGCGAAACCGCGTCCGCTCAAACGGCAGACAATACGGCGCAAAACCTGCCGCTGGGTATTTTGGGTGCGGTCAACCGCGGCGACGCGCGGGAAACCGCGCGCCTTCTGGCGCAATACCGTGCGCTGCCCGGTTACGACGCCGATCTGGCGGACTTCGCCGAGGCCAGCATCAGCCGTCTGAACGGGGATTACGCTCAGGCGCTGGCGGCTTACAAAGCGCTGCTCGAACGCCGCCCCGATTTCACGCGGGCGCGGCTGGACTACGCGCGCACGCTGTTCGACAACCGGCAAACCAAAGAAGCGCAGGCACAGTTTGCCCTCCTGCAGCGGGAGGAGCTGCCCGAAGCGGTGAACCGCAACGCCGACGCCTACCGCCGCGCCGCACAAATGCGCGGCAAATGGCACGGCTCGCTGGCCGTCGGCGCGGTTTACAACAGCAATATCGGCGAAACCACCGGCCGCCTTTACTGCTTCGACCCCTACGGTTTCACCTGCGCCAAAACGCCCCCACCCGAACGGGCGCACGGCTACACCTACGAAGCATCGGCGGAAAAACACCGCCCCCTCTCCGGCCATCACGGCCTGTTTGCCCGCGCCGCGCTCTACGGCACGCGTTATCAGGATTTTCCCGACAACAGCGAAGACACGCTGGCCGTATCGGCGGGCTACCGTTTTTCGTCGGCCCAAAACACCTGGTCGCTCGCCCCCGCGGCCGAATGGGCGCGCGCGGACAGCCGCCTGCTCTACCGCAGCGCGGGGTTGCGCGGCGAATGGCAGCACGATTTTTCCGACACCACGGCGTTCAATTGGGAAGCGGAACACCGCGAAATGCGCTACGCCGACGACTACCGCAGCAACAACGGCTGCCTCTCGGCCTTCCACGCCTCCCTGCTGCACGCCCCGTCGCACAACTGGCTGTTTTACGGCAGCGCCAATGTGCAAAAACGCAAAACGCAGCAGCGCGCCTCGTCTTATCTGCTGCACGGTTTCCAAGCGGGTGCGCAATAGACACCGCCCTGCTGCGCCTCCAGGCCTCGCTGCGTTTCCGCCGCCACGACGGTTTCAACGCCTGGATACAGGTGCGCCGCAGCGATCGGGAGCAGGCATATTCCGCCACCCTGAAAATCCCGCGCCTGAAAACGGCGGGCTTCTCACCCGTTTTCCATTTCAAGCACACGCGCGTGCACGACAATGCCGGCTGGCTGGCGGGCTACCGTAAAAACGAAGCGGGCATCCGCTTCGAGCGCTTTTTTTAGAAGTTGCGGGATAAAACGGCCGAATGCGGAGGCCGTCTGAAAGCAGATGCAAGAGCTTTCAGACGGCCTTTTGGATTTAAGACCGAGCCGAGGCCGTTCCTGCCTACGCGGGAACGGCCTGAAAATGTCAGGATACGAGTATCCGTTCAACAGACCTCGCATTATCCGCAAACGGTTTGCCTTATTAGAAAGAGGCCGTCTGAAAGCCTTTAAAGTTGCTTTCAGACGGCCTCTTTCAGATTCAGACGGCCGTAGCCTTTATGACACAATCCGTGGGGTGTTCAGTTTTTCTTGGTGTGCGCCCAGTCGGCAGCTTCGCGCTGCCATTCGACTTCGCCGCCGCTGAGCAGTATCTGCATCATGCCGGCGGTTTCCGCGTCAAGCTTTCTCGATTTTTCCAGCAAGGGTTCGTTGGCGAACGGCGGGACTTCGGGGTCGTACAGTTCGGACAGGGTGAACAGGTGGTAGCGGTCGCGGGCGGCGTAGAAGTCGCTCAGTTCTTTTGCCCGCTCCTGCGATACGCCGAGGCTTTCGAGGGCGATGCGGCCGCTGCGGATGGCGGCGTCGAAGGTTTCGCGCACGATGAAGTCGGCGCCGGCGTGGTGCAGGTTGTAGGCATGCTGGCGGCCGTGGGCGCGGGCGATGATGGTGAGGTCGGGGTAGTGGCGGCGGACAAATTCGACGACTTCGGTCGATTGCTGGTCGTCGCCGATGGCAATAATGAGCAGCTTGGCCTTGCCCAGTCCGATGGAGTTGAGCAGCTCGGGGCTGGTGGCATCACCGTAGTAGGTTTTGCTGCCGTATTTGGTGAGGCCTTCAACGGTTTCGGCGTGATGGTCGATCACGGTGGTGTGGAAGCCGCAGCTGGTGAGCATGCTGTTGATCTGTTGGCCGAAGCGGCCGTGTCCGAGCAGGATGATGGGGTTTTCTTCGTGCACTTCGTCGTTCGGACGGCTTTCGTTTTCCGCCGCTATCGCGCGCGGGGCGATGACTTTGTCGTAGAAGATAAAGAGCAGCGGGGTGAGCAGCATGGATAGGGCAACCACCAGAGAGATGCGGTCGGCCAGAGCCTGCGGCAGCACTCTGCTTTGTTGAGAGATGGAGAGCAGCACGAAGCCGAATTCTCCCGCCTGCGCGAGGCTGATGGCGAACAGTTTGCCTGCGGCGGCAGGCAGGCGGAAGAGTTTGCCCAAGATAAACAGCACCGCGGCTTTAAGCAGCATGGTGCCTGCGGTCAGGCCGAGTACCAGTAAAAATTCGCGCCCCAGCAGGCCGAAGTTCATGCCTGCGCCGACGGTGATGAAAAACAGACCGAGCAGCAGCCCTTTGAAGGGTTCGAGATGGCTTTCCATTTCGTGGCGGTAGGAGCTGTTGGCGAGGGCGACGCCGGCGATGAATGCGCCCAAGGCGGGCGAGAGGCCGATCAGGGACATCAGGGTGGCGATGCCGACGACGACGGCCAGGGTGAACAGGGTGAACATTTCCCGCAGGCGGGTTTTGCTGATGAAGCGGAAGGTAGCAGGCACGAGGTAGCGCATGCCGATAACGATGACGGCGATGGCGGCCACGCTGACCAGCGCCGTTACCCAGCCGGGTTGTCCGGCCATGATGTTGGCCTGTTCGTGTCCGTCGCCGCCCTTGACGACTGCAACACCCAGCAGGGGCAGCAGCGCCAGCATGGGAATGGCCGCTACGTCTTGGAATAAAAGGACGGCAAAACCGGCCTGCCCGCCCGCTGTCGGCAGCAGTTTTTTTTCGTTGAAGGTTTGCAGGACGATGGCGGTGGACGACAAAGCCAGTATACAGCCGATGGCGATGCCTACCTGCCAGGTCTGCCCGAGCGCAACCGCGATGGCGGCCACTGCGGCCAGCGTCAGCCCGACTTGCAGGCCGCCCAATCCCAAAAGCTTGTGCCGCAGCCGCCAAAGCATCTGCGGCGCGAGTTCCAAACCGACGAGAAACAGCATCATGACAACGCCGAACTCGGCAACGTGCTGGATGGATTCGGCTTCTTTGCCGACGAAGCCCAATACCGGGCCGATGAGGATGCCGGCCATCAGATACCCCAATACCGATCCCAGCCCTAGTTTTTGCGAAATCAATACCGCGCCGACGGCAAACGCCATATAGATGAAGGTGTACAACAATATTTCAGTCATGGTCTGTTTTGTCTTCCGATAAAGAGGTTTTCAGACGGCCTCCGTCGGAGGAGGCCGTCTGAAAAATCAAAGTTCGATGCCTTTGAGTTTGGCAACGGTGTTGATGTCTTTGTCGCCGCGACCAGAGAGGTTCACCAGTATCACTTGGTCTTTACCCATTTTCGGCGCGTTGGCCACCGCCCAAGCCAGCGCGTGGCTGGATTCGAGCGCGGGAATGATGCCCTCAAAACGGCAGAGCAAATCGAAGGCCTCCAGCGCGGCATCGTCGTTGGCGGCGGTGTATTCGACGCGGCCGATGTCGGCGAGGTGGCTGTGTTCGGGGCCGATGCCGGGGTAGTCCAAACCGGCGGATACCGAGTGCGTACCGAGTACCTGGCCGTGTTCGTCCTGCATCAGATAGCTGCGGAAACCGTGCAACACGCCGATGGGGGCTTTGCTGGTAATCGGCGCGGCGTGGTCTTTCGTTTCCACGCCCAAACCGCCTGCTTCCACGCCTACAAGGCGCACGCCCTCTTCGCCGATATACGGGTAAAACAGGCCGATAGCGTTGGAGCCGCCGCCCACGCAGGCCACGGCCACATCAGGCTGGCGGCCGACGGCTTCGAGCATCTGCTCTTTGGCCTCGTTGCCGATTACGCATTGGAAATCGCGCACCATTTCGGGATACGGCGCAGGGCCGGCGGCCGTACCGATGATGTAAAACGTATCGTCCACGCGGGCGACCCATTCGCGCATCGCTTCGTTCATCGCGTCTTTAAGCGTGCGGCTGCCGCTTTCCACGCCGATGACGTTCGCACCCAAAAGCTTCATGCGGAACACGTTGGGCATTTGGCGTTGGATGTCGTCTGCGCCCATGTATACGTCGCAAGTCATGCCGAAACGCGCGGCCACGGTGGCCGATGCCACGCCGTGCTGGCCCGCGCCGGTTTCGGCAATCACGCGCTTTTTGCCCATGCGCTTGGCCAGCAGCGCCTGGCCGATGGTGTTGTTCACTTTGTGCGCGCCGGTGTGGTTCAAATCTTCGCGTTTCAACCAAATCTGCGCGCCGCCCAAATGCGCCGACAGGCGTTCGGCATGGTAAACGGGGCTGGGGCGGCCAACGTAGTGTTTCAAGTCGCGGCGGAATTCTTCCCAAAACGCGGGGTCGTTTTTCGCTTCTTCATAAGCTTCGGCCAGCTCTTTCAGGGCGGGAATCAGGGTTTCGGCCACATACAGCCCGCCGTGTTTGCCGAAAAAGCCCTGCTCGTCGGGCGCTTGGTAGTTTTTCATAATTTCCTCTATACACACATCAAATTCAAATCGTATTGAATTTTACAAAACTGATTTTAAAACAGGCAAATTAATGGTCTAAGGCTGAATAAACCAACCTTAGACCATTTTTAAACCAAGCTATCAGTAACGCAGCGTACTGCCGAGATTATCGACAATGCGCGGAGTGATAAAGATCAGCAGCTCTTTTTTGCTGTTGTTGCGGGAGCGGTGTTTGAACAGGTTACCCAACACAGGCACATCACCCAACAACGGAACTTTGCTGACACCTTCAGAGTTTTCTTCTTCATAAATGCCACCCAAAATCAGAGTGCCGCCGTCTTCCACCATGGCTCTGGTATCCAAGCGCTTGGTATCGATACAGGGCTCGGAAGCACCACAGTTACGGTTAACAGAGTCTTTGTTTACCTTAATGTCCATAATAATCTGACCGTCAGGTGTAATCTGCGGAGTAACCGTCATTCCCAAAACTGCTTTTTTGAAGGAGGTTGAAGTTGCGCCACTGGAAGAAGCTTCCTGATAAGGAACTTCCGTACCGGACTCAATAACGGCCTCTTTGCGGTCTTGGGTTAACACCCGCGGCGAAGAAATAATTTTAGCCTTTTGTTGGGCTTGCTGTGCGGACAGCTCTAATGCCAACGCGCCTGAAGAAAGGGCATGCACCAAAGCCAGGCTGGATGTCGCAGCACTTGTCGGTAAATTCACATTCGGATCCAGCGTCCAAGTTCTATTGGTATTGTTCTGAAGCGCGTTACCGTAAGTATTGTTATTAGCTTGTGCATTTGCCCAGTTGCTGCCCCAGCTGTTTTTTCCGTTAGAGCCGGCATAACCGAATTTCACACCCAGTTCACGGGAAAAACCGTCGGAAGCCTCAACAATCCTAGCTTCTACCATTACTTGACGTGCAGGCACGTCCAATTCTGCAATCAATTTCTCAAATTTTTGCAAAACAGAAGAATTATCCGTGATAATCAAAGTATTGGTAGCAGGATCAATTAACGCGCTACCTCTATTGCTCAAAATAGTCTTACTATTGTCGGAAGAACTGCTACTGTCATCCAATTTCAAAATCTTGCGGAACTCTTCCACATTTTTGTATTTCAATTGGAATGTACGAGAATACAGCGGACCCAATTCATCAATTTCGCGCTGCTGAGTCAGTATTTCCTTATCTCTAGCCAACAGCTCAGATCTTGGTGCAACATTGATGATATTGCCCGAACGACGCATATCCAAACCGCGAGCCTGCATCACCAAATCAAGAGCTTGATCCCAAGGCACATCTTTCAAAGTAAGAGTCATCTTACCGGTGACACTATCGCTGGCAACGATATTCATGCCTGACTCTTTCGCCAAAATCTGCAAGATGGTACGCACATCTACATCTTGGAAATCGAAGGAAACCCGATTGCCTCTAAAAGATTTCGACTTATTGGATTGCAAACCGTTTACTTCAACAGAAGTTTTAGGAGAAATTTCTACTGAAATTCGTCCTCCGGCCGCCTTGTGGTTATACGACCAATTTCCTTGGTTTTTAATGACAACCTGCGTGTCATTACCAATTCTTTTCATGACCACATTACGGACGGGCGTACCAAAATCGCTTACATCCAAATTGCGTTGGGCTTGAGTCGGCAAAGGATGGTTTTTTAAAGTAATTGTAATGCTGCTGCTGTTTTGCTTAATGTCAGGCTGCCCCTGAAAACCGGGAACAGAAATATCGACAATACCTTCGGATTTACCGGATTTTCTAAAATCAACAGTCGAAGCGGAGTTTGCAACCTGTTGCTGGCCGGCTTTGACATTTGCTTGAACACCTACAGATTCGTTAATCCGAATCCAAACTTCATTACCTTTCACTTCAGTTGTATAACGTCCGTTTTTGTTCAAACCGACAACAACTTTAGCCTGTCCGTCCGCCTGCTGAGCAGCCATCACCCGATTTAATAGGGAATCTTCATATTCCAAAACAGGTTGAGACAAGCCAACACCTGTAGTAGGAAAATTAAGAACAAACTGTGTAGGCGAAACACTTGGGGACGCAACGGGTAAAACCGCATCCTTATCAAATTTAATTTTAATAATTTTTTGATTATTCGGCATAGAGGAAACATTGATGTTGGTTATGTTTCCCGCATACACCGAATGACCGATAAATGACAATCCCAATATTGCAAATATACTGTTGATGGTTTTAACTTTATTCATTACCAATACCCCTTAAAATTTAATTTCCTGTTTTTTCAGAACTACTTAAAACTAACTCTGCAGGACGGAAGGTCCAACTGCCGTTTGCGTCTTCAACCAATTCGGTAATCAGGATTGCATCATCCTGAATCTTGGTTACCTTACCATAATTCTGGCCAATATAATTACCTTGAACAACTGTATAAACATGCCCTTCAACCTCTACAAAAGCAGAAGTAGTTCCGGCTTTCTTAAAAGAGCCTACATATTTAATACTGTCCAGATTAAACGCCTCCAATACTTCCTTAGGCCGGTTTAAATCCGGAGCATTTACACCCTTTTGATTGGTATTCAATCGTTTGCTATTAAACGCGTCCAAAACAGGCTGAATAGCGGGAGTATAAGTTAATGCGGGAACACCTGTCGGAATTTCCACCGGCTTCACATTTTTTTGTGCTTCCTTTTTAGTAGTGTCAACCCAAACACGAAGATCCTCGGGTTCATCATCACATGCAGATAAACACAAAAGAGCGGATAGCAAAATTATTTTCTTCATTATCTATAATCCCATTTAGTTACCTGCCGAAGCATCAGAAGCTGCCTGAGCCTGTTCTGCTGCCAGTTCTGCCGCAGGACGTGCCTTATAAGTATTTGCAATGGCATTAAGAGTAATTTGTCCCGTTTTGTCGTCTTTCGTCATATTCAGCTGACTCAGTGTAATAATTCGGGACAACCCGCCAACATCTCTAGCAAATTTCGAAATTTGATCATATTGGCCGCTTATTAAAAGTTTATAGGGTAATCTTTGAATAGCACCATCATTTACAGGATCAAGTGGAGAAAGCGCACCAAGCTGCAAATTATTTGTTGAAGCCGCCTGATTCAATTCTTGAATCAAATTAGGTATTTCTTTATCCGTGGGCAATTGTTGCAATAACTGGTTAAAAGACGTGTGCAACGCAGCCAATTCCGATTTTAAATTCTCTAAATTTGCCGCTTTTACACTTTTTTCCTGATACGATTGTTTCAACTCCTCTTCTTTTGCTTTAGCCGAATCTAGTTCAGCCAACTGGTCTTGGAAAACTACAAAATATCCAATCACGAGTATCACCGCAACCAAAGCAGCAGCGATGCAAATCTTGAATACAAAATTCAACTCATGTAAATTTTGCAAATCGATTTTTTGGTTGTTCTTAGCCATTTACTTCTCCGTAGCACTTGCACTATTTTGACTTACATCTGAAGCAGAAGATGCTGCCTGTTCATTTTCAGATTGCTTTGCCGAATCACCTAATGGCGCAGCAGACGGATTCAAAACTGTTTTAACAACAAATTTCTGACCATTATCCGTCTTCTCAATTCCAAGAAGTTCGGGTTGATTGAATATCCCTGTTGTCGGCAATGCCCTCATAAACATAGCAATACGGTTATCACTGGATGCTTTACCAGTAATGTCATAAGAATCACCGTCTTGAGAAGCTATAGAAAGAACATAGGCTCCCTCTGGAAGTAGTTGATTCAACGTATCTATAATGCGAGCACCCTCAAATCTTTTATTCTGGAGCTCTTCAACCTTCTGCTTCTTAGCTAAGAAATCTGCTTTCTCAGCCTCAAGACTTGCTATTTCTTTAATAGCTTCATCAGTTTTTTGTATTTCCTGCTCCAAGAATGTGTTTCTAGCTTCTTGCGAAGAAATAGCCTGATTTAGACCTACAAAAGCCAATCCTGCCAAACCAATCCCGATTAAGCCGGCAGTCATCATCATGACTTTAAACTTCTGCTTTTCCTTTTGGCTTAATTCTTCCCTATAGGGAAGCAAATTAATTTTAATTAAATCTGCCATAATTACAATCCCCTTAATGCCAAACCAAATGCTATTGCCAATTCCGAACCAACTTGCTGCATTTCAGAAGCATCCGCCCTCATCCCAATTGAAACAGAAGTTGTCAGATCGACACATTCAGCCGATGTATTTGTTTGAGAAAAAATTGTTTCTGCCAAATTAGCCTGCGTAGAAGCTGATCCGGTAAGGAATATATTCCTTACGTTGGCAAACTGCTCACCCGACTGAGTGGTGTAGTAAAACTGCAAAACACGTTGGACTTCCTGAGCAATTTGAGCATTGAAACGATCAGCCACCTGAATCTGATAATCAGCAGGCTTATTTTCACTCTTACGCATAACTTTAGCCTGCTCATCGCTCACCTGATAAGTCCGCTGGATTAACTGACAAAGCTGCTCACCGCCCAAAGAGGATTCTTGCCGATACAGGATTTGACCGTTTTGCAACACCAAGGAAGACATTTCATTTTCTGAAATATGAACAACCATGACCTTATCAGACAAAAACTCAGGATTTTGCTTATCCATCCAATAATTAAAAGCATTAGCCTGAGCAAGCACATCAATATCTAACGATTGCAAACTCAAACCGGCACTATCAAACACCTCAAGCCTGGGCTCCAAATCTTCTTTTCGCGCCGCAACCACCAATACTTTCTTGCCTACAGCACCCGAGCCCTCATGAACAACCCGATAATCATAATTGACCTCGTCCAAGGGCATCTGCTGGGAAACTTCAAACTCAACAAAATCCGCCAAATCCATATCGGCATCTTTTTCGTTATAAGTAACGGTCTCTATATTAGCCAGCGACTGAGGAATAGCTCCGATGATATTACGGCTGTTACCTCCCAGCTGCGTATATGCATGTTGCAAGTACGCTACAAGTTGGTCGTAATCCTGAACGATTGCACCCTTGATGATATTCTTCGGCAGCCGGACGATAGAGTAATTATCCAACTGAACCTGATTCAAATTACGCCCGGACAACTGAACGATTTTTACAGCATCCTGGGCAATATCAATCCCCACCGACGCACGCGAGGAAAAGCTGGAAGAAGCTTTACCTTTTGTATTTTTTTGATTTTTTGTTAAACGCATAACTCATTTCCCTGCCAAATAATATTGGTTACAATATCGGCTTCCGTAAGCGGTTGATAAGAAGGAGCGGCAACAAAATTACCGTCCTGTTTAAACGTTAAGACCATTTTACTTTATTTAATACCCTTTGGGGTAAATATTACTTAGTCATGATTAAAAAAATTTTCACTACCCTAATCGGCCTGTTCATCGGGCTGGCTCTGTTTGCAGTCGGACTGTTGGCCATCGCCGTTCTGACAACCTATCCAAAACTTCCCTCATTAGATGCCGTGCAAAACTACCAACCGAGAATGCCTTTGATGATTTACTCTTCAGACGGCAAACTTATCGGTTCCTATGGTGAGGAACGGCGCGCCTTTACCGAAATCAAAGACTTCCCCCAGGTATTGAAAAACGCGGTTATTGCAGCGGAAGACAAACGCTTCTACGACCACTGGGGCGTAGATGTCATCGGTGTCGGACGCGCCATCATCGGCAACCTCACTTCAGGCGGCGTACAGTCCGGCGCCAGCACGATTACCCAGCAGGTAGCGCGCAATTTCTACCTCACCAACGAAAGAACGCTGACACGGAAATTCAACGAAGCCCTGCTGGCCTACAAAATCGAACAATCCTTAACCAAAGACCAGATTTTGGAGCTGTACTTCAACCAAATCTATCTCGGGCAGCGTGCCTACGGTTTTGCAGCCGCTTCGCAAGTCTATTTCAACAAACCAGTTCAGGAGCTGACTTTGGCGGAAGCCTCCATGCTGGCCGGCCTGCCCAAATTCCCTTCGGCTGCCAATCCTTTGGTCAACCCCAAACGTGCCAAACAGCGTCAGGAATATATTCTGAACAACATGGTCGAACTGGGCATGATTACACCCGAGCAAAAAAACGCCGCATTCAACGAAGAGCTCCATTACGAACACCATGTGCAAGACATCGACCAGACCTCCTTATATGTTGCAGAAATGGCGCGTCAGGAACTGTATGAAAAATACGGTGAAGACGCCTACACGCAAGGCTTCAAGGTCTACACCACCGTCGATACCGACAGCCAGCGCGTCGCCACCAACGCCCTGCGCAAAACCCTGCGAGGATTCGACCGCGGCAGCGCCTACCGCGGTGCGGAAGGCTATTTGGAATTAAGCAAAGACACCGACGAAGACACCGAAGAAATCGTCGGCAAATACCTGTCCACCATGCATGCGGTAGACGGATTGGAACCTGCCGTCGTCATCACCGCATCAAAAAGCAAAGGCATCACCGCCCAAATCACCACCGGCGAACGCATCCAGCTGACACCCGCGCAAATGGGCGGAGCGCGTAATGCCGTTCTCAACGCCAAACTTGAAGAAGCGCAAATCCGCCCGGGAGCGGTCATCCGCGTACAAAAAGTCAAAGGCAGCGGCTGGCGCATCGCCCAAGAACCGGCGCTGCAAGGCGCACTCGTCGCACTAGACGCCCGCACCGGTGCCGTGCGCGCACTGGTCGGCGGCTACAACTTCCACAGCAAAAACTTCAACCGCGCCACCCAGGCCATGCGCCAACCCGGCTCATCATTCAAACCCTTCATCTATTCCGCAGGGCTGGCCAAAGGCATGACCGCCGCCACCCTGATTAACGACGAACCCATCTCCATCCCCGGCGCGGGACGCGGCGGACGCCCGTGGACACCGAAAAATTCAGACGGCCGTTACGACGGCCCCATCACCCTGCGCCACGCGCTGACCCGCTCGAAAAACATGGTCTCCATCCGCATCCTGATGGCTACCGGCGTCAACTACACCCAGCAGTACATCCAAAAATTCGGCTTCAAACCCAAAAACCACCCGGCCAACCTCTCCATGGCACTGGGCGCAGGATCGAGCACACCTCTGCAAATGGCCGAAGGCTACGCCGTATTTGCCAACGGCGGCTACAAAGTGTCCGCCTACGTCATCGACAAAATCTACGACTCGCAAGACCATCTGAAAGCGCAGATGCAGCCCCTCGTCGCCGGAGAAAACGCACCGCAGGTCATCGACCCGCGCAACGCCTACATCATGTACAAAATGATGCAGGACGTCGTCAAATACGGCACGGCACGCGGCGCGCTCGCCCTCGGCCGCTCCGACATCGCCGGCAAAACCGGCACCACCAACGACAACAAAGACGCCTGGTTCGTCGGCTTCAACCCCGACATCGTCACCGCCGTCTACATCGGTTTCGACAAACCGCGCAGCATGGGACGCGCGGGCTACGGCGGCACCATCGCCCTGCCCGTGTGGGTCGAATACATGCGCCACGCCCTCAAAGGCAAACCAAGCACAGGCATGAAAGTGCCGGGCGGCATGGTGTTGCGTGGCGGCGAATACTTCTATAAAGAGCGCCAAACCACCGACCCCTTGCTGCGCATCGACAACAGCAGCAGCCGATCCGATTCGGACGGCACCATCGGCAAACCCGCCGATCCCGACACCGACAGCGGCGCGGCAACCGAACGCGAACTCAGGCCGACCAACGTCAACCAAGACGAACAGGAAATCAAACCGAGCAACCGCAGACCCGTCAACAACACCGACTTGGACGACCTCTTCTAAACGGCCGCCAATCCAACGGCAAAACGGCAGTCCCGCAGGACTGCCGTTTCCTATTTTCAGACGGCCGCAACCCGCAGGCCGTCTGAAACCGCAAAGGCCGCCTGAAACGCCACCCCGAAACCGCCTGATAAAAGAAATAAAAAGCGTCTTAACCGCCGCCATGCGTTTTTTAGCATAAAAATAGCGTAAACTACGCGTCTTTCGGGGCAGCCGTCCCGGCAGAAACACCATCCGATTTGAGGAAACACCAATGGCCACAGGTCAAACCACCACCCTCCCCGTCCCCAGCGGACACGGCAGCTTGGAACAATACATCCACACCGTCAACAGCATCCCCATGCTCACCCCCGAAGAAGAACACAACCTCGCCGAACGCAAAATAAGCGGCGACGTCGAAGCCGCCAAACAGCTCATCCTGTCCCACCTGCGCGTCGTCGTCTCCATCGCCCGCGGCTACGACGGCTACGGCCTCAACCAGGCCGACCTCATCCAAGAAGGCAACATCGGCCTGATGAAAGCCGTCAAACGCTACGAACCCGACCGCGGCGCCCGCCTCTTCTCCTTTGCCGTCCACTGGATCAAAGCCGAAATCCACGAATTCATTCTGCGCAACTGGCGGCTCGTGCGCGTCGCCACCACAAAACCCCAGCGCAAACTCTTCTTCAACCTGCGCTCCATGCGCAAATCCCTGTCCGCCCTGTCACCGAAAGAAGCCCAGGCCATCGCCGACGACCTCGGCGTCAAACTGTCCGAAGTCATGGAAATGGAACAGCGCATGACCGGCAAAGACGTCGCCCTCCTCGCCGACAACAGCGACGACGAAGACAGCTTCGCCCCCATCGACTGGCTGGCCGACCACGACACCGAGCCTACCCGCCAAATCGAACAAAAAGCCCACTACGCCCTGCAAACCGAAGGCCTGCAAAACGCCCTCGCCAAACTCGACGACCGCAGCAGGCGCATCGTCGAAACCCGCTGGCTGCAAGACGACGGCGGCCTCACCCTCCACCAGCTTGCCGCCGAATACGGCGTCTCCGCCGAACGCATCCGCCAAATCGAAGCCAAAGCCATGCAGAAACTGCGCGGCTTTCTCGCCGAAGAAGCCGAACAATAATCCGCCAAAGGCCGTCTGAAACCACAAAACCCCGTCCCAACATCCCTCTTTTTCAGACGGCCTCAAACCGGCAAACACAGGACAAAAGGCCGTCTGAAAAACAAGCGCCATACCCGTTTCAGACGGCCTCGAAACACACCGCAAACCCAAGGCCGCCGCCCCGCACAACACCGCGCCCCGTTTCAGACGGCCTTTTGCACAGCGCGCCGTACTTACGCTACAATCCGCGCGTTTTTTCCAACCACCTACAAAGGCTTTCACTATGCTGACAGGCAGCTTGGTCGCACTAGTTACCCCCATGCGCGAAGACGGCAGCGTCGATCTCCCCCAACTCGAAAAACTGATCGACTGGCACATCGCCAACGGCACCGACGCCCTCGTCATCGCCGGCACCACCGGCGAATCCGCCACCCTCTCCATCCCCGAACAAACCCTCGTCATCGAAACAGCCGTCAAGCATAGTGCCAAACGCATCCCCGTCATCGCCGGCACAGGCGCCAACAACACCATCGAAGCCGTCGAACTCTCCCAAGCCGCCAAAAAAGCAGGCGCCGACGCCACACTCTCCGTCGTCCCCTACTACAACAAACCCTCGCAGGAAGGCATCTACCGCCACTTCAAAACCATCGCCGAAACCGTAGACATCCCCATGATCATCTACAACGTACCCGGCCGCACCGTCGTCAACATGGACAACGACACCATCCTGCGCCTTGCCGAAATCCCCAACATCACCGGCGTCAAAGAAGCCAGCGGCGCCCTTGCCCGCGAAATCGACCTCATCAACCGCGCCCCCGAAGGCTTCGCCGTCTACTCCGGCGACGACCCCACCGCCCTGCCCTTCCTGCTCTGCGGAGGCCACGGCGTCATCACAGTCGCCGCCAACGTTGCCCCCAAACTCTTCGCCGACATGTGCCGCGCCGCACTCGCGGGCAACATCGCAGAAGCACGCCGCCTCAACGGACAACTCATCCCCGTTTACGACGTCATGTTCTGCGAACCCAGCCCCGCCGCACCCAAATGGGCGGCCGCGCAATTGGGCGTCTGCACCGAACACGTCCGCCTGCCCATCATCCCCCTCACGCCCGACGGCCAAAACAAAGTGCGCGCCGCACTGCAAACCGCCGGACTGATTTGATTTCATCCCACACGGAGTCTGTATGAATCCCATCAAACCCGCCACACTCGCCATCGCCCTCATCGGCCTCTCGGCCTGCTCCGGCAGCAAAAAAGAACAACCCAAGCTCGACTACCAGTCGGAAAACCGCAAAATCGTCAGCCTCGAAGTCCCGCCCGACCTGACCAACCCCAACCAGGGCAACCTCTACCAACTGCCCGCGGGAGCAGGAGCAGTGCGCGCCAGCGACTTCAACCTCAGCAGCGCCGCCAAACAAAACGCCGCCGGACAAACTGTTCTCGGCAGCGTCAAAGGCGTCAAAATGGAACGCGACGGCAGCCAGCGCTGGCTCACCGTCTCCGGCAAACAGCCCGCCGAACTCTGGCCGCTGCTCAAAGCCTTCTGGCAGGAAAGCGGCTTTACCATCGCCTCCGAAGAACCCTCCATCGGCCAAATGGAAACCGACTGGGCGGAAAACCGCGCCAAACTCGCCGGCGGCGGCCTGCGCAGCATCCTCGAAAAAATCGGCCTCGGCGGCATCTACTCCACCAGCGAACGCGACAAATTCATCATCCGCGTCGAAAAAGGCCGCAACGGCGCCACCGACATCTTCTTTGCCCACAAAGGCATGAGCGAAACCTACGCCGACCGCAAAAAAGAAACCACCATGTGGCAGCCCCGCGCCAACGACCCCAACCTCGAAGCCGCCTTCCTCGCCCGCTTCATGCAATACCTCGGCGCCGACGAGCAGCAAATCCAAAACCAGCTCCAGCAAACCGCCGACAGCGGCAGCGCGGCCGGTCTTGCCAAACTCGAAAACGGCAGCCTCCTCCTGTCGGGCGACTACCAGCGAAACTGGCGCCGCACCGCCCTCGCCCTCGACCGCATCGGCCTGACCGTTATCGGCCAAAACACCGAAAAACACGCCTTCCTCGTGCAGCCCGCACAAAACGAAAGCGCCTCGGTCAGCACGAAAAAACCCGGCCTCATCGGCCGCCTGTTCGGCAAAAAAGCCCCCGAAGCCCAACAGCTTCCCGAACTGATCGTCTTCGTCGAACCCGCCGCCAACGGCGCGCGCCTGCAAATCCTCAACAAAGACGGCAGCCGCTACACAGGCTCGGAAGCCACCGCCTGGCTCGCACGCCTGCACACCGAACTGCGCTGATTGCACGTTCTCACAAAAGGCCGTCTGAAAACCCCGAAAAGGTTTTCAGACGGCCTTTTTATAGTGAGCCAAAATAGAAAAGATACAAGGCAGCAAGACGCAGACAGTATGGGTATAGTGAGCCAAAATAAAAAATATACGGCGTTGCTGCGCCTTGCCGTACTACCTGTACTGTCTTCGGCTTGCTGCCTTGTATCTTTTTTATTTTGACTCACTATAATACGGCAAGGCGCAGCAACGCCGTATATTTTTTATTTTGGCTCACTATATCTGTAACCGCACACACAAACCTAAATCTTTGCAAAACCCTCTAAGGCCGTCTGAAAACCAAGTGCCGCCGTCATTCCCGCGCAGGCGGGAATCTTTTCGGCGTGCGGAAACGGTCGGACAAACAAAATGCGCCAAAACTTCCGTCCAAGAGGGAATGGCGGCAGTCGGGCGGATTCTTAAAACCTGCAAAGACAGCAAACCACGCTTTCAGACGGCCTGCCCTGTCTGAGGCCGTCTGAAAACCTGTTTGAGATTTTCAGACGGCCTCCGATAAAAAGGCTGCCCGCCAAAAAACGGAACAGCCTGTGATTGTCTGGTTTACTGGCTCAACACGTCCACGCCTTTGGGCGGTGTGAACTTGAATGCGCCGCGCGAGAGTTTGGGATGGGTGTCGACGGCGGAGAAGCGGATGGCGGTGTGGTTACCGAAGCCGTCTTGCAGCTCCATCGCCGCCAGGGTGTCGCCTTTGAAGCCGATGCGGATGAAGCGGTAGCCGGCGTTGTTTTTCTTCGGCATGGCCAAAACGTAGTCTATGCCTTCGGCCGAGCCGTCTTCTTTCAGGCTGTAGCTGGCGGCCAGCGCGGTTTTGTCGGACAGGATGGCGGCGGGGCTGTCGCCGATGGCCTGCGCCTGGTCGGATTTGGTGACCTGTTTCAAATCGGCGTCGTAAAGCCAGATGTGCGTGCCGTCGCCAACGATGATTTGTTTGTAGGGTTTGGCGTATTCCCATTTGAAGAGACCGGGGCGGAGGATTTGGAAGGTGCCGCCGGATGTTTGCGTTTTCTTTTTGCTTTTCACGGTTTGGCTGAACGTGCCGCTGAGGCCGTCGGCGTCGCTGTTGAATTTTTGCAAGGCGTCGACGGCGCCTGCCTGTGCGAAACCTGCGGCGCAGGCGAGGGCGGCGGCGGCGGTTTTGAGCCATGTGGTGCGTTTCATGCGGTGTCCTTACGGTGGGTTGCAACAGGCGGCAGTATAAAGGCTGCCTGTGTGCAGGCAAGTGCCGCGCGCGGCGTTTAATTTGTGTAAAGCGGATAATGCTTTGTTCAGCAATCGGTTTTTGTTTTCAGACGGCCTTTCGTTTTGACATTTATTTAACCCGCCGCCACGTTTTTACGCGCCGAACGGGCGGCAAAAACCCCCGCAGGCGGCAGGGCGTGCGGGGGCGGAAACGGCATCAAGCGGCTTATTCTTCGATAACGATGCGGGCGTTGAGCGGCTGCACGGGGCGGTTGTTTTCCTGGCCGATCATGGTGCGCATGGCCTCAAGCTGGGCTTCGCTAGCGGTAACGGGGGTTTTGAACACGACCCAGTTCACGCCCTCGCTGCACGGCGGCGTAGTCAGCGAGCCGTTCAGGCGGAAGTGGCGGCGGTCTTTCGGAAAGAGCGGCATCACGTCGAGTTTGCCGTTCAGCGCCGTTTTTTCGCCGCTTTGCAGTTTTTTCGCCAGCAGCGGTTTCAGCGCGGAGTTTTCGCGTCCTTTGGTGAAGACTGCGCCGAGTACGGCCAGCTCGCCCGTGTCAGACTGGTGGACGAAATGGACTTCCATCGGATAGGCGTTGCCGCGGAAGGTGTGTTCGCTGGGTGTGTGGAAATGAAACTGCTTGAACGTGAATGTTTTACCGCCGAGGCTGATGGTTTGCGGCTGCCCTTCGGGCGTGGCCTGGATGGTGTGGCCGTTGTTTTCTACGGTGTAGGCCGACGGGGCATAGGCAAATTTCACGCTGTTGCCCGCGGCCGCCTGTGCGGAGGCGAAATCGACGGGCGACTGGTTTTTGCCGCTGCTGCACGCGGCATAGTCTTGTTTGATGCCTCCCCAGTGTTCGGGGCTGCTGTCGCCGGTGTACGACCAGTCGGAATGGGCGGCGGCGAGTGCGGGAAGGGTTGCGGCGCAGACGGCGGCCAATACGGATAAACGCAGTTTCATGTAGTCTCCTATTTGCGTCGGGTTGGGAAAGTGCGGGATTATGCGAACGGCGAGAATTTTTATCAATCGTAAAAACAGCCTTCCTCCCCGTTTTTTCTTGACCTTACGCAAACATATTGCGGATTTTTGTAAACGCGTGCCGCCGCTTCGGATTCACGCGGCCTTTGTCGGGCAAAAAGCATCAGGCCGTCTGAAAACGCCTGCCGCGGTACGGACGGAAGTTTTCAGACGGCCTGATGCGCCGTATTTCAAATTGTTTTGCGCCAAAGCGCTTTTAAAGCACCCGCTGGCCGAAATAGCGGCGGCATTTTTGTCCGCAGCGGTCGTAAAGCCTGCGGCAGTAGGGCAGCAGCGGGGAGGCAAACAGGAAGGAGGCCGCCAGCGCCACGGTTATCACCACCGCCATTGGTTCGGCCAGCATTTTGAAACGGAAGAAATACGCCATCGCGAAATTGACGGCGCAGGTAAAGAGAACGATGTAGCCGAGTCCTACGGCAGCCAGCAGCAGCGGGCAGAAAACCGAGCGTTTCATAAGTCAGAACCGAACCATGTGGGAGGCGCGATTATAAACGGCGCAAACGGCGGGAAAAAGCAAACGGCAGATTAAATCGCGTAAAGACAGACGGCATATTGTGCCGACAAACGGCATTCTTTCGCATTGACAAACCGCCGCCGCCCGTTTTGAATTTGCCGCCGCATCAGGCATAATCGCGCCCTTTCACAGGCCGTCTGAAACTGCCCGAGGGCTTTTTCAGACGGCCTCAAATACGCGAAGCACTCCGATGGACAAGAAAATCCTGTTGCAAAAAGCCGACATCTACCGCCGCCTGATGCGCACCGACAAGCCGATCGGCACCATGCTGCTGCTGTGGCCGACACTGTGGGCACTGTGGACGGCGGCGCGCGGCCTGCCCGACCTCCTTATTCTGGCCGCCTTCGTACTTGGCACGTTTTTCATGCGCAGCGCCGGCTGCGTTATCAACGATTTTGCCGACCGCGGTTTCGACGGTGCGGTGGAGCGCACGAAAAACCGCCCGTTTGCACGCGGCGAAGTGTCGAAAAAAGAAGCCCTGCTGCTGACCCTCGCTCTGTGTCTGGCCGCCGCGCTGTGCCTCTTGCCGCTCAACCGCGCCACCTGGCTGATGAGCCTGCCCGCACTGTTTCTCGCCCTCAGCTATCCGTTTACCAAACGCTTCTTCCCCATTCCGCAGCTCTATCTCGGCCTCGCCTTTTCCTTCGGCATCCCGATGGCCTTCACCGCCGTCACCGGCGCCGTGCCCCCCGCCGCCTGGCTGCTGTTTGCCGCCAATGTGTTCTGGACGCTGGCCTACGACACTGCCTACGCGATGGCCGACAAGGAAGACGATTTAAAAATCGGCATCAAAACTTCCGCCATCACTTTCGGCCGCTACGACGCCGAAGCCATGCTTGTCTGCCACCTGCTGTCTACTGTGCTGATGGCGGCAGCGGGCATTGCCATCGGTGCGTCCTGGCCGTTTTGGTTGGCCGTTCCCTTTGTTCTGCACTTCCAATGGAAACAGTATCTCGCTGTGCGCACGCGCGACCGCAACACCTGCTTTCGCGAGTTTCTCGCCAACAACCGCCTCGGCGCACTGTGGTTTGCCGCCATCGCCGCCCACTTTTTCTATCTGCACGCCAGAGAGCTGTTTGACGCCTATACAGGTATGTGAGCGGACGCAAGAAAACAAAATCAGGCCGTCTGAAAAAGCTTTTTCAGACGGCCTGACTGCATTCGCGGCGTGTCAGCCTTCCCGCGTTTCCTCCCCGTTCCAATACTCCGCCGCACCGCCGTGGAAAAAGCCGTGCAAAATCGCCTGCGCGGCCACGCTGTCGAGCATTGTTTTCTGCTTTTTGCCGAACACCCGCGCTTCGGCCAGCAGGCTTTCGGCGTAAAGCGAAGTGAGGCGCTCGTCTGCCCAGTAAACCGGCAGGGCGAAGCGGGCGTGCAGGCGGCGGCCGAATTTGCGGGCGAGGCGCGTGAGTTCGTGTTCCGTGCCGTCGCTGTGCACGGGCAGGCCGACCACCAAATAATCAGGCTGCCATTCGCGTATCAGGGCGGCGATGGCGGCAAACTTGGTTTCGTTGGCTTCGGCGGAAACGGTGGACAGCGGGTGGGCGATGCCGACTTCCGCGCTGCCCTGCGCCACGCCGATGCGTTTTTCGCCGAAATCGAAGGCCAGGCAGGTGCCCTGCGGCGCGGGAAAGGCGTCAGGCATGGCCGGCGCCTTTCACCAGCGAAGCCGGCTCGATGCCGAGTTTGGAGAGGGCGGCGCGGTAGCGGAGGTTGAGCGGCAGGTCGAACAGAATGCTGCCGTCGGCGGGCACGGCAATCCACACGTTTTGCGCCAGCTCGTTTTCCAGCTGGCCGGATTCCCAGTTCGAGCAGCCGATGGTGACGATGGCCTTTTCCACCGCGCCGCTGTCGCCCAGTTTGTCGATGATGTCGCGCGAGGTGGTGACGGCGTTTTCCCCGCCGACGGAAAAGCTGCTGCTCCATTCGCCTGCGGGGCAGTGGACGACGAAGCCGCGGTTTATCTGCACCGGCCCGCCCACCAGTATCGGACGGTTTTTAAAGCGTTCGGGAACGGGCGTGTCGGAAGCGGAAAACACGGCTTCCATCGGTATCGGCGAGGGTTTGTTGATCACGACGCCGAGCGCGCCGTCTTCGTCGTGGCGGCACAGATAAACGACGCTGCCGCTGAAAAACGAGTCTTCCAGCGCGGGCGTGGCGATGAGGAAATGGTCGGTGAGATTGTCCATAATCGGAAAGAGTCGTGGCTGTCGGGCGGCAATATTAGGCCGCGCGGAGAAAATTGCAAGCAAAAGGCCGTCTGAAAAGCGGCGTTTTCAGACGGCCTGCTTATTGCTAAAATCGCGCCCCTCATTTTTCGGCAAACCCACAAGGCGGTTTCAAAACCTGACAAACAGGTTCTCAGGCCGTCTGAAAAACAAGGAAACAGAATATGGCAGGCCACAGCAAGTGGGCGAACATCCAGCACAAAAAAGCCCGCGCCGACGCCCAGCGCGGCAAAATCTTCACCCGTCTGATTAAGGAAATCACCGTCGCCGCCCGCCTGGGCGGCGGCGATCCCGCGTCCAACCCGCGCCTGCGTCTGGCAATGGACAAAGCCTGGGACGCCAATATGCCCAAAGACAACGTGCAGCGCGCCATCGACAAAGGCACGGGCAACCTCGAAGGCGTCGACTACATCGAGCTGCGCTACGAAGGCTACGGCATCGGCGGCGCGGCCTTGATGGTCGACTGCATGACCGACAACAAAACCCGCACCGTCGCCGACGTGCGCCACGCCTTCAACAAAAACGGCGGCAACCTCGGCACCGACGGCTGCGTCGCCTTCAACTTTGTCCACCAGGGCTATCTGGTCTACACCGACGCCGACGAAGACGCGCTGATGGAGGCTGCCCTCGAAGCGGGCGCGGAAGACGTTGTCGCCCACGAAGACGGCATCATCGAAGTGATCACCGCCCCCGCCGACTGGGCAGGCATCAAAGCCAAACTCGAAGAAGCGGGCTTCACCTCGCAGGACGGCGACGTCACCATGCGCGCGCAGAACGAAACCGTGCTCACCGGCGAAGACGCCGCCAAAATGCAGAAGCTCATCGACGCGCTGGAAAACCTCGACGACGTGCAAAACGTCTACACCTCCGCCGTGTTGCAGTTTGACTAATCCTTTTCAGACGGCCTTCGGATAACCGGAGGCCGTCTGAAAGCGCAAACGGCTTTCGCAACGCCCCTTTTCAGACGGCCTCTCCGCTTATTGGAAGGCCGTCTGAAAACACATTTGGCAACCCGTTCCCTCAATCCGAGAGAAAACACCATGAAAAAATCCCGCCTCACCGCCTTCTTCCTCAGCGCCCTTGCCGCCGCCGCGCAGGCCGAACCGCTGAACTACAACGTCGTCGAATTTGCCGAAAGCGCCACCGTCAGCGTGCCGCGCGACACCATGACCGCCGTGTTCGCCGTCCGCGCCGAAGCGCGCGAGCGCGAAGCCGCCCACCGCGCCTTCGCCGCCAAAATGAACGCCTTTTCCCGCCGCGCCGCCGCCGACAAAGCCCTGGAAGTGAGCGAAGCCAACCGCATCAGCCACCCCGTTTACAGCTATCCCGACAACAAACGCGTGCAGACCGGCTGGCAGGAAAGCATCGAATATACCGTCAAAAGCCAAGACTTCGCCGCCCTCAACCGCCTCATCGCCCAATCGCAGAAAGACGCCGAAGTGCAAAACACCCACTTCACCCTGTCGCCGCAAAAACGCAATGCAGCCGTCGACGAAGCCAGCCGCGCCGCCCTGCTGCGCTTCAAAGACCGCGCCGCCGCCCTCGCGCAGACGCTGGGCTTTTCCGGCTACAAAATCGTCTCCCTCAAACTGGGCGAATTGGGCGACGCGCCCGTGATGATGATGTCGGCCAAAGCGGGCTACGCCGCCCCGATGGCGGCCGACAACGAAACCGCCGCCCCGCCCTCGCCCGGCCTCGAAGAAATCCGCATCACGGTCAACGGCTCGGTGCAGATGTAGGCCGTATTCCGTCGGAAGGCCGTCTGAACAGCTTTCAGACGGCCTTCTCCCATCAGCCGTTTATGTAAAAAATATGCCGCCTGTCTTTCAAGTTTCGTAAAGGCGAAGCTGCCCGCTATTATCCGCACTTCCCACAGCGGCCGAGCGGCCGGATACCATAACAAGGAGGACGCACCATGAAATTCAGCACCCTTTTGATCGCAGCGGCCGTTTTCGGCGGCATGTATTTTGTCAAACACCATACCGACACTTCCGTTTTCACCGCCGACAATCTGTTGCAGCCGAAAACAGCACAATCGGCTCAGCGCTAAGCTGCCGATATGCAAACCGCCCTTTTCGGGCGGTTTTGTTTGGCCGTCTGAAAGCGCAGTTTCTACCAAGCGAACACATAAAAGCCGCCCCGGCCAACGGGGCGGCTTTTTGGCAAACGGCAGACAGACAAGCCGCGCGGCAGCCGTTTCTATAATGTCCGCCTGCTTTCAAATCGCCGCACCTGTCCGCTGAACGGGTCGGCAAACTCAATGGCGCGGGCGAGGAGTTTCAGCGGCTTGGCGTAGTCGGTGCTGTCGGCGGGCAGCGGATCGGGATAGAGCGGGTCGTTCAGAATCGGGATGCCGAGGCTTGCCATGTGTACGCGAAGCTGGTGTTTTTTGCCGCTGACGGGGCTGAGACGGTAGCGGCAGAGGCCGTCTGAAACGGCTTCGGCAGCTTCGATAACGGTGTGGGCGTTGGCTTCGCCCGCGGTTTCGCGCGTGAGAAAGAAAGGCTCGCCGCGTTCGAGGCGGGAACGGATGTGCAGGGGAAAGTCCAAGCCGCTGCGTTCGGCGGCGAGGGCTTCGTAGGTTTTGACGACGCGGCGCTCCTGAAACAGGGTCTGATAGGCGCGACGGCTTTCAGGGCGGCGGCAGAAGAGGACGACGCCCGCCGTATCCTTGTCGAGGCGGTGCAGCGGCGTGATGTCTTCGGGTCGGCCGTTGTGCAGCTCGGGGCGCAGGCGCAGGCGGGTGAGCAGGGTTTCGCGCAGGAAGCGGCCGCCGGGCACAACGGGTAGGAAGTGCGGCTTGTCGGCGACAATCAGATGCTCGTCGACGTGCAGGATTTCTTCGCGAAACGGAATGCGCGGCTCGTCTTCGGCGATGGTTTCGCGGTAGTAATAGAGCGTGGCGCCGGGAACAAAGGGCGTGTCTGGCGGCAGCGAGCGGCCGTTTCCATCGAAAATGCCGCCCTTTTCGAGCCGCGACAGCCAGGTTTCGCGCGGCACATAGGGGAAACGGCGGCAGAGGTAATCGAGCAGCGGCGCGTCGGCCAGACGACGGTCGCAGGGCAGATGCAGATAGCTGGGGCGGATGCCGTCGATTGTCGGCAGGGCGGGGGTTGTGTTCATGGCCGCGATTGTAGCGCTTTCAGACGGCCTGCGCCTTCCGAGGCCGTCTGAACGCCCGAAAGCCTTTCAGACGGCCTTATGTTTATAATCCGCTTTTTTTCAGACGGCCAATCCCATGAAAAAACACATTTTCGTCCTCTACACCGGCGGCACCATCGGCATGACCCCGGGCGCCGACGGCCTGCGCCCCGACGCCGCGCTGCTTGCCGACGCCCTTCCCTCGTTTTCAGACGGCCTCTCCTTCGACTGCCGCATCTGCGAGCCGCTGATCGATTCGTCGGCCGTGTCCCTGCAAAACTGGCGCGACTGGCTCGCCCTACTGGCGGAAAACATCCCGCGTTACGACGGCGTTCTGCTGCTGCACGGCACGGACACGCTGGCCTACACCGCCGCGCTGCTTGCCCTCGCCCTGCGCGGACTGGACAAACCCATCGTCCTCACCGGCGCGCAACGGCCGTTCGGCGCGGCGGGTAGCGACGCACCACGCAACCTCGCCACTGCCGCCGCCGCACTCAAAACCGGTCTGCCGCAGGTGTGCATCGCCTTCAACGGCAGGCTATTTCCCGCCATCGGCAGCAGCAAATGCAGCACGGAAAGCGACGACGGTTTTGCCAACCCGCATTTCGGCGTGTTGGGCACATGGTCGGAAGAGCGCGGGCGCTTGATATTGGAAAGGCCGTCTGAAAACCCGGCCGCCGCGGCAAACGGTTTTTCAGACGGCCTTTCAGACGGCCTCGAAGTCCTGAATATCGACCCGCAGGCCGAAGTCGCCTGCCTGACGCTGATACCCGGTTTCGCCATGCGCCAAGCCGCCGACACCCTGCGCCGCACCGCCGCCCGCGCCGCCATCCTGCAAAGCTACGGCCACGGCAACGCGCCCGACGACGCGGAATTTGCCGACGCCGTGCGCGGCTACACGGAGCGCAGCGGCCTGCTGCTCAACATCAGCCAGGTGCCGCACGGCCGTGCGGCGGCGGTGTACGCGCAGGGCGCGGCGCTGCGGCGCTCGGGCGCGGTATCGGGCGGCCGCTGCAATTTGGAAACGGCCACTGCCCTGCTGACACTGGCCGTTTCCTGCGGCTGGGACAGGGCAAGGCTGGAAGCGGAACTGGCGGCCGCAGGCTTGTAGCGCTCTGAGTTTGGGCAGGAAAAGGCCGTCTGAAAAACCAATGCCGCCATGCACGCGCAGACGGGAATAAGCCCGTTCGGGCGAGGTTGGCGTTTTGCAAAGATCAGGCCGTCTGAAAGCCCAGTTTCAGACGGCCTCAAATCCTTTTGCCGCGCGGCCGCACAGCCCTCAGGCCGTCTGAAAGCGAAACTTCAACGAAGTTAAAAACGGCTTTCAGACGGCCTGACAAGACAAAACCCCGTATCGCACGGGGTTTCGTTTTTTCGTTTGATGCCGTTCAGGAAACCAGCGATTTTGCCAGCAGGTAGCCCGCCGACACAAAGATGATCACCAACACCAGCACCACTGCCGTGCCGACCAGCACGCGTTTGTTGTACAGCGCCGACTGCCAGCCGTTGAGTATGCCCAACTCCTGCAACAGCTCGGCTTCCAGCTCGCTGCGTATCCGGCGGCGTATTTGCCGCTCTTCCGCCTGTTTTTCCTTCAACATGCGGTAGGCCAGCTCGTGCTGCTTGCGGTGTTCGAAGGCCAAACGCTCCTGCCATTCGATGCGTTTGCGGTAGATATAGGCTTCGGTGGCGGTTTTCGGATGCAGATGGCAGGTGGGGCATTCGACGGTGTCCGGGTCTTCGAAGATGGTGAAGCACACGGGACACTGCGGCACGGGGCTGGCGCGGTTTTGGCTGCCGTCGTCTTCGTCGTGCATCAGTTCGAGCGACACGCGGATAATGACGTCGAGGCCGAGGTAGCCGAAATAGTTTTGCGCATTGAGGCGCTCTTCGTTGGTGCAGCGCTCGGCAATCAGCGCCTGCGGGTTTTCTTCCAGAGCAAGAATGACTTCGTCCGCTTCTTCGGCGGACAGGTGCTGACGGATGCTGTTGTCCACCTGAGCGTGGTCGATGCCGGGCGGATAGGAGATGTAAACGTCGAACAGTCGTTGATGGGCGCTCATGGAGTGTTCCTGCTGTGGATAAAAAGCCGCCGGCGGGGCAGCGGCGTGGCGGCGGATTATAGCGCATCGGCTCTGCGCGGACGGCTCTGCGCCGTAAAAGGCGTAAATTTGTGATTTTCGGAACGGTATCGGCGGCGCCGCGTGCGGGCAAGAGGCCGTCTGAAACCCTGCCGCACCTTCCGTTTTCCCCGTTTTCAGACGGCCTCGGGCAGATAAGGAAAAGCCCGAAACTTGTCGGGCTTGCTCTGATGCAGCGGCTCAGACGGAGAACGACGAACCGCAGCCGCAGGTGGTTTCGGCATTGGGATTGCGGATAACGAACTGCGAGCCGTGCAGGCTTTCGGTGTAGTCGATTTCCGCGCCGACGAGGTATTGGTAGCTCATCGGGTCGACGAGGAAAGTAAGGCCGTTTTTGACGATTTCGAAATCGTCGTCGTTTTTGATTTCGTCAAAAGTAAAGCCGTATTGGAAACCGGAGCAGCCGCCGCCGTTGACGAACACGCGCAGTTTCAAATCGGGGTTGTTTTCTTCGGCAATCAGATCGGCCACTTTGACGCAGCAGCTTTCGGTGAAAATGATGGGGGATTCGTCCGACATGGTTTTTTCCTTCTTTAAATATATGAGTGCGCCTGTATTTTCGCGCAATCGCGACAGGGTGGCAAGGTGGGGCGCGGCGCGGGGATTTCAAGGCCGCGTTCAGTCGTGCTGCGAAATCGGTACGAGCTGTTCGCCCCAGTGCAGTTTCTGGCGCAGGGTTTTGTAGTAGCTGTAGCCGACGGGATGGAGGACACGCAGGCTGTGGCGGTAGCGGCGGATGCGCAGGATGTCGCCGCTTTGGATGTCGGTATAGGACTGGCCGTCGAAATGGGCGCGCGCGTCGCCCGCTTTGGTAATCAGGATGTCGATTTCGCAGGTGTCGGACACGGCAATCGGGCGGTTGGTCATCGACTGCGGGCAGATGGGCACGAGGGTGAAGGCGCGCAGGCTGGCCTGCAGAATAGGCCCGCCCGCCGCCAGCGCGTAGGCGGTCGAACCGGTAGGCGTGGAGACGATAAGGCCGTCCGAACGCTGGGTGTAGACGAACTCGCGGTTGATAAAGGTTTCAAACTCGATCATCTGCCCCGCGCCGCCGCGCGAAATCACCACGTCGTTGAGCGCGAGCGACTGCTGCACGCATTCTCCTTCGCGTATCAGGTCGGTTTCCAGCAGGATGCGCTCTTCGGGCAGGTGTTTGCCGGTGAGCATACCGCCGATCTGCTGCAACATTTCTTCGCGCGGCACTTGGGTAAGAAAGCCCAAATGTCCCTGGTTGACGCCGATCAGCGGGATGCGGAAAGGGGCGGCTTTGCGGGCGGCGGAGAGAAAAGTGCCGTCGCCGCCCAACACGATAATCAGGCTGCATTCGCGGCCGATGTTGTCCTTGTCCGTTATGCGGCATTGTGCCAAATCTTCCGGCCGAACCACGCCGCCTTCGACGCTTTCGCAATCGACGAACACTTCGATTTTTTCCGCCAGAAGAAAGCCGAGCAAATCGTGCAGACACTCTTCAATCTGCGGCGTTTGCGGGCGGGTGACGATGCCGATGCGTTTGAATTCGGTAATCATGGACTTGGCGGGGACGGTTGGACTGGATGGCGGGCGATTATGGCACGGTTAGAGGCCGTCTGAAAGCGGCTTGGCGGCTTTTTCAGACGGCCTCTGCCACACGGTTTGCGCCGCCTTGCCGTAGGTGATTTTCACGGGCGGATAGGGCACGGGGATTTTCTCCGAGATTCTGCCCGAATAGCGGCGTCCGGCAGGCTTTTGCAGGAGCAGGAAGTTCAGTTCGCCGCTTTGTCTGTCGAAACGTGTTTTGATGCCGGACACGCCCATCGCGCTGTTGCCGAGCAGGCCGCCGATTTCGACTTCTGTGCCGTTTGCCGCGACGCGGAAATCCCAAATGTCCTGCCATTGTACTTCCTGTTCGGCGGCGGAGCAGGAAAGCAGGCATATCGCGCCCGATAAAAACACCATAATTTTGCCGTTCATCGAAGCCCTCCCGTTTGCAGACGGCCTTTTCAGACGGCCTTTTCAGACGGCCACAGCCAAGCCCATACCTCGCGTCCTTCGCTTTGCAGCATCATCAGCGTGCGGCAGGCCGCTGCGGTGGACATATATTCGATGCCGATACCGTGCGCGGCCAACGCGGCGTTGAGGCGCGGATGGAGAAACTGCTGCTTCGCCCCCGTGCCGACAATCACCACTTCCGGCCGGGCGCCCTCTGCCGGCAGCGCCTCAAAAGAAGCGGGCGACAAATCCTGCGGCGTGCGCTCCGCCGCAGGCCGGCACGCTCCGCCTGCCAGACAAACGGCCGATTCGAATACCCTGCCGTTGATTTTCAGACGGCCTTCCCCGTCCGTTTCCACCTCCCAACCGCCTGTCTGACTGTGCTCTTGAAACTGCATATTCCGCTTTCTGTATAAAGGATTTTCGGGTAGCATTGCGCCTTTTTCGCAGGCAGTTTAACCATTCGGAAAACGCTTAACAAGGAGCAGCGATGAAACCGGTCAGAATCGGCATTTTGGGTTTGGGAACAGTGGGCAGCGGCACGGTGGAAGTGCTGCGCGGCAACGCGGCGGAAATCGCCCGCCGCCTCGGGCGCGGGGTCAATATCTTTATGGTGTCTACGCGCGACGAAGCCAAAGCCCGCGCCCTTTGCCCGGACGGAACGCGGATAACGGCCGACCCGTTTGAAGTCGTGCGCCATCCCGAAGTCGATATTGTCGTGGAACTCTTCGGCGGCACCGGCATCGCCAAAGAGCTGGTGTTTGAAGCCGTGCGCCACGGCAAACACATCGTCACCGCCAACAAAAAACTCCTCGCCGAACACGGCAGCGAACTCTTCGCGCTGGCGGAGAAACACAACGTCATGGTGCAGTTTGAAGCCGCAGTCGCCGGCGGCATTCCCATCATCAAAGCCCTGCGCGAAGGCCTCGCCGCCAACCGCATCCGCAGCATCGCCGGCATCATCAACGGCACCAGCAACTTCATCCTCAGCGAAATGCGCGAAAAAGGCAGCGCCTTTGCCGACGTATTGAAAGAAGCGCAGGCGCTGGGCTATGCCGAAGCCGATCCCACCTTCGACATCGAAGGCCACGACGCCGGACACAAAATCACCATCATGTCCGCCCTCGCCTTCGGCACGCCCGTCAACTTCGCCGCCTGCTACCTCGAAGGCATCTCCAAACTCGACAGCCGCGACATCAAATATGCCGAAGAACTCGGCTACCGCATCAAACTCTTGGGCATCACCCGCCGCAGCGAAAAAGGCATCGAGTTGCGCGTCCATCCCACCCTGCTGCCCGAAAGCCGCCTGCTGGCCAACGTCAACGGCGTGATGAACGCCGTGCGCGTCAACGCCGACATGGTCGGCGAAACCCTGTTCTACGGAGCGGGCGCGGGCGCGCTGCCCACCGCCAGCGCCGTTGTCGCCGACATCATCGACATCAGCCGCCTCATCGCCGCCGACAGCGGCCACCGCGTCCCCTACCTCGCCTTCCAGCCCGCCCAGGTTCAGGCGCAAACCATGCTGCCGATGGACGAAATCACCAGCAGCTACTACCTGCGCGTCCAAGCCGAAGACAAACCCGGCGTGCTCGGCCAAATCGCCAACCTGCTGGCCGCGCAAAACGTCTCCATCGAAGCACTCATCCAAAAAGGCGTGCTCGACGGCCACACCGCCGAAATCGTTATCCTCACCCACAGCACCGTCGAAAAACACATCAAAGCCGCCATCGCCGCCATCGAAGCGCTCGACACCGTCGGCGAAAAAGTCATCATGATCCGCATGGAGAGCCTGCATGACTGAAACGGACAACAGGCCGTCTGAAAACGGCGGCGCAGAACCCGGCGACAGCCCCGAAGTACGCGCAGAAGCCAAGCGCAAAGCCAAAGGCAAAATCCGCACCATCCGCATCTGGGCGTGGGTGATTATTTCCCTGTTTCTGGCTACCGCGCTGCTGTCGAGATGCGCCATGTCCAAACCGCAGGCCAAGCAGAACATCATCGAATCCTGCATCCAAAACGTCCCCTACGCCCCCAAATGGCAGGCCGACCTGCAAAGCATGGGACTGGCCGATAACGACGGCAAACTTGTCGCCGACTACTGCCTGTGCATGTGGCAGGAGCCGCTCGACAAACTCAACCACAACCAGCTCAAAACCTTCAGCAGCCTCAAACCGCAGCAGCAGCTCGACCTCCTCGGCGGCGCCGACGCCTTCAACAAGCGCGACAAACAATGCCTGGCTGCCCTGAAAGGCAGATAAAACCAAAGGCCGTCTGAAAGTGCAAAATCATCTTTCAGACGGCCTCAAACTTTGTCCTCCACGATCTTCTCCCATCCCACCTTATCCATGCCGAACAAACCAAAAGGCCGTCTGAATATTCAGACGGCCTTTTCTTAAAAACAGGCTGCAAACGCGGCTTAGAACTTCACGCGCACGCCGCCGTGGAATTCGTTGCTGTGGATTTTAATGCCTTCGTATTTGCCCCAGTGGTTGTAGCGGTATCCCGCATCCAAGGCGACGTTGTCGCTGATATCGTAGCTTGCGCCGACCATCGCGCCCAAGCCGACTTTGGTTTTGCTGTAGGTTTCTTTTTCATAGAATCCCGGAGCGGTTTCGGTGGCTTCCAAAGAAACGCGGTTGATGCCGATGCGTGCGCCGACATAGGGTTTGACCGCTGTGCCGGTGTCGAAATCGTAAATGCCCGACACGCCGACGCTGCGGGTTTTCAGTTTGAAACTGTCTGTGCCCCAGCGGTCGGCAAATGTTTCTTCATAGTTTTTGTAATGGGTGTAATCGACGGCAACGCGGGCGGTGCCGAAGTCGTAGCCTGCGGACAGGCGCGGGCTGAAGCCTTTGGCTTTGAATTTTCCGCCTTCGTCTTTGGCATGGACGCCGGCATAGCCGACATCGCCCTGAACGTAAAAACCGGGGTTGCCGGCAACAGCAGCGGCAGACAGACCGGTTGCAAGGGCAAAGGCAAGTAATTTTTTCATGGTGTTTTCCTTAAAAATTAAAAATCAAACCAAACCCGTTTTACGGCAAACGGGTTCGGGCGGCATTTTACGCATTTGAGATGGTCTTGAACAGCAGAAAACCTGACCCGCAGGCGGCGGCGCGGCTTTTTCAGACGGCCTTTCTGCCTGCCCCCCGCCGTGCTACCATCTGCCGCGCGGACACACATCCGCCAAAATTCAAACAACCGTACAAAGGAAAAAACATGGCAAACATCCCCCCCCTCCCCCGCCCCGACATCGATGCCGACGGCCTGCTCGAATATTCCGTCGTCTACACCGACCGCTCGCTCAACCATATGTCGCAGAAGTTCCAAAACGCCCTGCGCCATATCTCCGCCACCCTGAAAAAAGTCTACAACGCGCCATACGCCGCCGTTGTCCCCGGCACGGGAACGGCAGGCATGGAAGCCGTCGCCCGCCAGTTTGCGCGCGGCAGAAAATGCCTGATTGTGCGCAACGGCTTTTTCAGCTACCGCTGGACGCAAATCCTCGAACAGGGCGGCATCGCCGCCGAAACAAAAGTCCTCACTGCGCGGCAGGACGACGCCTTCCAAGCCCCCTTCTCCCCCGCACCGATAGACGAAGTGTGCGCCCAAATCGCCGCCTTCCGTCCCGACATCGTCTTCGCCCCGCACGTCGAAACCGCCTCCGGCATCATGCTGCCCGAAGACTATATCGCCCGCCTTGCCCAAGCCGTCCACGCCGTCGGCAGCCTGCTTGCCATCGACTGCATCGCATCGGGCTGCATCTGGCTCGACATGGAAAAACTCGGCATCGACATCCTGATTTCCGCGCCGCAAAAAGGCTGGAGCGGCAGTCCCTGCGCCGGACTCGTCATGCTGAATCAAGCCGCCTATGAGCGTGCGCAGCAAAACGAATCCGACAGCTTCGCCCTCGATTTGAAAAAATGGCTCGCCATCATGCAGGCCTTTGAAAACGGCGGCCACGCCTACCACGCCACCATGCCCACCGACGGCCTGCTCCGGCTGTACGAAGTGATGAAGGAGGCCGAAGCCGCGGGCTTCGACACCCTGCGTGCCAAACAGATCGAATTGGGTGAAAAAATGCGCCGCCTGCTCGAAGCCGAAGGCTTTCCCAGCGTCGCCGCCGCAGGCTTCCAAGCGCCCGGCGTGGTGGTGTCCTACACCGAAAACCCCGACATCCAAAGCGGCAAAGCCTTTATCGGCCACGGCGTTCAGACGGCCTCCGGCGTGCCCCTGCAATGCGGCGAACGCGCCGATTTCCGCACCTTCCGCCTCGGCCTCTTCGGCCTCGACAAACTCGCCGACCCCGACCGCACCGTGCAAACCTTCGCCGATGTGTTGGCTAAGGTGAAACAGGCCGTCTGAAAACGGACTTAGGCAAAGCCGAAACGGCACAAACCGTCTGACACAAAGAGGCCGTCTGAAAGACCCGAAAGGGCGTTTTCAGACGGCCTCTCTTTTCCCCAACAGTCAGACAAATACGGCGCTTGCCGCCAAAGCTGTACAGCATTCAAAGGCGTCCCATATCCTCTCCGCCAAAAGGCCGTCTGAAAAGCGGCTTCGGCACAGTAGAAACGGCGCAAACCGTTTTGATGCCGAAAGGCCGTCTGAACACTCCGTTGCGGAATGTTCAGACGGCCTTTCCGTATCCGCCCTTATTTTCCCTGCCGTTTTTTCACGCTGACTTGGCGGGTTTTCTTTTTGCCGCCGCTGTTGCGTTCTTTTTCGGCTTTGCGGTTTTCGCGTTTGGCGATGCGGTTGCTCAAAGTGACGCGGCGCAGGGGTTTGGATTTGGTCTGCTCGGCAGTTTCTTCGTAGGGGTTTTCGCCGACGTTGTACTGGATGCGCAGCGGCGTGCCTTGCAGGTTGAAGGCTTTGCGGAAGGTCTGCGTCAGGTAACGGGTGTAGGAATCGGAGATGTGTTGCAGGGCGTTGCCGTGAATGACGATAACGGGCGGGTTCATGCCGCCCTGGTGGGCATAGCGCATTTTCGGGCGCACGAGTCCGGCGCGGGCGGGCTGCTGGCGCTCGACGGCGCTTTGCAGCACGCGGGTGATTTTCGGCGTCGGCATTTTGATCATTGCCGCGTCGTAGGCCGCCTGGATGCTGGCAAACAGGCCGTCTATGCCTTTTTCTTTCAGGGCGGAGATGTAGTGGAAGCGGGCGAAGTCGAGGAAGTAGAGTTTGCGGGCGATGTCGCGCTTGACCTGTTCGCGCCGCTCTTCGCCGATACCGTCCCATTTGTTGACGGCAACGACCAGCGCTCTGCCCGCTTCGAGGGCGAAGCCTGCGATGGTGGCGTCTTGGTCGGCGATGTCCTGCTGCGCGTCGAGCACCAAAACGGCGACGTTGGCGGCTTCGACGGCCTGCATGGCTTTGATAACGGAGAATTTTTCCACCGCTTCGTCCACTTTGCCGCGGCGGCGCACGCCTGCGGTGTCGATGATGGTGAAGGGTTTGCCTTCGCGCTCGAAGTCGATGTGGATGCTGTCGCGCGTCGTGCCGGCCATGTCGAAGGCAATCACACGCTCTTCGCCGAGGATGGCGTTGACAAGGGTGGATTTGCCGACGTTGGGGCGGCCGATAACGGCGAAAACGGGGTGTCTGGCGTCCTGCTCTTCTTCTTCGGCGTCGGGGAAGTTTTCCAGCACGTCTTCGATAAGGTGGTAGACGCCGTCGCCGTGTGCGCCGGAGATAACGTGCGGCTCGCCCAGCGCGAGTTCGTAAAACTCGGCCGACAGCACGGCACGGTTGCCGCCCTCGCCTTTGTTCACCGCCAGATAGACGGGGCGCGGGCTTTGGCGCAGGCGGTCGGCGATGATTTTGTCCTGCGGCGTGAGACCGGTGCGGGCGTCGACGAGGAAGACGACGGCGTCGGCTTCGTCAACGGCCTGCAGGGTCTGCTTGGCCATTTCGTGCAGGATGCCGCTGTCGACAACGGGCTCGAAACCGCCGGTGTCGATAACCAGATACGGTTTGCTGCCGAGGCGGCCGTGGCCGTAGTGGCGGTCGCGGGTGAGGCCGGGCAGATCGTGCACGAGTGCGTCTTTGCTGCGGGTGAGGCGGTTGAAGAGGGTGGATTTGCCGACGTTCGGCCTGCCCACAAGGGCGATGGTTGGTTTCATGTTGCGGTTTCCGTACAGGCCGTCTGAAAAGGTGGAAACAGGCTTTCAGACGGCCTGCACCGGTTTATTTTTTGTTTAACAGTTGGCCGATGATGCGGTTGATTTCCGCCTGACGGTTGCCCGTTTTAAAATCGGGGTGCGCGCGCAGACTGGCGACAGCTTGTTTGGGCGTGCGGATAAGCAGGGAGATGTAGTTGACACCGTCGCCTTTGCCGCTGGTGTTATAGCGGAGGTTGTAACGGCAGGCCGGGCTGTACAGGCGTTTGCGGTTGGTATCCACATTCACGCTTTCGCTGCTGATACCGTATTTGCTCAGGGCTGTTGCAATCTCCCTTTTCAATTCGGGATTCGGGTCTTTGGATTCGTGGCGGGCCATGATGCAGACATGGCGGATTTTTGCCAGTTCGGCTTCTCCGTTAGCGCCCAGCGAGGGGGTGGTGCTTTGGCATCCGGCAAGCAACATGCCGCCGCCGAGTATAAGCATAAGGGGGAATTTCATCAGTGTCTCCTTAGTGGTTGGTGGGGTTATCAGTAACAATGCGGACTTGTCCGCGATATGGCAGAAGGCCGTCTGAAAACCGGCAGGGCATATGCTGTATGCGGTTTGCCCGCAGTGGTTTTTCAGACGGCCTGATGTCATTTGAGTTCGCCGGCTTTCATCTCGAGGGTTTCGCGGCCGGGCGTGCCTTTCGGGGTTTTGTCCAAGGCCATGCGGTAAGCTTCGGCGGCTTCTTTGCTTTTACCCTGTGCATAGAGCACGTCGCCCTGCGTTTCCAAAAGCACGCCGGAGAAGGCGTCATCGACGGGCGTTTTCAGGGTGGCAAGGGCGGCGGCGTATTTTTTCTGCTGCGCCTGTACGGATGAGAGCCGCTGCACGGCCAGTGCACGGACGAAGGCGTCCTGCTGGTTTTGCAGCACCCAGCCGAGCTGTTTTTCCGCTTCGGCATAACGGCCTTTGTCGAAATCGTCGGCGGCGGCCATCATGGTGGCTTGGGCGGCGGAGATGCTGTCGGGATGGTTTTGCTGCAAATTGAGCAGTTCGGCGCGGACGGCTTTGTCGTCGCTGCTGCCCTGCGCTTTTTCGACGAGGGCGGCCAGCGCGGCGGCGGCTTCGCCGTTTTTCTCCAGACGGTGGTGGGCGTACATCACCGAGGCGAAATAGGCGGCGGCGGCCAGCACCAGCGCGGCGAAGACCCAGCGCCCCCATTTGTTCCAGAGATATTTGAAGTTTTCGAGTTCCTGTTGTTCGTCTAAATGTGAAGCCATTTATTCGCTCTTCCATTGTTTCAGTTGTTCGGCCAGCGCGGCGGCGGGCACGGTCTGCTGGCCGCGGCCGCCCTGCATGTCTTTGACGGTTGCCTCTCCCTGCGCCGCTTCGCTTTCGCCGACGATAACGGCAAAACGAGCGCCGCTGGCGTCGGCTTTTTTCATCTGGTTTTTCAGGCTTTGCGCGCCGGAGTGCTGCAATACGGAAAATCCTGCTTCGCGCAGCTGCGCGGCATAGCGCATGGCCGCCGCCAGTCCTTCGGGCTGCTGCATAACGTATACGTCGGGCGCGGACTCGGTTTTCAGACGGCCGTATTCGTCCACCAGCAGCAGCAGGCGCTCGATGCCCATGGCAAAGCCGATGGCGGGGGCGTCTTTGCCGCCGAGTTCGCCGATCAGGCCGTTATAGCGGCCGCCGCCGCAGACGGTGGCCTGCGCGCCGAGTTTGTCGGTCGTCCATTCGAAGACGGTGAGGTTGTAGTAGTCGAGGCCGCGCACGAGGCGGGGGTTTTCGACATAGGCGATGCCCAACGCGTCGAGCAGGTTTTTGAAGCCTGTGTAATGCGCCAGCGATTCTTCGCCGAGGTAATCGAGCAGGCGCGGGGCGGCGTTGCAGATTTCCTGCAAATCGGGATTTTTGCTGTCGAGCACGCGCAGGGGGTTGGTGTGCATGCGGCGGCGGCTGTCGTCGTCCAGCTTGTCTTCGTGGCTTTGCAGGTAGGCGACCAGGGCGCTGCGGTGGGCGGCGCGCTCTTCTTTGTTGCCGAGGTTATTAATTTCCAAAGTCAGGTGCTCGGAAATGCCCAGCTCACGCCACAGATCGGCACACATGGCGATCATTTCGGCATCAACGTCGGGGCCGTCGAAACCCAAAGCCTCGACGCCGACTTGGTGGAACTGGCGGTAGCGGCCTTTTTGCGGCCGTTCGCGGCGGAACATGGGCCCCATATACCAAAGCTTCTGCGGGCTGTTGTACAGCAGGTTGTGTTCGACAACGGCGCGCAGGCAGGAGGCCGTTCCCTCGGGGCGCAGGCTGAGGCTGATGGTGTCGTTGGAATCGGCGAAGGTGTACATTTCTTTGCCGACGACGTCGGTTTCTTCGCCGATGGAGCGGACAAACAGGCCGGTCTGCTCGACGATGGGCGTGCGGATTTGGCTGTAACCGAAGCGCCGCGTCCAACGGGAAACGGTATCTTCAAATGCCTGCCAGAAGGCCGAGGTCAGCCGGAAGTCTTTCTGTCCGACCGGCAAGAGGTCGTTCATGCCTTTTACGGCTTGGATTTTCTGTCCCATGCTTTCACTTTCTGTCGGATGTTTTTGTGCCCGGCGCAGCGGGCGGAACGGGTAGCTCGAACGGCAACAGGAGGAGGGGCGGATGCGGTTTCTATGTTTTCAGACGGCCTGCCGATAGGAGAGGCCGTCTGAAAACGGGAAACGGGCTGCCGGCCAAATATGCTTTCGGCCGGCCGTCAGACCCGCGGGGCAAACTGGCGCAGCATGCTGTCGGCCAGCTGCACAAACTGCTGGTATTTTTCCGAACGCTCGATTTTGCCTTTATCCAAACCGATATTGGCCAGCACGCCGGTTTTGTTGCCGTATACCACGGTGTTTTCGATTTCGAAGCCGCCGCTCTGTATCGGCGTGATAAAGGCCTGCAGCATTTCTCCCGCAGGGATATTCTGCAAAACCAGGCTTTTTTTCATGTTCGGCGGCAGGTCGGCGCCGACCAACTGGAAAGGGTTGTGCACCGCGTCGGTAATGCCCAGATAGCTGTAAATATATATCTGGTGGGCGATTTTTGGATTGTTTTGCAGATAAAGGCGTAAGAGTAATTCCCGTAAGTCTTGGCTCATTTTTATGTTCTTCTGTGTTTTTAAATGTACCCGAATGCGGCGGGCACTTACCGTGTTTTCCCTTTTTTAACCCGATGCACGCGCTTAGGCCGTCTGAATCGGGATAATCCGGCTGCGGTCACGCTTTTTGCCGTGTTCGCCGTAATTCGTTTCGACATAGTCGCGCACGATGGCGAGAAATTCGGCAGCCATATTGTCGCCTTTGAGCGTTACCTTGCGTTCGCCGTCGACATAGACGGGGGCGATCGGCGTTTCGCCCGTACCGGGAAGGCTGATGCCGATATCGGCCAGCTTGCTTTCTCCCGGGCCGTTGACAACGCAGCCCATCACCGCGACGTTGAGATTTTCCACGCCGGGATATTGCAGGCGCCACACTATCATCTGTTCGCGCAAATATTGCTGGATGTCGCGCGCCAGTTCTTGAAAAACGGTGCTGGTGGTGCGGCCGCAGCCCGGGCAGGCGGTAACCATAGGTGTGAAAGAGCGCAGCCCCATGGTTTGCAGGATTTCCTGCGCTACGACCACCTCCTGCGTGCGCGAAGAACCGGGCTCGGGCGTAAGCGAAATGCGGATGGTGTCGCCTATGCCTTCCTGCAACAATACGGACAGGGCGGCCGTGGAGGCGACGATACCTTTGCTGCCCATGCCCGCTTCAGTCAGCCCCAAATGCAGCGGATAACGGCAGCGGCCGCCCAAATCGCGGTAGACCTGTATCAAGTCCTGTACCGACGATACTTTGCAGGACAGGATGATTTTGTTTTCCGGCAAACCCAAATCGACGGCTTTTTGCGCCGATTCCAAGGCGGAAACGATTAAAGCCTCCTTCATCACGGCTTCGGGAGACTTCGGCGAGGCGGAAGCCAGGTTGGCATCCATCATGCGCTTTGCCAAGCTTTGGTCGAGCGACCCCCAGTTGACACCGATGCGCACGGCTTTTCCGTGTTCGGCGGCGGTTTGGATCATAAAGGCGAATTTTTCGTCGCCTTTCGCGCCTTTGCCGACATTGCCGGGGTTGATGCGGTATTTGGAGAGCGCTTTGGCGCAATCGGGAAATTCGGCGAGCAGGCGCTCGCCGTTGAAATGGAAATCGCCGATCAGAGGGGTATTGCAGCCCATATCGTCCAAGCGGCTGCGGATTTCCGCCACTTTGGCAGCGGAATCCGGATTGTTGACCGTTATCCGCACCATTTCAGAACCTGCTTCGCTCAACTCTTTTACCTGCAAAGCCGTTGCTTCGGCATCTGCAGTGTCGGTGTTGGTCATCGACTGGACAACAATAGGGGAATCCGAACCCACGGAAATATGGTCGATCTGCACCTGATGGGTTGTTCGGCGTGGAATGGCTGTGTTCATGGATTTATTTGCCCGCTGCGAAAGCTGCGGTTTTTTTGTCGATCATGTGATCTGCTACTGTAATATTTTGCGAACCGTAGGAAGCGGTAGCGCCTTTGGCATATCCGATCCACACATCATACGGTGCGGCACCGGAAAAACGGTGTTCGCTGCCTGCGGGAACAACGCGGCTAACGAGTTCTTTGCCAGTTTTATCCTTGATAACCAGCATGGATCGGTAGCGTACTTTCACCACCAGCTCCGCATCTGCCGATTCGGCCGTCTGAACACCGGAAGCGGCCGATGCGCCGGCCCGCATGGGTAAAACAGAAATATTTTCGGCATTGACATTGGGGGCAGCCACCTGCCCCAAGCCGACATCGGCCTCGCTGGTGGCCGTCTGTTTGGTGTTTTCCGCCCGGGATTTCCCCTGCCAGACATAGACGCCGAAACCGATGGCGGCAATCGCCAGCACGCCGAATATCCATGTCGGAAACGGTTTACCGATTTTCTGATTTTGGAAATTCAACGAAGAAGACTGTCTGCCCTGTTCGGCAATATGGTTGCGCACGCCTGTTCCGGGCAGGATTTTGTCGAGATAGGAAGAAACCAGTTGTTCGTCCAAATCCAAAAAGCGGCCGTAGGTGCGCAAAAAACCTCTGACAAAAACCGTTTCGCGCATATTCTCGTAATTGCCCGATTCAAAGGCTTCGATCTGTTTGGCCGACAATTTCAGCCGTTCTGCGGCTTCTCCCAGCGACAACTCCCTGCTTTCGCGCCGTTCGCGCAGCAATTTGCCAAACTCTTCGGCAGGAGTTTGCGACACTTGGCTTTCTGCATTCTGACTCATGTTCAGCGTCCTGTTGCGATGGTTTGCAGTTCATCCGAATAAGGATAATTGGCACGAAGCTGCGCTTCGTATTCGTAAGCAGCCTGCGAATTGCCTGTAGCTCTCGCAATCTGCCAGCCCAACAGCAAATCTTCCGCTCCCAAGACATCTACCCGGCTCTGATACTGGCGGAAAAGCTGGTCGGCTTCTTTGATTTGCCCTGCCAGCATTTTGGTTTTGGCCAACTCCCTGCGCAGCGGCATGAAATCGGGAGCAGAAGCGATACCGCGCTCCAAATAAGCCTGCGACAGCGAATACTGCCCCATTTTCGCGCTGCAAATGCCCTTGTTCATATAAGCAACATAGGGCGCGGGATAAGTAGGATCGGACAGCGCCTTGTCAAAATAAGGCATGGCCGCATTGGGATTGTTCATCGAACTGCACAGAAACCAGCCGTAGTTATTGTTGATTTCCGCCCCGTCCGGCTGCAATTGCAGCGCTTCGCGAAAACTGGCCTCCGCCTTGCACGCATCAGCCAGGCGATTTCGTTTTTCCTGTCGGCCTGCAACGCTTCTTCGATAGTCGTTACCGCCAAACGGTAATCCTTGGCACGCATATACTCCAAAGCCAACTGCGTTTTAATGCGCGATACTTCTTCGGTACGCTCCTGTCTGCTCGGCTGTTTGACCGAAGTTCCGCCACAGGCGCTCAATGCGCAAGCGAGCAACACCGCTTTCCACAACTGTTTCATGCTAAAACCTTACTGTTGAACCAATAACTGCTGCCATTTTTGCTGGCGTCGGGTCTTGTCCTTTACCTGGCCGGCAAGCTGTCCGCAGGCGGCATCAATATCGTCACCGCGCGTTTTGCGCACCGTAACGACAAAACCGGCCTGCTGCAGAATATCTCTGAACACGCGGATATTTTCCGCAGACGAACGGTCATAACCCGAATTCGGGAACGGATTGAACGGTATCAGATTGAATTTGCAGGGGACGTCCTCCACCAGCTTCAGCAACTCGCGCGCGTGCTCGACCTTGTCGTTGATACCGTCGAGCATCACGTATTCGAAGGTAACGAAATCACGCGGCGCCTTAACCAAATAACGCCTGCACGCGCCCATCAATTCTTTCAAAGGATATTTTTTGTTCAGCGGCACGATTTGGTCGCGCACCGCATCATTTGAAGCATGCAGAGAAACAGCCAAAGCTACGGGCATATCTTCTTTCAACCTGTCCATTTGCGGCACCATGCCCGAAGTGGATACGGTGACCCGACGGCGGCTCAGACCGTAGCCGTGATCGTCAAGCATTACGGACAACGCACGGACAACGTTTTCATAATTTGCCAGCGGCTCGCCCATACCCATCATCACAACATTGGAGATAACCCGCTCGTCTTTCGGGGTCGCACCCAAAGCCTTGTTCGCCCACCACAACTGGCCGATGATTTCAGCAGTAGTCAGATTGCGGTTGAAGCCCTGACGCCCTGTCGAACAGAAAGTGCACTCCAATGCACAGCCCACTTGTGAAGAAATACAGAGCGTGCCGCGATCGGATTCGGGAATAAAAACGGTCTCTACACCGTTACCAGTACCGACATCCAGCAGCCACTTGCGCGTGCCGTCTCTCGACTCCTGGGACGTCATCAGAGCGGGAACGCCGATTTGCGCTTTTTCTTCCAATTTGGCACGCAGGGACTTAGCCAAATCGGTCATTTCGGTAAAATTTGCAGCACCGCCCCAATGCATCCAGCGCATAACCTGGCGGGCACGGAACGGCTTTTCGCCCATTTCCGCGAACCATGCCGTCAGGCTGTTCAAGTCGTAATCTAACAGATTGTTTTTCATATATTTGGAATTGGTTTGTTCAAACCGTTAAAGTAAAGCATCTCTATACGATGCTTTTCAGACGGCCTTACGTTAACGGTTTTGCTGCCGCACCCGAGAGGACGGCAGCAAATTAAAGTTCGGCTCAGCGCGGACAAATTTCGTTTTCGCTGAAGAAATAAGCCACTTCGATGGCAGCGTTTTCTTCGCTGTCCGAACCGTGCACGGCATTCTCGCCGACAGAATCGGCAAAGTCGGCACGAATCGTACCGGCTGCGGCTTCTTTCGGATTGGTTGCGCCCATCAGTTCGCGGTTTCTCGCTACGGCATTTTCGCCTTCGAGCACTTGAATCATGACCGGGCCGCTAATCATAAATGCCACCAGTTCACCGAAAAACGGACGGTCTTTATGAACAGCATAAAAACCTTCGGCTTCTTCTTTGCTTAAATGTTTCATTTTGGCGGCAACAATTTTCAAGCCGTTGTCTTCGAAACGGCTGTAGATTTTGCCGATAACGTTTTTACCGACCGCATCGGGCTTGACGATGGAAAGTGTTCGCTGAACAGACATTGAATTCTCCTTATAAAAAACAGGCGACAAATTGCCGCCGAATTGTAGCAAGTTTTTCCTTATTCCGCTTAGTTTTTAACTCTTTGAAACTGCCGCCTGCGGCTTCCCGGATGCGGACAGCACCAGATGCGGCAGGTTGAGATATTCCTGCGACTGCATTTCGGTGAGACGGCTGGCCGTTCGGACAAATTCGTTGGCAAAATCGCCTTCGACGTAAATCTCGTCAACGGGAACTTCGCAGGTGGCGCAGAATTTGACGCGGTAGTCGTACATCACGTCTATCAGCCAAGTCAGCCGCCGCGCTTCCGCCCTTTCCGTTTCGTGCAGCTTTTCAATTCCCGATACAAAAATCATCTCATAGCGATCGGAAAGATAAAGGTAATCTGCCTGCGAGCGCGGGCCGAAACACAAAACGCGGAAATCAAACCAAACAGCCTTATCGGTATGCCCTTTGCAGGGCAGCATGCGGCCGTGGATTTCGATTTCAGACGGCCTCACGGCCTGTCCTTCGCTTACCTGTGCAAACAGTTGCGCCAATCTGCTCTCGTTTTCCGCATCTGCGGGAATGTAAAACACTTCTGCCGCCGTCAGGGTTCTGTGCCGGTAATCCTCGCCGCCGTCCACATTCAAAATCGTCAGCTTGTCTTCGATCAGGGCGATGGTCGACAGAAAACTGCTGCGGTTCTGTCCCTGGGGATAAAGCTCGGACGGAGCATAGTTGGAAGTCGCCACCAGCACCACACCTTCGTTGAACAGGTTTTCCAACAGCCTGCCCAAAATCATCGCGTCGGCAATATCGCTGACATGAAACTCGTCAAAACACAATACCCGCGTTTCTTTGGCGATTTCGGCAGCTACGGTTTTCAATGGGTCGGCTTCGCTTTTTAGGGCGCGCAGCCTTTGGTGGATTTCCGCCATAAAGGCATGGAAATGCACCCGTCGTTTGCGGCGGTAGGGCAGGCAGCCGAAGAAGGCATCCATCAGAAAACTTTTCCCCCGGCCGACGCCGCCGTAAAAATACAGCCCCTTGGGCAGTTGCGGCGAACGCAGACTGCGGCCGAGAAAGCGGTTGCGTTTGCGTTTGAACATCATCAGTTCCGTCCACAACCGGTCGAGATGTTCGATGGCGCGTGCCTGTGCGGCGTCGCGAATAAACGCGGGCTGCTGCGAAGCTGCCTGATACCAGGTCAGCGGGCTGTGATTTTGATACGGGGGCGGAACAAAACGGGGGGGGTGTTTTTCGGACATGGTTTTCAGACGGCATCTTATTTTTGGCAGCGCGCATTATAGTGTATTTCCGCATGATGTTAAGCGGAGCGGCTGCTCCACCGACCCCCGCACGACAGTAGAAAGCAAAAAAAGAGTGCCGCGCAATGCGGCACCCTCGTTTTTCCGGAAGGACGGTTTATTCGGCAGTCATCGACCGATCGACACGTTCGCGTAATTCCTTACCCGGCTTGAAGTGGGGAACGTGTTTTTCAGGCACATCCACTTTCGCTCCGGTTTTCGGATTACGCCCCTGACGGGCGGGTCTGTGGTTCAAATCAAAACTGCCAAATCCGCGGATTTCGATCCGCTGGCCGCGAGCCAGCGAGCGGGTCATGGTATCCACCAAAACCTTCACGCTGTACTCGACGTCTTTCGCCATCAGGTGCGTGCCGTTTTTCTGGGCAAAAACCTCAGCCAAACGAACCATCAGCTCTGATTTGGTCATAACGATCGCCCCGGATTATTCGTTATCGCCGGACAATTTGGCTTTCAGCAGATCGCCCAGGCTGGTGGTACCGGCATTGGCGGAAGATGCTGCATTGACCGAATTGAGCGCGTCGCGGCTTTCTTTGGCGTCTTTGGCTTTGACCGACAGCTTGATGCTGCGGTTTTTGCGGTCGACAGTCACGATAACCGCTTCCACTTCGTCGCCCTCTTTCAGCTTGGTGGTCAGGTCTTCGACGCGGTCAGCGGCAAATTCAGAAGCGGGCAGATAGCCTTCCACTTCGTCGCCCAAAACAACAACTGCGCCCTTGGCTTCAACGGATTTCACAGTGCCTTTAACCAGCGAGCCTTTGTCGTTGACGCTGATATAGTTGCCGAAAGGATCGCCTTCGAGCTGTTTGATGCCCAGGGAGATGCGTTCTTTTTCCACATCGATGCCCAATACGACGGCTTCGACTTCTTCACCTTTTTTGTATTTGCGTACGGCTTCTTCGCCGGACTCCGTCCAAGACAGATCGGACAGGTGAACCAAACCGTCGATATTGCCGGGCAGGCCGACGAATACGCCGAAGTCGGTAATGGATTTGACGGCACCTTTGATTTTGTCGCCTTTATTGTAGTTGGCGGCAAAATCTTCCCAAGGATTGGGCTGGCACTGTTTCATACCCAGGCTGATGCGGCGGCGGTCTTCGTCGATTTCCAGAATCATCACTTCGACTTCATCGCCCAGCTGTACGACTTTGCTCGGGTGTACGTTTTTGTTGGTCCAGTCCATTTCGGAAACGTGTACCAAGCCTTCGATGCCCTGTTCGATTTCGACAAACGCGCCGTAGTCGGTGAGGTTGGACACTTTGCCGAACAGGCGTGTACCGGCCGGATAACGGCGTGCGAGGCCGCTCCAAGGATCTTCGCCCAGCTGTTTGATGCCGAGAGAAACGCGTTGTTTTTCCTGGTCGAATTTCAATACTTTGGCTTCGACTTCCTGGCCGACTTCCAGCACTTCGCTCGGGTGTTTCACACGGCGCCATGCCAGATCGGTGATGTGCAGCAGGCCGTCGATACCGCCCAGATCCACGAATGCGCCGTAGTCGGTGATATTTTTGACGATGCCTTTGACAACAGTGCCTTCTTGCAGGTTTTCCAGCAGGGCTTTGCGCTCTTCGCCCAAAGTGGCTTCGAGCACGGCGCGGCGGGATACCACGACGTTGTTGCGTTTTTTATCCAGCTTGATGACTTTGAATTCGATTTCTTTGCCTTCAAAGTGGGAAGTGTCTTTGATAGGGCGCACGTCCAAGAGCGAACCGGGCAGGAAGGCGCGGATGCTGTTGATCATGACGGTGAGGCCGCCTTTGACTTTGCCGTTGATCAGGCCGGAGAGGATGTCGCCGTTTTCCATTGCTTCTTCCAAAGCAATCCAGTCGGCGGCGCGTTTGGCTTTTTCGCGCGACAGTTTGGTTTCGCCGAAGCCGTTTTCCACGGATTCTATGGTCACGGTAACGAAGTCGCCTACTTTGACTTCCACTTCGCCTTGCGGGTTTTTGAATTCGTTGATGTCGATGAGCGACTCGGATTTCAGACCGGCGTTGACGATGACGAATTTGTCTTCAATCGCCACCACTTCGGCGGTAATCACTTCCCCTTGGTTCATTTCCTGAACGGCGGAGTACTCTTCCAACAACTGGGCAAAATTTTCCATATTTGCTAAATCTTTCTTTGCGCTGCCGGAGGGCGCGGGGTTTGGAGTTGTAAAACGGCAGACCCTTCCGGCCGGGCTGCCGCTGCCACATATTTTCAGACGGCCTTCCGTATCAAAAAGGCCGTCTGAAAAACGAAAGCGCGGATTATATACTAGATTTGTTTTTGCTCATACCAATCAACTACTTTTTTTACCGCCTCCTCGATGCCCATGTCCGAAGTATCCAACAGCATCGCGTCGGGCAGCTGCACCAGCGGCGCGGCGGCGCGGCGGCGGTCGGCTTCGTCGCGGGATTCGATGTCGGCGAGAATGCGGTCAAAGGCCACGCCTTCGCACGCAATGCCGAGCTGTTTGGCGCGGCGTTCTGCCCGCACCTGTGCCGACGCGGTCAAAAACACCTTCAACGCGGCATCGGGAAACACCACCGAACCCATATCGCGCCCGTCGGCCACCAGCCCGGAGGCCGTCTGAAAATCGCGCTGGCGCTGCAACAGAGCGGCGCGCACCGCAGGGAACTGCGCCACCGCCGACGCGCCCATGCCGATTTCCTCACTGCGGATGGCGTTGCCGACGTCCTCGCCGTCGAGCAGCACCCGCTGTCCGTCAAACTGCACGGGAAGTGCGGCGGCCAGCGCGGCTACGGCGGCCTCGTCCGTCCACTCTACGCCTTTGCGCCGCGCATAGAGGGCGGCCAGCCGGTACAGCGCGCCCGAGTCGAGATAACTCCAACCCAAGGCCGCCGCCACCCGTGAAGCCACCGTACCTTTGCCCGACGCGCTCGGGCCGTCGACGGCGATTACCTTTGTTGCCATTTTCATTCCTCAAATTAACGCTTTTCGGCATAATAGCAAGCCTCGTTAACAGATTCCAGCGCCGCCATGACCACCCAATCCCTCCGTCTCGAAGCACGCCGTCTGAAACCCTCCTCCGTCGCCCTGCCCGGCTCGAAAAGCATCAGCAACCGCACCCTACTCCTGGCCGCCCTGTCCGACGGCGTCTGCACCATCCGCTCGCTGCTCGCATCCGACGACACCGACCGCATGCTCGACGCCCTCGCCGCCTTGGGTGTACGCATCGAGCGGCTTTCAGACGGCCTCGTGCGCGTACACGGCTGCGGCGGACGCTTTCCCGCCGCCGAAGCCGACTTGTTCCTCGGCAACGCCGGCACCGCCTTCCGCCCGTTAACCGCCGCCCTCGCCGTACTCGGCGGCAACTACCATCTGCACGGCATCCCGCGCATGCACGAACGCCCCATCGGCGACCTCGTCGACGCCCTGCACCTTATCGGCGCCGACATCCGCTATCTCGGCAACGACGGCTACCCGCCGCTCGCCATTGGCCGCCGCAACGATAACGGCGTGCGCAGCGTGCCGATTAAAGGCAACGTATCCAGCCAGTTTCTCACCGCCCTTTTAATGGCACTGCCGCTCACCGGCGAAGCCTGCGAAATCCGCGTCGAAGGCGAACTGATTTCCAAGCCCTATATCGACATCACCCTCAACCTGATGCAACGCTTCGGCGTCGCGGTCGAAAACCGCGCCTACCGCAGCTTCCTCGTCCCCGCCGCCAACTACCGCGCCCCCGAACGCATCACCGTCGAAGGCGACGCATCGAGCGCCTCCTATTTCCTTGCCGCCGGACTGCTCGGCGGCACGCCCGTGCGCGTCACCGGCTTGGGCAAAAACGCCGTCCAGGGCGACGCCGCCTTTGCCGCCGAACTGGAAAAAACCGGCGCGATCGTCACTTGGGGCGACGACTTTATCGAAGTGTCCCGCGCCCCCGGCCAAAGCGTGCGCGCCTTCGATTTGGACGCCAACCACATCCCCGACGCCGCCATGACCCTCGCCATCGTCGCCCTCGCCGCCGACGGAGCGTGCGCCATCCGCAACATCGCCTCGTGGCGCGTCAAAGAAACCGACCGCATCGCCGCCATGGCCGCCGAGCTGCGCAAAGTCGGCGCAACCGTGGAAGAAGGCGCGGACTTTATCCGCATCACCCCGCCCGCCGCCCCCACACCAAACGCCGTCATCGACACCTACGACGACCACCGCATGGCCATGTGTTTTTCCCTTGTTTCCCTGCTCGGCGTGCCCGTCACCATCAACGACCCCGCCTGCGTGCGCAAAACTTTCCCCGACTACTTCGCCGTGTTCGAGTCTCTAAAAGCATAAAACGGGAAAGGCCGTCTGAAAACGCCCTTTCCCGTTTTCCGAAACGTTATCCCCGCACAGGCGGGAACAGCCTCGGATACCGCCCGCGACGCATACCGTTTGAGGCCGTCTGAAAAAACCAAAAACCCGTTTGAACTTCGCCGAAGCCCCGTTTTCAGACGGCCTCTGCCCGCCTTTTCAGACGGCCTGCCCTTTCTATATAATGCGCCACCGGTTTGTTGACAATCCGGGCAGCGGCAATGTTTGCCTGAGGCCGTCTGAAACCCCAAACGGAGAAAAAAGGAGAAACCCCATGCACTACGAATTTGCCACCGCCGACCTGATCGACATTGCGCCCGACACGCCCTCCTGCGAAATCCAGTTCCGCAGTTTCGGCCGCCGCAGCCGTTTTTGCGGCCGCATCCGCACCGTCAGATGTTTCCGCGACAACGGCCTGGTCAAACAGATTCTGAACACCCATTCCGACGGCGAAGTGCTGGTTGTCGACGGCGGCGGCTCTTTGGCGAGCGCGCTGATCGGCGATTTAATCGCCTCGGCGGGCGCGGCCAACGGCTGGGCGGGCGCGGTGGTGTACGGCGTCGTGCGCGACAGCGAAGCGCTGAACGAACTCGATTTCGGCATCAAGGCGCTGGGCACGAACCCGCGCAAAAGCGCGAAAGAAGGCGCGGGCGAAACGGATGGCGTGCTGACTTTCGGCGGCGTCGATTTCGTGCCCGGCCATTATTTGTACAGCGACGCCGACGGCATTCTGGTAGCCGCCGCGCCTTTCGCATTGGATTGAACACAAATTCGGACACAGGACACATCATGCAGATTACTTCGCAATGGCTCGACGGCCTGTGCTTTGTCGCTTCCACCGAAGCGGGGCACAGCGTCGTGATGGAAGGCTCGGCGGCCGAAGGCGCGGCGCGGCGCGGGCCGACGCCGATGGAAATGCTGCTATTGGGCATGGCCGGCTGCGCCAGTGCCGACGTGGTGCTGATCGCGCAGAAACAGCGCCAGCACATCACCGGCTGCCGCGCTGCGGTCAGCGCCAAACGCGCCGACGAAGCCCCGCGTGTGTTCACCGAAATCCATATCCGTTTCACCGTGTCCGGCCGCAACCTGAAAGAAGCCGCCATCGCCAAAGCGGTGCAGCTGTCGGCGGAAAAATACTGCTCGGCCTCCATCATGCTGGGCAAAACCGCCGCAATCAGCCACAGCTTCGAAATCGAAGAAACACCCGACACCGTTTAAACCGCAGGCCGTCTGAAAAGGACAAAACGCTTTTCAGACGGCCTCTTCATTGCGGCAGGGCTGCCCGCCCGCCGTTTTTCTTATCCGAAACTCCGAAAGGAAGCCCAAATGGCCAACATCCTCGTCATTCCCGTCTGCCCCCATGCCGACGCCGCCAAAGCCGCTGCCAACATCGCCGCGCAGCTGCCCGACGCCGCCGTGTTCAACGTCACCGAAAACGCCGAAGAAGCCGTGCGCCTCGCCTCGACAGGCAAGGCCGACGACTGGTTCGACCTCCTCATCGGCCGCGCCGCCGTCCTGAACGCGCAAAACCTCGTCATCCAAGGCATCGCTCCCAGCGACGCCCATCTTTTTTTAAGCCGTCTGAACAACGACTTGGCCACCGCTTTTAACGCCCGCGTCGTCTTCGCCGTCAGCAGCGGCCACGCCACCACCGACCGGCTGAACATGGCCAAAACCTCCTTCGCCGGACGCGCCGTCGAATTCGGCGGCGTGATCGGTGCGCCCGCCGCCGTGGCCGAAGCTGCCGGCCTCGCCTTCCTCGGCAGCATCGAGAAACCCGAAAACACCGCCGCGTTAGCCGCGCCGCAAGCCGTGCGTCTGTCGCCCGCCCAATTCCGCTTCAGCATGATGGAAGCCGCCCGCAAGGCAAACAAACGCATCGTCCTGCCCGAAGGCGCGGAAGCCCGCACCGTGCAGGCCGCCGCCATCTGCCACGAAAAAGGCCTCGCCCGCTGCGTACTGCTGGCCAACCGCCACGCCGTGCACACCGTAGCGCAGGAACTGGGCATCACCCTGCCCGAATCGCTGGAAATCATCGACCCCGAAACCATCGTCGAACAATACGTCGCCCCCATGTGCGAGCTGCGCAAATCCAAAGGACTCACGCCAGAAGACGCGCGCAAACAGCTTCAAGACACCGTCGTCCTCGGCACAATGATGATGGCGCAAAACGACGTCGACGGCCTCGTCTCCGGCGCGGTGCACACCACCGCCAACACCATCCGCCCCGCCCTGCAACTGATCAAAACCGCCCCCGGTGCCAGCATCGTATCCAGCGTCTTCTTCATGCTGCTGCCCGGTCAGGTTCTCGTTTACGGCGACTGCGCGGTCAACCCCAACCCCACGCCCGAACAGCTGGCCGAAATCGCCATCCAGTCGGCCGACTCGGCCAAAGCCTTCGGCATCGAACCGCGCGTGGCGATGATTTCCTACTCCACCGGCACATCCGGCGCCGGCCCCGACGTCGACGCCGTCACCGAAGCCGTGAAACTGGCCAAAGCAAAACGCCCCGACCTGGCCGTCGACGGCCCGCTGCAATACGACGCCGCCTCCGTGCCCTCCGTCGCCCAATCCAAAGCGCCCGGCAGCCCCGTCGCTGGCAAAGCCACCGTCTTCGTCTTCCCCGACCTGAACACCGGCAACTGCACCTACAAAGCCGTCCAGCGCAACGCCAACGTATTGAGCGTCGGCCCGATGCTGCAAGGCCTGCGCAAACCGGTGAACGACCTCTCGCGCGGCGCGCTGGTCGAAGACATCGTCTACACCATCGCCCTCACCGCCATTCAGGCAACGCAAACCGCTTAAACGGATTTCCGTTCCGACAAAAAGGCCGTCTGAAAAACCTGCGAAGCAGGTTTTTCAGACGGCCTCAACTTTCAGACGGCCTTTCCTATTCCAATCGGGCTGTAGGGTGTGTTGCGTAGCAACGCACGCGGTTTCGGGTTTTCAGACGGCCTTCAAAGGCCGTCTGAAAACCTGTTCCCTCTCCCGCCCCGCGTGGGAGGACTAGGGTGGGGGCCGGTGCCGCCTCGGTAACTTTTGCAGGACATCGACGCGAATGCAGTTCTGCGAACTGCCACCCCCTCCCACCCCCGCGCTTGGGGAGCAAGGTGCGCGGCGGAATAACCGGTTTCAGAAACGTCATTCCCGCGTTTATACCCCGCAGGGGTACAGACGGGAACGGCCTCAACTTTCAAACGGCACGCAAAAAAAGGCAGACGCACTGTCCGCCTTTCTGATGCCGCGCCTGCCGCTTAGTCGAGGTAGCCGTATTTGCCCGCGTTGAATTCGCGGATGCTTTCGGCCAGCTCTTCCTGGGTGTTCATGACGAAGGGGCCGTAGGCGGCAATCGGTTCGTCGATGGGTTCGCCCGAGAGGAGCAGGATTTCGGCTTTGCCGCTGCCGCTGTTGCGGATGCGGATTTCGCCTTCTTCGCGCTCGAACACGGCCAGCTGGGTCGGCTGTATGGCGGCTTCGCCGTTGAGTTCGATTTCGCCGTGGCGCACGACGATGGCGAGGTTGTGGCCTGCGGGCACGGTGATGGCGGTTTCTGCGCCTTCGTTAACGGTAACATCCCACACGTTCAGCTCGGTGAAGGTGTCGGCCGCGCCGCGTCTGCCTTGGTATTCGCCGGCGATAACACGCACGCTGGAAGCCTCATCGGCAACAACGGGGATTTCAGCCGCGGGCAGGTGCTGGTAGCGCGGGGCGGTGCGTTTGTGCTCGTGCGGCAGGTTGACCCAGAGCTGCGCCATTTCGAAGCTGCCGCCTTTTGCGGAAAATTCGGGGCTGTGGAATTCTTCGTGGACGATGCCGCCGCCTGCGGTCATCCATTGCACGTCGCCCTGCTTGATGGTGCCTCCCCCGCCGCTGCTGTCGCGGTGGGAAACTTCGCCGGCGTAGGCGATGGTGACGGTTTCGAAGCCGCGGTGCGGGTGGCCGCCGACGCCGCGCGGTTTGCCGCTGTTGGGGGAAAATTCCATCGGGGCGGCGTAGTCGAACATTAAAAACGGGCTGGTCTGTTTGTCTTCGCCCATGTGGGAGAAGAGCGGGGCGACTTTGAAGCCGTCGCCTACCCAGTGGGTGCGCGGGGCGTTGTAGATTTTTTTGATGCTACGCATGGTGTGGTTTCCTTAATTTAAGTCAGATGATGCGGGTGGTGGTTTGCATATTGCGGGCTTGGGCGTCGCGCAGGGCTTCGGGGGTGACGTCGTTGCCCTCGGGGTCGATGATGGTGACGCGGGACAGGTGGCTGTTGATTTGTCCTTTGACGGCCTCGACATAGGCGCGGCGCAGGGTGTCGCGTTCGGCCAGCTCTGCGGCGTTCAGTTCGCGGGTTTTGGCAACGGCGGCCAGTTCGTTGATGCGGTCGAGTTCGGGGATTCTCATAATCCGTTCCTTTCTGTGTGAAAAAATATTGGTGAATTTGTCTGTGTCGCGTATTATATGGGTATCGTTTTTTTAAACAAGTACACACATTTTTTATACTATGGAGAATGATGATGAACGACACCGCAAACGCTTCGCACTGCCCCGTCAACACCACTCTGGAAATCATCGGCGGCAAATGGAAAGTGCTGATTCTTTACCACCTTCTGCCCGAAACCCCCCGCCGCTTCAACGAATTGCAGCGCCTGCTGCCCGACATCACGCAGCGGATGCTGACTTTGCAGCTGCGCGAACTCGAAGGCGCGGGCATCGTCCACCGCGAGGTCTATCCGCAGGTGCCGCCGAAAGTCGAATACTCGCTCACCGCTTTCGGCCGCACGCTCACGCCCGTGATACAGGCGATGCACGAATGGGGGCAGACCTACGAATCCGAGTGCGCCAAATACCGCCAAACGGCCGGCGAGGCGCAGTAAAGGCCGTCTGAAACCCGTGCCGCCTGTGGTAAAATCGCCCCGCCCGCCGCATACGGAAAAGGCCGTCTGAAAGCGCGGGCGCAACGAAGCTGAAAAGGAAAAAACCATGTGCCAGCTCCTTGGCATGAACTGCAACACGCCCACCGACATCGTCTTCTCCTTCGAAGGCTTCCGCAAACGCGGCGGCCTCACCGACCACCACGTCGACGGCTTCGGCATCGGCTTTTTCGAACAAAAAGGCGTGCGCCTCTTCCACGACGACAAACCCAGCGCAAATTCCCCCGTCGCCGACCTCGTCAAAGCCTACCAAATCAAATCCGAAAACGTCATCGCCCACATCCGCAAAGCCACCAGCGGCCGCACCACGCTGGCCAACACCCACCCCTTCGTGCGCGAAATGTGGGGCGGCTACTGGATGTTCGCCCACAACGGCCACCTGCAGGGCTTTGCCCCCGAACAAGGCCGCTACTACCGCCCCGTCGGCGACACCGATTCCGAACGCGCCTTCTGCCACATCCTCGAACAGCTGCGCCGCCGCTTCGACGAGCGCCCCGACGACAACACCCTCTTTGCCGCCGTGTCCGAACTCGTCAAAGACATCCGCCGCAGCGGCCTCTTCAACTTCATCCTTTCAGACGGCCGCGTCATGTTCGCCCACGCCAGCACCCTGCTCCACTACATCGTGCGCCGCGCCCCCTTCGGCGAAGCCCGCCTGCTCGACGACGACGTTTCCATCGACTTTTCCGCCGTCACCACCCCCAACGACCGCGTCGCCGTCATCGCCACCCTGCCGCTCACCGAAAACGAAACCTGGCAGCAGCTGGCCTGCGACGAAATCGTCATGTTCCGCGACGGCGATATCGAACGGCGCGACCGCCCCGAGCCGCCGCACTACCTCAGCACCGAAGAAGGACTCGCCCGCGCCCGCGCCGTCGGCGCCTCCGATTGAGAACCGCCCATGAAATGCCCCTTCTGCCAACAGCCGAACACCCAGGTCAGCGACTCGCGCACCACCGAAGACGGCAACTGCGTCCGCCGCCGCCGCCGCTGCAACGCCTGCGGCAAACGCTTCGTCACCCTCGAAACCCTCGAAGTGCGCCTGCCCGACATCGTCAAAAGCAACGGCAGCCGCGTGCCCTACAACCCGCTCAAACTGCGTACCAGCCTCGAACGCGCCCTGCACAAACGCCCCGTCGGCCGCGAAGCCCTCGACGGCCTGGTGGCCGAAATCGAAGGCCGCCTCTACCGCCTCGGCCGCAAAGAAGTTCCCTCGCGCCTGATCGGCGAAATGGCGATGGACGTTCTGCTCGCCACCGACCAAGTCGCCTACGTCCGTTTCGCCTCCGTCTACAAAAGCTTCAACGACGTTTCCGAATTTACCCAGGCCATCGCCACCCTGCCCGAACAACAGGAAGGCACATAAACCCCCGCAGAGCGAAGGCCGTCTGAAAGCACAGGCCGCACCGCAACCCTTACCCCGCGCAGCCTAGGGCGTGTTGACAATCAGCGTTTTGGCGGCTTTTCCGCCATAAAACGGCATCTGCCACGTTAAAAATACTCGCCTATGGACGGCATAGGCTCGCATTTTTGCCTTGCATCTGCCATTTTCTGACGAAAAATCCACTTCAAAAGCTGAATGTCAACACGCCCTAAGCCGCGCACCCTCCAACCGACCCGTTCCCCAGAAAGGAAAAACCATGTTCTTCGACAAAATCCAAGCCGCACCCGCCGACCCCATCCTCGGACTGGGCGAAGCCTTCAAAGCCGAAACCCGCCCCGAAAAAGTCAACCTCGGCATCGGCGTCTACAAAGACGCAGCGGGCAACACCCCCGTGCTCAAATCCGTCAAAACCGCCGAAACCCGCCTTTTGGCCGACGAAAAAAGCAAAAACTACCTCACCATCGACGGCGTCGCCGCCTACAACGCCGAAACCCAGAAACTCCTCTTCGGCGAAGGCAGCGAAATCATCGCCGCCCGCCGCGCCAAAACCGCGCAAAGCCTCGGCGGCACCGGCGCGCTGCGCGTCGCCGCAGAATTCGTCAAACGCCAAACCGGTGCGAAAAACGTCTGGATTTCCGCCCCCACCTGGCCCAACCACAACGCCATCTTCCAAGCCGTCGGCATCAACATCCGCGACTACCGCTACTACGACAAAACCGCCCACGCCCTCGACTGGGACGGCCTGATTGCCGACCTCTCCCAAGCCCAAGCAGGCGACGTCGTCCTCCTGCACGGCTGCTGCCACAACCCCACCGGCATCGACCCCACCCCCGAACAATGGGACACCCTCGCCAAAATGTCCGCCGAAAAAGGCTGGCTGCCCCTCTTCGACTTCGCCTACCAAGGCTTTGCCAACGGCCTCGAGCAAGACGCCTACGGCCTGCGTGCCTTCGCCAAACTGAACAAAGAACTGCTCGTCGCCAGCTCCTACTCGAAAAACTTCGGCATGTACAACGAGCGCGTCGGCGCCTTCACCGTCGTCGCCGCCGACGAAGAAACCGCCAACCGCGCGTTCAGCCAGGTCAAAACCATCATCCGCACCCTCTACTCCAACCCCGCCTCCCACGGCGGCAACACCATCGCCCTCGTCCTGCAAGACCCCGAACTCAAAGCGCAATGGATAGCCGAACTCGACGAAATGCGCGCACGCATCAAAGAAATGCGGCAGAAATTCGTCGACCTGCTCAAAGAAAAAGGCGCGAAACAGGACTTCGGCTTCATCATCGAACAAAACGGCATGTTCTCCTTCTCCGGCCTCAGCCCCGAACAGGTCGACCGCCTGAAAGACGAGTTCGCCATCTACGCCGTACGCAGCGGCCGCATCAACGTCGCAGGCATCACCGCCGATAATATCGACTACCTGTGCGAGAGCATCGTCAAAGTGCTGTAAATCCCGCTCGAGCGGCAAAAAGGCCGTCTGAAAAACCTGCGAAGCAGGTTTTTCAGACGGCCTCACCGTTTCAGACGGCCTTTTTATTCCAATCGGGCTGTAGGGTGTATTGCGCAGCAACGCACGCGGTTTTTTGAGGCTTCAGACGGCCTCCAAAGGCCGTCTGAAAACCTGTTCCCCCTCCCGCCCCGCGGGAGAGGGCTAGGGTGGGGGCGGTGCCGCTTCGGTAACTTTTACAGAACATCGACGCGAATGCAGTTCTGCGAACTGCCACCCCAACCCTCCCCCGCGCTTGCGGTGCAGGGGAGGGAGCAAGGTTCGCGGCGGAATGATCGGTTTCAGAAACGTCATTCCCGCGAAGGCGGGAACGGCCTCCAAAGGCCGTCTGAAAAGAAAGGCCGTCTGAAAGATAGGTTTCACTATACTTTCAGACGGCCTTTTTAAACACGCCTTACATCACGTCCAACACATCGATGCCGAGCAAGTCCAAGCCCTGTTTGAGCACGTTGCCGGTGAGGCGTGCCAGTTGCAGGCGGCTGTTGCGGGTTGCGCCTTCGGCTTTGAGTATCGGGCAGGCTTCGTAGAAGCGGGAAAACAGGGTGGCGAGCTGGTAGAGGTAGGCGGCGAGGTAGTGCGGATAGCCGGTGTCGGCCACGTTTTGCAGTATATCTTCAAATTTCAAAAGCTCTACGGCAAGCTGTTTTTCGGCCGGTTCGGCGAGTGTTAATTCTGCTGCCGCGTCCCAGTCGTCCGCTTTGCGGAACACGCTTTGCACGCGGGTGTAGGCGTATTGCAGGTAGGGTGCGGTGTTGCCTTCAAACGAGAGCATTGCGTCCCAGTCGAATACGTAGTCGCTGGTGCGGTTTTTGCTCAAATCGGCGTATTTCACCGCGCCGATGCCGACGGTTTGGGCGATTTTTGCCGCGTCGTCTGCGCCCAAATCGGGATTTTTTTCTTTCACCAGCGCGGCAGCGCGCTCAACAGCTTCGTCCAGCAGGTCAACCAATTTCACGGTGTCGCCCGAACGGGTTTTGAACGGGCGGCCGTCTTTGCCCATCATGGTGCCGAAGCCGATGAATTCGGCTTTCACGTTTTCGGGCAGATAGCCGGCCTTGCGCGAAGTGGTGAAGAGCTGCTCGAAGTGCAGCGACTGGCGGTGATCGACCACATACAGCAGGCGGTCGGCGTGGAGCGTGCCGACGCGGTAGCGCAGACAGGCCAGGTCGGTGGAGGCGTAAAGGAAGCCGCCGCCTTGTTTCTGCACGATAAACGCGGCCGGTTCGCCTTCTTTGTTTTTAAATTCGTCGAGGAACACGACTTTCGCGCCGTCGTCTTCAACGGCCAAACCCTGCCGCACTAAATCGTCCACCGTGTTTTGCAATTCGGGGTTGTATTTCGATTCGCCCGCCACATCGGCCGGCGTGAGTTTCAGGCCGAGCGTGTCGTAAACCGCCTGTGCGTGGCCGAGCGAGATGTCGACAAACTGCTGCCACAGTTTCAACACGTTTTCATCGCCGCCTTGCAGCTTGACGACATACTCGCGCGCGGTGTCGGCAAAGGCCGCGTCTTCGTCGAAGCGCACTTTGGCGGAGCGGTAAAACTGTTCCAAATCAGAGAGTTCAAATGCGGCATTGTCTTTCTGCTGCTCGACCATATAGGCCACCAGCATGCCGAACTGCGTGCCCCAGTCGCCGACGTGATTTTGGCGGATAACGCTGTCGCCCATAAATTCGAGCACGCGCGAGATGCTGTCGCCGATGATGCTGGAGCGCAGGTGGCCGACGTGCATTTCTTTGGCGAGGTTGGGCGAGGAATAATCGATGACCACGGTTTGCGGCGCGGCCTTTTTCGCTACGCCGCAGCGCGGGTCGTTTAAGGCCGTCTGAACGTGGCGGGCGAGAAAATCGGGTTTGAGGCACAGGTTGATAAAGCCCGGGCCGGCCACTTGTGCGCTTTCGATGACGGCATTGCCCGAGAGCGCGTCGGCAACCTTTTGCGCCAGCTCGCGCGGATTTTGCTTGGCCTGTTTGGCCGCGCCCATCACGCCGTTGATTTGGTAGTCGCCGAAATCGGCGTTTTTGGCCGGTTGGAGCACGACATTGGCACCGGCGATGCCTGCGGCGGCAAAGGCGGCGGCGGCTTCGCGCTCGACGGTTTGGTGTAGATTCATGGTTTGCTCTTTCGTTCAGGCCGTCTGAAAAGGTTTTCAGACGGCCTCTTCAATGTGAAAACGCGGCATTTTACCCGAAAGGCCGTCTGAAAAGGTTTGGGAAAGGTTCAGCCGCGCCAAAATCCCTGCTTCTGCAAAAACGCCGCCAACCGTTCGGCAAACAGGGCATAACCCTCGGCGTTGGCATGAATGGCGTCGGATTTGAGCGCGCCGTCGCTCAGGATGCGCGACCAGCCGTCGGCAAACAGCGGCACGCGGTATTTTTCGGCCAAACCGGCATACAGCGGATGGTCGGACAGGCTGCCGACCAGCGCGCCGAGGCCGGGTTTCGGTTCGGCAATCAGCACGATCGGCACGCCCGCGCCCTGCACGGCGGCGATGGTGTCGCCGATATGGCGGCGGGTGTCGCTTTCGGGCAGGCGGTGCAGGAAGTCGTTGCCGCCGATGCCGAGCAACACCAGCTTGGGCGCGCGTTTGAGCAGCGCGGGCAGACGCGCCAGAGCCTGCGCGGAAGTGTCGCCCGACACGCCGCCGTTGACGACCGTCCAGCCCGTGATGGCGGCAAGGCGCACGGGATAGGCGGCTTCGGGCGGCGCGCCGTAGCCGTAGGTGAGCGAGTCGCCCAAGGCCACAACCGTGCTGCCGCGCGAAATGGCGGCATGGCGGGCGGTTTTGGTGCAGGCGGCTGCGGCCAGCGCGGCGGCGAGGGCGAGGAAGCGGCGGCGGGTGAGGGGCATGGCGTGTTCCGTATCCGTGGAGAAAGCGGCGGATGATACAGGCAAACCGCCCGCCCGTTCCGCTATAATCCGCCGCCAACCGCAACAAAAGGAAAAAACATGGATATTCAGGCCGTCTTAAACGTATTGCGTACCCTGCAAAACCACATCTGCGCCGCGCTGGAAGCCGAGGAGGAAAACGGTGCGGTGTTTCTCGGCGAACACTGGCAAAGCCGCCTCGGCACGGGCGAGAGCCGCGTGCTCAAACAAGGCGCGGTGTTCGAGCAGGCGGGCGTCAACTTCTCCCACGTCAAAGGCGGCGTGATGCCCGCCTCCGCCACCGCAGACCGCCCCGAGCTGGCGGGCGCGGCCTTTGAAGCGGCGGGCGTGTCGCTGGTTATCCACCCGCGCAACCCCTATGTGCCGACCAGCCATGCCAACGTGCGCTGCTTTATCGCCTACCCGCAGGGCGGCGAACCCGTGTGGTGGTTCGGCGGCGGTTTCGACCTCACGCCGTTTTACCCGTTTGACGAAGACATCCTGCACTGGCACCAAACGGCGAAAAACCTGTGCGACAGGTTTTCAAACGGCCTCTATGCCGAATACAAAGACTGGTGCGACCGCTATTTCTACCTGCCGCACCGAGGCGAAACGCGCGGCGTCGGCGGCCTGTTTTTCGACGACCTGAACCGCTGGGACTTCGCCACCTGCCTCGACTTTATCCGCCAGACCGGCGAAGCCTATACCGCAGCCTACCGCCCCATCGTCGCCCGCCGCAAACACACGCCCCACGGCGAGCGCGAACGGCAGTTCCAACTCTACCGCCGCGGCCGCTACGTCGAATTTAACTTGGTGTTCGACCGCGGCACCCACTTCGGCCTGCAAAGCGGCGGCCGCACCGAAAGCATCCTGATGTCCATGCCGCCCCTGGTGCGCTTCGAATACGGCTATGCCCCCGAAGCAGGCAGCGCCGAAGCGCGTTTGCAGGACTACCTCAAACCGCGCGACTGGCTGTCCGAACTGCGCTGAATCTGTTTGTTCCGAATGCACAAAGGCCGTCTGAAAACCCGATTTGGGGTTTCAGACGGCCTTTTTTATTCGCGCCAATGCCCTGCAAAGTTGCCGCAGCGGCGCCGACCCTAGCCCCCCCGCGGAGCGGGAGAGGGGACGCCGTTGCCCGAAAGGTTTCAGACGGCCTCAAACCGGCCTGAAACCTGAAAGGCCGTCTGAAAGCGAAGTTTAAAACGGAGTGAAAACGTGGTTTCAAACCTGAAAGGCCGTTCCCGCCTGCACTCCTGCGGGGGCATAAACGCGGGAATGCCGTTTCTGAAACCGAACATCCCGCCGCGCATCTGCTCCCTCCCCTGCGCCCGCGCGGGGGAGGGTCGGGGAGGGAGTGGCAGTTCGCAGAACTGCATTCGCGCCGATGTCCTGCGAAAGTTGCCGCAGCGGTGCAAGCCCCACCCTAGCCCTCCCCCGCGGGGCGGGAGAGGGAACACGTTTTCAGACGGCCTTTGAGGCCGTCTGAAAACCCAAAAACCGCGTGCGTTGCTGCACAACACACCCTACCCGAAACCCAGTAGGGTGTACCGCCCCAAGCGGCGCAGGCGTTTTCGGCGATACCGGCTATCCGCGCAGAGGCCGTCTGAAAGCCCGAATCTGCCTTTCAGACGGCCTCAGTTTTTGCCTGTGCCCTGTAAAAACACATCGTAATCCGGCAGACAGGGCAGCAGGCCGTCTGAAACGGTGTGGCGGCTGTCGGCGCGCAGGTTGGCGAGGGCGAGGGGGCGGTTGTTTTCGTCGGCGATCAGCGGCCAGCAGGGGCGGATGAAGGGGGGGATGCGGTGTTCGTGCAGGATTTGTTTGGGCGGTTTGCGGCCGTTGGGGGTGTGCAGCAGGTCGCCTTTTTCTATCGGGCGGATGCGCAGGGTTTGGCTGAGGAGGCTGCGCGGCAGGCCGTGGCGGGCGCGGCGGAACTGCCAGCCTGCGGCCTGTAAGTCTGTCAGGCTGCCTTGCACGGCGGCGGGGGTGTACTGCCGCTGCCAGTCTTGCGGCAGGAGGAACAGGCGGTTTCGGCTGGCGATGAGGGTGTGATCGGACAGCGGCCATTGTGCTTCGCCTGTGCCGATTTGGTTGAGCACGCGGCAGAAGTCGGCGAGGAAGGCTTGGTTTTTCAGGCTGCCTCCCGTTTCGAGCAGCAGGCGGCGGGCGGTTTGGCGGCGGCGGGCGGGGGCGAGCTGCCGCCAAGCGGCGGTGTTGAAGCCGTGTGCGTCGTGTACGGCCTGCCAGTCGGCGTCGGCGGTTTCCTGCAATACGGCCAATTCGTCCTGCAAGAGGGCGACGGCGGCGCGGATGTGGGCGTCGAGCTGCGGCTGTATCTCCCGCAGGCGGGGCAGGCCGTCGTGGCGCAGGCGGTTGCGCAGGTAGGCGGGGTCGGCGTTGGCGGGGTCGGTGATGTAGTCGAGGCGGTGTTCTGCGGCGTAGGCGGCCAGTTCGGCGCGGCTGTAGGGCAGAAGCGGCCGCCAGATGTGCACGGCGGGGTTTTCGGCAAGGGGGCGCAGCCCGGGCATGGCGGCGAGGGCGCGCAGGCCGCCGCCGCGCAGGGCGGCGAGGAAGAAGGTTTCGGTTTGGTCGTCGGCATGGTGGGCGGCGGCGAGGATGTCGGCACGGCTGCGGGCGAAGGCTTGGTAACGCGCCTCGCGGGCGGCGGCTTCGATGCCGCGTCCTGCGGGGCGGACGGTAACTTTTTCGACGCGCAGGGGGATGCCGAGGCACTCGCAGCAGCTGCGGCAGAAATCGAGCCAGCCGTCGGCATCGGCGTGCAGGCCGTGGTGGACGTGGACGGCGGTCAGTTCGGCGTTCAGGCTGCCTTTGAGCTGCGCGAGAATGTGCAGCAGGACGACGGAATCGAGCCCGCCGCTGAGGGCGGTTTCAATACGGCGGGCGCGGAGGACGGCTTCGGGCAGGGCGTGGAGGACGGCGGCGGGGACGGGGTGCATAGTTTCGGGTTTTCGGAGCGGGTTGGCGGGAGGCCGTTCCTACCTATACCCCTGCGGGGCATAAACGCGGGAACGATGTTTCTGAAAGCGCGGTTTCGGCGAAGCGAAAACCGCCTTTAAGGCTTCGCCCCGCTGCTTTCGGAAATGTCCAGGGTGGCGGCGCAGGCTGCGGCGGCGCATTCTGTTAGGGTGAGCACGGCGGTGTAGTCGGCGTCGGCGGCTGCCGTCCAAAGCAGGCTCGGGTTTTTCAGGCCGCTCTGTTCGCCCACAAGCGCGCCGTGGCGGGTGGATTCGTCATACAAATCGACATGTGCGCTGCTGTTGAACAGTTGCAGACGCAGTTTGCCGCAGTGTTTGCCGCAGCTGCCGCTGATGCGGTAGGTTTTACCGGCGGCAAGACGGGCGGCGGCGGTGATGGTTTGTCCGGCGGGAAGCTGTTCGGTTTGACTGACGATGCCGCGTGTGGCAGGCGCATTGTCGGCGGCGCAGGCGGCGGATGCGGCAAACAGGGCGGCGAACATCAGGGCGGTTTTTTTCATGGGGTTTCCTTTGGTTGGGGATGGGGTTTGGTTGCGGGGGCGGGTTTCAGACGGCCTCAAAGGCCGTCTGAAAGCCGTAGGATTCAGCGAAGCCAAAACGGGAGGCGGCGTTTCAGGCTGCCTTTAAAGTTCTGAAACCGCGTGCGTTGCGGGGCAACACACCCTACACAGCGGGCTTTCAGGCTGCCTTCGGGCAACTGCAATCCGCTCCCTCTCCTGCGCTTGCGCGGGGGAGGGTTGGGGAGGGGGTGGCGGTTGGAAAACCGCTTTCCCATCGCTCCGCAAAAATTGCCACAGCGGCAACCACCTCCATCCTGCCCCTCCCCCGCGAGCGGGAGAGGGAACGGGGTTTTCAGACGGCCTCTGAGGCAGCCTGAAACGGCAAAACACGGCTTTTCAGGCTGCCTTGGGTTCAGATTTTATACGCCGTTTCGCCCAAGGCTATCGGCGCGGGGTTTTGCGCCACCCATTGCGCGGCGAGTTCGCACAGGCGTTGGGAGAGCGTGCCGTCGTCGCCGAGGATGCCTTTTTGGATGGCGGCGATTTCGGCGAGTGCGTCGGCGGCAAGGGGCGTGCCGAGTTTGGCGTATTTGGGGAAGGCGTTGATCATTTTGCGGTGTTCCCTGCCCCAGTTGCCCATGGCGTTGCGCAGCAGTTCGTCGCGGATGCGTCCGGCGATGCGGATAAGCTCGCCCTGCACGGTGGCTGCCGCGCCGCTTGCGGGGACGAGTTTGTCCCAGCCGTTGATGTATTGATCCCACAGGGTGTCGCCTGCGAGGACGATGGGGGTGGTGAGATCGGGCGACGGCGGCTCTTGGCGCGCGGTTTCGGGATCGACGCCGAACATTTCGCACAGGCGGCGCAGGGCGGCGTAGCCTTCGGGTGTGTGTGGGACTTCAAAGCGTTCCATGTGTTCGTCGTAATGGTCGCGCGACCATGCCACCTGCTCGCGCTGCTGTTCGGTGATGGTCATGCCGGCCTGCAAATAGAGTTCGGCGCAGGCAATCATGTCGGCAATTCTGTCAGAGAGCGGGGCGGTATCCAACAGGCTGTCAAACGGGGTTTGCCCGCGCCGGTTTTTGGCGGCGGGGTTGGCACCGTGCACAAGCAGCAGTTTGACCAGCGGCGCGGTTCGGCGAAATGGAGGATGGTGTTGCCGAACTCGTTGGCGTAATTGGCGTCGGCGCCGTTTTGCAGCAGCACGGCGGCGTGTTCGGCGTTGCCTGATGTAACTTGGTGGTAGAGCGGCGGGCTGTCGTCGGCGGTGCGTTGGAAATTGACGTCCGCGCCGTGGTCGATCAGCCATTGCATAAAGGCGGGCGGGGTGGCGCGCATCGCCAGCGGGTGCGATTTCCCTATGGTGCGCTCGACGGCGTTGATGTCGGTGTCGTCATACACGGCTTGCAGGGCGGCAAGATCGCCTGCTTGGCACAGTTCGCAGAAGTTTTTGGGGAGGGTGGTTTTCTTTTTGGGCATGGGGGAGTCCTTTCTTTGGGTGGAACGGCTTTTCAGACGGCCTTAAAGGCTGTCTGCTTCGGCCGGCACAGTTAACAAAAACAGTCTGTCTGACAGACTAAGGCCGTCTGAAAGCGGAGAAACGGGGCTCTCAGACGGCCTTTTTGTGTTTACGGTTTGGCGTTTGCGGGCGGGGCGGCGGGTTTGGCGTTGTTGAGCCATTGCCATTGTTCGCGGATGGCGCGTTCGAGTGCCTGTTGTTTTTCTTCGGCGTTCGCCAGCCCTTCGGTGAGGCCTTTGTAGTCGAGTGTAACGGAGAGGTTGTCGGGTTTGCCGCGGATGATGAGGGGGACGGGTGTGCCCTGCCCGCCTGCGGGGTAGAGTTTGAGGCGCTCGTTGAGGGTCATGGTGTTGAAGTCGGTGGCGCCGGTGAGTTCGATGCGGAAGGTGTCGGAGTGGAGTTCGGCTTTGTCGTGGCGGCTGATGCCTTTGCCGATGCTGCTGCTCATGGTGAAGCGTTCGAAGGGGGTGGCGGAGTTGCCGTCTGTTTGCACGGGTTGGCTGCCGAGGAGGTTTTGCAGCGCGCGGTTGAGGTTGACGCCGTGCCATGCGCCTTTGCTGAGGTTGAGTTCGAGGGTGCCGGAGAGGGTGCGGGTGAGGCCGGCGCGGCCTGTGCCTTGGGCGGTGAGGTCGATTTCGGCGTCGCCCCTGCCGCTGATGTTGCCGTAGCGGAAGAGATCCTGCATGAGGGGGCGGATATTGATGTTGCGGGCGTATTGTTGCAGGCGGTAGGTGGGCGGGGTGGTGGCGGCCATGCTGATGCCGCCTTCCATCACGCCGTTGTAGAGTTCGGCGCTGAAATCGGGCAGGACGATGCGTTCGCGGTCGGCTTGCAGGCGGGTGGCGAGGTTGTTGATTTCGAGATTGGGCGATTGCAGGGTTTTGACGGCGATGTCGGCTTCGATTTCGGGCGCACCGGGTTTTTGCAGCCAGGCGGGGTAGGCGGCGGCGCTGTCGGCGGGCAGGCTTTCGAGATAGGGAGACAGGGAGAGTTTGTCGAGGCGCAGGTCGGCATTGAGGCGGGCGGGCTGTTTGTCGGCGGCGGGGGTGTAGGCGGCTTTGAGGGCGAGGGCTTCGCGGTCGAGCTGTCCTTTCAGACGGCCTTCCCAAGAGCCGTTGCGGTATGTCCACGAGCCGTCGAGTTCGCTGACGAGGCGGGGGCGGGGGTTGCCGGTGAGGTTGTCGAGGCGGGTGGTGAGTTTGAGGGCGGGCAGCACCCAGTCGGCGCCGCTGCGGTTGACGGCGGTGTCGAGTGTGAAGGCGGTTTGTGTGGCGGCGGTTTTGCGGCTGCCGTTGAGGAGCGCCTGTTCGACGGCCAGCGAGCCGGGGCGCAGGGCGATGTCTTTGGCCGAGAGGGTGGCGTCCCACTGTGCGTCGTCCCATTGCGCGGTGAGCACGGCGTTGGCGGAGCGGGCAGACAGTCCGCCGGCGGCGGCGTTGAGCGCGGGCGCTTCGGCGTTCAGGTGGAGTTTGTAGGCGGGGATGTCGAGCTGCAAACCGGCTTGGGTGAAGCGGATATTGTTGCCGCGCCGCTGCCAGAGGGTGTCGGCGGTGAAACGGAAGGCCAGTTCGGCGTCGCGGTAGCGGCTGCTGCCGGTGAGCGCCATTTCGGGCATCTGCCAGCTGCCGCCGCTGCGGTGGAGCACGCCTTGCAGTTTCCATTGGGTTTCGTTTTCCCACAGCGGGGTTTTCAGACGGCCTTCCGCTTTGATTTGGGTTTGTTCGTCGTCGGCGTTGTTGATGTTGAGGCCGACGCCTTCGAGAACGTGCCGGTGCTGCGGCGTGTCGACCAGCACGCGCCCGTCTTCGATGATGATGCGGTCGACTGCCGCGCCGCTCTGTTTCGCCAGCAAATCGCGCACGTTCCATTCGCCCGCCGCGTCACGCGTCAGGAAAACGACGGGGCGGACGAACACCCATTTTTCTATCCTCGGCTCGCCGAAAAGACTCGCCCAGCCGACGCCCAGCCGCATTTCTTCGGCACGCATTTGTGTGCCTGCGCCGCCGGGCTGCGTCAGCTCGACCTGTTTGAGCGTCACCGTCGGGCGCGGAAAAATGGCGGTGGACACGCCGTTTTCCACAAAACGCACGCGCCGCTCCGTTCCGGCCACCGCTTCGTCTGCCGCGCGCCGCAGGTTTTCCGGCGAAAAAAGCCAAGAGAGCAGGAAATATTTTGCCGCGAAGGCCGACGCAAACAGCAGCGTGCCGCCGCTGATGAGTTTCATCCAGAATTTACCCGATTGCAGACGTTTCATATCCCGTGCCGATGGTGCAAAAAACAGCGGCGGAGTATAGCAGATTGCGCCGCGCCTTTTTCAGACGGCCTCGGCATCTGCCCGGGCGGCGCAAAAGGCCGTCTGAAAAGGACGAAGGCGGCGGTTTCGACTCCGCTTTCAGACGGCCTTTGCATCCTGTGCTACCATCGACGGCCTTATTCCGCAGGAGCAGCCGAACCATGATTATCGTGATGCACAAACACGCGCCCGCAGAAGCCGTGGCCGCCGTTATCGGATTCATCCGCAGCAAAGGCCTGCGCGAACACGTTTCACGCGGCGACGAGCGCACCATCATCGGCGCGGTGGGCGACGAGCGCGTGTTCCAACCGCAGGAAATCGAAGCCCTGCCCCACGTCGAACGCGCCATCCGCGTGCTTTCCGACTGGCGCATCATCAGCCGCGAAACCCAGGCCGAAGACAGCGTGATTACCGTGCGCGGCGTTGCTTTCGGCGGCGCGAAAATCCTGTCCGTCACCGCCCTGCCCGACCGCACCGACGCCGACGCACTCTTTCTCGACCCCTTCCGCCTGCCCGCCAGCCCCTACGCCGAGCAACAGCCGCCGAACGAAAAAGAACAAATCCGCCTGCTGCGCGAGAGCACCGCCGCCAACCATGCCGCAGGCCGCCCCGTGCTGGTACGCATCCGCGACGTGCGTCAAATCGAAGCCGCCCTGCAGGCCGCAGCCGACATCCTCTATCTCGGCGGCGAACTGATGGCCAACCGCGCCCTGCAGGACGAAACAGGCCGTCTGAACACCCCGCTGGTGCTGTGCAAAGACAAACACCACACCGCCGACGAATGGCTCACCGCCGCCGAACACATCGCTCTCAAAGGCAACCGCCAAATCATCCTCGGCGAAAGCGGTACACTCAGTTTTTCTGCCAACCATCCGCACCGCCTCGACACCGAAGCCGTTGTCCGCGCCCGCCGCCTCTGCCGCCTGCCCGTGCTTGCCAACATCACCCGTCTGCACCACAACGACATGCCGCAGGAAATCCTCCTCAAACTCGCCTGCGCCGCAGGCGCGAACGCCGTCGTCCACACCCTGAACACAAGCATCCGTTAATATCGAACCGCCGTCCGCGTCAGGCAGCGGAAACTCGGTGCAAAGGCCGTCTGAAAACGCAGAAAGAGCAAGGCTTTCCCGCGCTTCAGACGGCATCATTGCATTTGTTTATCACAATCCTTTTCATACTGTAAAACCCCCTGCCCTTCGTATTCCTATTTACCAAGATTTGGTTTATAGTTCGGCCACTACTGCAAACTACATTTGCAGTGTTTCAGAAGAAAAACAGCCAAGGAACAATATTATGTTAGAAACTTACCGCAAAGCCGCCGCAGAGCGCGAATCCCTGGGCATCCCCGCCCTTCCCCTCACCGCACAGCAAACCGCCGATCTGGTGGAACTGCTGAAAAATCCCCCCGCCGGCGAAGACCATGAATTTTTGGTCGAACTGCTTGCCCACCGTGTGCCGCCGGGCGTGGACGACGCTTCCAAAGTCAAAGCCTCTTTCCTTGCCGCCGTTGCCGAAGGCAGCGCCGCAAGCCCGCTGATTTCCCCCGAATACGCCACCGAACTCTTGGGCACCATGCTCGGCGGCTACAACATCCATCCCCTAATCGAGCTTTTGGACAACGACAAGCTCGCCCACATCGCCGCAGACGGCCTCAAACACACGCTGCTGATGTTCGATTCTTTCCACGACGTGCAGGAAAAAGCCGAAAAAGGCAATCCGCACGCCAAAGCAGTTTTGGAATCTTGGGCCAACGCCGAATGGTTTACCGCGCGCGAAAAAGTGCCGGAAAAAATCACCGTTACCGTATTCAAAGTCGATGGCGAAACCAATACCGACGATCTCTCCCCCGCGCCCGACGCATGGAGCCGCCCCGATATTCCGCTGCACGCGCTGGCGATGCTGAAAAACCCGCGCGAGGGCATCAATCCCGACAAACCGGGCGAAGTCGGCCCGATCAAACTCTTGGAAGAGCTTAAAGCCAAAGGCCATCCCGTGGCTTATGTCGGCGATGTGGTCGGTACCGGCTCTTCTCGCAAATCTGCCACCAACTCGGTGATTTGGCACACCGGCCAGGACATTCCGTTTGTACCGAACAAACGCTTCGGCGGCGTGTGCCTCGGCGGCAAAATCGCACCGATTTTCTTCAATACGCAAGAAGACTCGGGCGCGCTGCCGATTGAAGTGGACGTATCCGCGCTGAAAATGGGCGACGTGGTCGATATCCTGCCTTACGAAGGCAAAATCGTGAAAAACGGCGAAACCGTTGCCGAGTTTGAACTGAAATCGCAAGTGCTGCTCGACGAAGTGCAGGCCGGCGGCCGCATCAATCTGATTATCGGCCGCGGCCTGACTGCCAAAGCGCGCGAAGCGCTCGGCCTGCCCGCTTCCGAGGTTTTCAGGCTGCCTCAAGCGCCTGCCGCAAGCAATGCAGGCTTTACTCTGGCGCAAAAAATGGTCGGCCGCGCCTGCGGTCTGCCCGAAGGAGAAGGCGTGCGCCCCGGCACTTACTGCGAACCGCGCATGACTACAGTAGGCTCGCAGGACACCACCGGCCCGATGACGCGCGACGAACTCAAAGACCTCGCCTGTCTGGGTTTCTCCGCCGACATGGTGATGCAATCGTTCTGCCACACCGCCGCCTATCCGAAACCCGTTGACGTGAAAACGCATAAAGAGCTGCCTGCGTTTATTTCCACGCGCGGCGGCGTGTCGCTGCGTCCGGGCGACGGCATCATTCATTCGTGGCTCAACCGACTCTTGCTGCCCGATACCGTCGGCACCGGCGGCGACAGCCATACCCGTTTCCCGATTGGCATTTCTTTCCCTGCCGGTTCCGGTTTGGTGGCCTTTGCCGCCGCAACGGGCATGATGCCGCTGGATATGCCGGAAAGCGTGTTGGTACGCTTCTCAGGCAGCCTGCAACCGGGTGTGACCCTGCGCGATTTGGTCAATGCGATTCCGCTATATGCCATCAAGCAAGGCTTGCTCACCGTGGCCAAAGCCGGCAAGAAAAATATTTTCTCCGGCCGCATTCTGGAAATTGAAGGCCTGCCTGATTTGAAAGTGGAACAAGCCTTTGAATTGACCGACGCATCCGCCGAACGTTCCGCTGCAGGCTGCACCGTGAAGCTCAATAAAGAGCCGATTATCGAATACATGAAATCCAATATCGTGTTGATGAAAAACATGATTGCCGACGGCTATCAAGACGCGCGTACGCTGGAACGCCGCATTAAAGCGATGGAAAACTGGCTGGCGAATCCACAACTGCTCGAAGCGGATAAAGATGCCGAATACGCCGCCGTGATTGAAATCAATATGGACGACATTAAAGAGCCAATTATCGCCTGCCCGAACGACCCGGACGATGTGTGCTTTATGTCCGAAAAATCCGGCACGGTCATCGACGAAGTGTTTATCGGCTCGTGCATGACCAACATCGGCCATTACCGCGCCGCGTCCAAGCTGCTGGAAGGCAATAGCGACATCCCCGTACGCCTTTGGGTGGCGCCGCCGACCAAAATGGATGCGCACCAGCTTTCGGACGAAGGCCATTATGGCGTACTCGGCCGTGCCGGTGCACGCTTGGAAATGCCGGGCTGCTCATTGTGCATGGGCAACCAAGCGCGAGTACACGAAGGTGCAACGGTCATGTCCACTTCTACTCGGAACTTCCCGAACCGACTGGGCAAAAACGCCAATGTATTCCTAGGTTCCGCAGAGTTGGCCGCCATTTGTTCCAAACTCGGCAAAATCCCGACCGTTGAGGAATACCAAGCCAATATCGGCATCATCAACGAACAGGGCGACCAGATTTACCGTTATATGAATTTCAACGAAATCGACGAATATAACAAAAAAGCCGAAGCAGTAAACGTGTGAGCTGCAGACCTTTCAGACGGCCTCAATGGTTGCTAAAAGGCCGTCTGAAAACCCGAAACAGCAAACGGAACAACACAGCTTGTTCCGTTTTTTCTTGCCCGCAACACAGCCAAAAGGCCGTCTGAAACGCCCGCACCGACAGGGTTTTCAGACGGCCTCATCCATGCCCCGCCCCGACAAAATCGGGTACAATCCGCAGCTTTACGACCACCAACCGAATTCCCATCATGCTCGAAAAAGACCACCTCGACAAAACCCAATTCGCCGACAACCACTTCATCCGCACCATCATCGAAGAAGACCTCAAAAGCGGCAAACACAGTGCCATCCAAACCCGCTTCCCACCCGAGCCCAACGGCTACCTGCACATCGGCCACGCCAAATCCATCTGCCTCAATTTCGGCCTCGCCTATGTGTATGACGGCTTGTGCAACCTGCGCTTTGACGACACCAATCCCGAAAAAGAAAGCGACGAATACGTCAATTCCATCAAGGAAGACGTGCAATGGCTGGGCTTTGAATGGGCGGGCGAGCCGCGTTTTGCCTCCAATTATTTCGACCAACTGTTCGACTACGCCGTCGGCCTGATTCAAGACGGCAAAGCCTATGTCGATGATTTGACCGCCGAAGAAATGCGCGAATACCGCGGCACGCTGACCGAAGCGGGCAAAAACAGCCCTTACCGCGACCGCAGCGTCGAAGAAAACCTCGACCTCTTTATGCGCATGAAAAACGGCGAATTCCCCGACGGCAGCAAAACCCTGCGCCTGAAAATCGACATGGCTTCGGGCAACGTCAATATGCGCGACCCCGTGATTTACCGCATCCGCCGCGCCCATCACCACAATACCGGCGACAAATGGTGCATCTACCCGATGTACGACTACACGCATTGCATTTCCGATGCCATCGAAGGTATCACGCATTCCTTGTGCACGCTCGAGTTTGAAGCCCACCGCCCGCTGTACGACTGGGTGTTGGACAATATCCCCGCGCCGCACGCCACCCGTCCGCGCCAATACGAGTTTTCCCGTTTGGAGCTTTTGTATTCCATCACGTCCAAACGCAAGCTGAACCAACTGGTTTCAGACGGCCACGTTTCCGGCTGGGACGACCCGCGTATGCCGACCATTTCCGGTATGCGCCGCCGCGGCTACACGCCCGAAGGCCTGCGCCTGTTTGCCAAACGCGCCGGTATTTCCAAATCTGAAAACATCGTCGATATGAGCGTGTTGGAAGGCGCGATTCGCGAAGAGTTGGAAAATTCCGCCCCGCGCATGATGGCCGTGTTGAATCCGATTAAAGTAACGCTCACCAATTACGATGCCGCCCGCACCGAAAGCCGCATCGCGCCGTATCACCCAAGCCGCGAAGACATGGGCAGCCGCGAACTGCCGATTTCGTCCACGCTCTACATCGAAGCCGACGATTTCAGTGAAAACCCGCCCAAAGGCTGGAAACGCCTGACGCCCGGCGGCGAAGTGCGCCTGCGCCACAGCTATGTGATGAAGTGCGACGAAGCGGTGAAAGACGCCGGCGGCAACATCGTTGAGCTTAAATGCAGCCTGGATTACGACACCTTGGGCAAAAACCCAGAAGGCCGCAAAGTGAAGGGCGTTATCCACTGGCTTTCCGCCGAACACGCCGTACCCGCCACGGTGCGTTTATACGAGCGCTTGTTCACCGAGCCGCGCCCCGACGCCGTGCGCGGCGAAGACGGCGAATACCTGCCCTTCACCAATTTCCTCAACCCCGAATCCGCGCGCGAAATCCAAGCCTGGGTCGAAGCCTCCGCCAACGATTTGCCGCCCGAGAGCCGCTGGCAGTTTGAACGCCTGGGCTACTTCGTTACCGACCGCCGCGACCACGCGCAAAGCAAGCCCGTGTTCAACCGCACGGTTACGCTGAAAGATTCTTGGCAGCCCAAGTAATCTGTTTGCAATAGCGATATTGGAAGGTCGTCTGAAAACTTGAAATCGGGTTTTCAGACGACCTTTGTTGATAAAGGAATGAGATGGAACGTTATTCTGTACATTTAAAACTGCTGGGGATGGCGGTATTGTGGGGTGCGTCTTGGCCGATGGGGCGGATGCTGGGGCAGTCGCTGCCGCCGCTGACGGGTGGGGCGGTTCGGTTTGTATTGGCTTCGGTTTTGTTGTTGGGTTGGTTGTTTGCGCGCAGCAGGTTCGCGACTTTGGCGGCTTTGTCGGCACGGCAATGGCTGGGCTTGGCGGTAGCTGCTTCCGTCGGGGTATGCGGCTATGCGGTGTTTTTTATGTTGGGTTTGCAGGCGATGCCTGCGGGCAAGGCGGCGGTGGTCGTAGCGGTGAATCCCGTGTTGACGTTGCTGCTGGCGGCTTGGCTTTTCGGCGAGCGTTTAAACGCGAAGATTTTGGCGGGTATGCTGTTGGCGGTTTGTGGCGCGATAACGGCGGTAACGCAAGGGCAGCCGTTGGCGGTATTATCGGGCGGCATCAAGGCGGGGGAGTGGCTGATTTTCGGCTGCGTGGTCTGTTGGGCGGCTTATACCTTAATCGGACGCGCGGTTTTGCGCGGTATAGACGCGCTGACGGTAACGGCGGCAACATCGTTCATCGGCGCGCTGATGTTGGCGGTGGTGGCGTTGTGGGTCGATGGATTGCCGTTTGAGGCAATGGCGGCGATGGATGCACGCGGTTGGACGGCATTAGCGTGGCTGGTCATCGGCGCGACGGTATTGGCTTACGCGTGGTATTTCGAAGGCGTGAAGATTTTGGGCGCAGGCAGCGCGGCGGCGTATATTACGCTCGTGCCGATTTTCGGCATGTTGTCTTCGGCGTGGGTTTTGGGCGAACCTTTGCATATTTCTCTGGTTGCGGGCTGTGCGGCAGCGGTCGGCGGCATGACACTGATGCGGTATGGGCAGAAGGTCGTCTGAAATTTTTGTTCGGGCATTTTTACTTTATTGAAATCGGGTTTCAGACGACCTTTTATTTATAATAGGTAAGCCGTAGTTTGTCGGGCATTTATGCCCGACAAACTACGGCAAATTTGAAAAATGTCGGGCATAAATGTCCGACCTACTACTGAAAAGAGATTTTCAGACGGCCTTCAGCCTTAAAGCAGCCTGAAAACATCCACCAACCCCATACAAGGAAACCAATATGAAACTTCCCACCCGCGCCGCCCTGATCGGCAGCCTCTGCCTGCTGGCCGCCTGCGCCGCCAAACCCATTGAAGTCAGCATGCAGGCCGCGCGCAACGCCGACTACGGTCGTTACCCCAAAGACTACCAACAGCACATCCGCAGCTATCTGGACGAAAACCTGCGCGATGCGGGCAGCGCGAAAATCCGCATCACCACCCCGCCGCGCAAAGTGCTCCGCCTCAGTAACCAGGGCGTGCAAGGCAGCGGCCGCGCCGGCTGGGACGCCTTCTACCTGGCCTGCGCCGACGTCAACGCCAAAAACGCCTACGGCGGCTACACCGGCTGGCAGACCAAAATGTTCCGGTTCAAAAACAACACAATAGAAGGCAATCCCACAGGCGCTTACGCCGCCTGCACCAGCAAAGACGAAATCTACATCGACACCACCCTCATCTTCGGCGGCGACCAAGTAAATATCGTCCCCTAAGCGGAAACCCGCAGCAGCAGGGTGTGTTGACATTCAACTTTTAAAGTAAGGTAGGTCGGGCATTTATGCCCGACATTTGTCAAATCTGCCGCTGTTTGTCGGGCATCAATGCCCGACCTACTACTGAAAAGAGATTTTCAGACGAACTTCAGCCTTAAAGCAGCCTGAAAACATCTACCAACCCCATACAAGGAAACCAATATGAAACTCCCCACCCGCGCCGCCCTGCTCGCAGCCTGTCCCTGCTCTTGGCTGCCTGCGCCAGCCCGATGGTCGATATCAGCATGCAAAGCATCCGCAGCGCCGACTACGGCATTTATCCGAAAGACTACCGTCAGCGTATCCGGCAACATCTGAACAAAACCCTGCTCGATGCCGGCAGCGCGCGGGTCAATATCACCATGCCGCCGAAAAAAGTATTTGAAATTACGAGGGATTTGAATCCACGACGGGGCGATTATCTGGAAACCCGCCCCTATTATCTCGTTTGCATTGAAATCAATGCCAAAAACGCTTACGGCGGCTACACCGGTTGGCAGACGCAAACTTACGAGTTTGAAAACGGCCGGATGAAATCCGACGCCGTCGTGTCAACCCGCGTATGTGACAGCAAAGACGATCCCTATATCGATAACCGCGACCCTTATGAGCGGATGAATATTCTTCCGTAGGATTTGTCGGCCGGAAAAGCAGCCTGAAAAACCGATAGGCCGTCTGAAACCCGCAAACCGTGTTTTCAGACGGCCTTTTGCCGATGCGGATGGCCGCAGCTTCACATTCGTCAACACTATTCACGCGTTTGTGCCCGCAGGGATACAAGCGAAAGCGGTTTCAAAGCCCGTCCAAACGCAAATCCGCCAAATCCCTGTTTGGGCGGCGGGGGTAAAACTGCTATCATCCGCCCTGTTTTCCTATTCGCCGGAACAGCGCTTTCAGACGGCCTCCATGCCGTCTGAACGTTTTCCGCCAAAGAAAGAACCGCCATGAGAAACACCGTCCGCCTCTCCCTTGCCGCCCTGATACTCGCCGCCTGTACGACGGAGCAGCCCGTCGAACCCGTCAGGCAGGGAACGGAAGCACAAGCAGGCAACGGCTTCGGTCTGCCCACCGTGCGCAGCGGTGAAAGCCCCGCCAAAACCCTCGACGACTACGCGCGCTACGAAGGCGTGATGCGCGCCGCCAAAGCGGGCGACGACATCCAGCCCGCCCAATTCCTTGCCGGGCAGAGCGCCAGCGCGATGGGCGAAAACGTCCGCAACGAATGGCTCAAAAGCCTGGCGCGGCGCGGCAGCTGGCAGACCTTCCAAAGCGAATACGCCAAACTCGAACCCGAAGGCCGCAGCCGCGAAGTGCGCTGCCACGCGGAAAACTTTGCCGACAGCGGCATGGCGGCCGAACTCGTGCGCGAAACCGGCCGCCTGCCGCAGGGCTGCACCGCGCTGGTGGAAGCGCGGGCGGCACAAGGCCGTCTTAATCCTGCCGACGCATGGCGGCGCGTGCGCGGCCTGATTGCCGCCAACCAAACCACCGACGCGGCCAACCTCGCCGCAGCCCTCGGCAGCCCCTTGGGCAGCAGCGGACAAGGGGCGCAGGAAAACCTGTTGCGCGACATCATCGGCGCGGCGGCGCAGAAAGCGCCCGCGGCGGCGGCAGGCCGTCTGAACGCGCTCGAAGGCAGCCTCACGCGCGAACAGGCAGGCTTTGCCTGGGGCGTGCTCGGCCTGCGTCAGGCCAAAAACCAAAACTTCGCCGGCGCCCTCGCCTACTACGCCCGTTCCGAGCGCAAACAGCTCACCGACGAACAGCTCGAATGGTATGCCCGCTCGGCCTTGCGCGTGCAGGACTGGCCGCTGCTGGCCTCCGTGATCGGAGACATGCCGGAAAAACTGCGGCAAGACCCCGCCTGGCTCTACTGGCTCGGCCGCAGCCTGGCCGCGCAGGGAAACCGCAGCGAAGCGCAAAACCTTTACCGCCGCGCCGCCGAAAGCGGCCGCAATTTCTACGCCCTCTTGGCTGCCGAAGAAACCGGCGGCCGCGTCAACACCCGCAACACCGCCGCCGCCACGCCGGCACGCGATTTACAGACGCTGGCGCGTGACGGTGCCATCGCCCGCGCACTCACCCTGTTCCAGGCATCGGGCGGCAACATTGCCATGCGCCGCGCCGCGCAGGCCGAATGGCGCTACGCCACCCGCGCCTTCAACGACGGCGCCAAGCTCGCCGCCGCGCGGCTGGCCGCCGACCACGGCTTTTACGAAATGTCCATCCACTCGGCCGACAACGCCTCCGGCAAACTCGACTACACCTTGCGCTACCCCGCCCCCTTCCGCGACACCGCCACCCGCTACGCCGCCGAAGCGGGCGTCGACCCGGCCTGGGTCTATGGCCTGATCCGTCAGGAAAGCCGCTTTATGATCGGGGCGCAATCGGGCGTCGGCGCACAGGGGCTGATGCAGGTGATGCCCGCCACCGCCCGTGAAATCGCCCGCAAAACGGGAATGTCCGACAGCGAGCTCTACACCACCGACGGCAACATCCGCATGGGCACATGGTATTTGGGCGACGCCAAACGCCGCCTGCAAAACAACGAAGTGATGGCCACCGCAGGCTACAACGCCGGCCCCGGTCGCGCCCGCCAATGGCAGGCCGCTTTACCGCTGGAAGGCGCAATCTACGCTGAAACCATCCCCTTCGACGAAACGCGCGACTACGTCAAAAAAGTGATGGCCAACGCCACCTACTACGCCTCGCTGTTCAACGAGCCGCAAACCTCGCTCAAACGCCGCATGGGCGTTGTGCCGGGAAAAATGTAAGGGCGGCGCGAAACCGTCCGTTTCAACAAGCAACCGTCAAAAACCAACCATCTGAATCCGAGAAAGACCATCTATGACCTGGGAAACCGTAATCGGCTTGGAAATCCACGTCCAGCTCAATACACAATCCAAAATTTTCAGCGGCGCGAGCACCGCCTTCGGCGCCGAGCCCAACGCACACGCCAGCGTGGTGGAATGCGCGCTGCCGGGCACGCTGCCGGTGATGAACCGCGAAGTGGTGGAAAAAGCGATTAAGCTCGGCTTGGCACTGAATGCCAAAATCAACCAGAAAAACGTGTTCGACCGCAAAAACTATTTCTATCCCGATCTGCCCAAAGGCTACCAAATCAGCCAGTTGGACTTGCCGATTGTCGAACACGGCAAGCTGGAAATCGTCGTGGGCGACGAAGTGAAAACCATCAACGTAACCCGCGCCCACATGGAAGAAGACGCGGGCAAATCGGTGCACGAAGGCTTGAACGGTGCCACCGGCATCGACCTGAACCGCGCCGGTACGCCGCTGTTGGAAGTGGTGTCCGAACCCGAAATGCGCTCCGCTGCTGAAGCCGTGGCCTACGCCAAAGCCTTGCACGGCCTGGTTACTTGGCTGGATATTTGCGACGGCAATATGGCCGAGGGCTCGTTCCGCGTCGATGCCAACGTGTCCGTGCGCCCCAAAGGGCAGGCGGAATTTGGTACGCGCCGCGAGATTAAGAATTTGAATTCATTCCGCTTTTTGGAGCAGGCGATTAACTACGAAGTAGAAGCGCAAATCGAGATTTTGGAAGACGGCGGCAAGGTGCAGCAGGCAACCATGCTGTTTGACCCCGAAAAAGGCGAAACCCGCGTGATGCGCCTGAAAGAAGACGCGCACGACTACCGCTATTTCCCCGACCCCGACCTGCTGCCCGTGATCATTTCAGACGGCCAAATGGACAAAGCCCGCGCCGCCATGCCCGAGCTGCCCAAAGAAATGGCGGCACGTTTTGTAAACGAGTTCGGCGTAAGCGAATACGACGCGCGCCTGCTTACCGCCAGCCGCGTTCAGGCTGCCTATTTCAGCGAAGCCGCCCAAGCAGGCGGGCAGGGCAAGCTGGTTGCCAACTGGATGAACGGCGAATTGGCGGCAACGCTGAACCGCGAAGGCTTGGAGCTGGAGCAAAGCCCGATTACGGCGGCGCGCCTTGCCGCGCTGGTGGGCAAAATCGCCGACGGCACATTGAGCAGCAAGCTGGCGAAAAAAGCTTTCGAAGCGATGTGGGCAGAACCCGAAGCCACAATCGAACAAATCATTGAGAAACATGGTTTGGTGCAAATCACCGACACCGGCGCGATTGAAGCGATGGTGGACGAAGTGCTCGCCAACAACGCCAAAGCCGTCGAGCAGTTTAAAGCGGGCAACGAAAAAGCGCTAAACGCGATTGTCGGGCAGGTGATGAAAGCCAGCAAAGGCAAGGCGAATCCCGCGCAGGTGCAGGAGGTGGTGAAAGCGAAATTGGGCTGATGCAGCCTGAAAGCCCAAAGGCAGCCTGAAACCGTTTTCAGGCTGCCTTTGGTACAAGTCTGAAACGTGCTGACTGTTTTGCCGATAATTTTTCAGGCTGCCTGATATAGCGAGTCAAGATGAAAAGATACAAAACAGCAAACCGCAGACAATACACACGCACGAAAAGACGCAGCAACGCCGCAGATTTTGTGTTGGCTCTATAATTTTAAGAACCGTGGATTAAATTATGAATGTAAACAAAGATTTTTTTCTTGCAAAAGACGGCCATCCGAGCCTGAAGCAGTTTTATTTTATTGGAGCGCCATTTGAAAAAGCATTGGAACTCTATTTAAAAAGATTAATGGATTTAAGCGACTTTTATCAGAATTTAAAACCGAAACTATCGTATTTGGATGAGGGATATACCCTCAGTCAGAAATTGGATTTCTTGAATCCGCTTGAGATTACCGGATCATCCAAATATTTATTATTGGAAACACAGTCTGATTGGTCATTGCTAATAGGTAATAACCGGAACGGCACAGACTTTTCAAGTGTGCCGTATCTAGCCTTGCTGTGGAAAATCCAATTATTGACTATGTACTTACGCCCCTATTTTGGCAAAGACGAATTCGGTGCGGTCTCATTTACCCTGTATGAGGGCAGCAAACAGGTTTCCCGTCATGACTGCGAAACCAGAAATGTTATGCTGCATAAAGAAACCAGTCGTGTCGAGTTTATGGAATATGGCACGCCGCTGCCGTTTGAACAAACAGAAAAATACACCGAAAGATTCAAAAAGAACAGGCTAACTGTGGAGATGGTCGAAGAATATTGCAAACATTTAGGCATTTCATTATTTGATTTGGACTTCTACCAGTCTAAAGCTGCCCTAATTGAGATATTGAGAAACAAATAACTTTCGTCTTTTTAAAAAAGCAACCTGAAAGCTGTTTCTAGCGTTTTCAGGCTGCCTTTGCGACAAAAGGAGACGGCAATGAAAGCAAACCAACCGTCCGATATGTGGAAAACCGCACTGAAAATCGCCTATCGCCTGTCTGTTTTGCTACCTGTTTCCTGGTTGGCATGGCATGGTGACGCGGCGGCGGCATAACGCTTACCCTGCATGTGCCGCTGGCGATAGCGGTATTTTTGATGCTGCAAAACGCGTTTGTCATACCCTTATCCACGATTGATTCGCAGCGGCATGATGCCGAGCCGCGCCATTTTTCGTCCATGCCATTGGTGGGCGAAATCATGGTTTATCTTTTCAAAATGGCGATGGCGCAAGCGCAAAAATGGCAGCCAAACCATGATTGGCTAGACGTGTAGGCTTGGGTCTTGCTGCCCTTGGCGCTTGCATCTTGGCTGCTTGCGCCGCGGCTGTGGCATCGCTTGGCGAAATGATTTTTCAGGCAGCCTGAAAGCTGTTTCTGCCGTTTTCAGGCTGCCTTTGCCGCCCTGTCTGATGCTTACCGATAATACGAAAATCCCATATTTTTCTCTCTTTATCAAGCATATTGTCCGGCCTGCTGCTGTTTTGCCAAAGGCCGTCTGAATCCTTTCAGACGGCCTCTTTAACGGAAACCCCGCCATGCCTCCGATGCACAACCGTTTCGACGATTGGCTGACCCGCCGCCGGCCGCGCCCCGATTTGCGCGGCGGGCGGCGGTTTGCCGTCGAATTTTATTTTTTCGGTTTGAAAGAAGCGCGCGCCTGCCTGTTTGCCGGGCTGTTTTTCCTCGCCATGTTCGCCGTGCCGCGCGGCGGGCTGTTCGGCGTCGCCCGCTATGACGTGCTGCTGGTGTTCGCGCTGGCGGTTCAGACGGCCATGTTGGCGCTGAAACTGGAAATGTGGGACGAAGTGAAGGCTGTTACCCTGTTTCATATCGTCGGCTTTGTGCTCGAACTCTTCAAAACCTCGTCGGCCGTCGGCTCGTGGAGCTATCCCGATCCCGCGTTGAGCAAAATCGGCGGTGTGCCGCTGTTTGCCGGATTTATGTATGCGGCGGTTGGCAGCTACATCATTCAGGCGTGGCGGCTTTTCGATTTGAAAATCGAAAGCCATCCGCCCTATTGGCTGGCGACGCTGTGCTCGCTGCTGATTTACGTCAATTTTTTCAGCCACCACTACATCGGCGACTACCGCTGGTATCTCGCCGCCTTCGCCCTCGGCCTCTACGCCCGCACCTCGGTGCGCTTCACGCCCTACGATACCCCGCGCAAAATGCCGCTGCTGCTGGCCTTCGTGCTCATCGGCTTTTTTATTTGGCTGGCGGAAAACATCAGCACCTTCGCCGGCATCTGGCGTTATCCCAACCAAATCGGCGCGTGGTCGGCCGTGCACATCGGCAAATGGAGCTCGTGGGCGCTCTTGGTGATGATGACTTTCACCATCGTCGCCAATCTGAAACACATCAAGCGCACCATTGCCGTATCGAAGGATTAGGCCGTCTGAAAGGCTGAAAGATACAAAAAGGCCGTCTGAAACCCCGTTTTCGGGCCTTCAGACGGCCTCTGTGTTTCAGACGGCCTAATTTCGGTAATCCAACACAAAGCGCGCCCCTTCATCCTGCGCCAGCAGGCGCGCCAGAGCCGGCAGGTTGTCGCGAAGCTGTGCGGCCAGAAGATAGGGCGGGTTGATCAGGAACATGCCGCTGCCGTGCATTCCGAAGCCGTCGGCACGCGGCGTGGCGGCGTGCAGCTCGGCCAGCAGGTAATTGTCGGGCGACAGTTTTTTCAGCTGTTCGGGCAGGCGGCGGCTTTCTTCGCGGCTGAGGCAGGGATACCACAGCAGATAGCAGCCCTGCGCAAAGCGTTTTTGCGCCTCTTTCAGCGTCTGAACCACGCGCGCGTAGTCCTGTTTTTCTTCGTAGGACGGGTCGATTAACACCACGGCGCGGCGGGTCGGCGGCGGCAGCAGGGCAATCAGCCCTTTGAAACCGTCTTCCCGTTTGAGGATGCCGCGCCGTTTCAGCCCCGCCTCACGCATATTGTTTTCCAGCAGGGCAAAATCCGCCGGGTGCAGCTCGAAGAGGCGCAGCTTGTCGTCTGCGCGCGTTTGCGCCTGCGCCAGCCAGGGCGAGCCGCAATAGAGGCTTGCCTGCGGCAGGATGTCTTTCAGACGGCCTCGAAACTGCGCCAGCGGCTCGGGCAGAGCGTCCGCCGCCATCAGACGGGCAATGCCGTCGCGGTATTCGCCGACCTTCTGCGCCTCGCTACCGCCCAAGTCGTACAAACCCGCGCCGCTGTGCGTGTCGACATACCAATAGGGCTTGTCTTTGCGGTTGAAATAATCGAGCACCAGCCAGAGAACGAAATGTTTGAGCACGTCGGCATGGTTGCCCGCATGGAAGGCATGGCGGTAGCTGAGCATAGTAGGGAGGCCGTCTGAAAAAGAAAGGGGCGGATTTTACGGCAAGGGCGGCAAAAAGATAAGGCGGATAATAGGCTTGCCGCCGTTTCTGCTATAAAATACGCGCCTTTGATTTATTGATTTTTTCCTGTGCTTTTCAGACGGCCTAAGGCCGTCTGAAAGCCGTTTGACGAGACAAAACACACTATGAAAACCACCGAACTGCGCCAAAAATTCCTGCAATTTTTCCAATCCAAAGGCCATACCGCCGTCCGCTCATCATCATTAGTTCCCCACGACGACCCCACGCTCTTGTTTACCAACGCGGGCATGAACCAGTTTAAAGACGTATTTTTGGGCTTTGACAAACGCCCCTACACCCGCGCTACCACCGCGCAAAAATGCGTACGCGCAGGCGGCAAACACAACGACTTGGAAAACGTCGGCTACACCGCCCGCCACCACACCTTCTTCGAAATGATGGGCAACTTCTCCTTTGGCGATTACTTCAAACGCGACGCCATCCACTTCGCTTGGGAGTTCCTCACTTCCCCCGAATGGCTGAACATCCCCAAAGAAAAACTCTTGGCGACCGTGTATGCCGAAGATGACGAAGCCTACAACATCTGGCTGAACGAAATCGGTATGCCTGCCGAGCGCATCGTCCGCATCGGCGACAACAAAGGTGCGAAATACGCGTCCGACAACTTCTGGCAAATGGGCGATACCGGCCCTTGCGGTCCGTGTTCAGAAATTTTCTACGACCACGGCGAAGAAATCTGGGGCGGCATTCCCGGCAGCCCTGAAGAAGACGGCGACCGCTGGATTGAAATTTGGAACTGCGTGTTCATGCAGTTCAACCGCGACGAGCAAGGCAATATGAACCCGCTGCCCAAGCCGTCCGTTGATACCGGCATGGGCTTGGAGCGCATGGCGGCCGTGATGCAGCACGTTCACAGCAACTACGAAATCGACCTGTTCCAAGACCTGCTCAAAGCCGTTGCCCGCGAAACCGGCGCACCGTTCAGCATGGGCGAGCCGAGCCTGAAAGTCGTTGCCGACCACATCCGCTCCTGCTCCTTCCTGATTGCCGACGGCGTGATGCCTTCCAACGAAGGCCGCGGCTATGTACTGCGCCGCATCATCCGCCGCGCCGTGCGCCACGGTTACAAGCTCGGTCAGAAACAAGCGTTTTTCTACAAACTCGTGCCCGATTTGGTGAAAGCGATGGGCGACGCGTATCCCGAGTTGAAAGAAAAACAAGCGCAAATCGAAGAAGCCCTGAAAAACGAAGAAAGCCGCTTCGCCCAAACTTTGGAAACCGGCATGGCTTTGCTGGAAAACGCCTTGACCAAAGGCAGCAACAAATTGGACGGCGAAATCATCTTCAAACTCTACGACACCTACGGCTTCCCATACGATTTGACCGCCGACATCTGCCGCGAACGCAATATCGATTTGGACGAAGACGGCTTCAACCGCGAAATGGAAGCCCAACGCGCCCGCGCCCGTGCCGCGCAAAACTTCAAAGCCAACGCGCAACTGGATTACACAGGCGCGGACACCGAGTTCACCGGCTACGAAAAACGCAGCCAAGAGACTAAAATCATCGCCTTATACAAAGGCAGCGAAGCCGTGGACGAACTCCAAGCAGGCGAAGCAGGCGTGGTCGTTTTGGAACAAACCCCGTTCTATGCCGAAAGCGGCGGCCAAGTCGGCGACGTAGGCTTCATCTTCGCAGGCGAAAACCGCTTCCGCGTCGAAGACACGCAGAAAATCAAAGCCGCCGTACACGGACAATTCGGCGCAGTCGTATCAGGTCGTCTGAAAGTGGGTGATGCCGTATCCGCCGAAATCGACAACGACATCCGCAACAGCATCATGCGCAACCACAGCGTTACCCACCTGATGCACAAAGCTCTGCGCGACGTACTCGGCACACACGTCGAACAAAAAGGCAGCCTGCAAAACGCCGAGCTGACCCGCTTCGACATCTCCCACCCGCAAGGCATCAGCGCGGAAGAAATTGCCGAAGTCGAACGCCGCGTCAATGCCGCGATTATCGCCAACGTGCCCGTCAAAGTCGAAGCCATGCCCATTGAAGACGCGCAAAAATCAGGCGCAGTCATGCTCTTCGGCGAAAAATACGGCGACTTCGTCCGCGTCATCACCATGGGCGACTACTCCACCGAACTGTGCGGTGGCACCCACGTCGCCCGCACCGGCGACATCGGCTTCTTCAAAATCATCAGCGAAGGCGGCATCGCCGCAGGCATCCGCCGCGTAGAAGCCATCACCGGCCTTGCCGCGCTGGCATGGGCGCAAAACCAAGAAAGTTTGGTGAAAAACATCATCGCCGAAGTCAAAGCCCAAACCGAAAAAGACGTACTCACCAAAATCCAAGCCAACGCCGCAAACACCAAAGCCTTGGAAAAAGAGTTGGCAAAAGCCAAAGCCGAACTCGCCGTCCACGCAGGCGCCAAACTCTTGGACAACGCAAAAGACTTGGGCGCAGCCAAACTCGTCGCTGCCCAAATCGAAGCTGACGCAGCCGCCCTGCGCGAAATCGTTACCGATTTAACCGGCAAATCCGACAACGCCGTGATTCTTTTGGCGGCAGTAAACGACGGCAAAGTCTCCCTGTGCGCCGGCGTATCCAAACCGCTGACAAACAAAGTGAAAGCCGGCGATTTGGTCAAATTCGCAGCCGAACAAGTCGGCGGCAAAGGCGGCGGCAGACCGGATTTGGCACAGGCCGGGGGGACGGATGCTTCCCAAGTCGGCACGATGCTGGATTCGGCAGAAGGCTGGGTTAGAGAGAAGCTGTAATTATGGGAAACTGCTTGAAAATATTTTCAAGTTTATCTATTATTATGTTTATAGTTTAATGAATTAATTTACGACTAAAGGATATTTTTATGAGCTTAAATTTTGAATTTCCAAATATTTTAAGTCTATTTGATGAGTATAAAGACCCTAAGAGAAGTAACAGTTCAGCATTTTTAATCTGGTACCTTATTAACTATTATAGGCTAGATGAACAAGAAGCTATTGATAGTGTTTGCGATCAAAAAGGAGATAAAGGAATAGATGGGATTTATATTAATCATTCTGAAGGAGTGATAGATATTTTTCAGACTAAATTAACAGAAAAAAATGGACGTACATTAGGTGATACTGCATTAAAAGAATTTGTTGGGACATTACAACAAATTAAGACGAAAGAAAACGTTGATGCTTTATTAAATGATAAACAAACTAATCAGCAGTTGAAAGGATTAATAGACAGAACTAATCTTAGTCAATATATGCATCAATATAGGGTTAGAGGCATCTTTATTTCCAATATGGAAATGGATAATAATGGATTAAGTTATCTTAATAATCATAGTGATAATATTATTGTGCTTGGGCCAAAGGAGTTGAAAGAGGAGTATATTGACAGTACACGATACGTAGAAAATAACAGAGAATCTGTATTTACAATAGGATCATCTGAGTATTTAAAATATAGTGTTGATGAGAATACATTTGCTATAATTTCTCCAATCAAGGCAAGCGAATTAGTCAAAATCAACGGAATAAGTAATCAAGAGGTATTTTCTTATAATGTTCGTGGGCATTTAGGAAATACAAGTGTAAATAAAGGCATTACTAGTAGTTTAAAGGATGTTTCACTTCATTTAAAATTTCCATTGTTTCATAATGGGATAACGGTAGTTTGTGAGAAGATCGATATTAACCAGGCAGCGAATAAGCTTATAATTAAAAATGCTTTTATTGTAAATGGTTGTCAGAGTTTATCTACATTATATAAAAATAGTAGAGAAATAACTGAAAATTTAAATATTTTAGTTAAATTTGTTCAAGTTTCTGTTGATTCGGATTTAGCAAAAACTATTACTAATTTCTCTAATAACCAGAATGGTGTAAAAGCACGGGATTTTAAATCCAATAATCCTATTCAGATTAGATTAAAACATGAAATTGAAAAGAATTTCCCTGAGTATTTTTTTGAAATAAAAAGGGGTGAGACAGATAATACGAAAAAATATTATATTGTTAATGAAGATGCAGGTATTTGGATGATGTCGTTTGACTTGAAAGAGCCTTGGGGAACGCATAGAAAATATCAGATCTTTGATGATAAGTATAATGAAATATTTTCGGGCCCAAATGTTGATGGCTATAGAATAGTTATGCTTTATTGGTTCAATGAAATAATTAAAGAAAAAATTATAGAGCTTGACAATAAGTTAATGGCAAAATATGCTTTAACCAAAAATTTATTATTATATATATTGAGAGAATTATTAGAAACTGACCCTAAAGGGAATGACTTAATCAAAAATCCAATAAAGTATGTTCATGAATTAGATAGATTAAAAAAAGTAATATCAGTTATGGTTACTGACATTCTAATAGATTTAAATGCTGAAGTAAAAGATTTGGGAGAAGATTTTGACTACAAATCAAAACTAAGAGATGCTGTTTGGATCAAAAAAATATGTAGCGATATTGTTAGTTCTTACAAAAAACAAGTAAGCAGAAATCGTATAAGTTCTTTTGAGGATGCGTGGAATTCAAATTGAATCTCACATTATAAACAACCGCGTGCGTGGCTACGTCACACACCCTACCTGCGGGCGACGCAAACCTTAAGATTAAGGTGTAGGGTGTGTGCGGTACGCACGCACGCGGTTTTGTCGTTACCGAATGATTCCAAACCATGCCGTAATCCAGTCGGCAGCAAACGCAGCTTGGTTCATAGTCCAACGAAATCCTCATATTACTTGTAATATCAAAGGCCGTCTGAAAAATAATTTTCAGACGGCCTCTCTATAAAAAGCAGCCTGCACTTTCAGAAATTGAAATGCAGGCTGCTTTTTATAGTAATTAGAAAAAAACGCGCAATATTTTTATACTGTACATCATGTAGCAGTCCATACCTGCTTCCCTGCCAACTTATTTACTGAACGAACAGGAATAACATGCAGAACCCCTCTTCAGAAAAACCGACAGCCGGTTATTCGCATCCGTGGCAATACTTTCTGCTGGTGTACGCTTTGAGTGCGCCGTTTTGGCTGCTGTCTTTGTTTCTCAAACACAGTCCTCTGCCTGATAATCTGCCGCTGACCGACATCGGCGCGGCACTCACTCCGACGATTGCCGCCGCGTTGTTACGTTACCGCGAGGGCGGAATAGCGGCGGTGCGCAGCTTGTTTGGACGTGTGTTTGATTACGGTCGGATAAAGCATTCTGCCTATTTTTGGACGGCAATACTGATTTTTCCCCTGCTTTATCTGCTGACTTATGTCGCGATACGCCAAACAGGACAAACCATACCCGCCTTGTCCGTATCGTTTGCGCCGCTTGCCGGTGCGTTCGTCATGTTCTTTATCGCGGCAGTTGCCGAGGAATTGGGCTATGCCGCCTACGCTACGGAAAGCCTGCAACGGGCGTTTTACCCCGCTTGTTACGGCGCTGATTATCGGGGTGCCGTGGGCATTGTGGCATTTGCCGTCCATGATTGCCGTGGGGCAGCCTGCCGAACTGATCGCGTGGGGGCTGGCAGGGACGGTTGCCGTGAGGATTATCTATATATGGCTGTATAACGGCAGCGGCGGTTCGGTATTTGTATTGATTGCGTGCCACACGGTTGCCAATACCGCGCGGACGGGCTTTCCGGGCGGACGGGCGGCATATGAAAACGGCGACGGCATGATTCCATACGGAATTATCATCATCGCGGCGGTAATTGTGATGGTTTTTTGGCGTAAGGCGATGTGTTCATCTGATAGCAAGCAGACGTAGGCTGGGCCATGATCCAACAAAACCTTCAATCCTGCCAAGATATTGGGTTTATCAATCCATCCTATGACGGCACGCCTTGGGTTAGAATAGGATTGTTTCGTTTGTAACCGGACAGGAGAAAACCATGAGAGTAACGAGTGCGGCCATTGTTAATGGGGAGTTTGAAGATAAATACGGCAAGCGGGGCGGGCAGTTTAGTCCGAACGGGATGCCGACTTATTCGATTCCCTTTGAAATCAGCGGTGCGCCGGAGGGTACGCAGTCGTTTGCCGTGGTGTTGGAAGACAAAGACGCGGTTACCGCCAGCGGTTTTGTGTGGATTCATTGGCTGATTGCCGATTTGACGCGCACTTCGCTGGCGGAAAACGACAGCATCGCCGCCACGGATTTTGTGCAGGGCGCGAACAGTTGGGCAAGCGTGCTGGGCAAGCTCAGCATCGAAGAGGCGTCAAGCTACGGCGGCATGGCGCCGCCGAACTGCCGCCACCGCTACGAGCTGATTGTCTATGCGCTTGATACCAAGCTGGGTCTGCCGCAGGGCTTCCGTTTCAACGACTTGCACTTTGCGATGCAGGGCCATGTGTTGGCGAGTGCTTCGGTGATGGGCACTTATGATGTGTGAGGCCGTCTGAAAACAGGCGGTGCGGTCGCACCATGTTCCGAGAGGCCGTCTGAAAAGGTTTTCAGACGGCCTCCTGCGCTATAATCGGCTGCCTTTCGGCTGTGTGTTTCAGGCCGTCTGAAAGCGTTTCAGACGGCCTCTTCAAAAAGGAAAAAACATGATTACCCCCCAACAGGCCATCGAACGCCTGATCAGCAACAACGAGCTTTTCTACGACGAAATGACCGACCTGATGCGCCAAATCATGAGCGGCCAAGTCGCCCCCGAGCAGATAGCCGCCATCATGACCGGCCTGCGCATCAAAGTGGAAACCGTGTCGGAAATCACCGCCGCCGCCGCCGTGATGCGCGAGTTTGCCGCCAAAGTGCCCGTATCGGATGCGGAAAACCTGGTCGACGTGGTCGGCACGGGCGGCGACGGCGCGAAAACCTTCAATATCTCCACCACCGCCATGTTCGTTGCCGCCGCAGCGGGCGCGAAAGTAGCCAAACACGGAGGCCGCTCCGTTTCTTCGTCCAGCGGCGCGGCCGACGTGCTCGAAAGCATGGGCGCCAACCTCGGCCTGACGCCCGAACAAATCGCGCAGGGCATAGAACAAACCGGCATCGGCTTTATGTTCGCGCAAAACCACCACACCGCCATGCGCCACGTCGCCCCCGTGCGCCGCTCGCTGGGTTTCCGCAGCATTTTCAACATCCTCGGCCCGCTTACCAACCCCGCAGGCGCGGCCAACCAGCTTTTGGGCGTGTTCCATACCGACCTGTGCGGCATCCTGTCGCGCGTTTTGCAACAGCTCGGTTCGCGCCACGTCCTCGTCGTCTGCGGCAGCGACGGCCTCGACGAAATCACCCTCACCGGTAGCACCCGCGTGGCCGAACTGAAAGACGGCCGCATCAGCGAATACGACATCCGTCCCGAAGATTTCGGCATCGCCGCACGCCGCAACCTCGATGAAATCCGCGTTGAAGACAGCGGGCAGTCGCTGGCGAAAATGAACGAAGTGCTCGGCGGACAACACGGCGCAGCGCGCGACATCGTCCTGCTCAACGCCGCCGCCACCCTCTACGCGGGCAACACCGTCCCCGACATCGCCCAAGGCATCGAAGCCGCCCGCACCGCCATCGATTCGGGCAAGGCCGAAGCAAAACGGCAGGAGTTTCTGGCTTTCGGTCAGCAGTTTGCCTGACGGGTTTGCCGGTAGAAAAAGGCCGTCTGAAGATTTTCAGACGGCCTTTGGGCTTTCCATCCTTTTGTTTTGCCGACATCCATATTAAAAAAGCAAAAAGGCCGTCTGAAAACCCGAAATCAGGTTTCAGACGGCCTTTTTGTCTGCCCGCCCCACCCTTTCAGACGGCCTCTTCCGTTTCCCCCAAGCGATCGCGCAGCCACTGCTGTGCGGGGTCGGCATGGCTGCGTTCGTGCCAGACGAGAAGTTTGTCGTAGCTGCCGACGGCAAAAGGCAGATCGCGCACGGCAAGATCGGTTTCGTGCCGCACTAGGCGCGAGGGGACGACGGCGAACAAATCGCTTTGGCGCAAAATGGCGGGAATCTGCGCGAAGCCCTGCACGGATACGGCGACGCGGCGAGCGTGGCCGGTTTGCGCCAAGGCTTCATCGACTGCGCCGGAGAAGCCGCCGCCGTAAAACGAGCCGAGCACGAAATCTTGGGCGCAGAAGGTGTCGGTGTTCCAAGTTTGCTTTAAAACGGGGTGGTCGCGGCGCATGGCGCAGACGAAGTGTTCTCGGTAGAGCACTTTGTAGCGCAGCCTCTCGGGCGCGGCAACGCGGGCGACGACGGCGGCATCGAGCGCGCCCTGCGCCAGCCGCTCTTCCATCTGCGCGTGTTGCAGGCTGAAAAAGGCGGTTTTGACATTGGGCGCGAGGGTACGGATTTTTTGCAGAAAGGGCAGGCCGACGCCGGTGAAGCTGTTGTCGGTGATGCCGATTTTGAACACGGTATCGAGCGCGGCGGGATTGAATTCGGCGGGCTGAACCAGCGCGTCGATTTCGCCCAAAATCCGCGCCAGCGGTGCGGCCAAAGCGCGGGCGCGCTCGGTAGGCACCATGCTCTGAGGCGTGCGCACCAAAAGCGGGTCGTCAAAATGATGGCGCAAACGCGCGAGCATGCCGCTTACCGTCGGCTGCGTGAGCGACAAACGCGCCGCCGCGCGGGTAACGCTCTGCTCTTCAATCAGGGCGTGCAGGGTTTTGAGCAGGTTTAAATCGAGATTGGCGGGCATGGAGGGGTTTCCGTGGTGAGGTGGGCTGCCGCGTTTTCAGGCTGCCTTGTGCGTTTCCAAAACCAAATGCAAACATAAGGCCGTCTGAAAACCGGTTTGAGCTTTTCAGACGGCCTTTGGCATCAGTAGACAAACGCATCAGATTTCGCCAAACGGGTTGAGCAGCGGTACTTGCAAATCCTGAAAATCGCGGCTGTTGCGCGTAACCAGCGTGAGGTCGTGGCGGATGGCGCAGGCGGCGATGAGGGCGTCGTTGTAGGGGCGGCGGTCGGGGATGTGCAGGCGGGCGCAGACGCGGGCGGTGTGGCGGTCAACGGGCAGGATGCGCGTGTCGAAAGTGGGCAGTACCGTGCCTTCCAGCCAGTTTTCCAAACGCGCAAACTGCGCTTCGTCGCCGCGATGACGTACGCGCAAAATACCCTGCTCGATTTCCAGCAGGGTGATGACGCTGAGGTAGCAGCGGTCAAAATCCACGCGCTCTGCCCAAGCGGCTACGGCGGGATGCACTTTGCCTTGGCTGATTTTGCGGATTTCCGATAATACATTGGTATCCAGCAGATACATCAGAAATCCACCTCGCGCTGAACGATGGGGCAGCGGGGGAACTCCACTTCAATCCAGTCGGATTCGGGGTCGCTCAATGATTCCGCCAAACTCGGCTTGCCCGCTTGCAGCGACTGATACGCCGCATAATTCATCAACACATAAGCCGGTTCGCCACGGTCGGTAATGCACACGGGCGCGGTGTCGCTCATGTTTTTGGCTTTGGCAACGTTTTGGTTAAATTCGCGGCTGCTGATGGTTTGCATGATGGTCTCCTGATGGTTGTAGCAACGTGCAAGCATTGTAGCACGGTTTGGGAAAAGCGTTTTCAGGCTGCCTTTGATGAATTTTTCTCACAACCGTTACCAGAAATCCCCCGTTTTTCTCAAACAACAAACCCCGTATCATCCGCCCATTCCCATTCAATACGCAGGGCAAACCCAGTGAAATCCGTGAAAACCCTTTTATCCACCGCTGTTATCAGCACACTTTTATTCGGAGCAAACGCCATGGCCGCAGACTACCGCAGCAATCCCTTCACGCTGACTTACGACCACGCCATCACAAAAAACGAAGCGGGCAAAGTGCAAATCCATCCCGTCAAATACGTGCAAAAACAGACCGGCATTGAAGTTGCCGCCAATGTGTACACGCCGGCGAACTTTGACCCGAGCAAAAAATACCCGACCATCGTCGTCGCCCACCCGAACGGCGGCGTGAAAGAGCAAGTGGCGGGCTTGTACGCGCAAAAACTCGCTGAACAGGGCTACATCACCATCGCCTTTGACGCGGCGTACCAAGGCGCAAGCGGCGGCGCACCACGCTACACCGACAAACCGCAAAACCGCATTGAAGACATCCGTGCCGCCGCCGATTTCATCAGCCAATACAAGGGCGCAGACGCAGACGACCTCGGCCTGCTCGGCATTTGCGGCGGTGGCGGCTACTCCATCAAAGCCGCGCAAACCGACAAACGCTTCAAATCCGTCGCCACCGTCAGTATGTTCAACACGGGCGATGCACGCCGCAACGGCTTTATGCGCTCACAAAAAGACACGGTGCATGAGCGACTTGCCGCCGCAGCCGAAGCCCGTGCCAAAGAAGCCGCCACCGGCGAAGTTGCCTACACCCCAGCCTTTGGCTTAGGCATGGCCCCCGAGCAAGTCGCCGCCATCAAAGTGGATTTGTACCGCCAAGGCTACGACTACTACGCCCAAAGCCACTTCCACCCCAACTCGCAAACCAACAGCACCGTGGCGAGCTTGGCGGACTTGATGGAATTTGACGTAAACACCAACGTGGACTTAATCAACCAACCGCTCTTGATGATTGCGGGAGACAAGGCAGACAGCCTGTATATGACCGAAGAAGTGTTCAAAAACGCCACGGGCACGCAAAACAAAGAGCTGTTTAAAATCAAAGGCGCAACGCATATCGAGACCTATTGGAAGCCCGAATATGTGAAGCAGATTGCCGACAAGCTGACCGATTTCTTTGGCAAAAACCTGAAATAGGCAGCCTGAAACGCAAAAAGGCCGTCTGAAACGCTTTCAGACGGCCTTTGTCTGCCCCGCCATTGTTTTCAGGCTGCCTGAAAAGCCGTCTGAAACACCCGCACGAAAGCCCATTATGAAATCCATCCTGCTTGTCCTTTCCCTATTCGCCGCCGTGCCCGCACAGGGAAAAGATTTGATTGTTTATCTAAGCCGCAGCCACAACACCGAAGCCGTCGCCAAAATCATTCAATCGGAAACGGGCGGCGATTTGGTTGCCATCGAACTGCAAACCCCATATCCCGCCGATTACCGCGCCACCGTTGAACAAGTACAGCGCGAAAACGAACGCGGCTACCTGCCGCCGCTGAAAACCCGTATCAGCCCTGCGCAGTACGACCGCATTTTTATCGGCTTCCCCACTTGGGGTATGCGCCTGCCGCCACCTGTGAAAAGCCTGCTCGCCGCCCACGATTTTGGCGGCAAAACCGTCATCCCCTTCAACACCAATGCGGGTTACGGCATCGGCAGCAGCTTTGACGAACTGCGCCGTTTGTGCCGCAACTGCCGCGTCGCTGAAGGCTATGCCACCGAAGGCGGCAAAGAGCGTGACGGGATTTTGTTTGTGATGCAGGGCGAAAAAGCGCAGCAGACACGCAGCCAAATCCGCCGCTGGCTGCAAAAGCTCAAATAAACGTTTTCAGGCTGCCTCAGTCTTCAATTTACCTAAACAACATAAGGAAAATAAAAGGGGCTGTACTAGATAAGCCCTAAATTCCACACCACCGGCGCAGCACTTTAAGCTGCTCGGAGGGTGTGCCAAAGTTAAAACGGAACTCGCATTCTTTCAAGAAAAGCGGGAAAGATTTACGGTCGATTCCATTGTATTTGCGCAGTACGCGCTTTGCCTGATTCCAGAAATTTTCAATGCCGTTGATATGGTTTTGTCTGTCGGCAAACAGCTTGCTGCCGTCTGAAACGTTTCAGACGGCCTCAACGCCTGCCCGACAACCACAAGACAAAGGAAAACCGACTATGTATCCGATTCAAGAACCCCGCCACAGCGGTCTGCTGCAAGTGTCCGAACTGCACCAAATCTACTGGGAAGAAAGCGGCAATCCAGACGGCATCCCCGTTATCTTCCTGCACGGCGGCCCCGGCGCGGGCGCGTCGCCGCAGTCGCGCGGCTTTTTCAACCCCGAAAAATACCGCGTTATCATCATCGACCAGCGCGGCTGCGGCCGCTCGCTGCCCTATGCCGAAACGCGTGAAAACACCACTTGGGATTTGGTGGCCGACATCGAAAAAGTGCGCGAAATGCTCGGCATCGAAAGCTGGCTGGTGTTCGGCGGCTCGTGGGGCAGCACCCTGTCGCTGGCCTACGCCGAAACCCATCCCGAACGCGTGCGCGGCCTGATACTGCGCGGCATTTTCCTCTGCCGCCAGCTCGAAATCGACTGGCTCAACGAAGCAGGCGGCGTCAGCATGGTTTATCCCGCGCAATGGCAGCGCTACCTCGCGCAAGTGCCGCCGGAAAAACACGGCGAACTGGTGCAGAGCTACCACGCCCTGCTCAACTCGCCCGACCGCGCCACCGCCCTGGCCGCCGCCAAAGCCTGGGCCGACTGGGAAAACTACCTCGTCTGCTTCGAGCCGCAGGAGAGCGACGAAGACGCGGAAAAATCGCTGGCCATCGCCCGCTTGGAAAACCATTATTTCGTCCACCTCGGCTGGTTCGGCGACGGGCGCGGCCTGCTGGAAAACGCACACAAAATCCGCCACATCCCCACCGTTATCGTGCAGGGACGCTACGATTTGTGCACCCCCACCCGCAGCGCGTGGGACTTGAAACAGGCACTGCCCGAAGCCGATTTGCGCATTATCCAGGGCGGTCACGCCGCATCCGAACCCGCCCTTTCCGCCGCACTGGTGGAGGCAACCGACGAATTCGCCAAACGCTTGGCCTGAACCGAGCAAGCGTTGCGGGCGACAGGCAGAAGGCCGTCTGAATGCGGACTTTAACTTCGTTTGGAGCTTCGTATTCAGACGGCCTCGGATTTGAGGCCGTCTGAATGCGAAAAGGCCGTCTGAAACGCACGGACAGCGTTTTCAGACGGCCTTTTTATCCGATTGAGGCAACAGAAAAGCAGGCTGCGCAGCCTGCTTTTCTGATACCGGGTGTTTTATCCGCCGGATCCGGCCGGTTCGGGCTCGGATCCGGTTTGCGTTTCGGCATCGTCTCCGTCGGCCAGGTCGTCGAATTCGGGTTCGACTTCAAACACTTTGCCATTGAGCTTCATGCGGCCTTGGGCGATTTCGATGCGGGTGGCGATGTTGCCGTCGTCGTCGAGGGTGAGGAAGCCTTGTCCGGCCATGTTGCGCACGGTGCTCTGCACCATCAGGCGCAGGGTTTCGTCGATGTCGTCGACGGCTGCTGTGCCTTCCGCTTCGTCTTCGGGATTGACGGTAAACAGGCTGCGCGCCTGGCTGACGGCCATGTTTTCCAAAAGCGGCTCGGGCACGTTGAAACGGAATTCGGCCTGCGTTTTTTTCAGCATGGCGGCAAAGTCGTCCAAATCGCCGCGCGTGAGGCCGTTGAAGGCGATTTGGCCGTCGGCGTGGATTTTGCCCTGCGGCAGGGAGAAGTCGAAGGTGCGGACTTTGATGACGGGGTTTCCTGTGAAGAGGCCGGAGGCTTCGTTGCGGGCGGTGTGCAGCAGGGCGGCGCGGATGTCGTCTTCGCTCATGTTTTTCGAGGCGATTTCGGCCAGCTTGCGTTTGACGGCCAGCAGCGAGGCGGCTTCGAGATGTTCGGCGGCAACGTTGATGTCGAGCGGGCCGTAGGTGTCGTTGCCGTAGGCGAGTTTGTCGAAGCGGAAGCGGCCTTCGCTGCTTGCCCAGCCGCCCTCTTCGTTCATGGTGGTGTCGAAGCGCAGGTTTTCTACGGTAATTTTGGACGGGGGGACGGTGCCGGTGGGGTTGATGAAAGCACCGATCTGCAAATCGGTGACGAGATTGACCAGCTCGTTGAGCTTGATGTTGTAGTCCAAGCCTTCCTGCCATTGCAAGGCTAGGCGGTCGAGTTTGAAGCTGCTGCTGCCGACGGCGAGTTTGCTCGGGCTGTCGTAGGTGTCGCTGCCGATGTGCAGGTTTTCCAGCACGATGTCGCCTTTGTCGGCCAGTTTGACGTGCAGGCCGGGGGCGGTGTAGCCGCTTTTGTAGTTTTGCCAGCCTGCGGTGTAGTCGGTCTGCCCTTCGAGGCCTTTCCAGTTGAGGGCGATGCCGGAGAGTTCGTCGTAATCGAAAGCGGGGATGCTGAGGTTCAGACGGCCTGAGCCGCCAAAACCGATGGTGTTGGTTAGGGAAACGGGGGTTTTGTCGCCGAAAAAGCGTTTCAGCACTTTTTCCGATTCGGCGCGGTAGCGAAATTCGCTCTCCACTTTCGCAGCGGCCAAACCGCCGGCAAATGGGGCGTGTCGGATATGGTTGACGACGGTAACCGGTTCGGAAAGCACGGTTTTCAGGTTGTCGGGCAGATAGGCAGCGGCATTGTTGAGCAACGTCGGTTTGAGGCGCACCTGCAGCGTTTCGGTGGAGGAAAACCAGCCGCGATCGTAAGTGCGCGATTCGACCGTGACGAAACTGCTTTCCTGCAGCAGGCGGTATTGCCCGTCCAGCACCGTTTCGGCCTGTTTGCCGAAATAATAGGGCAGCCCGCCGACCACTGCGGCGGCCGCAGCGGCGAGACCCGCCAAACCCGCAACCAGTTTTTTCTTCATCGTGACGCAATGCCTGAAATTCAAAGGCGGCAAGCATAGCACCATTTGCCCGCTTTGTCTTTTCAGACGGCCTTTTGCGGCGCGAAAAAAGCCTTTTTCCGCCGCCCGTATCCGCTATAATGGCGGCCTTGCAAACAGGAGCAGAACCATGTACGACTACCAATCCGACGCCACCAAATTCCTCAACGAATACATAGAAAAACACCCCGAAGAAGCCGAACGCCGTCTGAAAAACCGCGGCCTCTTGTGGGATGTCGAACTCAATCCCGAAGAAGAAAAGGAATTTGCCGCCGCCAAAGTGGCGAAAAAACCCTACACCTACTATTCCTACGACTAACCTCCGCCGCATGAGCATCCGCGCCACCGCCGCCACGCCCGGGCTTCTCGCCTATCTGCGCGGCATCAACCCCGCCGAACACCCCGCCCTCACCCGTCTGCGCGAACGCACCGCGCAACACCGCATGGGCAAAATGGCTGTCGCCCCCGAGCAGGCGGCCGTTTTGGCTTGGCTCGCACGACTCACAGGCGCGGAAAACTATTTGGAAATCGGCGTTTTCACCGGTTACAGCAGCACCGCCGTCGCCCTCGCCCTGCCCGAACACGGCCGCGTCACCGCCTGCGACATCAACGCCGCCTACACCGAATACGCCCGCCAAGCCTGGCAGGACGCGGGCGTGGCGCACAAAATCAGCCTGCACCTGCAACCGGCCATCTTCACCCTCGACGAACTCCTCGCCGCCGGACGCGCCGACAGCTACGATATTGCCTTTATCGACGCCGACAAAGCCCCCACCCCGCATTACTACGAACGCTGCCTGCGCCTCGTGCGTCCCGGCGGCATCATCGCCATCGACAACCTCCTGCTCGGCGGCCGCGTTATCGAACAGGCGCGGGAAGACGACCCGCCCGCCCTTCCCGTTATCCGCGCCTTCAACGCCGCCCTGCCGCACGATACCCGCATCGAACCCCTCACCCTGCCCCTGGGCGACGGCCTCACCCTGCTGCGCAAACGCCCGCACCCCGAGGCCGTCTGAAAAAACGCCGCACGACATATGAAACTCCCCTTCCCTGCCGCCATCCTCCTGCTTACCGCCTGCGCCACCGCGCCCCAAAATGGCAATACGCCCGCTGCCGAAACCGCATCCGCAGAAACCGCCGTCCCCTACCCTGTGCCCGACCTGCAAAGCCAGATCGACAGCCTCGGCACGGAAATCGCCCGCCTCAACGGCCAAATCGAAGCCCTGCAAACGCGCATCAAACGGCTCGAACACCCCAGCCGCCGTGTCGCGCCCGTCCGCACCGCCGAAGCCGCGCCGCCTGCCGCCGCACTTCCTGCGCCCGACCCGCTTGCCGCCGCCCGCAAACAATACCGCAGCGGCAACTACGCCGCCGCCGCCCGCCTGCTGCAAGCGTCCGAAAGCGGCGGCAGCGGCAGCCCCGCCGACCGCCAGGGCATGCACCTGCTGCTGCAAAGCCACCAAAAACTCGGCAACTGCCAGTCGGTTATCAACATCGGCAACCGCTACGTCTCGCGTTTCCGCAACAGCCCCGAAGCCGCCGACACCCTGTTTGCCGTCGGCCAGTGCCAGTGGAACATCCAGCAGCGCGACGTCGCCCGCGACACCTGGCGCAAACTGATGCGCCTCTACCCCGCCAGCGCCGCCGCCAAAAAAGCCGCGCAGCACGCCGACAAATACTGAAAACACCTTTTTTCGGAAACCTCCTAACCAAGAACCCTTCTTCAATCCGCTTACCAAAGGCCGTCTGAAAACGTATCCCACCGCTACGCAACGGTATCGCGCAAACACACGTAGCCGCCGATGTCCCGTCAGCCTGCGTCAGGCTTTGCCATCCGCAAACCACCGAATGCCCGCAGCACATACCCGGCGCCGATGCTTGGAGGCCGTCTGAAAACTCATTTTGCCGCGACGCACGCGGTTTCCGATATACGGACACAGCACAGGCAGGACAATCCGTCAGAACACAGGCGCAGCACATTCCCTTTTCAGAAACCTCAACGACGCGAAAACCTCCGTCTGCAAACCGTTTCCCAACCCCAACAGAAAGGCAAAAACATGGCCAAAATCGGCATCATCATGGGCAGCAACAGCGACTGGCCCGTTATGGAACACGCCGCCCGCGTGCTGCAAGAGTTCGGCATCGCCTGCGAAACCCGCGTCGTTTCCGCCCACCGCACCCCCGACCTGATGTTCGAATACGCCCAAACCGCCCGCGAACGCGGCATCCAAGCCATCATCGCAGGCGCAGGCGGCGCGGCGCACCTCCCCGGTATGGTGGCCGCGAAAACCACCGTGCCCGTGCTCGGCGTGCCCGTACCGAGCAAATACCTGCGCGGCGAAGACTCGCTGCTCTCCATCGTGCAGATGCCCAAGGGCATCCCCGTCGCCACCTTTGCCATCGGCGAAGCGGGGGCGGCCAACGCGGCGCTGTTTGCCGTTTCCCTGCTCGCCAACCACGATCCCGCACTGGCGGAAAAACTCGCGCAGTTCCGCGAAACGCAAAAGCAGACCGTGCTGGCGATGGAGCTGCCTGAGGCCGGTTAGACCGTCTGAAAGCGCGGCTTTAAGGAAACCAAAACGCATCGGCCTGTCGCAACAAGAGGCCGTCTGAATGCTTTTCAGACGGCCTCTTTCTTTGCACCCGACTGGATGCGTGCGCCCACATGCTGCCGCTGAAAAGGCCGTCTGAAAACCGGATTGCAGGTTTTCAGACGGCCTTTTGTTTCATCAAGCCAAGCCGTATCTAGCAGCACCGTCCGCCGTTTGCGCCGCAGCGGCGTTTGCGGCAGTAGTCTTGGAACTGCTGTTCGCTCATCACGGGGGCGTTGGGATTGTGTCTGCGCTGTTGTGCCACGTAGTTTTCATAATCCGGCACGCCCGCCATCAGGTTGGCCGTGAGCTTGGCGGTTTTCCAAAACGCGGCGAGTTTGCGTTTTATCGCGGCTTTATGATGCTTCACTCTGCGCCTCCGCAGGCTGGGTGCCGTCGCGGTACACCGCCGGAATTTCTTTGGCAGTCGGCCAGCCGACTTTGCGGGCTTTGAGGGCGGTGCGCAGGCCGTAGAGGGCGACGACGACGACCACGCCGAGGAACAGGGCGGTGAGGCCGGAGTTCACGTAGTCGTTCAGAATCACCTGCGACATTTCGCCGAGGTCTTTGGCGGGAGCGAGCACTTCGCCTTTGTCCAATGCGGCCTGATACTTGGCGGCGTGGGCAAGGAAGCTCACGCGCGGGCTTGCGTCAAACAGTTTCTGCAGGCCTGCCCAGCAGGTTACGAACAATACGCCGAACGCGGGCACAAGCGTTACCCACACATAGCGGTCGCGCTTCATTTTGATGAGGACGACAGTACACATAATCAGCGCGACGCCCGCGAGCATCTGGTTGGCGATGCCGAACAGCGGCCACAGCGAGTTGATGCCGCCCAGCGGGTCGGTTACGCCGGTGTAGAGGAAGTAGCCCCACAGTGCAACGGCGATAAAGGTGGCGACAAGGTTGGCGGGGATGGAGTCGGTGTTGCCGAAGGGTTTGAAGAAAATGCTGCCCAAGTCTTGAATCATAAAGCGGGCGACGCGCGTGCCGGCATCGACGGCGGTAAGAATGAACAGGGCTTCAAACAAGAGGGCGAAGTGGTACCAGAACGCCATCATGGCTTCGCCCGGAATCAGGCGGCTCATGATGTGCGCCATGCCCACGGCGAGGGTCGGCGCACCGCCCGCGCGGGAGAGGATGGTGTTTTCTCCGACTTCTTTGGCGGTGTGCAGCAGGGTGGCGGCATCCACGGGGAAGTGGAGCTGGTTGGTAATCACCTGCGCGGCATTGGCGGCATCGGTGCCGATGAGCGCGGCGGGGCTGTTCATAGCGAAATACACGCCCGGGTCAAGCGAGGCGGCGGCGGCCAAAGCCATAATCGCCACAAAGCTCTCCATCAGCATGCCGCCGTAACCGATCATGCGCACATGGGTTTCGTTTTCCAACATTTTCGGCGTTGTGCCCGAAGAAATCAGCGCGTGGAAACCGGAAACCGCGCCGCAGGCGATGGTGATGAACAAGAACGGGAACAGATGGCCGGAGAACACGGGGCCGGAGCCGTCGATAAAGTGCGTTACCGCAGGCATTTGTAGCGCGGGGTTCACAATCACAATGCCGATCGCCAGCGCGGCAATCGTGCCGATTTTCAGGAAAGTGGACAGATAATCGCGCGGGGTGAGCAGCAGCCATACGGGCAATACCGAGGCGACAAAGCCGTAAATCATAATCGCCCAAGTGAGCTGGATACCGTCGAGATCGAAAATATGGCCGAAGGAGCTGTGCGCCACGTCTTCGCCGTAGATTACCGCCAGCATCAGCAAAATAAAGCCGACGATGGAAATCTCGCCGATTTTGCCCGGGCGGATGTAGCGGGTGTAAATGCCCATAAACAGCGCAATCGGCATGGTCGCGGCAATGGTAAATGTACCCCACGGGCTGTGTACCAGCGCTTTCACCACAATCAGCGCGAGCACGGCCATGATGATCACCATAATCATCAGAATACCGATGGAGGCAATCACGCCGGGCACAGTGCCCAATTCCTGTTTCACAATGTCGCCCAGCGACTTACCGTCGCGGCGCATCGACACAAACAGCACCATCATGTCCTGCACTGCACCGGCAAACACCACGCCGAAGATAATCCACAGCGTGCCGGGCAGGTAGCCCATCTGCGCGGCCAAAACGGGGCCGACCAGCGGGCCTGCGCCCGCAATCGCGGCAAAATGGTGGCCAAACAACACGCCCTTGTGCGTCGGCACATAGTCCAAACCGTCGTTGTGCCGCTCGGCGGGCGTGAGGCGGTTGGGGTCGAGCTGCATCACACGGTTGGCGATGTAGAGGCTGTAAAAACGGTAGGCGATGCAGTACACCGACACGGCGGCCGTAACCATCCATATCGCGCTGACCTGCTCGCCCCTGCTGAGGGCAAGCGTGGTAAACGAGGCCAAGCCGACCAAGACCACGATGCCCCAAATCAGAAAGGTTTTTAGCGATTTCATGGTTCTATCCTTAAAAATCAACGGTTAACTAAACAGGGCCCGAATGTTTGCACCGGCAAAATACAGCAAAGGCCGACGCTCTATGGCATAAAACATAATGATGAAAGTGTGCAAGCCCGCCCGAAAGCTTAACACAAAGCAGCAAAACACGCGGCGGATTTAACACGGCCGCGCCATACTCGGCGCAGCGAAGAGGCCGTTCCCGCCAGCACCCCTTCGGGGCATAACCGCGGGAATGACGTTTCTGAAAGCCAAGTCCCAACGAAGTTAAAAACGGATTGAAACCCTACTTAGAACAAGCAGAGGCCGTCTGAAAACATGGAATAGGCTTTTCAGACGGCCTCTTCGTTCCTAAAATTTCCCCGTAAAACCAATGGTTACAGCCCGTCCCGGGGCGGGGATGGGGACGTTGGACATCGGGTCGAGGTAGTAGCGGTTGGTGAGGTTGGTGATGCCGAAGTTCAGGCCGAAGTTTTTGCCAATTTGGTATTTGCCGTACATGTCGAACACCAGTGCGGCACGCCAGTGGTAGGGGCGGCCGGTGGCTTCGAGGATGCGCGCCAAGCCCTGTTCGGCCAGCTGGTCCTGCTGTTTGGTGCTTACGGTGCTGTGGTAGATGCCGCGCATGCCCAGTTCCAAACGGTTGTTCAGACGGCGTGTGCCGACATCGAGGTTGAGCGAGTATTTCGGCTGCATGGTCTGGTAGAAACGGGTGGCGCCGAAGCCGCCGTCTATGCATTCGGGGATGCGGTTGTTGTAGATGTCGTAGTTCCACGCCGTCGTTTTGTCGCAGACGCGCTGGCGCAGGCGGTAGTTCGCGCCGACAGCGGCAAACCATTTGCCGCTGTCGATGCGGCTTTGCAGCTCGATGCCAGTGCTCTGCTTTTTGTCGTATTGCAGGAGGTTTTTGTTTTCGCTGATGTCGATGGCGTTTTTGATGGTGTTGTTGTAGTAGGTCAGGCGCACATCGCCCGCTTTAAGCCGCTTGGCATAGGGGGCGAAGTTGAAGGAATAGCCGACTTCCCAGTTGGTGCTGCGCTCGGGTTTCAAATTAAACTCGTGCGACATGGGATGGAACAGGTTGACGTTGGTGGTGGTGGCCTCGTAAATGCTGGGGAAGCGGGTGGCGCGGGCAAAGCGGGCAAACAGGCGGCCGTTGTCGGTGAGGTCGTAGCTGACGGCCAGCATCGGCGACCAGGAGTGGGCGGTCAGGCGTTGCGGCGTCGGCCAGATTTCTTCTTCGGTTTGCGGTTTTTTCCAAATTTTAGGCAGTAGTCTGGCCAAATCAACCTCGTCTTTTCTTTCCAGATAGTTGTATTGTCCTCTGGTTGCCATTCCGTTTAGATATTTCCAATAGTTGCCGGCCAGTCCCTGCGGATTTTCCGCCCTTTCGTCAAACTGGCCCTTGCGGAATAGCGGGCCCTGGTATTGGCCATTGTAAAACGGGGTGTGGGCGTATTTCAGGCGGTAAACCGCGCCGTCGTAGCGGCCTATCAAATCTTGCCCGTTGCGGTCGGTGATTTTGATACGCTCTTGTGTATCTCCGTTTTTATTGGTTACATCGTCATAGCCGTAGCCGTATTTGTTTCTAAATCTGTCGCGCAGCTCCTGAACCTTGTACGGATCATGGGTTTCATCCCATGTCCGCAAAATCCGCCGTATATCGTCAGCCTCTTCTTTATTGCTTATCAGCTCGTAATAGGGTGCTTCTGCGCCGACGATATAACCAGTAGAAAGCCCCCCCCCCTGCATATCGGAAGAATAAAACGGATCTTTCTTCTCGCGCCGCGCTTTGGCCAGGGCGTCGTCAAACGCCCAAAATTTTTCATAGCGCACGCCCGCCTGAATGTTCAAACGGCTGGTCGGCTGCCAGTCGAAGGCCAGACCCGCTCCCCATTCGTGGCGGCGTCCCGCCCGCGGGCCCGCAATGGCGGTAGCGGTGCTGACCGCGCCGATAATATCGAAGAAATCTTTGTCGTTATGGGAGATCTGTGTTTTTTCGTCGAGTTTTTCGTATTGGATATTGCCCGACAAAGTCATGCTTAATTTGTCGCTGAGGCGGAAACGGTTGCTGATGTCGGCGCCGAAACGAGTGGCATAAGTACGCTGCTCCGCACCGGATTTGACGCGGTATGCACCGGGAACGGGAGGAGGATCTTTCGGCTCTTCCTTCGGTATGTCATTGCAGGTCATGCCCTGTTCTGTCAGTCGTTGGGGGGTTTTATGGCGAATGAAACATTGCACCCAGTTATCGTAATTGGTATCCCCATAGGTAACGCCCAATTCGGGGCCGCCGCTCTGGTGGCGGCTGCTGTCGGTACGGATACGCCAAACATTGGCCTGCAAGTCTATCCAGCGGCTGTTTTCCGGCTGCCATTCGTAGCCCAGTTTGTAGCTTTTGCTTTGGATATGGGAATCCAGACCTTGAATAGGATAATAGCGCGGTTGTTGGCCGACAAAATTATATTCATCGCTGAATCCAAGCACCAATGCATTATAAAAAGGGTTGTTTTCGCCGAAGCGGACGCGGGTGCGCATATGGCTGAGGCTGATTTTCTGGTTGTGCGGCAGATACCAGTTGTTTTTCAGCAGCAGGGTTTTGCTCTCGACATTGCTGTTGAACACCTCTTCGCCCGGGCGGTAGAGCTTGGCCATATTGGGAATCATGGTGGCGGAAGTGTTGCCGAAATCGGGATGGTCGGAATCGTAAACGGGATTGTAGAGATAGCCTCCCGCACTGCGTTTGCCGGAAAAATAATTGCCCTTGCTGCGGTCGCTGTAAGCAATAAGGCCGTCTGAAAGACGGCTTTTGAAGGCGGCAGCTACCAGTCCCGAACGATCGCCCTTGAAATTGGACAGTTTGTGGCTCCGGCTTCTCGGGGGTACATAATTATCAAATTCCAAAGCCTGATATATCTCCCCCGTTCCCGCTACCTGCCCGCTCGGACCATCGGCGATTGGCCGGTTTGGAATGGTTCGATAGTCTTCCACACCCAAATATTGCAGATTGTCCACGCGCGGTTTGGCGGTATTGTCGGAAAAGCTGCCTTTGATTTGAATCCCCCATTTGTCGCCTTCCGGCACGATATCGTCCGCTTCGATGGTGGAAATCGCTACCGAACCGCCAACGCCCGATTTGACGCCGCGCGTCATGGCCGGGCTTTTTTCCACGGCAATGCTGCGGAACAGGGCGGGATCGACGTAGTTGCGGTCGGCAATGCCGTAGTTGTTCATCCACACGTCTACGGTCTGTTCCGTGCCGTCGATAGTGACGGGGATGCGGCCTTTGCCCGATATGCCGCGTATGCTCGGCGTAATTGCGCTGCCCGCATTGCGGGTGTTCATGTTGTAGACGCCGTTCAAGCCTTTGAGGACATCACCTGCGGCGTCGGTTTGGTAGCGTTCGAGATATTCTTTGCCGAGATAGGCATTGGAGACATTTTTGCTGTATTGCTGCGCTTCGCCTTTTTCATCACGGGTAAGGCGTTTGGCGCGGACGGTAACGGCGTCGAGGTTGTTGCTCTCGGCTGTGTTTGATGCGTTTTCGGCAGACGCACTGTCGGCCGCCCAAACTTCGGGCATGCAGAACAGCAGGCCGAGGCAGGCGGCAAGGGTGTTTAAACGGCGGTGGGTTTTCATCTTTCGCTCCTTATGTTGTTTGCGTTTTTAAAAAACAGGCGGAGCGGTTTGTGTTTTTTTTGGGGATTTGTAGAAAAGAAAACCGTTCTGGCGACGGCTGCGGCGGATTGTACAGGATTTGCAAAGATTTGATAAGGCGGCATCATAGCCTTTACATAATAGGCCGTCTGAACACATCTTCCATGAAGAGGCAGCCTTACCACTAACCTACCTACCCAATATTCCAAATCAATTGATGATGAATTTTATATAATGTTTTTCAATGATTTAATCTTTACACAATTTCTGCCATTAAATGCTTGCCATATGGAATAATCGGAATTATCATCCGCAACCATTCAGACAGGCAGCCCGAAGGCTCTTAGCAAAAAACAAGCGGATTTCACAAATCCGCCCGATAAAACACATAAAAAAAGCCGTCTGAAAGACTGCCGCCAATACACAAACACCACGCCGCCGAGTTCTGCGCAACGCGCATATCAGCCGCAAGCCCGTCCGCAAGACGGCTTGATTATCCAACCTTTAACTTGTAAAGGAAATTCTTATGAATACTTCAGTAAAAGTATTGGCCGCAACTTTGGTTTTAACCGTATCTGCTTTTGCGGCAGCCAAACCGGCAGGTGAGTCTTCCAATTCCGATTACGTGAATACTAATGAAGCGTCTACCGCCATTCCGTTTGGTGCTGGCAAAGCCTCGCTGAAAATTAACAAAAGCTCCATCAACATCAATATCGGCAACGGCCCGGTCAAACATATCAACAAAAAATACAGCGGCAACGCTATCAACGGCAATAACTTTACTGCCAGCGTAGACGGTTTAGCACATGAAAAATACCTGACCATTAAGGATGTCAACCCTGTTCTCGGTTTCTTTAACAATGATACCTTGGGTCGTGTTTGGTATGAAAAACGTGCCCAAAATGTTGATGTTTATTCGGTGCGCCAGCTTGCCGATCCCAGACTGCCCATTGCACCAAAATTCGGCGGCTTGGTTATCGGCCAGGTGAAAAACCTGTCTGACGGCAGCGGCGTGTACTTCGGCGAATGGGCGCCGCGTAAAAATAACACCATCGTCAAGGAAGATCCTCTCGGCTTGAAAGATCCCAACCACACCGTTTGGTTTGCAGGCGACAATCCGACCGGCAGAACCCAAGGCTTGGCCAATGTTACTTATGATGTGGTCGGTATCAACCAACACACCCCCGGCAAAGAAGACTTCTATCGCGGCAAAGTAACCGCCAAGTTTGGTACGACTCCGACAGGCAGCATGAGCGGCGCGATTGTCCGCGGTAATGACAGGTTGAGCTTTGACAAAGCTGTGATTACCAACAGTACCGGCAAATTCGAAGATACTGCCCAAAGCATGAAAGGCCAGTTCTTCGGCAGGGGCGCGGAAGCGATGGCAGGTATCGCCACACGCGGTACAGCCGACCGCAAAGACGACATCGCCTTTGGCGGCCGCAAACAGTAAGAAGGCCGTCTGAAAGAAACTCCAAAATAATGATGGGTGAACAGGGGAAACCGGACTCCGTGTCCGGTTTCCCCTGTTATTGGGAGACACTATGAAAAAACACCTTCTGCCGCTTATCCTGCTTGTCCTGCCCGCCGCCGCGCTGGCCGACGAAGACGACACCCGTATGCTGCTCGACGGCGCGCAAAAGGAAATGCGCCGCCAACAGGACGCGGCGGCGTTTTCAGACGGCCTCTCCGACAGCGGCAGTATCGAAATCGACGGTGAAACCTATATCGTGCCGCACACCGCCCACGATTTGGAATTGGGCATTTATTACGCGATAGACGGGCGGCAATGGGGCAAGGTGCGCGAGTTTGCCGCCGCCTACCGCCGCCTGCCCGAACACAAAACCCATCTGGCGCTGATGGCCGAAGGCTTGGCCGAACGCGCCGAGGGCAAAGTCGGCGCCGCTTTGAAAAAAATGAAAGCCGCACACGCAGCCGCGCCGGATGATGTGCGCGTCGGTTTGGAGCTGGCGCGGCTCTACGGCGAAGACAACCAAAACCGCGAATCGCAGGCGCAGTTCAAAGAAGTATTGAAAGGAGAGATGCCGTCTGAAACCCGCGCAGCCGTGCAAAGCTATCTCGACATCCTCGACAAACGCCGCCGCTGGCACGGCAGCATCAGCATAGGCGGCGGCTATAACGACAACATCAATCAGGGCAACGGCAAGCGCGAATGTGTCGGCTCGTTTATGGGGCAGTGTTTCAGCTACCGCACCCTGCCCTCGCCCGTCGGTTCGCCGTTTTGGCAATACAGCGCCGTTGCCGCGAAAAAAATCCCGCTGCGCGGCCACCACAACCTGCTGCTGCGCCCGCTCTCCTACGGTACGAAATACCGCCGCGACGACAGTCAGTCGGAGCCGCCCGAACCGTACAGCGAAAACACCGCCGCCCTCTACGCGGGCTACGAACACAACACCGCCGACAGCGATTTCACGTTTACCCCCTATTTCGAACACTACTACCGCGGCAGCCGCAGCCGCTACCGCGCATGGGGCGCGGAAGCCGCGTGGGAAAAAAACCTCACGGCCAAATGGTCGCTCAACGTCCGCGCCGAAGCCAAGCGGGTGAAATACCTCGAACAGGAGCGGCAGTATTACAGCGACTACACCCTCTACACCGGCGGCGCAGGGCTGGGCTACACCTTTTCAGACGGCCTCGGCCTCTACGGCGGCATCGACCTCGCCCGCCGCAAATACCCCTACGCCGCCTCGCGCAGCAAGGAATACACCGCCCGCATCGGCGGCTACAAAATGTTTAAAAACGGCATTTATTTCAACGCCGCCGCCCTCTACCGTCTCAGCCACTACGACGCCGGCAGCTACCTCACCGCCGGCGAACCGCGCCGCGACCGCCAAACCATCCTCACCGCCGCCCTCGGCGCATCCAAACTTTCCTTTAAAAGCATCTACCCCGAATTGCGCGTCAAACGCACCGTCGGCCGCAGCAATGCCGATCTCTTTGCCTACAAGCAAAACGAAATCGCCCTGGCTTTGAAATACCGGTTTTAAGCGTTCGGGCAACAAGAAGGCCGTCTGAAAACTCTGCCCCACGTTTTTCAGACGGCCTTTCAAGTGTTTCCGTTTGAGCGAAGAGGCCGTCTGAAAACGTGAAATGCGGCTTTTCAGAAACGTCATTCCCGCATAGGCGGAAACGGCCTCCCCATCCCAATCCATTACGGAAAACCAAGCGAAAAGCCGCAGGCAAAACCTGCGGCTTTTTCAAATAGGGCGGCGAGCCCGACCCCCGGCACTGGCTCGTCGGAGTGGGCTGCTGGCTTCCGCCCCTGACCCGTTGTTCCAAGTTGCCATGCGGGGAGACCCGCCATAAGAAGCCGCGCATTATAACCGCGCCGTCGTGAAACACCAAGCGGATTTTCTCCCGCGCCCGCCTGCCGCCGGATTGTCTACATTCCAACTTGAAACGGCGTTAAATTTACATTACATTGCGGCCGAAACACGCACTGCCGCTTTCAGACGGCCTCTTGCATAAAAACAATACCAAAACACGGAACACAACCATGACCGCAAGCCTTGCCACACCTCCCGCAACGTCTCCCGCGCGTATGCGCGAAATCCCCTACAACTACACTTCCTACACCGACCGCGAAATCGTGATCCGCCTGTTGGGTAATGAAGCCTGGCAGACGCTGGAAGACTTGCGCGCGCAGCGCAAAACCGGCCGCTCGGCGCGGATGCTGTTTGAAGTGCTGGGCGACATTTGGGTGGTGGAGCGCAACCCGTATCTGGTTGACGATTTGCTGGCGCACCCCAAGCGCCGCGCGGCTTTGGTGGGCGAGATGCGCCACCGTTTGGGCGAAATCCACAAGCGGCGCGACGATAATCCGCAGGTTGCCCTGCTCGTAGCGGCGGCGGAAGCGGCAGTAAAGCGTTTTGACGAAAGTTTTGACGACACCCGTGCCAAGCGCGAGCGCATCTTGCAGCGGCTCTCGAAAATCACCAAGCCGCACAATATTATGTTTGACGGGCTGGCGCGGGTAACGCACGTTACCGACGCGACCGACTGGCGCGTGGAATATCCCTTTGTGGTGGTGAATCCCGATTCCGAAGCCGAAGTCGCGCCGCTGGTGCGGGCGCTGATTGAGCTGGATTTGGTGATTATTCCGCGCGGCGGCGGCACGGGTTATACCGGCGGTGCGGTGCCGCTGGATGCCAACAGCGCGGTCATCAACACCGAAAAACTCGATTTGCACGGCGGCGTGCAGTATGTGCCGCTGGCCGGTTTGGACGGCAAACATCCGGTTATCCATTGCGGCGCGGGCGTGGTAACGCGGCGGGTGGAAGAAACCGCGCATCAGGCCGGGCTGGTGTTTGCCGTTGACCCGACTTCGGCCGACGCATCCTGCGTGGGCGGCAATGTGGCGATGAACGCGGGCGGCAAAAAGGCCGTATTGTGGGGCACCGCGCTGGACAATCTGGCCTACTGGCAGATGGTCAACCCGCAGGGCGAATGGCTGCGTATCGAGCGCGTGCGCCACAATTTCGGCAAAATCCACGACGAAGAAACGGCCGTGTTTGACGTGCACACGCTCGATTCAGACGGCCTTAAAGCCGTGAAAACCGAGCGGCTGGAAATCCCCGGCCACAAATTCCGCAAAGTCGGTTTGGGCAAAGACGTTACCGACAAATTCCTAAGCGGCCTGCCGGGCGTGCAGAAAGAAGGCACCGACGGCATCATCACCAGCGTGGCCTTTGTGCTGCACACCATGCCCAAGCATACGCGCACGGTGTGCATGGAATTTTTCGGCACGGTGGCCAAGGCCACGCCGTCCATCGTGGAAATCCGCGATTATCTGCTCGCGCACGAGAGCGTGCGGCTGGCCGGTTTGGAGCATTTGGACTGGCGTTATGTCCGCGCCGTCGGCTACGCCACCAAAGCGGCGGGGCGCGGGCGGCCGAAAATGGTGTTGCTGGCCGATATTGTGTCCGACGACGAAGCCGCCGTATCCGCCGCCGCCGAGCGCATTTGCGAACTGGCACGCGCGCGCGAAGGCGAAGGCTTTATCGCCGTGTCCCCCGAAGCGCGCAAAACCTTCTGGCTCGACCGCAGCCGCACCGCCGCCATCGCCAAGCACACCAACGCCTTTAAAATCAATGAAGATGTGGTGATTCCATTGGAGCGGCTGGGCGAGTATTCAGACGGCATCGAGCGCATCAATATCGAATTATCGATTCAAAACAAGCTCAAACTCTGCGACGCGCTGATCCAATATCTTTCAGGCAGCCTGCCGGTGGACAAAATGGATACCGACCTGCCCAGCGCCGAACTTTTGGGCGACCGCGCCCGCCACGCCCTTGCCCATGTCGAAGCCGTGCGCGAACGCTGGCAATGGCTGCTTGATCATCTCGATTCGCCCCTGGCCGACTATAAAACCCAATTCGGCAGCGCCGTTCAGGCTGCTTCGGAAGCCCGCGACGACGAAAGCTGCTTTACCGCATTTCGCGATTTCAGGCTGCGTGTGTCGGTGAAAACCGATGTGATGAAGCCCTTGGCCGATATTTTCAGCGGCAAGGCCGACGCCAAAATCAACGCCGCGCTGGGCAAAATCCACAGCAAAACCGTGCGCGGCCGCGTGTTTGTCGCCCTGCACATGCACGCGGGCGACGGCAACGTCCACACCAATATCCCCGTAAATTCAGACGACTACGAAATGCTGCAAACCGCCCACCGCGCGGTTGAGCGCATCATGCGTATCGCACGCCGTCTGAACGGCGTGATTTCCGGCGAACACGGTATCGGCATCACCAAGCTCGAATTTCTCACCGACGAAGAAATGCAGCCCTTTTGGGACTACAAAGCCCGCGTCGATCCACAAGGCCGCTTCAACCGCCACAAACTGATGAAAGGCTCCGACCTGCGCCGCGCCTACACGCCCTCGTTCGAGCTTTTGGGCGCCGAATCGCTGATTATGGAGAAATCCGAACTCGGCACCATCGCCGAATCGGTAAAAGACTGCCTGCGCTGCGGCAAATGCAAGCCCGTCTGCTCCACCCACGTTCCCCGCGCCAACCTGCTCTACAGCCCGCGCAACAAAATTCTCGGTGTCGGCCTGCTCACCGAAGCCTTTTTATACGAAGAGCAGACGCGGCGCGGCATCTCGGTGAAACATTTTGAAGAACTCGGCGACATCGCCGACCACTGCACCGTCTGCCACCGCTGCGTCAAACCCTGCCCCGTAAACATCGACTTCGGCGACGTAACCGTGGCCGTACGCAACTATCTTGCCGACGCCGGCCACAAACGCAGCACGCCCGTGGCCGCCGTCGGCCAAGCCCTGCTCAATGCCACCAATCCGCGTGCGATTAAAGCCCTACGCGCCGCCATGGTGCGCACCGGTTTCCCCGCCCAACATTTCGCCTACAAAGTAGGCAAACTGCTGCCGCTGGGCACCAAAAAACAAAAAGCCGAACCCAAAGCCACCGTCGGCAAAGCGCCGCTTAAAGAACAAGTTATCCACTTTATCAACCGCCCGCTGCCCAAAAGCGTGCCCGCCAAAACCCCGCGCGCCATGCTCGGCATCGAAGACGACAAAAGCATCCCCATCATCCGCAACCCGCAAAGCGCGGAAGACGCCGAAGCCGTGTTCTACTTCCCCGGCTGCGGCTCGGAACGGCTGTTCAGCCAAATCGGACTGGCCGTGCAGGCCATGCTCTGGCACGTCGGCGTGCAAACCGTTTTGCCGCCGGGCTATATGTGCTGCGGCTATCCGCAGGAAGCCAGCGGCGACCGCCACCGCGCCGACAAAATGAGCACCGACAACCGCGTCGCCTTCCACCGCATGGCCAACACCCTGAATTATCTCGACATCAAAACCGTCATCGTCAGTTGCGGCACCTGCTACGACCAGCTCGAAAAATACCGTTTTGAAGACATCTTCCCCGGCTGCCGCATCATCGACATCCACGAATACCTGCTCGAAAAAGGCGTAAAACTCAACGGCGTGCAAGGCCAGCAGTATCTCTACCACGACCCCTGCCACACGCCGATTAAAACCATGAACGCCACCCAAATGGCCAGCGAACTCATCGGCCAAAAAGTCGTATTGAGCGACCGCTGCTGCGGCGAAAGCGGCATGTTCGCCGTCAAACGCCCCGACATCGCCACCCAGGTCAAATTCCGCAAACAGGAAGAAATCGAAAAAAACCTCAAACAACTGCCGCAGGGCGAACCGGTAAAAATGCTCACCACCTGCCCCGCCTGCCTGCAGGGCCTAAGCCGCTACGCCGACGACAACAATATGCCCGCCGACTACATCGTTATCGAAATGGCGCGACACATCCTGGGCGAAAACTGGCTGGACGAGTTTGTGAAAAAAGCCAACGCCGGCGGGGTGGAGAAGATTAGGTTGTAGGCCGTCTGAAACGTACGAAAAGGCCGTCTGAAACCGCCACCCCGCCGCGCCCTTTACCCCCGTCCCTGCGCCCCAAGCGCGGGGGAGGGTCGGGGTGGAGCGGCAGTTCGCAGAACTGCATTTGTGCCGCTGCCCCGCAGAAACAACCGCAACGACACAAACCCCGCCAAATGGAAAACGGACGAGGTTGCAACTGTTTCAAACAACAGCAAGGCCGTCTGAAAACGAAGTTCAAATCCCGTTTGAAGCTTTTCAGACGGCCTCAAAGCCCCGCAACATCTTCCTGCCACCGCACGCCTTTCCTATATAATGCCGCCTCTTTTTCCGACCGAGCGCACACATGAAAAAATACCTTTTCGCACCGGCCGCCGCCCTGCTGCTGGCTGCCTGTTCCTCCGCCCCGCCCGCCTATTACACCCTGCCTGACAGCCGCTTCGAGATGCCGCAGCACACGGCAGGCAAAACGGAAACCGCCGTGCGCGTGGTTCTGGCCGAACCGCTCGGCAGCGGCGGCCCCGCCTACCAGTCCGACGCCCTGCGCCTCGAACCGGCACGCAGCCATCTGTGGGCGCAGCCGCTGGAACAGGCCGCCGCTGCCCGTTTTGCCAACGAGTTCAACCGCATGGGCGATGCACGGCGCTATTTCGTTCCCGCCCACCAAAGCAGCGCAGCGCAGCGCGTTACCGTGTATATCGAAGCCTTCCAAGGCACCTACCTCGGCCACACAGTAGTCGAAGGCTATGTGCGCTCGCCCGAAGGCAGCCGCCGCTTCCGTGCCGAAACGCCGCAGCAGGGCAACGGCTACGCCGCCATGCTCGAATCCCTGTCGCAGGGCATCTCTGCCGCTGCCGCGCAGGTATACGGCCGCTAACCCCCCCGCTTTCAGACGGCCTGTAAGGCCGTCTGAAACGCCTTTTCTCATCCAAACCTTATGTCCAAACCGCAAAAATCCGCCCTGCCCCTGCGTGCGGCCGTCGTCGTTGTTCTGCCGCTGCTCACCATCGGCTGGTTTCTCCTCTTTCCCGCACAAACACACACCCGCTTCCTGATCAACGGCATCATCCTGGCCTGCGAATGTACCTTCCTGTTCAAATACGTGCTGTTCGCCGTCATCGGCAGCCGCTTGAAAGGCGATATGAAAGCGGCGCGGCAAAACACCCTCCTTTTCCTACCCCTGGCGCTGTTTGCTCTTTATATCTGCCATTATTTCGGCGCGTTCTGAAATTTTGTTGACAATCCCCGCTGCCTGTTTTAAAGTCCGCGCCATTATTCCGCATCTGCCCCCAAGGGAAAACACCATGCTTATCCGTTCAGCCGTTTATTTCTGTTGGTATCGCACCTCTGTGCGGTATCTTTTTGCGTCTGCGTAAAACGAATAAGCAACAGCAAAAAAGCCGCCAGTCACATCCGAACAGGCGGCTTTCTTGTATCCGAACCCTTTTACAGGCCGTCTGAAACCCAAAGACTTTCAGGAGCCTGATATGCAAACCGTACGACAAACCCGCCCCGCCGCCGCAACCGAAATCCTGCACCGCTGCTGCCTGCTCTCCGAAGAGGCGCTCGGCGCAGCCCTCCCGCCGCAAAGCGGCCACGCCGCCGCCGAAGCCCTGCTGCCGCAAATCCGCGCCGCCGCCATGCTGATTGCTGCCGAGCGCCACGATTTTTCCGGCCGCAGCCCGCAAACCTTCGCCGACGAAGCCGACTGGTTTGCCGCCCGCATCCTGGTTTTGCGCGTACGCGCCTTCCACATCGGCATCGGCCGCCGCTCCGTCCTCGCCGCCGCCAACCGCCGCGCCGCCGCCTTCGCCGAACGCCGCGGCCTGCCCTTTGTTCCCGCAACGGCGGTTTTGAGCCTGCGGCGGCACGGCAGCGGCATCACCGTTGCCGACTGCGCCCTGCCCTGCGGCGGCAGCGACCTCGGCCCGATAGAAAACGCCCGCCGCATCGCCGCGCAGCTGCCCGACTTCTCTTAGGGGCTGTTAACATTCAGCCTTGCGGCGGCGTTTTTGGCAAAAAACCGTCCCGCAAGCCGAATGTCAACAGCCCCCGGGCCGTCTGAAACGGCACAAACACACACAGAAAGCCCCTCCATGCAGCAACTGCTCCGCGACAAAATCCGCAATGCCGACTACATCCGCATCATCGAAACGCACAGCGCGCCGTTCAGCCCCGCCGAAACCGCCCTTTTGGCCGAAATCCTCGGCCGCTTCGATTTCGACGTAGTGCAGGAACAGGCGCTGGCGCAGGCCGTGATGCAACAGGCACGTTTCGACCCCAACACCCTGCACATTGAAGAATACGACGACGAAGACGTCACCGGCATCTGCCCCCACTGCCTCAACCCGCCCGTGCCGCCGCTGCGCGACTACCTGATGTGGCGCGAAAAATAAACGCCCCGCAGCCGCAAACAGCACAAAGGCCGTCTGAAACCGTTTTTGGAAACCCATCCGTGAAACCCGCCATCCGCCTCCTTCTCTGCGCCGCCCTGCTGCAACTGGCAGCCTGCGGCGGCATCAGAAAACCCGCCGCCACCGCGCACAAAACCAAACCCGCCCGCAGCGCCCAAACCATCCGCATCACCCATGTCGGCCGTACCGCAGGCGGACAGGAGCTGATGCTGCACAGCATGGATCTGGTCGGCACGCCCTACCGTTGGGGCGGCAGCAGCGACAGCGGTTTCGATTGCAGCGGCATGGTGCAGTATGTCTACAAAAACGCCATCGACGTCAGCCTGCCGCGCAGCTCGCGCGACATGGCCGCCGCCAGCCGCACCATCCGCACGCAGGATCTGCAAACGGGCGATCTGGTGTTTTTCAACATCTCCGGCCGCGGCGTCTCCCACGTCGGCCTGTATATCGGCAACGGCCGCTTCCTCCACGCCCCGCGCTCCGGCAGCAGCGTGCAGACCGAAAGCCTGAGCACGCCCTATTACGCCAAACGCTTTGTCAAAGCAGGAACGTTCTTCTGAACATACCGCCCGAACGCAAAAGACCGTCTGAAACCGTTTTTCAGACGGCCTTTTGTTATAATCCGCGCCTTTCATTCCCCTCATTCCCCGCCGCCACCGCCATGAACCCCGCACAATTCAAACACGCCGCCGCGCTCTCGGCCGAAGTCCTCACCTTCCGCCAGCCCGCCGATGCCGCCGTTTCCGCCTACTTCCGCACCCACAAAAAACTCGGCCGCCAAGACCGCGGCGAAATCGCCGAAACCGTCTTCGCCGCCGTGCGCCACTACCAGAAAATCGCCGCCGCCCTCCGCCGCCCGCACGCGCAGCCCGAAAAAGCCGTCCTCGCCGCCCTCGTACTCGGACGCGGCTTCAACATCAGCGGCCTCGACGGACTGGCCGGTGCCGAAGAAAAAGCCTTTCTCGCCGCCCTCAAAGCCCGCAAAACCGAGTTTTCAGACGGCCTCCACACCGCCGCCGAACTGCCGCAATGGCTGACCGACACCCTGCGCGGCAGCGGCTTTGCCGACGAAGACATCCTCGCCTTCGGCCGCAGCGCCGCCCGCCCCGCCCCGCTCGATCTGCGCGTCAACACCCTCAAAGCCCGCCGCGACAAAGTGCTCGCCGCCCTGCAAGAAGAAGGCCTGAAAGCCGAAGCCGCACCCTATTCCCCCTGGTGCATCCGCCTGCACGACAAAACCGCCCTGCACGGCCACCCCCTCTTTCTCGACGGCACACTCGAAGTACAGGACGAAGGCAGCCAGCTCATCGCCCTGCTCCTCGGCGCCAAACGCGGCGAAATCGTCGTCGACTTTTGCGCCGGCGCAGGCGGCAAAACCCTCGCCATCGGCGCCATGACGGCCAACAAAGGCCGCATCTATGCCTTCGACGTCGCCGAAAAACGCCTCGCCAACCTCAAACCGCGCATGACCCGCGCCGGCCTCACCAACATCCATCCCGAGCGCATCGGCAGCGAACACGACCCGCGCATAGGCCGTCTGAAAGGCAAAGCCGACCGCGTCCTCGTCGACGCCCCCTGCTCCGGCCTCGGCACACTGCGCCGCAACCCCGACCTCAAATACCGCCAGTCGCCCGACACCCTCGCCAAACTCGTGCAGCAGCAGCACAGCATCCTAGCCGCCGCCGCCGGACTCACCGCCCCCGGCGGCCGCCTCGTCTACGCCACATGCAGCATCCTGCCCGAAGAAAACGAGCGGCAGGCCGAACGCTTTTTGGCCGAACATCCCGACTTCGAGCCGCTCGACTGCGCCGAACTGCTCGCCGCCCAAAAAGTCCCTCTCGACACCGGCCGCTACCTGCACCTCAACACCGCCACCCACCACACCGACGGCTTCTTCGCCGCCGCCTTCCAACGCAAAGAGGCCGTCTGAAAGCGAAGCAAGCAACCCACCATGAAAACCTTCCTGAAAAAACAGACCGCCTGGCTCACCGACCAAGCGCTCTGTCTTACCGTTTCCTTCCTCACCGGCGTCAAACCGCAAAGCGCCCGCCTGCCCGACTTCACGCCGCAGCGCAAAATCTACTACGCCAACCACGGCAGCCACGGCGACTTCATGCTCGTATGGATTTCCCTGCCCCGCCGTTGGCGCACCGCCGCCCGCCCCGTCGCCGGATCGGACTACTGGCTCACAGGCCGTCTGAAACGCTTCATCATCCGCAACGTCTTCAACGCCCTGCTCATCCCGCGCCACAGCGGCCGCCCGCAGGACATCACCGAGCAAATGGCCGCCGTCCTCGATGCGGGCGACTCCCTCATCCTCTTTCCCGAAGGCACGCGCAACACCGACGACCAAACCCGCCTGCTCCCCTTCAAATCCGGCATCTACCACCTCGCCCGCGCCCGCCCCGACACCGAACTCGTCCCCATCTGGATAGACAACATCAGCCGCGTCCTGCCCAAAGGCAAAATCCTCCCCGTGCCCCTGCTGTGCGAAGTCCACATCGGCTCCCCCCTGCGCCTGCACGACAACGAAGACAAAGAAAGCTTTCTTGCCCGCAGCCGCGAAGCCCTCCTCGCCCTCGCCCCCGCCGACACCAAGGCCGTTTGAAAAGCAGGGAAACCCTTTTCAGACGGCCTCCGACCCGTTTTGTTGCCAATCCCAAAGAAAGAGACCCGACCATGCTCATCACCAATATCGAAACCGTTCCCGGCCGCACCATCGTCCGCCACCTCGGCCTCGTGCAAGGCTCCACCGTCCGCGCCAAACACGTCGGCCGCGACATCATGGCCGGGCTGAAAAACATCGTCGGCGGCGAACTCAAAGGCTATACCGAGCTGTTGAACGAAGCGCGCGAAGAAGCCATAGCCCGCATGAGCGAACAGGCGCGGCAGATGGGCGCGAACGCCGTCGTCAACGTCCGCTTCTCCACCGCCTCCGTCGCCGCCGGTGCGGCGGAAATCTTCGCCTACGGCACCGCCGTCGTCATCGAAGACTAGGAGGCCGCCGTGAACCAGCCCGACAACAGCACCGCTTCCCTCATCCTCGCCGCCTGGCCGATATGGGCGTCCTTAATCCTCATCGCCGTCGGCTTCTTCACCGGCCGGCACAACGAAAAAAAACACCTCGCCGACCTCGAACGCCGCGAAGCAGAGTTGCGCCACATCGCCCTTGTCGCCGTCAAACACCCGCCGCCAACCTTCGCCGCCGACCGCCTCGTCTGCGGCAGCGTCGTCCTCACCTCCGACAGCTTCCGCAACCTCGTCGCCCTGCTGCACAACCTTATCGGCGGCCGCATCGGCGTGTACGAAACCCTGCTCGAACGCGCGCGCCGCGAAGCCCTGCTGCGCCTGAAAGAAAAAGCCGCCGCCCTCGGCGCGGACACCGTCTGCAACGTCAAAATCGACACTGTCACCATTTCCCAGCCGACCGATCAGAGCAAAGGAGGTCTTGTCGGCACGGTGGAAATCCTCGCCTACGGCACGGCAGGCAATACCGCCCGCTGAGCCGACGCGGCAGAAAGGCCGTCTGAAAGCCCGGATTCGGCTTTCAGACGGCCTCTGTTATTTGCCGACAAGACAGCTTGTCAGTCTATGCCGATGTCCAGACACACGGTTTCGCCGCAATATGCCCTGCCCGCTTCTCTCAAATGCGCGGGTTTGTAAGCGGCGAAGGCGTAGGTGATGTCGGCGCGGAAGGTGTCTTTGTCGGCCGTGCCGCTGTCGCAGTTCAAACCTGTAGGGATGTCGAGCGCAGCTTTGAGGCCGTCTGAACGGTTCAGCAGGCGGCAGACGGCGGCAATGTTTGCGGGCAGCGCGCCGGTAAAGCCCGTGCCGAAAATGCCGTCGATAATCAGCGTGTAACCGCTTTTCAGACGGCCTTCGAGTTCGTCAGCGGCGATAATTTCGATGTTTGCCAACCCTTGCAAACGGCGGCGGTTGAGTTCGGCCAATTCCGACAAACCACTGCCCGCTACAAACGCAATGTCCGCGCACCAGCCCGCCGCCTGCAACACCCGCGCGATAACGAGGCCGTCGCTACCGTTGTTGCCCTTGCCGCACACAATCAGTGCATGCCCCGCCTCGGGCAGCCGCCGCAGCAAATCCGCCGCAGCTGCTTGCCCCGCGTTTTCCATCAGTCCTTCAAACGTTGCACCCTTATCCACGGCAGCCTGCTCGCGCTCGCGCATTTGTTGCGATGTGTAGATTTTCATGGGTTTCTCCTTTGTGAAGCCGGTAAAGCGAAAGGCCGTCTGAAAACCCTTCGCGGCTTTCAGACGGTCAATCAAACAAAACTGCGCCGATACGCGCCAATACGTCGTCCAATACATAATCGGGTACGGTTTCTTTAAATGTGGCGCGGCGGATTTTCCAGTCCAGCGATTTGAGTTGGTGGCAATGGACGTTTCCCTGCGTATCCGTTCCCGTGCCCAGCAGCGTGGAAACCATGCCGCTGCTTCTGGCCTGCATCGCGCCGCCCTGAGAAATCGGGCAGGCAAACACCAATCCGGTGGCGCGGTTGAACGCTTTGGGCGATAAGGCCAGAGCGTAATGGCCGCCTTTCATTTCGCTGCCGACGGCGGGGTCAAACGCCAAATGGAAAATGTCGCCACGGTCGGGAATGTACATCACAACACCTCTTCACCGGCATCTGGCATCGCTTCCCAGCCCTCTGTGCGCGGCGGCTCCTGCTGCATTTCGGCCAGCAAATCGGCCAGTTGGTAGCGCGGACGGCTCACGGCTCTGACAATCAGTTCGTTGTCGCGGATTTCGGTTTCCAAACTGTCGCCGATTTTCATGCCAAGCTGTTTCAGCATTTCGGCAGGCAGGCGCACGGCCGCGCTGTTGCCCCATTTTTGCAATCTCAACATGATAATGTTCCTTTTCAAATGAGTAGATACATTGTAGAAACATCTTAACCGGCCGTCAATCAAAAAGGCCGTCTGAAAACCCTTCGCGGCTTTCAGACGGCCTTTGCCGTGTCTAATCTTGTTTCAACGCTTCCAGCAGCCTGCCGTGTATGCCGCCGAAGCCGCCGTTGCTCATCACCAAAATATGGTCGCCCTGTTTGGCGTTGCGGGCGATTTCGGCGACGAATGCGTCAAAATCTTTGCCAACGTGCAGCTTGCCGCCCAGCGGGGCGAGGGCTTCGGCCACGTCCCAGTCCACGCCGCCGGCGTAGCAGAACACTTGGTCGGCTTCGGCGAAACTCCCAGGCAGCGCGGCTTTCATCGTGCCGAGTTTCATGGTGTTGGAACGCGGCTCGAGCACGGCCAGAATCCTTGCGCTGCCGATACGCTGGCGCAAACCGGCCACGGTGGTTGCGATGGCGGTGGGGTGGTGGGCGAAATCGTCGTACACGGTTACGCCGTTTGCTTCGCCTTTGATTTCCATGCGCCGCTTCACGTTTTTAAACGCGCTCAGGGCTGCGCAGGCCGTCTGAACGTCCACGCCGGCGTGGCGGGCGGCGGCAATCACGGCCAGCGCGTTCATGCGGTTGTGTTCGCCCATCAGGTTCCACGCGATGTGTCCGGCCTTTTTGCCTTGGAACAACACGTCAAACGCGCCGCCGTCAAACACTTCGCCCACCTGCCAGCCGTCGGCCGTGCCGAAGGTTTCCACGGGTGTCCAGCAGCCTTTGTCGAGCGTGTCTCGCAGGCTTTGTTCGCGACCGTTGGCGGCAATCAGGCCGTCTGAAGGGATGGTGCGGACAAGGTGGTGGAACTGGGTTTGAATCGCGGCCAAGTCGGGGAAGATGTCGGCATGGTCGTATTCGAGGTTGTTCAACACGGCCGTGCGCGGGCGGTAGTGGACGAATTTGGAGCGTTTGTCGAAAAAGGCGGTGTCGTATTCGTCGGCCTCAATCACGAAAAACGGCGATTTTGAATGCGGGTCTTGGCGCGGCGTTTGCGGCAGGCGGGCGGACACGCTGAAATTTTCCGGCACGCCGCCGATAAGAAAGCCCGGCGCGAGTCCGGCAAATTCGAGTACCCACGCAAGCATCGAGGCGGTGGTGGTTTTTCCGTGCGTACCGGCCACGGCCAGCACCCAATGCTTGTGCAACACGTTTTCCGCCAGCCATTGCGGGCCGGATGTGTAGGGCAGGCCTTGGTTCAAAATGGCTTCCACCACCTCCATGCCGCGCTTGGCCACGTTGCCGATCACATACATATCGGCCGGATACTGCTGCAACTGCGCCGCGTCGAAACCTTCGTGTACGTCGATGCCCAAGGCTTCAAGCTGGGTGCTCATCGGCGGATACATTTTCGCGTCGCAACCGCTGACTCTGTAGCCCGCCTCTTTGGCAATCGCGGCCACGCCGCCCATAAATGTGCCGCCGATGCCGATAATGTGGATGTGTTTCATGGTGGTTCTGCCGGATGGAAAAGGGCGGATTATAGCCCAAGCGTTTGTTGGGGAGGTCGTCTGAAAAAAGGCCGTCTGAAAAGCGGCGGAGCACTTTTCAGACGGCCTCTATGCCCTAGGGCGTGTTTACAATCAGAACTTGTAGTTCACGCTCAGGCGGAAGTCGCGGCCGACTTCGGGCAGCGACGAGCCGTCGCGGGCGCTGCTGCGCTGGCTGTGCGGTTTATACAGTTTGTTACCGACGTTGTTGACGGCAAAGTTGACGTTCAGGTTGTCTTTGCCGGTGGGCTTCCAGTTGGCGAAGATGTCGTTGACGCCGTAGCCCGCGCGCACTGTGTTGGTGCCGCCCGAGCCGCGCTGGCTGGTGCCGGTGTCGTAAACCGATTTCTGAACGTAGCGGCCACGCCAGCCGATTTCCAGATTCGGACGCTCGAAGCGGTAGGAGAGGCCTGTTGTCCAGGTGCGTCCCATCGGGATGGCGGTGACGATGGAGTCGAGGCTGGCGCCGTCCATTTTCGGCTTGTTGTAGGCCATGGCGGCGCGGGCGGTGAGACCCTGCCAGCGGTAGGCCGCGCCCAGTTCGTAGCCGCTGTTTTTCAGCGTGCCGCCGTTGTAGTAAAGGTAATGGTCTTTCGTGGGTAGGTTTTTTACAGCCTGAACGTCTTTAATCTGCTGGTTGAAGTAGCTGGCATTCAGCGAGAGGGCGTTGTTCCAGTTGTATTTCACGCCGACTTCGGCATTGCGCGAGCGTTCGGCTTTCAAATCGCCGCTTATGTGGGAATAGCGGCCGCCGGAAAGGGCAACTTCGGTCAGGCGCGGGCTGCGGCTGGCGTAGTTCAGGCTGGCGTTGAGCGAGAGTTCGGGCGTGATGTCGTAAATCGCGCCGATGCTGGGGTTGACGTTGTGGCCGGACGCTTTGCCGTTGGAGAAGGTGGCGTTGAAGCGGTCGTAACGCAGGCCGGTGGTGAGGGTGACGGGTTCGATGTCCCAAATACCTTCGAGATAGAAGCCGGTATCGGTTTTTTTCTCTTGGTTGAGACCGGCTTTTAATGTGCGCGGCTCGGCTTCCTGATGGCGCCAGTTGATGCCGTATTTGAGGGTGTGGCGGTCAAACAGGCGGCTGTCGAGTTTGAGGTTGGCGCCGGTGGTGCGCACTTTGGCATCCAGCTCGTATTGGCTGCCGCTGGCTTCGTCTCGGTTCATCACTTTGCGGTACACGTTGGCCTGGGCTTGGCTGATGAAGCCGATGTTGTGGCCGAGGTATTCCAGGTTGGTGGTGTCGTGGGTCAGCGTGCGGTATATCGGGCTGTTGTTTTCGGTGTCGGGTACGCAGCTGCCGTCGGGATTGTAGATAATCGGGCCGCCGCGTCCGCGTGTTTTACAGGCTTGGGAGAAGTCAAACTCTTCGCGCAGGGCACGTGTACCGTAGGTTTTTTCCTGACGGTGGCTCAAGGTGAGGCGGTGGTCTTCGTTGAAGTTGTAGCTGATTTTGCCCAACAGGCCGCGTTGGCCGAGGGCGCTGTTGTGCACGCGGCTGCTGTGGTCGTGGGGCGCGTAGCCTTTGCCCGGTTTGTAGTCTTTTTCGGTAACCCAGTTGGCGGCAACAACGGCATCGAAGCCGCCCGCGCGGCCGTAGGCGGAGAAGCCTCTGTTCCAGCCTTTGTTGCTGGACACGCCGGCGTTGACTTTAAAGCCGAAATCTTGACCATCGCGCAATAAATCTTTGGCATCAATGGTTTGTGCAATCACCGCGCCGCTGGTCGCGCCGATGCCCGCAGAGGCCGAGCCCGTGCCTTTTTGCACGCCGATCACTTTCACCAGCGCGGGATCGAACAGGAAGCGGCCGTTATGGTGGAAAAGCTGGGTGTCGGAATAGGTGTCGTCCACTTTCACATCGATTTGATCCTGACCCATGCCGCGGATGGTGACCCATTGCGATGTGCCGTTGCCGCCGCCGAAGCTGACAGCGGGTTCGGCGGAGAGCACGTCTTTCATGTCGGTGGCGGTGCTCTCGTCGATGCTGCGGGTGTTCACGCGGTGGGTGGCCGATACGCCTTGGCCGCGCACGTGCACGGTTTCGAGGCCGGAAGCCTCCTGCGAGGCATCGCCGTCGGCTGCTTGGGCAAAACCGCTGCACAGGGCGAGCGTGATCAGGCTGAGGGAGAAATGGGGGAAGCGGGGGTTTGTCTGCATAAGGCAAAACTCCTTGAATTTGAGGCCGGACGGCAAGGCAGAGGCCGCCGGAAATGTTTTAAAAATAAGAAAAAGATGATTAAAAACGGAAAAAGAACGTCGGGTTTGGGCAGCAAATCCCAACGTCCGTCATGATTATAACTAAAATTTGTTATCGTTTGTACTGTTTGTTTTAAGAAATGCGTCAGATACGCTTTTAAGGCCGTCTGAAACGCAGTCTCAACGAACTCGAAAGCCCGCTGCTTTGTTTTAACTTCGTTGAAGCTTGGCTTTCAGACGGCCTTTTGCCGCCGCAGACAAAACAGCGCCGACAGGAAAAACGCCAGCTGCGCCAGATTGAAAGTTGCGCCGCCGACGGCTGCCGCGGCAACGGATTGGGGAAACAGGCTGCACAAAACGGCAATCAGCGCCCCGACAGGCAGCGGGTTGAACCATGCCGCCCGCCGCGGCAGGCTGGTTTGCCCGCGCAGGGTCTGCACCAGCAGAATCAGAAATGCCGCCGCCGCGCAGCCCACAGAAGCCCACCAATGGACGGCGAGCATACGGTAGAAAGCGGCAAACTGCGCCAGCAGCAGCGCATGGTCGGCAGGCGCGGCATTCGGCAGCGTCTGCGCCGACATACCCAGATAGTAAAAACCCGCATGCCCCAGCGGCGAGAGCGCGTAAGCCGCAAACAACAGCGCAAAACAGCACGCCGCCGCCCTGCCCCGCCGCATCAGCCGGTACGCTCCGAAAGCGGCGGCCAGATACAGTGCCACAGAGAACGTGGCGGGCAATACGCCCCAAAACAGCCGTTCGGGCGAACCGTCCAGCATCAGCAAGGCCAAATCCGCTTTTCCATCCAAATCCGCCGCCAGCGTTTGCGACAGCAGCGGATATTTTTCCGGCGCGGGCACAAAGCCCACCAGCAGCATATCCGCCGCCGCCCAGCAGACCGCCGCCAACGCGCCCGCCGCCAGCAGCGGCTGCGTGGCAACGGCATGGCCGCCGCGTTTTTCAGACGGCCTTTCCGCTTCGGCCGCCGCATCTGTTTTGCCCATGGCATCCTCCTTTTCGTTTGCCAGCCGTTTGAGGCCGTCTGAAAAACGGTTTCAGACGGCCTCAAACGCCGTTCCGTTTCATATAAACCGCTGCGATTAAAGCACATTCCCGCCCGCCGTCCAAACCGCCAGCGCCTGATGCGCGGTTTTTCAGACGGCCTTGATGGTAAAATGCCGCCGTTTTCCACTCTCCCGCCATTTGATGACCATCCTCCAAGCCCTTTTCGTCCTCGTGCTGCTGATTACCGTCAGCGCATTCGTTTCCAGTGCCGAACTCTCGCTGGCCTCGGCGCGCAAAATCAAGCTGCAAGTGATGGCCAAAGACGGCGGCGACACCCGCGCGCTCGACGTACTCAATATGCAGCAGCAGCCGGGCAGCTTCATCACCATCGTCCAAATCGGCCTCAACGCCGTGGCGATTCTGGCCGGTATTGTCGGCGAAGCGGCGGTGCGGCCGTATTTCGCGTCGTTTTTCAACCGCTTCGGAAGCTGGGGCGAAACCGCCGCGCCGCTGCTCACCTTCGTTCTGGTAACCGGCAGCTTCATCCTTGTGGCCGACCTGATGCCCAAACGGCTGGCCATGACCTATCCCGAAGCCGTGGCCGTGCGCATCGTGCGGCCGATGATGTTTCTGATTTTCCTGTTGAAACCCTTTGTCTGGATATTCGACGGCCTGGCCAACGCCGTGTTCAAACTGCTGAAAATCCCCACCGTGCGCCAAGAGCAACTCACCTCCGAAGACATCTACGCCGTGGTCGATGCCGGCGCGCAGGCCGGCGTTTTAAAAGAGCAGGAGCACTATCTGATCGAAAACATCTTCGACATGCAGGAGCGCACCGTCACCTCCACCATGAACACCCGCGAATACATCGCCTATTTCGACAAAAACGACGACAGCGACACCGTGATCGCCGCCATGTCAGAAAAGCCGCACAACAAATTCCTCGTCTGCGACGGCGATTTGGAGCGCGTGATCGGCTACATCGAATCGCACACCCTGCTCACCCTGTTTCTCAAAGAAAAAAACGTGCGCCTCACCGACAAACGCGTGCTGCGCAAAGTGCTGTTCATCCCCGACACGCTCTCGCTGTTCGACGTTTTGGAAACCTTCAAAACCTCGGGCGAAGATTTTGCCGTCGTCGTCAACGAATACGCGCTGGTGGTCGGCGTGGTAACGCTCAAAGACGTGATGAGCATCGTGATGGGCGAACTCGTCAACACCGAAGAAGAGCCGCAAATCATCCGCCGCACCGAAGACACCTGGCTGGTGGACGGCGCGACCCCGCTGGCCGACGTGATGCGCGCCCTCGACATCGAAGCCTTCCCCAACTCGGAAAACTACGAAACCATCGCCGGCTTCATGATGTACTCCCTGCGCAAAATCCCCAAGCGCACCGATTCCGTCGTCTACGGCCCTTACAAATTCGAAATCATCGACACCGAAAACCTGAAAATCGACCAGCTTCTGGTGACACGGCAGGAAGCCGCGCGGGAATAAACGCGGCAAAGCAAAAGGCCGTCTGAAAGCCCTGTTTCGGGGTTTTCAGACGGTCTTTTGTGTCTTTTTGGCTCTTTATTCGCCGCACAAAGAGCGAACCTGCTGCGGCACTTCGCCGCTGCATATCCAAGTAATCTGCCTGCCTTCCTGCAAGGGCAGCATCACCAGCGCTTTTTCGCCGTCGACGGGCGTGGCGTTGATGGTGCCTTGCAGGATGCTGACGTTCTGCCAGTATTTCTGCTGGGTGTCGTTCAGGGTGAGCGCTTCGGTGATTTGGTTCAGCTCCACGCCCTGCGACACACGCTCGGCAACAATGTTTTGCGTGAAGACCAGCGCGTCGGCGGGCGAATCGGGATTGGCCGCGGGTTTGAGCTCGATTTCGGGCGCGGGTTTGCCGGTGACCGACGACACGGCAACAGGCTCTTCCAAGCCGGCCAGGCGGTAAACGGGCTGAACGAGATGGTTGAACTGAGGCGCAAATTGGGTAACGGCAGCGCAGAGGCCGACCAACAGCAGGCACAGAAAGCCGAGGATTTTTCCCGTCAGCGCCGCGCCGCCTTCGCCTTTGAAGCCGCAGACAAGAGCCAAAACGGCCAGCGCCACAGGCAGGGCATAGGACGGCATGCCGGTATCGGCCAGCAGGGTGCCCATGTCCAGCGCGTTGAGCAGCGGCAGCACGGCAAAGGCGGCGATGCCGAATAAGAGCGCCAAAGCGCCTGCCGCCGCACCGGGGCGCAGCGGCTTTTTCACGGGGGCTTTCTGATCGAAAGGAGTGGTTTTCTTGAAGAGTGGGAGGGAAAGTTTCGCCATAATGTGAAAGTGCTTAACTGAAATTTAAAATGTCCGCGATTTTAGCAATTTGCGTTAAATCAGGCAATCTCAGGCCGTCTGCAAGGGCGGTTTCAGACGGCCTCTCGAACAATTAGTTCCTGCCGCAGCAGGCTTTGTATTTTTTGCCGCTGCCGCAGGGGCAGGGGTCGTTGCGGCCGGTTTTCGCTCCTTCGCGGCGCACGGTTTGCGGCTTGTTTTTCACCGCGTGCCAGTAGGCGTGGATGTCGCGCACGGCATGGGGGACTTCGTCTTGCAGGCTGCGGATTTCGCTGTCGTCCAAATCGGAGAGGACGTCGTCTTCTTCGTAAATGCCGCCCAGTGCCATCAGCGGGTAGAACAGGTCTTCAAACTCTTCGTCGTCGATGGCGGCAAACCAGTCGGTCGGCGTGGTGTCGAGGGCGTAGAGGTAGGCGTTGCACCAGGAAAAGTAGTCGGGTTCGCCGTTGTCGTATTCGTGCAGTAGCAGCGCGGGCGGCTGTTTCTGCGCCCACGCCTGCCGCAATTCTTCCGCCCATGCGCTCACGGCTTGGCCGACGCGGGCTTTGTCTTCGTCGTTCAAGGGGGAGTCGCCGATGATGTCGGCGCTGATTTGCGGCAGGTTGTCGGTGATGTCGTCCGGGCCGCTTGCCCAAGCGGTGAGATAGGCTTGGACTTCGTCGTCGCGCATGGCCGCGCCTTCGGCGGCATGGGCGTTGAGCAGTTGTGCGATGGTTTGTTGCGGGGTCATGGGGTTTCCTTACTTACATAGTGAAACAACACGAAAATCTACGGCGTTGCTGCGCCTTGCCGTACTACTTGTACTGTCTGCGGCTTGCTGCCTTGTATCTTTCCGTGTTGTTTCACTATAAAAACGGCGCACTGTTCCATAGAGTGCGGCAGATGAAAAACGGCAGGGATGAGGCCGTCTGAAAGCAGGGCTTCAACGAAGTTAAAACCCCTTTTTCGGTTTTCAGACGGTCTTTACTGCCTTTCAGACGGCCTTAACGCTCAATCTGCGATACGTCGCGCACCGCGCCTTTGTCGGCGGAGGTGGCCATCGCGCCGTAGGCACGTAGGGCGGCGGAGACGTAGCGTTCGCGGTTTTCCGGCTTCCATGACCGGCTGCCTTTGGCTTCCATTTGGGCGCGGCGCTCGGCGAGTTCTTCGTCGGAGATTTTCAGGTTGATGCTGCGGTTGGGGATGTCGATTTCGATGGTGTCGAACTCGCGCACCAGGCCGATGGCGCCGCCTTCGGCCGCTTCGGGGGAAACGTGGCCGATACTCAAGCCCGATGTGCCGCCGGAGAAGCGGCCGTCTGTAAGCAAGGCGCATTGGGCGCCGAGGCCTTTGGATTTGAGATAGCTGGTGGGATACAGCATTTCCTGCATGCCGGGGCCGCCTTTGGGGCCTTCGTAGCGGATGATGACGATGTCGCCGGCAACGATTTGGTTGGCCAAAATGCCTTCGACGGCGGAGTCTTGGCTTTCAAACACGCGGGCGCGGCCGGTGAATTTGAGAATGCTGTCGTCCACGCCGGCGGTTTTCACCACGCAGCCGCGCTCGGCGATGTTGCCGAAGAGTACGGCCAGGCCGCCGTCTTGCGAGTAGGCGTGTTCGACATCGCGGATGCAGCCGTTGGCGCGATCCAAATCCAGCGTTTTCCACATACGGTTTTGCGAGAAGGCCTGGGTGGTGCGCACGCCGCCGGGTGCGGCTTTGAAGCGCTCGATGGCGTGGGTGTTTTCGGGATTGGTTACGTCCCATTTTTCAATCGCATCTTTGAGCGTGGGCGCGTGGATGGTATAGACGTCGGTGTGCAGTTTGCCTGCTTTGTCGAGCTCTTTGAGAATGGCGAAAATGCCGCCGGCGCGGTGCACGTCTTCCATATAGTAGTCGTGGTTGTTGGGCGCGGTTTTGCAGATGCAGGGCACTTGGCGGCTCAGGCGGTCGATGTCGGCCATTTTGAAATCAACGCCGGCTTCGTGGGCAACGGCCAAGAGGTGCAGGATGGTGTTGGTGGAACCGCCCATGGCGATGTCCATGGTCATGGCGTTTTCAAAGGCTTTTTTGGTGGCGATGCTGCGCGGCAGCACGGATTCGTCGTTTTGCTCGTAGTAGCGCTTGGTGATATCGACAATCATGCGGCCGGCTTCGAGAAACAGCTCTTTGCGGCCGGCGTGGGTGGCGAGATAGGAGCCGTTGCCCGGCAAGGAAAGGCCGAGCGCTTCGGTGAGGCAGTTCATCGAGTTGGCGGTAAACATGCCGGAGCAGGAGCCGCAGGTGGGGCAGGCGTTTTGCTCGATTTCGTCGATGGCGGCGTCGGAGACGTTGTCGTCGGCGGCGTCAATCATGGCATCGACTAGGTCCAAACGGCGCTCGGGCTGGATATTGGCCACTCCCAGCACTTTGCCCGCTTCCATCGGCCCACCGGATACGAAAATGGTGGGGATGTTCAGGCGCATGGAAGCAATCAGCATTCCCGGGGTGATTTTGTCGCAGTTGGAAATGCACACCAGCGCATCGGCGCAGTGGGCGTTGACCATGTATTCGATGGAGTCGGCAATCAAGTCGCGGCTGGGCAGCGAATAGAGCATGCCGCTGTGCCCCATGGCGATGCCGTCGTCCACGGCGATGGTGTTGAATTCTTTGGCCACCGCGCCCGCTTTTTCAATCTCGCGGGCAACGAGCTGGCCCATATTGTGCAGATGCACATGGCCGGGAACGAACTGGGTGAAGGAGTTGGCAATGGCGATGATGGGTTTGCCGAAGTCGGTTTCCATCATGCCGGTGGCGCGCCACAGCGCGCGCGCGCCGGCCATATTGCGGCCGTGGGTGGAGGTTTTGGAGCGGTAGTCGGGCATGGTTGTGTGTCCTTGATTGTTGTGTGGCGGAGGCCGTCGCCGCCTTTGCGGGAATGACGTTTCCGAAACCGTTTCAGACGGCCTCCGAAGAGATGGCGCAAGGGCGCGATTCTATACCAGTGCGCGGCACGAAAGAAGCGGCGGCGCACCAAATCGACCCGACTGTTGCCAAAGCGCGGCAGATACGGGAAAGGCCGTCTGAAAGCGAAGCTTCAACGAAGTTAAAAGCTAAAACGGGTTTTAGCTTTGGTTGAAATTCTGCTTTCAGACGGCCTTTTGGAGCAAATGTAAAACGTACCATCCTGCGACGCACGCGGTTTGGGGTTTGTCGGGAGCCGTGCGGGTGCGCGAAAGGCCGTCTGAAAGCGGAAATTCGGCTTTCAGACGGCCTTTGGGTATGACGGGTATTGCATCGAGTACGTGCGTCGCCAGGGGCGGCAGACCCTACGGATGAGCCACGCTACGCTTGCTTTATAAATCGGAACGTGAAGGAATTGAGCAAGACTCAGGAACAAAAATCTGGCAATGACTTATTCCCGCTTTCTTACATTCATGCAATGCTGCTGCTTCTGCATTACTTGCCTTAGTCATAAAAACAACACCATTTTTCTTGCCCTGTTTCCCTTGTACCCCGGCAAAACAACCATTACGCACCCAAACTTCAATTTTGCAGTTGACGCCACCATATTTTCTACACTCATTCAATGCAGCTTGTTCCGCCCTCTCTCTGGAGCTTTCATTGATCGCCCACCCCAAACACCCAATTGAGAACTAGTCGCCAATGCCCCGTATTTCGACGGCAGCATCACAGGGGGCGGGGCTTCCTGCCTTGTCCGCGATTGCGGCGGGGCGACATTGTAGCGAACCAGATCCCCATTGTTTCCCTGAAAGCTGCAAATGCCGCTCACGGGTCAAATTGTCCCGGACAGCCGTTTGCGTATACGTTCAAACTAGCCAAGCCCGACAATACAAAACACATTTCTTCATTCGGTTTTTCGTCCTTTTTGCTTCTGCCGAATCCTTGCGGTTCGGGTCGTTGATAAACAAGGTGTGCCGTCATACATATGACTGGCAGGCGCAGTCCGTATAAGGCAGGTGTCGCGCTTCGCTTTCAGACGGCCTCCATCCGTTTGCAGGCTATTTCATCATGTTTTTAATCACGCCCATCACGCTGCGGGAAATGGCGTTGGTAACCTGTTTGTTGATGCGGTTGCCGATGCTGTCGGCCAGATCGTAGCCCAATCCCTGATTGGCTTTTTTTCGGCTGCCGAACAGGCCGCCGAGGAAGCCTTCGAGCAGGCCGGGTTGGGATTTTTCCTGCGGCGCGGCGCTTTGCGCGGGGGCTTGCTGCGCGGCGGGCTGCTGCGCCTGCTGCGGTGCTTGGGCGGCCAGCTGTTGCAGGGCTTCGTAGGCGGAGAAATTGTCGACGGCGTCTTTGTAGTGGCGGTAGAGGATGTCGTTGCAAAAGCGCTGGTCGCGCTCTTGGGCGGCAAGGGGCGCGAGCAGCGACTGGGGCGGCAGGACGAAGGCGCGTTCCACGGGTTCGGGCATGCCTTTTTCGTCGAGGAAGGAGACGAGCGCTTCGCCGACGCCCAGTTCGGTGATGGCTTCGGCCACTTTGACGCCGGGTTTGCTGCGGAAGGTGTCGGCGGCGGCTTTCACGGCTTTCTGATCGCGCGGGGTGAAGGCGCGCAGGGCGTGCTGGACGCGGTTGCCGAGCTGGCCGAGCACGCTGTCGGGGATGTCGAGTGGGTTTTGCGTGACGAAATAGACGCCGACGCCTTTGGAGCGGATCAGGCGCACGACTTGTTCGACCTGTTCGAGCAGCGCGGGGGCTGCGTTGTCGAACATCAGGTGGGCTTCGTCGAAGAACATGACGAATTTGGGTTTGTCGGGGTCGCCCGTTTCGGGCAGGGTTTGGAAGAGTTCGGCAAGAAACCACAGCAAAAAGGCGCTGTACATGCGCGGCGAGCGCATCAGTTTTTCGGCGTTGAGGATGTTGATCACGCCCTGCCCTCCTTCGCTTTGCAGCCAGTCTTGCAGGTTGAGGGCGGGTTCGCCGAAAAAGCGCTCCGCGCCTTCGTTTTCGAGGGTGAGCAGCTGGCGCTGGATGGCGCCGACGCTGGCGGCGGAGACGTTGCCGTATTGCGTGCGGTATTCCTTGGCGTGTTCGGCGACGTATTGCAGCATGCCGCGCAGGTCTTTCAGGTCGATCAGGTGCCAGCCTTGGTCGTCGGCGGCTTTGAAAACGAGGTTGAGCAGGCCTTCCTGTGTGTCGTTGAGGTTCATCAGGCGGGAAAGCAGCATCGGCCCCATCTGCGATACGGTGACGCGCACGGGAATGCCGGTTTCGCCGAACACGTCCCAAAAGCGCACGGGAAAGGCTTTGAGATAGCCGCTTTTGTCGATGCCGAACTCTGCCATGCGCTCGCCGGGTTTGCCCGCGCCGTCGCCCGCTGCGGCGATGCCGGAGAGGTCGCCCTTTACGTCGGCGAGAAAAACGGGGACGCCGAGGTTGCTGAAACTTTCGGCCATTTTGCGCAGGGTGACGGTTTTGCCGGTGCCGGTCGCCCCGGCAATCAGGCCGTGGCGGTTGGCCATTTTGGCAATGATGTCGAGCGGGCTGTGTTCTGCGCCGTGCACGGCGATGGTGAGCGGGTTCATGTTGCGGCTCCTGTGTCGGATAAAAAACAGGCGGCATTGTAGCGGTTCGGCGCGGTTCGGACATCATAAAAACCTTGCTTGCCGGTGCCGACGGCCGTCTGAACGCCTCGCCGGGGCGCGCGGATTGTTTGGTTAAATTATTTATGTTCATACGGCGGAACACGCCGTTTTCCCGAGTCCGCACAAGCGCCCTACCCCACCGCGCCCGCCCGGATGGTTCAGACGGCCTGACGATTATTCCTGTCAAAACATGCTTTGCGCTAAATCAAACAATGCTTGATTCGACAATTACCATGCGTTACTACATAACAAAACAGGTTATAATTGACGCGTAATTACGCTTTATTAATCATTTTAACAAACCATACAGGAGATTATCGAAATGAAACAAAAAACCTGGTTGCTGCTGCCTTTGGCGCTGGCCGTATCCCAAGTCTGGGCGGCGGAAGAAACCGTCGAACAAAACGCATTGGATTCCGTGGTCGTCACCGGCACCCAGCAGAAAAAAGCCAATACGGTGAAATTCAATCCCAAAGCCGCCATCCAGCCGCTTCCCGCGGGCGACGGCGCGGATTTGCTGCAATCCGTGCCCAATATGAGCATCATCCGCAAAGGCGGCAGCTCGGGCGACCCGCTGTTTCGCGGTTTGGGCGGCTCGCGCCTGTCGATTAATGCCGACGACCAGTTTATCTACGGCGGCTGCAATATGCGCATGGATCCGCCCACAGCCTACATCCACCCCAACACTTTCGACGAAGTGATCGTCACCAAAGGCCCGCAAACGGTTACGCAGGGCATGGGACTGATTACGGGTTCGGTGCGCTTTGTCCGCCACGATCCGAAATTTGACGAAAAACCCTATTCCGTCAGCGGCGGCGTCACAGTCGGCAGCCACGGCCGCCGCGACGCTTCGTTTGAAGGCGAAGCGGGCGGCAAATACGGCTACCTGCGCGCCAACGTGTCGCACAACGAGGCCGACGACTATAAAGACGGCGACGGCAACCGCGTGCATTCCGAGTTCAAACGCGACAACCAAATGGTGCAGCTGGGCGTAACGCCGTCTGAAAACACCACCATCGCGGGCACATACGAACGCAGCCGCGCCAAAGCCGCCTACGCCGACCGCATGATGGACGGCAGCAAATTCGACCGCGACGCATGGAACGTGCGCTTCACACAAAAACGCCTCACCCCCTGGTTTACAGAACTGGAACTGCGCTACGGCGAGAGCGAAATCGACCATGTGATGGACAACTACAGCCTGCGCACGCCCGGCAAAATGCCCAACGGCATGACCATGCCCAAAAGCGCGATGAACCCCAAACGCAACACGGACACGGGCAACCTCCGCGCCACTTTCGACTGGGACAATCTCAATCTGCAAACCGGCGTTGACTATATGCGCGACAAACACGCTTCCCGCATGGAAATGCGCGGAGAAGGCTACAGCCACAAACCCTATATGCCCAACCAAAGCTTCAAACAGTGGGGCGCTTTTGCCGAAGCCGCATGGCAGCATAACGACAGCCGCAAATGGGTGGTCGGCCTGCGCCACGACAAAGTCAAAGCCGATTATGAGGGCAGCCACAACTTCGCCGCCGGCGCACAACGCCACCAAAACTATTCGCTGACCTCGGGTTTTGCCCGCTGGGAAGAAACCGTCGGCAACATCAAATATTACGCAGGTTTGGGCGTCGCCCAACGCTCGCCCGACTATTGGGAACGCAACAGGGCGCCGAACCTGAAAAAAGAAACCAACCGTCAAATCGATGCCGGCCTAATCTACAGCAGCGGCAACGTCCACAGCTCCTTGTCCGTGTTCGGCAGCAAAGTCAAAGACTTCATCATTGTCGAGAGCGCCAAAACCCACTGCCCGCAATATACCGCCTGCAACATCGATGCCACCCGCGTCGGCGGCGAAGCCGAAGTGAAATGGAAATTCGCCCCCGACTGGGAAATCGGCAGCAGCCTGGCCTATACGCGCGGCAAAAACCGCAGCCACGGCCTGCCGCTGGCGCAAACCCCGCCCTTAGAATGGAACAGCAGCCTTGCTTGGGACAACGGCAAATTCAGCGCAGGCGCACTTTGGCGCGTAGCCGCCAAGCAAAACCGTTATGCGCAAGGCCAGGGTAACATCGTCGGCCAAGACCTCGGCGCAGCCGCAGGCTTCGGCGTCCTTTCGCTCAACGCAGGCTGGAAAATGAACAAATACACCACTTTGCAAGGCGGCGTGGACAATGTATTTAACAAAACCTACGCCGAATTTGTCAGCAAAAGCGGCTCCAACGTCGACCCCGCCGCAGGCATTAAAACCACCCGCGTCAACGAACCAGGACGCACTGCCTGGCTAAGACTGCAGGCACGGTTCTAATCGGGCACAACAAGCAGCAGAAAGGCCGTCTGAAAACCTATTTTCGGTTTTCAGACGGCCTTTTGCCGAATCGGGATTCATAGCGGATGAGGCTTTTTGATAGGGGCTGTACTAGATAAGCCCTAAATTTCACACCACCGGCGCAGCACTTTAAGCTGCTCGGAGGGTGTGCCAAAGTTAAAACGGAACTCGCATTCTTTCAAGAAAAGCGGGAAAGATTTACGGTCGATTCCATTGTATTTGCGCAGTACGCGCTTTGCCTGATTCCAGAAATTTTCAATGCCGTTGATATGGTTCTGTCTGTCGGCAAACAGCTTGCTGTGATTAATCCTGCTGCGCCGCCTCACCGACGAACACAAGCGCACCACCGTCGTCGTTTTGCACGACATCAACCAGGCCGCCGCCTACGCCGACTACGTCGTCGCCATGAAAAACGGCGCGGTTTTCATGGCCGACACCCCCGACAAAATCTTCACCCCCGACAACATCCGCGAACTGTTCGACATGGACGTCGACGTGCTCGACTACAAAGGCAAGAAACTCGTTATCCACCATATTTGAACCGCCGACTGTGCAGCCCCAAAAGGCCGTCTGAAAAACCTGCGAAGCAGGTTTTTCAGACGGCCAAATTCAGACGGCCTTTATTCGTACACCGCCGCCGCGCAGAGGATGTCGGCCAGTGTGCGCCAAGTGAGGGTTTCGCCGTCGCAAAAGGGTTGGTTCATATTGGTGTAGTAGCCGTCCATGTCTTCTATCCAGCCTGCCATTGCGGCGAGGAATTCGGGCAGGCTTGCGTTGGTGAGGCCGCCCTTTGCCGCTTCGGCGGAAAATTTTTCTAGAAAAAGCAGGAAGTCTTGGCGGTTGCGGATGGGTTCGTTCATGGTGTTTGGATGTGCGTGAGGCCGTCTGAAAGAGGTTTCAGACGGCCTTTTGCCGTGGCGGCTTATTTGCAGGCGGCGGAGACTTTTTTCACCGCTTCGTCGAGTTTTTTACTGTCGACGCCGCCGAGGATGGCTTCGCGTTTGCCGCATTTGACGGCTTCGACGGTGGTGAAAGGCAGGGCGCCGACGGTGTTGCCGTGTGCTTTCATAAAGCTGCGGCTGTCGTTGCCGGTGTAGTGCCACACGGGGTAGGACACGGGCGTTTGTTTCAAAAAGGCGGCGATGTTTTCTTTGCGGTCTACGGCGATGCCGACCAGATCGACGCTGCCTTTTTTCTGTTTTTTAAACCAGGCCGACATTTCGGGCATTTCTTTGACGCAGGGTTTGCAGTACGAGCCCCAGAAGTTGACGATGCGCACGGGTGCTTTCAAATCGGCGAAATCGCGCGCTTTGCCCTCGGGAAAGGCGGCCAAATCGGCGGCTGCGGCGGGCAGGGCGGCAAGGATGAGGACGGCGGCGGACAGAAAAGACGGTTTCATGACTGGCTCCTATATATATATCGCGGATGCGGACGGGAAAACGGCGGCGATTATAACCCCTTTGCCGCGCGGCAGATTTTGCGCGGGGGCAAATCTTTGCCACAAACGGCGGGGCGGGTTTACAATGCTTAACCTAAATTGCTCAAATCCGCAGGCAACAGGAGGCCGCATGAAATCCGTTACGCTCTACCACAATCCGCGCTGTTCCAAATCCCGTGCCGCCGCCGAGTGGCTGGCAGAAAACGGCTTTGCCGCCGACACGGTGCGCTATCTCGACGAGCCGCTGTCGGTCGGCGGGCTGCGCGATCTGGCCGGCAAACTCGGCCTTGCCGACGTGCGCGGCATGATGCGCGTGAAAGACGATTTGTACCGCGAATTAAACCTCGACGGTGCGGACAACGAGGAGCTGCTGGCCGCCATTGCCGCACATCCCGCCTTATTGGAGCGGCCGATTGCCGTGTACGGCGGCAGAGCCGCCATCGGCAGGCCGCTGGAAAACATTGTCGATCTGGTGCGGGAAGAGGCCGTCTGAAACACGGCGGCGCGCTTTCAGACGGCCTAAACGATAGGAAACGGGACGTGTGGCGATGAACGGCAAAGCCCGGCGGCTTTTCAGACGGCCGCGTATTTTGTGGGGTTATTTGTGGCGCGGCATGATTGCCAGCGTGCTGGCGGTGCTGCTGGTGCTGGTTTTGTGCGGCGTGCAGGTTTACCGCACCGCCCGCGCCGCGCTGCCGCCGGGCTATCACGGCGATGCGGCGGTGGTGCTGGGCGCGGCGGCTTGGGATTCGCGTCCTTCGCCCGTGTTCCGCGAGCGCATCAACCACGCCATCGTGCTCTACCAGAGCGGCCGCGTGCGCAAAATCGCCTTCACCGGCGGCGCGGTGAAAAAAGGTTTTATGAGCGAGGCTGCCGTCGGGCGGCGTTATGCTGTCAAACAGGGCGTGCCCGCGCGCGACATCATCATGGAAACCAAGTCGCGCACCACCTACGAAAACCTCGCCAACATCCGCCCGCTGCTGCACGAAGAAGGGCTGTACAAAATCGTGATCGTCAGCGACCCGCTGCATCTGGCGCGCACCGCCGCCGTCGCCCGTGATTTGGGTTTGGAGGCCGAAGTGTCGCCCACGCCCACCACGCGCTACACCGACCGCGAAAGCCAATTCCGCTTCTGGCTGCGCGAAACCGTCCTGCTGGCGGGCTACTACGCATGGCGGGCGGGCAGCAGCGTCATGTCCTTTTTCGGCTTCGGCTGACACGTCCGCCTCCTTGCCGCGCCGCGTCGGATTTGCTACCATCCGCGGCGCATTAAGAGTTGGGACTTCCATGCCAACCTGCTTTTTTACGGTTTTGACAGGTAAGAGTAAGGTGGACGGTTTTTCAAAAACCGATGTGGCTTGCGCCGTTGCGGCGGCAGGCAATCGAAATCCCGCTTGAATGCGGGTATTTTTTTGCCCCGCTGAAATGCTGTTTGCCCGCTGTCTGTTTTTCAGACGGCCTTACAGAACCCCGCAGGCCGTCTGAACGCCTGCCGAACCAGAAAGGTTACCACCATGAGCGAATACCTCTTCACCTCCGAATCCGTGTCCGAAGGCCATCCCGACAAAGTGGCCGACCAAATCTCCGATGCCATTCTCGACGCCGTTTTGGCGCAAGACCCCGCCGCCCGCGTGGCCGCCGAAACCTTAGTCAACACCGGCCTGTGCGTACTCGCCGGCGAAATCACCACCCATGCCCACGTCGATTACATCAAAGTCGCCCGCGAAACCATCGCGCGCATCGGCTACAACGACCCCGCGCTGTGTTTTGATGCCAAAGGCTGCGCCGTCGGCGTGTACTACGACCAACAATCGCCCGACATCGCCCAAGGCGTGAACGAAGGCGAAGGCTTGGATTTGGCGCAGGGCGCGGGCGACCAAGGGCTGATGTTCGGCTATGCCTGCGACGAAACGCCCACCCTGATGCCCTTTGCCATCTACTACAGCCACCGCCTGATGCAGCGCCAAAGCGAATTGCGCCGCGACGGCCGCCTGAGCTGGCTGCGCCCCGATGCCAAAGCGCAGATTACCGCCGTGTACGACAGCGAAACCGGTAAGGTCAAACGCATCGACACCGTCGTCCTTTCCACCCAGCACGACCCCGAAATCAGCCATGAAGAGCTGGAAAAACAGGTTATCGAGCAGATTATCAAGCCCGTGTTGCCGCCCGAAATGCTCACCGCCGAAACCAAATACCTGATTAATCCCACCGGCAAATTCGTCATCGGCGGCCCGCACGGCGACTGCGGCTTAACCGGACGCAAAATCATCGTCGATACCTACGGCGGCGCAGCTCCGCACGGCGGCGGCGCATTCTCCGGCAAAGACCCGAGCAAGGTCGACCGCTCCGCCGCCTACGCCTGCCGCTACGTCGCCAAAAACATCGTCGCCGCCGGCCTCGCCACCCAGTGCCAAATCCAAATCTCCTACGCCATCGGCATCGCCGAGCCGACCTCGATAGCCATCGACACCTTCGGCACAGGCAAAATCAGCGAAGACAAACTGATTGCGCTGGTGCGCGAACATTTCGACCTGCGCCCCAAAGGCATCGTCAAAATGCTCGACCTCCTGCGCCCGATTTACAGCAAAACCGCCGCCTACGGCCACTTCGGCCGCGAAGAGCCCGAGTTCACCTGGGAGCGCACCGACAAAGCCGCCGCGCTCAAAGCCGCCGCAGGGCTGTAAAGCGTAACAAAGGCCGTCTGAAAAGCATTTTTTGCGTTTTCAGACGGCCTTTTCAGATTGTTTCAAAAGGGAAACCCATGAAATCCCCCGTCCTTATCCCCGTACTCGCCCTCCTTCCTGCCGCCGCCTTCGCGCTGGGTTATCATCCTGGCCCCGACTACCGCGTCGCCCCGCCCGCCGCCTCGCAGGGCTTTTATGAAAGCTACCAAGACTGGGATGCCGCCTGCGACAACACGGGCACCTGCCGCATCGCAGGCTATCAGGGCGATGCAGAGGTCGAACACCCCGTGTCCGTATTGTTCACACGCCAAGCGGGCGGCAATGCGCCGGTTGTCGGGCAAATCGCTGTCGCCCCCGATTTTATAGACAACGCCCCCGATTTGAAGCTGGCGGCCAAAAGCGAACTGCGGCTCAACGGCAAAACACTCGGCACGCTGCGTTTTAACCAAGACGGCTACGGCAAACTCAGCGGCGCGCAAACCCAAGCCCTGCTTGCCGCGCTGCGGGGCGACGCGAAAATCGAAGTTGTGTCGGGCGCACAAAAATGGACGCTGTCGGACAAAGGCGCGGCGGCGGCCATGTTGAAGGTTGACGAATTCCAAGGCCGTCTGAACACGCCCTCCGCCCTGATACGCAAAGGGCAGAGCCGCAGCGAAGCATTGCCGCCGCAACCCGTGCCGCTGATCCGCGCCGTGGCCGTACCGCAAAAAGGAGAGTACGAACTGAAAAAGGGTACGGCCAAACACAAAGCAGTCATGGCCTTGCTGCAAAAGAGCAATAACGGCAGGGAAGACGGCGACCTGACCGACCGTTGCCCCGACCTGCACGAAGCCGAGCGGCAGGGCGGCATTACGGTTTATCCGCTGAACGCCAAACAGGTGCTGGTTGACACTTCGTGCATATCGGGCGCGTATCAGGGCACGGGTTTTAACGCCGTGATGGACGCCAAACTGACCCGCGTCGAACAGGTGCTGCCGCGCCAATACGGCGGCAGCGGCGGCTTCGACCCGAAAACCGCCACGCTGTCGGGCAGTTTCAAAGGGCGCGGCTTGGGCGACTGTTGGAGCGGGCAAAGCGCGGTGTGGAACGGCCACACGTTCGTGCGCAGCAGCGAACATACCACCGGCCAGTGCAAAGGCTTTTTGGGCGGCGCGTGGACGCTGCCCCTGTTTGTCGGCAAAACCCGATAGCGATAGGCAGAAGGCCGTCTGAAAACCGAAAACGGGATTTCAGACGGCCTCCCACTTGCAAATCCGCCCGCAGCCGCCATAATGGCGGCCTTTGAAAGGAAACCCCGTGCCCACCGTTACCCTCTACTCCGGCCCGCACTGCCCCTACTGCAATATGGCCAAAGCCCTGCTCAAACAGTTCGGCGTGCAAAACATCGTCGAAATCGGCGCGCACACCGACCCCGAAGCCTTTGAAACCATGCGCCAGGCCACCGGCACGCGCACCGTGCCGCAGATTTTCATCGGCGGCAAACACGTCGGCGGTTTCAGCGAGCTGCGCGCCCTGCACAACGCCGGCCGCCTGACCGAAATGCTGTCGGGCGAATAGATTTTCCAACCCCGCCGTTTTCAGACGGCACAACCCAAAAGCGAGAGCAAACATGAGCGAACAAGAAAACCAGCAGCAACCCGTTTTCAGCATTGAAAAAATCTACGTCAAAGACCTGTCTTTGGAAGTGCCGCACGCGCCGCGCGTCTTCCTCGAACAGGGCGAGCCCAATGTCGAAATGCGTATTTCCACGCAGAGCGAAAAACTGGAAGACAACTTCTACGACGTGTCCGTCACCGTTACCGTCACCGCCCGTCTCGAAGACGAGCGCGTGATGTTCCTCAACGAAGTCACGCAAAACGGCATCTTCCGTTTGGAAAACATTCCCGAAGAGGATATGTCGGTGCTGCTGTCGGTGGCCTGCCCGAACATCCTGTTCCCCTACGCGCGCGAAGCCGTGTCTTCCGCCATCACCCGCGCAGGTTTCCCGCCCGTGCTGCTTGCCCCGATCAACTTCGAGGCGATGTACCAACAGCAGCAGGAACAGGGCAACGCCTGATTCCCGATACGCGGTTTAAAGGCCGTCTGAAAGCCCTTTCGGGGTTTTCAGACGGCCTTTGAATATCGGAGTAGGGTGTGTACCGCAGGTACGCACGCGGTTTGTTGCAAGGCAGCGGCAAACGTGTCCTGCGTTTTGCCTGCGGCTCAAAGGCCGTCTGAAAACCCCGAAAGGGCTTTCAGACGGCCTTTGTCCGACATATCGAAAGAAGCAGCGGTTATTTAGCGGCGGCGGCAAAGTTTGTTATAGTCCGCCGCTCTTGAAACCCGCACAGCGTTAAAATTATTTTATGGATACGCATCAGACACATGTCAATCCGTGGCCGGTGATTTCGGCGGCGGCCTTTATCCTTTTGGTTACCATCGGCATGAGGATGTCTTTGGGGCTATTTGTCCAACCCGTCGTCAACACCACGGCGCTGGGCATCGAACAGTTCAGCCTGGTGATTGCCGTGTTCCAGCTGATGTGGGGCGTGGCGCAGCCGGTGACGGGCGCACTGGCCGACCGTTTCGGCGCACGCAGGGTGCTGGCGGGCGGCGCGCTGCTGCTGTCGGCGGCCTGTTTTCTCGTGCCGCAGCTGCCGACGCTGTGGGGCATGATGCTGACGGTGGGCGTGCTGCTGGCTTTCGGTACGGGCGCGGGCGGCTTTTCCATCATCATGGGGCAGGTGGCGGCGAAGCTGCCGCCGCAGATGCGCGGGCTGGCTTCGGGCGCGGTGAACGCGGGCGGCTCGGCGGGGCAGTTTCTGTTTGCGCCGCTGGTGCAGGGGCTTTTGGTGCTGCCCTATGCGGGCTGGCAGGGCGTGTTTTATGTATGGAGCGGCATCGCACTGCTGATTGTGCCCGTGGCATGGTGGCTGACGCGCGGCAGCGTTCAGACGGCCTCAGCTGCCTCGGCGCAGGCGCACGAAGCAGGCGGCCTCAAAGGCGCGGTGGCCGCCGCTTTCCGCAACCGCAGCTATCTGCTTTTGCACGCGGGATTTTTCACCTGCGGCTTTCACATTGCTTTTTTGGTGACGCACCTGCCGACGGAAATCGCGCTGTGCGGCCTGCCGCCGTCGGTGGCTTCGGCCTCGCTGGCGGTAATCGGTTTGGCGAACATTGCCGGCTGCCTGTTTTCCGGCTGGTGCGTCGGCCGCTTCCGTGCCAAATACGTGCTCGCCGCCCTGTACGGTTCGCGCGTGCTGCTGGTGGCGGCCTATCTCGCAGCGCCGCGCACCGATATGAATTTCTACCTGTTTGCCTCCGGGCTGGGCTTTACCTGGCTGGCGACCGTCGCCCCCACCGCCGCGCTGACGGGTAAGCTGTTCGGCACGCGCTATCTGGCGACGCTGTTCGGCCTTACCATGCTCAGCCACCAGATAGGCGGTTTTCTCGGTTCGTATCTGGGCGGGCGCGTGGTGTCGGCCTTCAACGACTACGGCTGGATGTGGTATGCCGATATGGCGTTGGCGGGCGCGGCGGCGCTGCTGAACTTGCCGATACGCGAGCCGGAAGCGGAGCGGTAAAGCTACCGCAAGAGGCCGTCTGAAAGCCCGTTTCCGAGCGGAAAAGGCGTTTTCAGACGGCCTTTTGCCCTGTGTGCCGCTGCTTTTGCCGCCGCGGCTTTTCCCGTAGAATGCGGCCTTTCCATTTTTCAGACGGCCTGCGATTACGCAGGCCGTCTGAAATACGCAGAGCAAACAACAATATGATTAAAAAAATTTTTTCCTGGTTTGAAAACCGTATCGAAACCTATCCCGACGTGGCGCCGATGACGCCGAAAAAGGGGCTGTTTCCCTTTATCTGGTCGGCCACCGACGGCGTGCGCAAATGGATTGCCGTACTCGCGCTGATGACGGCGGGCATCGGCATTATGGAAGCCTTGCTGTTTCAGTTTATGGGCAAAGTGGTCGACTGGCTGGGCAGATACACGCCCGATACGCTGTTTGCCGAAAAAGGCTGGGCTTTGTTCGGTATGGCGGCGATGATGGTGTTCGGCGTGTTTTGGACGTTTTTCACTTCCAACGTGCGCCTGCAAACCTTGCAGGGCGTGTTCCCCATGCGCCTGCGCTGGAATTTCCACCGCCTGATGCTGGGGCAGAGCCTCGGCTTTTATCAAGACGAATTTGCCGGACGCGTGTCGGCCAAAGTGATGCAGACCGCGCTGGCGCTGCGCGACGTGGTGATGACCGTGGCCGATATGGTGGTGTATGTGCTGGTGTATTTCATCACGTCGGGCATTATTCTGGTGTCGCTCGACGGCTGGCTGCTTTTGCCCTTTGTCGGCTGGATTGTCGGCTTTGTGCTGGTGATGAAGCTGCTGATTCCCAAGCTGGGCAAAACCGCCGCCGCGCAGGCCGATGCCCGCAGCCTGATGACCGGCCGCATCACCGACGCCTATTCCAATATCACGACGGTAAAACTTTTCTCCCACGGCGCGCGCGAGGCGGCTTATGCCAGGCAGTCGATGGAAGAATTTATGGTAACGGTACACGCGCAGATGCGTTTGGCTACGCTGCTGCACACGTCCAGCTTTATCGTCAATTCCTCGCTGACGCTCTCCACCGCCGCGCTGGGCATCTGGCTGTGGCATCAGGGTCAGGTCGGCGCGGGCGCGGTGGCCACCGCCACGGCCATGGCCTTGCGCGTCAACGGCCTGTCGCAATACATCATGTGGGAATCGGCGCGCCTGTTTGAAAACATGGGCACTGTTTCAGACGGCATGGCCACACTCTCCAAACCGCAGACGATTTTGGACAAACCGGCCGCGCTGCCGCTGAAAGTGAGCGCGGGCGAAATCAAGTTCGACCACGTCGATTTCTCCTACGAAGCGGGCAAACCGCTGCTCAACGGCTTCAACCTCACCATCAAGCCGGGCGAAAAAGTCGGCCTTATCGGCCGCAGCGGCGCGGGGAAATCCACGATCGTGAACCTGCTCTTGCGCTTTTACGAGCCGCAAAGCGGCACGATTTCCATCGACGGGCAAAACGTCGACAGCGTTACCCAAGAGAGCCTGCGCGCGCAAATCGGCCTGGTGACGCAAGACACCAGCCTCTTGCACCGCTCTGTGCGCGACAACATCGTTTACGGCCGCCCCGATGCCGGCGACGAAGAAATGGTGGCCGCCGCCGAGTTGGCTGAAGCCGCCGACTTTATCCCCAACCTGTCGGATGCCAAAGGGCGGCGCGGCTACGATGCCCATGTGGGCGAGCGCGGCGTGAAACTCTCCGGCGGCCAGCGCCAGCGCATCGCCATCGCCCGCGTGATGCTCAAAGACGCGCCGATTCTGCTTCTTGACGAAGCCACCAGCGCGCTCGATTCGGAAGTGGAAGCCGCGATTCAGGAGAGCCTCGACAAAATGATGGACGGCAAAACCGTAATCGCCATCGCCCACCGCCTCTCCACCATCGCCGCAATGGACAGGCTCATCGTGCTCGACAAAGGCCGCATCGTCGAAGAAGGCAGCCACGAAGAGCTGCTGGCGCAAAACGGGCTGTACGCCAAACTCTGGTCGCGCCAAAGCGGCGGTTTCCTCAACAGCGAACAGCACGGATAAACAGGCACAGAGGCCGTCTGAAAGGTTTTCAGACGGCCTGAAATTTTACGCCTGAGGCCGTCTGAAACCCACGAAACCCGCTTTCAGACGGCCTCAGGCCGTGTTCCCACACCAAACAAAGGAGCAAACGGATATGGAACAAACAGCCGAACGCCAATCCTGGCTGAAACTCGCCCTGATGCCCCATATCGGCGCGGAAACCTTTTTGCAGCTGGTCGGCCACTTCGGCAGCGCCGCCGCTGCGTGGCAGGCCGGTGCGGATGCCGTGCGGCCGCTGCTTGCCCGCAAACAGGCGCGGGAGGCTTGGGCAAACAGGCGCGGCGAGGCCGAACGCGCCGCCGAAGCCGCCCTGCGCTGGGAAGAAGGCGAAGGCTGCCGCCTGCTGATGCTGTGCGACGGCGACTTCCCCTCCATGCTCGGCGAGGGCATGACGCCGCCGCCTTTGCTGTTTGCACGCGGCAATACCGCGCTGCTGCACCGCCCGTCCGTCGCCGTGGTCGGCAGCCGCCACGCCACGCCGCAGGCCGAACGCATCGCCCGCGATTTCGGCCGCGCCCTGTCGCAGCAGGGCATCGCCGCCGTTTCCGGCATGGCGGCGGGCATCGACACCGCCGCCCATCTGGGCGCGCTCGAGGGCGCGGGCGGCACGGTGGCCGTGTGGGGCACGGGCATAGACCGCATCTATCCGCCGTCGAACAAAAACCTTGCCTACCAAATCGCCGAACGCGGTCTGATTGTCAGCGAGTTCCCGCTGGGTACGCGGCCGCTGGCGGGCAACTTCCCGCGCCGCAACCGCATCATCGCCGCGCTGGCGCAGGCCGTTTTGGTGGTGGAAGCCGCTGTGGAATCGGGCTCGCTCATCACCGCGCGGCTGGCGGCGGAAATGGGACGCGAAGTGATGGCCGTGCCCGGCTCGATCGACAACCCGCACAGCAAGGGCTGCCACAGGCTGATTAAAGAGGGCGCGAAACTCACCGAATCGCTGGAAGACATTCTGAGCGAATGCCCGCAACTGTTGCCAAACGGCGCGGCTTCATCATATTCTATAAATAGAGAAACGCGGCAGGACACGCCGCGCCAAGTTCAGACGGCCTCTGCCCAAGTGCGGCAGAGGCCGTCTGAAACGCAGGAAAAGGCGCAAACGGCAGACGGCGGCACGGGTAGCTTGCTTGATAAAATGGGCTACGACCCCATACACCCCGACACTTTGGCCGAGCGCCTCGGCCTGTCTGCCGCCGACATTTACGCCGCGCTGCTCGAAATGGAACTGGAAGGCCGCGTGGCGGCGGCATCGGGCGGGCGCTACCAGAGAATCCGCTAGAAAGCGCAGGCGCGGCGAGGCCGCATCACAGTAAGAGGAAACAGCACTATGGCGGAACTCATCGCCTTTCTGATCGAACATTTCCAAGACTTCGACGCCTGCCCCTCGGGCGGCGATTTGGGCAGCCTGCTGGAAGAAGTGGGCTTCGGCGAAGACGACATCCACAAAACGCTGATGCTGATCGACGTGTTGAACGAAGAATCGCAATGGCAGGCGGCGGAGCAGGGCAGCGGCGCGCTGCGCGTCTACTGGCCGGAAGAATGCGACCGTCTGCCGCCCGAAGTGCGCGGACTGCTGCACCAGCTCGAACAGGCGGGCGCACTGAGCACTGGCCAGCGCGAGTTTGTCGTCAACGCCCTGATGTTCATGCCGACGGAAGAAGTGACGGCGGACACGGCCAAAGTCGTGTGCCTTTTGGTATTGTGGGCGCAGAAAGCCGAGCTGCCCGTGCTCATCGGCGACGAACTGATGGCCGCCCTGCACGGCAAGGCGACCATGCACTAGGGCTGTTGACAATCAGTCAAGGCCGTCTGAAAACAGGCGGCGGCAGACGCAGGAAAACCTTTTCAGACGGCCTCATCCCCCCTTAATGAGGCCGTCTGAAACACCCGAAAACCATTCAGACACAGAGAAGAGCGATGGCAAAAAACCTTTTAATCGTCGAATCCCCGTCCAAAGCCAAAACCCTGAAAAAATACCTCGGCGGCGATTTTGAAATTTTGGCCTCCTACGGCCATGTGCGCGATCTCGTGCCGAAAAACGGCGCGGTCGATCCCGACAACCATTTCGCCATGAAATACCAGCTGGTCGCCCGCAACGCCAAACACGTCGATGCCATCGTGGCCGAAGCCAAAGAAGCCGAAAACATCTATCTGGCTACCGACCCGGATAGGGAAGGCGAAGCGATTTCATGGCACTTGCAGGAAATCCTCAAATCCAAACGCGGTCTGAAAAACATCCATCCCAAGCGCGTGGTGTTTCACGAAATCACCAAAAACGCCGTGCTCGATGCCATCGCCCACCCACGCGAGTTGGAAATCAACCTCGTCGATGCCCAGCAGGCTCGCCGCGCACTCGATTATCTGGTCGGCTTCAACCTCTCGCCGCTGTTGTGGAAAAAAATCCGTCGCGGCCTCTCCGCAGGCCGCGTGCAAAGCCCCGCGCTGCGTCTGATTTGCGAGCGCGAAAACGAAATCCGCGCCTTTGAAGCGCAGGAGTATTGGACGGTACACCTCGACAGCCACAAAAGCCGCAGCAAATTCACCGCCAAGCTGGTGCAGTTCGACGGTAAAAAACTCGAACAGTTCGACATGCCGTCTGAAACCGCGCAGGCCGAAGTGCTGGCCGCGCTCGAAGGCAGAGAAGCCGTTGTCTCCGCCGTGGAAAAGAAAAAACGCAGCCGCAACCCGGCCGCGCCGTTTACTACATCGACCATGCAGCAGGACGCAGTACGCAAGCTCGGCATGACCACCGACCGCACCATGCGCACCGCCCAGCAGCTTTACGAGGGCATCGACGTAGGGCAGGGTGCAATCGGTCTGATCACTTATATGCGTACCGACAGCGTGAATCTTGCCGACGAAGCGCTCACCGAAATCCGCCACTACATCGAAAACAAAATCGGCAAAGAATACCTGCCAAGCGCGGCCAAGCAGTACAAAACCAAATCGAAAAACGCGCAGGAAGCCCACGAAGCCATCCGCCCGACTTCCGTTTACCGCACGCCCGAAAGCGTGAAACCGTTTCTCACCGCCGACCAGTTCAAGCTCTACCAAATGATTTGGCAGCGCACCGTCGCCTGCCAGATGACGCCCGCCAAATTTGACCAAACCACGGTGGACATCGCCGTGGGCGAAGGTGTGTTCCGCGTAACTGGCCAAGTGCAGACCTTCGCCGGTTTCTTGAGCGTCTATGAAGAAGGCAGCGACGACGAAGAGAGCGAAGAAAGCAAAAAACTGCCCGAAATGGCCGAGGGCGACACACTGCCGGTTGACAAACTCTACGGCGAACAGCATTTCACCACTCCGCCGCCGCGCTACAACGAAGCCACGCTGGTCAAAGCCCTCGAAGAATACGGCATCGGCCGCCCCTCGACCTACGCCAGCATTATTTCCACGCTCAAAGACCGCGAATACGTTACCCTCGAGCAAAAACGCTTCATGCCCACCGACACCGGTGACATCGTCAACAAATTCCTGACCGACCACTTCGCCCAATACGTCGATTACCACTTCACCGCCAAACTCGAAGACCAGCTCGACGAAATCGCCAGCGGCAAACGCGAGTGGGTGCCCGTGATGGACAAATTCTGGAAGCCCTTCCACAAACAAGTGGCCGAAAAAGAAGGCATCGAGCGCGCCAAATTCACCACCGAAGAGCTGGACGAAACCTGCCCTAAATGCGGCGAACACAAACTGCAAATCAAGTTCGGCAAAATGGGTCGTTTCGTCGCCTGCGCCGGCTATCCCGAATGCAGCTACACCCGCAACGTCAACGAAACCGCCGAAGAGGCAGCCGAGCGCATCGCCAAAGCCGAAGCCGAACAGGCCGAACTCGACGGGCGCGAGTGCCCCAAATGCGGCGGACGGCTGGTGTACAAATACAGCCGCACCGGCAGCAAATTCATCGGCTGCGCCAACTATCCCAAGTGCAAACACATCGAACCGCTGGAAAAACCCAAAGACACCGGCGTCGAATGCCCGCAATGCAAAAAAGGCCATCTGGTCGAGCGCAAATCGCGTTACGGCAAACTGTTTTACAGCTGCAGCACCTACCCCGACTGCAACTACGCCACCTGGAACCCGCCGCTCTCCGAAGAATGCCCCAACTGCCATTGGCCGATTTTAACCATCAAAACCACCAAACGCTGGGGCGTGGAAAAAGTCTGCCCGCAAAAAGAATGCGGTTGGAAAGAGCAGATTGAACCGCCTGCGCCCAAAGAATAGCGTGTTTGGTTTAATGGATAAAAAAGGCCATCTGAAACCCTGCAACAGGTTTCAGACGGCCTTTTATAGTGAGCCAAAATAGAAAAGATACAAGGCAGCAAGCCGCAGACAGTATGGGTAATACGGCAAGGCGCAGCAACGCCGTATATTTTTTATTTTGGCTCACTATATTGTCTGCGGCACGGATATCATGCGCGGCACGATTGGAAGGCCGTCTGAAAGTGCGGCCGGCCGTTTTCAGACGGCCTCGGCCTGCCTTTACCGCAGGATTGGCTATATAGTGAAACAACACGAAAATCTACGGCGTTGCTGCGCCTTAGCTCGAAGAGGGCGGTTTTCTACGGTATTGGAAATGCCAAGAAAACCTGCCCCGTACTACTTGTACTGTCTGCGGCTTGCTGCCTTGTATCTTTCCTATTTTGTTTCACTATAATGCGCCGCAGACAAAACGACAGAGGCCGTCTGAAAGCCTGAAAAACGGAGACGGTTTCCGTTCCGCGCCATATTTTCAGACGGCCTTCGGATATCCGCGATAAGGCCGTCTGAACACCACAGAGAGAAAATCATGCGTACAACCAAACCCATCCTGCTTTTGCCCGTCACACTCGTCCTGCTGGCGGCCTGCGGCCAACACGCGGAAGAAAGCGCCCCCGCCGCCTATGCCCCCGCCGCCGCGATGGAATACAGCGAAGCTGCGCCCGAGCGCGAGCAGGAAAACGCCGTCCGCGCCGACAACATGGTGCTGGCACAAAAGGCGGAAGGGCGGCAACTGGTAGTGGAAGCTGATATCGAGTTTAAAACCGAAAACACGCGTCAGACCGTGGCGGAAGTGGAAAAACTCACGCTGCAATACGACGGATTTATCGAAAAAAGCGGCATTTCCGCCTCGGTGTCCGACGAACAGACCTATCCGCAGCAGGACGGACAGCTGCTGGTTATCCGCCGCTACGGGCAGGCGGGCGATATGACCGTGCGCCTGCCGAAAGACAAAACGGCAGACTTTTTGCGCGATATGCAGAAACACATTGTGTTTTTGCAGGAACAGAATTTCAGCGCGGCCGATGTCGCTCTCGATTTGCGCCGCGCTGCTTTGGAAGCCGCACGGCAGCGCGAGTTGGCCGAGCGTTTGCAGAACACCGCCGATTCGGCGGAAAAAAGCGACAAAAGCGGCACGGCCGACGTGCAGGTCAGGCAGTCCGACGCCCGCGCGCAGCAGGAATACGCCGAATTGCAGCGGGCATACTGGCAGGACAGAGTGGATTTCGCCACCGTTCGCCTGCGCTTCGAGCAGCCCGAAGCCGTGTTCCGCTACACCCGTCCTGACAGCGACGCCGAAGCGCGGCAGTATGCGCCGGGCTTCTGGCAGTCGGTCGGCGTGATGCTGAAACAGGGCTGGGCGGGCTTTTTACGCGGCGTTCTGTTCCTGTTCGGCCTGTGGCCTCTGGTTTTATTGGCTGCCGCATCGCTGTTCGGCTGGCGCAAAATCAAACGGATGAAAAAGAAAACAAAATGAAAAATGCCAAACACAACAATCAGGTGCGCATCGTCGGCGGGACACATCGTGGTCGGAAAATCGCTTTCGCCGATTCAGACGGCCTGCGTCCCACGCCCGACAGCGTGCGCGAACGCCTGTTCAACTGGTTGGGGCAGGATTTGACAGGCAAAACCGTGCTGGATTTGTTTGCGGGCAGCGGCGCGCTCGGTTTTGAAGCCGCTTCGCGGGGGGCGGCAAAAGTGGTGATGGTCGAATTTGAACGTAGGGTTGCGCAGAATCTTGTGCGTCAGGCAGAAATTTTCGGTTGGGATGCCGCCGTATCCGTCGTCCGCCAAGATGCCGCTGCGTATCTGCAAAGCGCAGCGGTGCAATTTGATGTCGTGTTTCTCGATCCGCCGTTCTCCTGGCAGGGGTGGGACGATTTGTTCGGATTGCTGTCAGGCCGTCTGAAACCCGGTGCCGAAGTCTATATCGAAGCGGGAAAAATACCCGATTTGCCGCAATGGCTCGACGTCCGCCGAGAGGGACGGGCGGGGCAGAGCAAATACCTGCTTGCCGTGTATCAGAGCAGCTCCCGATTTAATGATAATTATTCATAAATATATAAAAAACAATCATCTAGCGAAAAGCGTGCTATAATCCGCGCCCGCTAAATTTCAGACACACACATTTCAGAAGGATTCCGATATGTCACTCTTTATTACAGACGAGTGCATCAATTGCGACGTTTGCGAGCCCGAGTGCCCCAACGACGCCATCTCGCAGGGCGAAGAGATTTATGAAATCGACCCGAATCTCTGCACCCAGTGCGTCGGCCACTACGACGAACCACAATGCCAGCAGGTCTGCCCTGTGGACTGCATTCTGATAGATGAAGAACATCCTGAAACGCATGACGAGCTTTATGCCAAGTATATTCGTATCATCGAAGAAAAATAATTAAAACAAGTATAAATATAAACTTAATGCGGATTGGCAGGGATTTTTAAATATTTTTCTTGACGAAGATGGGCGGTGTAAGTAATATTCCGCTTCTCTTTGGTGGGATTCCCGAGCGGTCAAAGGGGGCAGACTGTAAATCTGTTGCGAGAGCTTCGAAGGTTCGAATCCTTCTCCCACCACCAAATTCCAATTTGTTGGAGCTGGATTACAGGCAGTAAGTCTGCGGGTGTAGCTCAATGGTAGAGCAGAAGCCTTCCAAGCTTACGGTGAGGGTTCGATTCCCTTCACCCGCTCCAATATCTATTGGCCCATGTAGCTCAGGGGTAGAGCACTCCCTTGGTAAGGGAGAGGCCGGCAGTTCAAATCTGCCCATGGGCACCAAATAATTACCCTTAAACTCATTTTCTTTATTAGTAAGCTTTAGATAGGAAATTTGCTATGGCAAAGGAAAAATTCGAACGCAGCTTAAAGAGCCTTCGGTCATTATTATGGATAACGCCCGTTTTCACAGGATGGCGGTACTGCGTGAAATGGCACAGAGGGAGGGACACATCATTCTGCCGCTGCCGCCATATTCGCCTGAGTTGAACCCGATAGAAAAGGTGTGGGCGAATATCAAACGGCATCTGGGGAAAGTGATGTCCGGCTGTTTGTCTTTTGAGCAGGCTTTGTTGGATATTTTTTGTTTTGTTTGACTATATATCGGCAGGCCGTCTGAAAATCGATTTACTAAGGTCACATGCTTTCAGACGGCCTTGACAATAAAAGAGCCTGCTTTCGCAGGCTCTTCAATTTTATCCAATCATTAGATTAGAATTTGTGACGCAAACCAACCAAACCACCAGTTGTTTCTGTTCTGTCTTCTTTTTTACCGGCACGTAACCAACCTGCTTGCGCGAAAGCGGTAGTGCGTTTGGAGAAGTCGTAGTCAGCACCCAAAACAACTTGGTTGTACTCAGTGTGGGCTTTATCTGCGTTGGAAAGGTTTTTGCCTTTAGCTTTAAAACCGTGAGCGTAGGAAACACGAGGAGTAACGTTACCCATGGTGTATGCACCAGTTACCGCAACTTCGTGAGTTTTCAAACCAGCACTTTTATCGGAATCAGCATCGTAGTTGTCATTGCTTGCCAATGCAGCTTTATAGCTGTTTACGCTATCCCAGCCGTTGGTATATTGGTAAGCAGCACCGACAAACAGGTTGTTTGCATCGTAGCCAGCTTCAACACGGTGAGCCTGGCCGGATTTGCTTTGGTTATTAGCAGTTACATAAGCAGATTTTTTGTAACCGAAACCATACTGGGCGAAGAAACCAGCATTTTCATAGTTCAAACCAGCATAGTAAGCGGCATTGTCTTTTGCAGGAGAGGCATCACGACCGGAAGTCGGGTTAGCAGTACCACGAACAGTGTTTACTTTGTTATCACGCGGAGTGAACTGTACGTTTGCGCTGAAACCTGCGAAAACAGGGCTGTCGTAACGGACAGAAACGATTTTCTGACCAGTACGGGTCAGCATACCCAGACCCAAAGCGCTGTTGGAGTACTCCCAAGCGTCAACTTTGTCCATATCGTCCAGTTGAGTCGGGATTTTACCAGCGCGAATAGTACCGGCGGTAGTTTCCAAACCAATGTAAGCTTGGCGGTTACCCCAGCCTGCGTTATTACCTGCTACGGAAGTTTTAGATTCAACTTTCCAAATTGCATTCAGGCCGTTACCCAAGTTTTCATGACCTTTAAAGCCGATACGGGAACCGAAGTCGGCAATAGCTGTTTCGGTATGGCCTTTGTATGTTGTTTGACCGTTAGTAGTTTGTTTTACACGTGCAGTCTCAACACCGGCTTTGATAGTGCCGTACAAAGTCACGTCTGCCATTGCAGCAGAAGACAAAGCGGCCAAAGACAGAGCAATCAGAGTTTTTTTCATTGCTGTATTCCTTTTCTATGTTTAAGAAAATCAGGCAGAACCGGATGACTCCGATTAAGCTGTTGCGTCGACCACCCGCTCGGGTGATTACATGACTGCTAATATAAATGCTCCGCTGTAAAAAAACAAACTTTATTGCCTTTTTGTCAGACGGATGCGGCAAAAAAGTGTGGGATTTATCCAACAGATTTTAATTTATTGCTGGAATTTCATTTTGTTATCCGTTTATCGGTTTTGCAGCAGAACAACGGCAGGCGCTTTATCGATTTGTTGCCTTTGTACACTTCAAACGCAATCAAGCAGGCCGAAGCTGCTTAAAAGGCCGTCTGAAAACCCTGTCTTCATTTTAAAAACAAGGTATTTTCAGACGGCCTTTTATCCGCAGCGGCACGGTCAGCGGCATTTATTGCGGCTTAGTCTGCCATAGCTGCCGACGATGTTTTGGATGGCTTTTGCATCGGCATCGTTGACGGTCATAAACGTCACCTGCATTTTTGCCACGCTCTGCCCGCCCGAGCCTGCGGAATTGATTTCGCGCAGCTGCCCGCTGAAACCCGCGCCCTGCAAACGGGACAGCAACGCCTGCGCCTGCGCACGGTCGGCGCGGATACCGACGCTGATTCCGCCTTCCATCAGAACGGTATTGAAGCCTTTTTCCTGCAATGCCTGCATTTGGCTGCCTGCGTCAATCTGTATCGGCGTCCACACGGCATAGGTGGTTTTGCTTTTCGGCGCTTCGCGGCGTTCGACGGTACGGTTGGCGGCGTGCGGCCATTTTACCAGCAGGCCTTTGATGCGGTGGTAGTCGTCTTCGGGCATGGTGACATTGGCTGTGGCCGTGCATTGTCTGCCGCCTGCTGCCTGCGGGGCGGGCGGCTCGCCGCCGTAAGAACCGCCGTTATCGGCAAAGCCTCTGTTTTGCCGGTTGCGGCGCTCGGCTTCTTCTCTGGCAAGACGGAGTTTGTTTTCTTCCTGCCATCTCTCGCGTTCGGAAATGCGTTTGGCAACGTCTTCTTCCGTGTCGGTGGGCTCGATGAACACGTCTTGTGCGCCGCCGTTGTCGTGCAGCCAGTCGCCCGAAGCGGGGGCGGATGCGGGACTTTCAGTCGGCCTTATGCCGCCTTTTGGTTTGACCATAGGCTCTGCCAGCGAAGCCGAGGTCTGCGCCAGTTTTTCTCCCGCGGCTTTGCGCCGCGCGAGCATTTCAGCTTCCTGTTCGGCGGCAATTTTATGAAGCGTTGTTCCGCCGAATACAATGAGGTTGAGCGCGACGAGCGCAAAAAACAGCCATTTCATTCTTGTCCTACCCAGCTTGACAGTCCGTAGATAACGAGGTTGTCCACGACTTTGATATTGTTTTCCGAAGCGAGGGCCTGCGGCATGGCTTGTGCCACTCTGGCCGCTCCGCCTCCCGTAATGACGATGTCGACAGGTTTTTCCTGCCCCACTTTTTCTTTCAGACGGCCGTGCATCAATATGATGGCGCCGCATACGGCATCCATCATACCGCCCGCTAGCGCGTTAGGGGTGGTGGTGGGGAAGGGGTATGCGCGGCCGATAGGGCGGTTGAGGTTGGCGGTTTTCTGTGCCATCGCTTCTTTCATAAGATGGAAACCGGGCATGATGCTGCCGCCGAGATAGTGGTTGTCGTCGGTGAGGGCGTCGATGGTAACGGCTGTTCCACAGCTGACAACCACGCAGGCATTGGTGCTGAACATACGGCTGCCGAGCGTGTTAAACCAGCGGTCGGCGCCGTGTTCCGCAGGATTGCGGTAGTGGTTGCGGATGCCGAGCGCCTGTGACATCGAAGACAGCCAGCTTACCGGCTTGCCTAGCTGCTCTTCCACCAGTTTTTTCTTTTCTTCGCCGCATACGGCGCTGCCGACGATAACGGTATCTTCGCTACCTCCCTGCCGCCAGGCATCGCCCAGCGGTTTCAAATCGCGGTAGGGCGCGTTTGATACGGCGCCGAGTCTGCCGTTTTCCAGCCATGCCCATTTCAGACGGCTGTTGCCGCCGTCGAGCAGCAGATAGCGGCGCGGGGCATTCTCCAAACGCACGGGATGGCGGCGCAGGCTGATTTCGCCGCAGACAATCTGTTTTTCGCCCGCCGCCGTTTGCAGGCGCAGCGCACCCTGTTCGGCAACGCCTGCCACGATACCCTCTTCCAGAGCCTGCCCGTCAAGCAGCAGGCGGACGTATTGCCCGTGGTCACGGTTGGCTTGCGAATAGTCGGCAAGAAAAGGGGCGAAACCGTGTTCGGCAAAGCGCGGCAGCACATCGGCCAGCTCTTGCGTCAGCGTCCGCAACAATATGTCTGCGGTGGGCGGCGCAGTTTTACAGACGGCCTGCACCGAGGCAGCGTGCTCCACCTCTTTGGGCAGGACGAAATTCAAACCGATGCCGATAACGGCGGCCGTTTTGCCTTCGGCGCGGACGGTTTCAATCAGAATGCCGCCGAGCTTGCCGTCTCCCGCCACCAAATCGTTCGGCCATTTAACCTGCGCGGCGACATTCAGCTTGGCAAGTGCGTTGCGGCAGGCCAGCCCCACCACCAACGACAAGGCGCCCAGCTGCGCCTGCGGCACATCGAACACCCAACCGAAGCTGAATGTCAGGCATTCGCCGATGCGGCTGTGCCAGTTGCGCCCCTGCCTGCCGCGCCCGTGCGTCTGTTCGTGCACCAGACAGAGGCGGCGGTGGGCGGCGGTGATACTCTGTTTGGCCTGCGCGAGAATGACATCGTTGCTGGACGGATGCCTGTGCAGCAGTTCGACGGAAAAACCGGGCGCGGCAGCGGCAAGGCTTTCCGCAGAAAAAACCGCCAGCGGTCGGATAAGGCGCCAATAGCCGTCGTGTTGGCGCAGCAGGCCGCGGATATGGCCGGGCATTTTCAGCCACAGGCCGTTGAGCTGCTGCGGCTTCTCTCCGACTTGGCGCGCCAGTTGGGAAATATGCTGCGGCAGGCCGTCTGAGAGCGCGGCCAACAGCCGCCAATGCGCTTCCTGCATGTTATTTCCGTTCCGTTTGGCGGATTTTCGCCAGCGTCTGCGTGGTAGACGTTTGGTGCAGGAAGGGAATGGAAAACACTTTGCCGCCGCGCGCCAGCGTTTGTTCCGCGCCGACGATTTTCTCCACCGGCCAGTCTCCGCCTTTAACCAATATGTCGGGCTTGATCTGCTCGATCAGTTCCGCAGGCGTATCCTCGTCAAACCAGGTCACCAAATCGACATCGGCCAAAGCCGCCGCAACGGCCGCGCGGTCGGCTAACCCGTTAATCGGACGGTCGTCGCCTTTTCCCTGCCGCCGCACGGAAGCGTCGGTATTCAAGGCCAGCACCATCGCCGCGCCGGTTGCGCGCGCCTGCGCCAGATAGGTTGCATGGCCGCGGTGCAGGATGTCGAAGCAGCCGTTGGTAAACACCAGCGGGCGCGGCAGTTCGGCAAGCCGCACCGCCAATTCTTCGGGCGGGCAGATTTTTTGTTCAAACGCGGGCAGCGGCCAAGTTTCCATGTTTTTACTCGGGCGGGCGAAAAGCGCAAATCATACCGAAAGCATGGGATTACGGCAACGGAAGCGGCCTTTACCCACCCCGGGCGCACACGGCCGGTGCAACAGTTTTCAGACGGCCCCCGCATCGGAATTGCCGGAAAACAGAAAACCCGCTTCGCAAACGAAGCGGGTTTGTATGCTGGGGTGGCTGATGGGGCTCGAACCCACGACAACCGGAATCACAATCCGGGGCTCTACCAACTGAGCTACAGCCACCACAAAAAACTTTAATTTCAAAATCTGCCGTTTTGGCGCGCCCGACAGGAATCGAACCTGTAACCGCCCGCTTAGAAGGCGGGTGCTCTATCCGGTTGAGCTACGGGCGCATCAACTTTTGCGGGCTTTGTTTTCCGTCGGGTATCTGGTCGGGGCGGTGGGATTCGAACTCACGACCCTCTGCTCCCAAAGCAGATGCGCTAACCGGGCTGCGCTACGCCCCGACGAGAAGACGCGCACTATACAAGCCGTCTGAAAAAGCGTCAAGCAAAAGGCGGCGGATTTTTTCAGACGGTCTGTTTAGCCCTTATTTCCGCAACGCATTTATTTTCTTTCAGACGGCCTTTCCCGCGCGTGAAAAGCGCGGCACGACATGACATAATGCGCGCTTTCCCATCCGCACAAACGAAAGGTTTTCCGATGTCCGCACAACTTATCGACGGCAAAGCCGTATCGCAGCAACGCCTGTCCGCATTGGCGGAGAAGGTTGGCGAACGCAAAAACAAAGGGCTGCGCGCGCCCTGTCTGGCCGTGGTTTTGGTCGGATCCGACCCCGCCAGCCAAGTGTATGTGCGCAACAAAAAAACCGCCTGCGCCAAAGTCGGTTTCGAATCGCTCTCTTATGAGCTGCCCGCCGATACCGCAGAGGACGAACTTTTAAACCTGGTAGACAAACTCAATGCCGACGAAGCCGTGGACGGCATCCTCGTCCAGCTGCCGCTGCCGCAGCAAATCGACAGCCAGGCCGTGCTCGAACGCATCGCGCCGCACAAAGACGTCGACGGCTTCCATCCCTACAACGTCGGGCGGCTGGCGGTGAAAATGCCGCTGCTGCGCCCCTGCACCCCCAAAGGCGTCATGACGCTGCTGGCACACTACGGCATCGATCCCGAAGGCAAAAAAGCCGTGGTCGTCGGCGCGTCCAACATCGTCGGCCGCCCGCAGCTTTTGGAACTGCTGCTCGCCCGCGCCACGGTCACCGTCTGCCACAGCAAAACGCAAAACCTCGCCGCCGAAGTGGCGCAGGCCGACATCGTCGTGGCCGGCGTGGGCATTGCCAACTTCGTCAAAGGCGCGTGGATCAAACCCGGCGCGGTGGTGATCGACGTGGGCATCAACCGCCTGGACGACGGCTCGCTGTGCGGCGACGTGGAATTTGCCGCCGCGGCCGAACGCGCCGCGATGATTACGCCCGTTCCCGGCGGCGTCGGCCCGATGACCATCGCCTCCCTGCTGGAAAACACCTTGCAGGCCGCCGAGCTGCACGACCGCAACGGAACCGCGGCCTGATTCGGGGAGCAGCCGATGAAACCCATCTAAATCAGGGCAATCACATCGTCAAACCGAACACTTTGTTTGCCAAAAAAACGATGAAAGAGGCCGTCTGAAAATGCCAACCGCCCTTCCGCCCTGCCGTATCCGCTGGCACGACCCGACCCGCCCGCTGCCCTATGTTTCCCGCCTCTACACCCAGCTTCGCCCGTTCGACGGCAAAGACGCATGGAGCGTGGTATTTGAGTTTGACGAAGGGCACACGCCATACGAGCAGAACACCCAATCATTCGCCGCCGACCGCGTATTCTTCCTCGTCGAAACTGCGCCGCACCACCTGCTGCAACCCGGTTTCGCCTTCCCCTTTATGGACGGCGGGCGCGAAATCGGCGTCTGCACCGTTGAAGCGGCCTGACTGCTTTAAGCCGTTCCCGCCTGTGCGGAAATGACGTCTCCGAAAGCGGTTTTGCAGTCTTCCGCGAAGCAGAAACACAAAACGGTAATAATATGAAACTCTCCCTCATCCCCATCCTGCTGGCTTTGGCAGGCTGCGCCCCCGTACCCCACGTCGTCCGCATCCAAGCGCAAAACGGCAATCTGGTGCCCAACCTTGCCACGGAAACCAATCCCGACTGCGGCAGCATCAGCCTGGGCGCGGAACGTATCAGCTACATCATTGCCTGCAAACAGGGAGGCAAGGCCAACCTGCCGCGCCACAGCGTCCGACTGGACCGGCAGGCAGGAGAACTCGCCGCCACCCGCGCCGACAGCGGCAAACCGCTCTTCAACATCCGGTGCAGCCGCGCACAGTTCGACCAAATCAACGCATGGCAAAACGCCGCGCCCGCACAATAAACACAGGCCGTCTGAAAGCCTTTCAGACGGCCTCAACACAGGAAACCCCGCCATGGACGACCGCGACCTGCTGCGCTACAGCCGCCACATCCTGCTTGACGAAATCGGCATTGAAGGACAGGAAAAACTCCTGTCCGCCACCGCCCTCGTTATCGGCTGCGGCGGCCTCGGCGCAGCCGCCCTGCCCTATCTCGCCGCAGCGGGCATAGGCCGTCTGAACATCGCCGACGGCGATACCGTCGACGAAACCAACCTGCAACGGCAAACCGCCTTTGGCGAAGCCGACATCGGCCGCAACAAAGCCCAAGCCCTCGCAGACCGACTGAAAAGCATCAACAGCCGCTGCACCGTCCGCGCCCTGCCCGACTTTCTCGACGCAGAACGCTTGGCGCAACATGCCGCAGAGGCCGACATCGTGCTCGACTGCTGCGACAACTTCGCCACCCGCCAAGCCGTCAACCGCGCCTGCGTGTACCACAAAAAACCCCTCGTCTCCGGCGCGGCCGTGCGCTTCGACGGCCAGCTCGCCGTCTACCGCCCCGACCTGCCCGACAGCCCCTGCTACGCCTGCCTCTTCGACGGCGAAACCGCCGACGACGGCGCCTGCGCCCTCTTCGGCGTGTTCGCTCCGCTGGTCGGTATCATCGGCACCATGCAGGCCGCCGCCGCGCTGAACGTCCTGCTGGGCACCGGCACGCCCGCCCACGGAACACTGCAAACCTACAACGCATTGGGCGGCCGATGGCACAGCTTCGCCATCCCCAAAGACCCTCATTGCCGCGTCTGCGGCTGCACATCACAAAAGACCGTCTGAACGCCCCGCATCCGCTTTCAGACGGCCTCTGCCGCTAAGGTAGGGGGTACCGTCAAAGCGGCACATGCGATTTTTGGCAGACAGCCGCGCAGACACACGCCTACGGCATTCAAATAAAAGGCCGTCTGAAAACTTTTCAGGCGGCCTTTGTCAGCACGAAAGCAAAGAAGGCATAAGGTATCGCATGGAACGCGTACGTTGCCGTGCAACACGCCCACACACGGCTTTCAGACGGCCTCTGCATAAAGACACCGCCGCCGTCATTCCCGCGCAGGCGGGCATCTTTTTGACGATACGGAAATTGCCGAACCGCAAGATTGTTTTGATTCCGCCAAGATTCCCGCCTGCGCGGAATGACGCCGCTCGGGCGGATTCGGGGTTGCGAAGCCTGCAAGCCATAGAAAGGCCGTCTGAAAACCCGTTTCGTTTTTTATAGTGAGCCAAAATAAAAAATATACGGCGTTGCTGCGCCTTGCCGTATTATCCATAATGTCTGAGGCTTGCTGCCTTGTATCTTTTCTATTTTGGCTCACTATAACTCCGTTGAAGCTGCGCTTTCAGACAGCCTGTACATAAAAACCGCCGCCGTCCGCAAACGGCAGCGGTTTATCCGATATGGCCGGGAATCTTTGCCAAGCCTCGAAGGCCGTCTGAACGGCAAGGATGCCGTTATGCCCGCGGGGCGGGCGTTTGCCAAGGCGGCAGACGGGTCAGAGAATCAGGAAATGGCAGTGGTCAATGGCGTCGCGCTTGGCTTTAAATTTCTCTTTCAAGGCGTTGTCTTCTTCACGCCACCGTTCCCAAACCTCTTTGCCGCCGCCTACCTGCGGCTGGGGATGGGCATCCCGCGCTGCCTGGTATTCTTTTTTCGCCGCTTCGCAAAGCTGTTCGTTTTTCGCATATTCGGCGTTTTCCTGCTCGACTTGCTGCCGGATGCCGTCGAAGTCGCCGGAGCTGATTTTGTCATATGCCCTGCGTTCCGCACGCAGGGTTTTGCCGTCTTCCGACAGCATCAGCGGAATGCTGCCGAAGCCGGTGTCTACGGCCAGCGTGCCGTCGTCTTTCTGCGAGAGGACGAGGCTTTTTTCGTGCACTTCGCCTTTGCGGTTGGGCAGCAGGTTTTCTTTGAGCAGATAGGTTTTGCTGTCTTCTTTCACGATTTGCACGACGTCCGGCCGCTTGTCGCCGTCGCCCTGCCGTTTCCAATAGCCTTCATATTGCTCGTGACCGCCGCCGCAGGCCGCCAGCAACAGCGCGCCCAATACCGCCAAAGACAATTTCTTCATGTTTTCTGTTTCCTATGTGTTAAAAAACGTGCGGATTATATAACCGTTTTAAGCGGAATACATATCAACCGTAGACAAAACCTGTCCGCCCGCCCCGCAAATCGGGTAGATAAGGCCGTCTGAAAGCCTGTTTCCCGCGTTCAGACGGCCTTATCGGCTTTTCCCGCGTTCGGCTTGCGGCGGCAGATGCGTTATAGTGAGTCAAAATAAAAAAGATACAAGGCAGCAAGCCGCAGACAGTACAGGTAGTACGGGGCAGGTTTTCTTGGCATTTCCAATGCCGTAGAAAACCGCCCTCTTCGAGCTAAGGCGCAGCAACGCCGTAGATTTTTTATTTTGGCTCACTATACAATCCTTAACGAAAACATTTACACGAAAGGAACAAACCATGCGTGCCGTTATCCAAAAAGTCACCCGTGCCGAAGTCGGGATTGTGCACGGGGGCGGCTGTGAAACCGTCGGGCAGATTTCAGACGGCCTCTTGGTGCTGCTGGGCGTGGGGCAGGACGACGGCGAAGACGACGCCCGCTATATCGCCGACAAAACCGCCGGCCTGCGTATTTTTGAAGACGAAGCGGGCAAGCTGAATCTGTCGCTGCGCGAAACGGGCGGAGCGGTGCTTTTGGTATCGCAGTTCACGCTGCACGGCGACGCGCGCAGCGGCAGGCGGCCGTCGTTTTCCGCCGCCGCCAAGCCCGACGAGGCGGAGCGGCTGTATCTTTTGACGGCGCAGATGCTGCGCGATCGGGGCATCCGCGTGGAGACGGGGCGTTTCCGCACGCATATGCAGGTGTCGTTGTGCAACGACGGGCCGGTGACGCTGCTGCTCGATTCGAAAAAACTGTTTTGAGACCGAAATGAAGACTGCACGCGATACCGCGCCGCTTGCGCTGTTTCTGATTGCCGTCGCGCTGCTGGCGGCCAACCTGCGCGCGCCGCTGGCCGCTTTGGGCCCGCTGGTGGGGATGATACGGGCGGATTTGGGCAGCTCGGGCACGTTTATGGGCGTGGTGGCCGCGTTGCCCATGCTGGCGTTCGCGCTGTTTTCGCCGCTGGCGGTGCGCCTGTCTGCCCGTTTCGGCGCGGAGAGGGTGCTGGCGGCGGCGGCGGCGCTGATGGCGGCGGGCATGGCGGTGCGCTCGTGGGGGCCGTCTGAAACGCTGCTGGCACTCGGCACGCTGCTGCTGGCGGCAGCGGTGGCGATGGGCAATGTGCTGCTGCCGGCGCTGGCCAAACGCAATCTGCCGACGCGCGTCGGGCTGGTGGTGGGCACGCTGTCGGCGGGGATGTCGCTGTCGTCGGCGCTGGCTGCCGCAGCCGCCGTGCCACTGGCGGTGCGTTTCGGCTGGCAGTGGTCGCTGGCGGTGTGGCTGTTTGCCGCGCTGGCCGCGTGTGCCGCCTGGCTGCCGCTCTGCCGCCGGGGTGCCCAAAGGCCGTCTGAAACGGCGGTTTCAGACGGCCTCAATGCGTGGAAACTGCCCGCCGCGTGGTGTTTGAGCGCGTTTATGGGCGTGCAGTCGCTGCTGTTTTACACGCTGGTGAACTTTCTGCCCTCGCTGCTGGCGGAAAAAGGGGCGGACGCGGCAGCGGCGGGCAATTATGTTTCGCTGTTCCAAGTCGGCACGCTGGCTGGCAGCCTGGCGGTGTCGGCACGGTTTGCCCGCAGCGGGCGCAGGCAGCTTTTCAATCTGGCGGTGGCCTCGCTGATGCTGTTCGGCGTGCTGGGCTTGTGGCTCGCGCCTGCGGGCAGCGCGTGGCTGTGGGTAATGCTGGCTGGCGCAGGCGCGTCGGGCAGCTTTTCTTCCGCCCTGATGCTGTTCGCTCTGCGCGCCTCCGACAGCCGCACCACCGCCGCGCTCTCGGGCATGGCGCAGACGGTGGGCTACTCCATCGCCGTCGCCGGCCCGCTGGGCATGGGCATGCTCTACGACCGCTTCGGTTCGTGGTCGGCATCGCTGTCGCTGCTGGCGGCGCTGATGGTGTTCGAGTGCGTGCTGGCATGGTTTGCCGCCAAGCCGGAAATTATCCGCTGAGGAGGCGGACACGGGATACGGAAAGGCCGTCTGAAAGGGCTTTCAGACGGCCTTTTGGGCAAGACGCAGCTGCGGTTTCACTTCGTTATAGTGAGCCAAAATAAAAAATCTACGGCGTTGCTGCGCCTTAGCTCGAAGAGGGCGGTTTTCTACGGCATTGGAAATGCCAAGAAAACCTGCCCCGTACTACCTGTACTGTCTACGGCTTGCTGCCTTGTATCTTTTTTATTGGGGCTGTACTAGATAAGCAGTCATGTCAGACTGCAAAAATGAAGATAACCCGTTGTAAACTAAAAAAGAGTATTCAAAAGAAACTGCTTCAGTTTTTTGTACTCGAAGTTACTGCCCGTTCGGCTGCTGATTTATTGGGCATCCACCCTAATTCGGCAGTGCTGTTTTACCGCAAGATTCGGTTTGAAGCGTGGTTTGGGCAGTTTCTGTTGAAGGAACTTAAAGAGCCTTCGGTCATTATTATGGATAACGCCCGTTTTCACAGGATGACGGTACTGCGTGAAATGGCGCAGAGGGAGGGACACATCATTCTGCCGCTGCCGCCATATTCGCCTGAGTTGAACCCGATAGAAAAGGTGTGGGCGAATATCAAACGGCACCTGGGGAAAGTGATGTCCGGCTGTTTGTCTTTTGAGCAGGCTTTGTTGGATATTTTTTGTTTTGTTTGACTATACAAAGAAAGGATGCAGAACAGCCTGCCCGTCAGCCAGAGGGCGGCGGCATACCATGCGGAAAAACCGGCGGCGAAGGATGCAATCAGAGCAGCAAAGGCGGCCAACGTGCAGTAGTCGGAGGCGGCACGCAGCAGGTCGTCGGCGCGGGAGCAGCGGGCAAAGCCGATGCGTTCGACTTCGTGGCACCACATCGGGGAAAACAGGAGCATGGTTTCCTTTCGTCAAAACGGGCGGCGGATATTCAGACGGCCTGACGCAAAATGCGTCAGGCCGTCTGAACTGGCTTATTTGAAGAAATCGCCTATGCCTGCGGGCAGTCTTTGGGTGAACTTGCCCATGGTGGAGGCGGTGAGCGATTCGGCGGCCTCGTGCGCGGCATTGACGGCGGCGAGGACGAGGTCTTCCAGCATTTCTTTGTCTTCGGCGGCTTCGGCGATCAGCTCGGGGCTGATGCTGACGCTGCGGATTTGGTGGTTGCAGGTCATGACGACTTTCACCAGGCCGTTGCCCGCTTCGCCGCCCACTTCGGTGGCGGCCAGCTCGGCCTGTGCTTTTTTCATGTTTTCCTGCATTTTTTGAGCCTGCTGCATCAAGCCGCCCAGTCCTGCTTTTCCGAACATCGAGGATACTCCTGTGGTTGGTGGTTTAAAAAAGAAAAAGATGATGCCGCGCCCTTTGACTCGGCGTTTTTCACTCCGTTAAAACTTCGTTTTCAGACGGCCTGAACGCCGTATTCTTCGAGATCTTCCGCACGCAGCAGGCTGTTTTCGTGCCAGCCTTCGGCGTTTAGGGCGACCATCAGCGCGCGGCAGTCGGGGTCGGCTTCGAGGCGGCGGCGGGCTTCTTCACGGCCTTCGCGTTGCAGGCGCGCGCGGCGCATAGCGGGGGTTTCCCAGCCTTTGTCTTCCTGCCACGGCACGGTTTGCAGGCTGAGGCCGTTCAGGCCGTAGGCTTCGGCGAGGGCGTTGCGGATTTTGTCGAAATATTCTTTGGTGGTGGTGGCCGGGGCGTTGCCGTTGAGGGCGAACAGAAGGCGGTTTTGCGCGGTGTCGTAGTTTGTCCAAGCCATGTGGTCGGCCAGCATCTGCGCAGCACCGAGACGTTTGTTCAGACGTTTGATCACGGCGTGCCAGTTGGCGGCGGACAATTCGGGCAGAGGAGCGAAGTCGGCTTCTTCCGTGCCTTCTTCTTCCGCGTTTTCCTGCTCCTGCGCGGGCTCTGCGGTGGGCAGTTCGTCGAAGGGGATGTCTTCGTCGCGCTGCCATGCGGCGGGTGTGGCGGGCAGGCTGCCGTTTTGTTCTGTGCGGCCGTCTGAAACGGGCGCGCTTGGTGCCGCTGTTTCGTCCTGTGGGTTTTCAGACGGCCTTTCTGTAACGGGTTTCGCGCTTTCGGATTCGGTAACGCGGTCTGCGGCGGGTGTTTCAGACGGCCTTACTTCTGTTTGCGGCGCGGCGGTGAGGCCGTCTGAAACGGGGATTGTTTCGACGGCGGCGTCTTCCCACGGCGGGGTTCCGTCTGCGTCGTTTTGTTCTGCCGTGTGGTTTTCAGACGGCCTTTCGGCTGCGGCAGTTGTTGTAGTGCTTGCTGGCAAGCTGTTTGCGGGGCTTTCAGACGGCCTCTGTTGTCCGGCCTGCGTGTCGGCGGGCGTTTTGTGGCCGTCTGAAACGGGGGCGGCGGTTTCAGACGGCCTGTGCTTTGTTTCTACCGCTCCGTTATCGGCAGAAGCGGGGGCGGGGTCGCTGAGGCCGCTGCCGGCGATATGGCCGCCGACATGGGCGGGGGCGGCCATGGGGGCGAAGGCGAGCATGCGCAGGAGGGTCATGACGAAGCCGGCGTATTCGTCGGGGGCGAGGCTCAAATCCTGTTTGCCGCGGATGGCGCATTGGTAGTAAAGCTGGATTTGTTCGCCGCCCAGTTGCGCGGCGAGGGCGGCGAGGGCGGGACGTTCGGGGTCGTCAGCGGGCACGGCGGCGGGTACGGTCTGCATCAGGGCGAGGCGTTGCAGCAGCAGGGCGAGTTCGCTCAGGGCGTTGTCGAAACCGACGGCGCGTTCGGCCATTTCCTGCGCTTTTTGCAGGAGGGCGGCGCCGTTTTGTGCGGCGATGCTGTCGAGCAGTTCGTATAAATAGCGTTTGTCTACCGCGCCTATCATTTGCCGCACGTCATTTTCCGTTACCTGCCCCGAGCCCATGGCGATGGCCTGGTCGAGCAGGCTGAGGGCGTCGCGCATCGAGCCTGCGGCGGCGCGGCCGAGCAGTTGCAGGGCGGCGGGCTCGAAGGGGATTTGTTCGGCGGTGAGGACGTGTTCGAGGTGGGCGGCCACCTGCTGCGCGGTCATGTTGCGCAGGACGAATTGCAGGCAGCGGGAGAGGACGGTGACGGGGACTTTGTGCGGGTCGGTGGTGGCGAGGATGAATTTGACGTGCTCGGGCGGCTCTTCGAGGGTTTTGAGCATGGCGTTAAACGCACTTTTGGAGAGCATGTGCACTTCGTCGATGATATAGACTTTGTATTTGCCCGCGGTGGGGGCGTATTGGGCGTTTTCCAGTACTTCGCGGATGTTGTCGATGCCGGTGTTGGAGGCGGCGTCGATTTCCAGAAGGTCGACGTAGCGTCCGGCGTCGATGTCGCGGCAGCTTTGGCATTCGCCGCAGGGTTCGCCGTGCTGCGGCTTTTCGCAGTTGAGGCTTTTGGCGAGGATGCGGGCGATGGTGGTTTTGCCGACGCCGCGCGTGCCGGTGAGCAGGTAGGCGTGGTGCAGACGGCCTTTGTCGAGGGCGTTTTGCAGGGCTTTGACGACGTGTTCCTGGCCGACTAGGTCGGCAAAGGTTTTCGGACGCCATTTGCGGGCGAGGACTTGGTATGCCATAGGGAAAGCTCGTGTGGCCGTCTGAAAGGCGGCGGGGGAAAAACGCGGCATTATAAACGAAACGCTATGCGCGGCGGCGGAAGAAAGGCCGTCTGAAAACGCCTGAGGCGGTTTTCAGACGGCCTGATGGGAAGTTTAAGACGGGTTTACACGGCGGCGGCGCTGGTTTCTTTTTCAAAGTCCAGCTCGGCTTCTTCTTTGCCGGCATTCCAGCCGATGCGTACGAAGCCGCCGTCGGCGAGGCGGCCGAAGAGGAGTTCGTCGGCGAGGGCGCGGCGCAGTTTGCTTTGGATGAGGCGGTGCATGGGGCGGGCGCCCATTTGCGGATCGAAGCCTTTTTCGGCGAGGTAGGCGCGCAGTTCGGGCGTGAACTCGGCTTCCACTTTTTTCGCCAGCAGCTGTTGTTCGAGTTGGAGCAGGAATTTGTCGACGACGCGGGCGATGACGGCGGCATCGAGCGGAGCGAAGGGGATGACGGCATCAAGGCGGTTGCGGAATTCGGGGGTGAAGGTTTTGCTGATGGCCTGCATTTCGTCGCCGCGTTCGCGTTTGGCGGTGAAGCCGAGGGTCGGGCGGCTGAGGCTTTCGGCGCCGGCGTTGGTGGTCATGATGAGGATGACGTTGCGGAAGTCGGCGCTTTTGCCGTTGTTGTCGGTGAGCCTGCCCGCGTCCATCACTTGCAGGAGGACGTTGAAGATGTCGGGGTGGGCTTTTTCGATTTCGTCGAGAAGCAGCACGCAGTGCGGCTGTTTGTTCACGGCTTCGGTGAGCAGGCCGCCCTGCTCGAAGCCGACGTAGCCCGGCGGCGCGCCGATAAGGCGGGAGACGGCGTGGCGCTCCATGTATTCGGACATGTCGAAGCGTTGCAGGGGCACGCCGAGGGAGAAGGCGAGCTGGCGGGCGACTTCGGTTTTGCCGACGCCCGTCGGGCCGGAAAAGAGGAAGCTGCCGACGGGTTTGTCGGGCAGGCCGAGGCCGGAGCGGGACATTTTGACGGCGGCGGCGAGGGCGTCGATGGCGGCATCTTGGCCGAACACCATGTTTTTCAGGTTGCGGGCGAGGTGTTTGAGGATTTGTTTGTCGTCGTGCGACACGGTTTTTTCGGGGATGCGGGCGATTTTGGCGACAACGGCTTCAATCTGCGCTTTGCCGATGACTTTTTTCTGTTTGGACTTGGGCAGGATTTTCTGCGCCGCGCCCGCTTCGTCCATGATGTCGATGGCTTTGTCGGGCAGGAAGCGTTCGTTGATGTAGCGGGCGGAAAGTTCGGCGGCGGCTTCGATGGCGCCGTTGGTGTAGCGCACGTCGTGAAACTGTTCGAACATGGGTTTGAGGCCGCGCAGGATGTCGGCGGTTTCGGCCACGCTGGGTTCGGCGACGTCGATTTTTTGGAAACGGCGGCTGAGGGCGTGGTCTTTGCTGAATATGGTGCGGAATTCGTCGTAGGTGGTGGCGCCGATGCAGCGCAGGCGGCCTTTGGCGAGGGCGGGTTTGAGCAGGTTGGAGGCGTCCATCGTGCCGCCCGATGTGCTGCCCGCGCCGATGATGGTGTGGATTTCGTCGATAAAGAGAATGGCGCCGTCGGTTTCGTCGAGGGCTTTGATGACGTTTTTGATACGCGCTTCAAAGTCGCCGCGGTATTTCGTGCCCGCCAAAAGCGCGCCCATGTCGAGCATGTAGACGGTGTCGCCCGCCAGCACGTCGGGCACTTGGCCGCCGACGATTTGGTGCGCCAGCCCTTCGGCCAGCGCGGTTTTGCCCACGCCCGCCTCGCCGACGAGCAGCGGGTTGTTTTTGCGGCGGCGGCACAAAACCTGCACCAGCCGCTCCATTTCGGCTTTGCGGCCGATCAGCGGGTCGATGCGTCCGGCGCGCACTTCGGCGTTGAGGTTGACGGTGTATTTGGCCAGCGCGTCGCCGCCTACGGCGGGTGCGGCTTCGTCTTCTTCGTTTTCAGACGGCCTCTGCACCTCTTCGCCGGTTTCGCCGTGGGCGAGATAGCGCAGGATTTCCACGCGGCCGACGGATTGCAGTTGCAGGAAATACACGGCGGGACAGTCTTTCTCGCCCATCATCGACACCAGCACGTCGACCGGGCGCACTTCGCGTTTTTCCACCGACTGCGCGTGGATAATCGCCCGCTGCATCACGCGCTGGAAGCCGAGCGTGGGCTGGGTGTCGGTTTTGTCAAGCAGACCGGCGGGCAGCATGGGCGTGTTGTCCTGTATGCTGCTCAAAAGCTGGCCGGAGAGCACGTCCAAATCCACATGCAGCGCTTCAAGCACTTTCTGCACTTCGTCCGACTGCTCCAACAATGCCAGCAGGAGCTGTTCGAGCGTAATCATCTCGTAGCTGCGCGCGCGGGCGTCGGCGTAAAGCTCCTGCAAAATCTGTTCCAAAGCATCCGAAATCATGAAACCTCCTCTATCGTACATTTGAGCGGGAAACCCGCATCGGCGGCGCGGCTGTGCACCTGCATCTGCTTGGTTTGCGCCACGTCGCGCGTGTAGGTGCCGCAAAGGCCTTTGCCCTCGTGGTGCACCAAGAGCATCACGGCCACGGCGCGCTCCTCGGGCAGCATAAATACTTCGGTAAGTATCTTCACCACGAAATCCATGGTGGTGTAGTCGTCGTTAATCAGGAAAACGCCGTATTGGCGCGGCGGACGCAGTTTCAGGGCGCTGCCGCCTTCCGATTGTTGGTGCTGTGTTCCCATAGGGCAGGTCTTCTTGTCGGTGTGGTCGAATCCGCCCATATATTGCCTGCGGCCGCGTTTTTCAATCTTTCAGACGGCCTGTGCGCCCGCAGCGGCAATGAAATAAGAATAATTATCTTATCACAGACAAATCACGTCCGCCCGCCGATTTGCACAAGAAACGGCAATAATTTGACATCCGTCAGACCCTACTCTTTTCAGACGGCCTCCATTACAATCCGTCCGCCATATCCTCGTTTCACAAGCCAAATACCAACAGCCTCCAATACGTTAAAGGCCGTCTGAAAACCTTTCAGACGGCCTCAAACACGAAAGCCCCTCATGCTATACGCCCTCTACCCGCACAAAAAAACCGACATATTAAGCATCGACTGGACATCGGAAAACTACGATCTGCTAGACCAAGAAGGCTGGCTGGACACCCAGTCAGTGCAACTGAAATTCAACCTGAAAGCAGGCAAACCCCCCGCCGCACTCAACCGTTACGACATCATTTTCCATTTGGGGTATTTAATCATCAGCCAAAAAGTCAAAACCCTTTTGCAGCCCGAAGCCGAGCGGCGCTGGGTGCAGTTTTTAGGCATTGCCATCAACGGGCACGGCGTATCCGATGATTTCTTCGCCCTGCACGTTACCAACCACGAACACGCCACCGATTTTTCCCGCAGCGTTTACGAAAAAACGGGCTTTGACGGCTGCGAAGAATACGAATTTGACGTGCAGCAGCTTAAAGACGCATTTGACTGGGACGTATCCATCGTCGCAGACGCCGATTACCCCACGCAAACCATCGTCAGCGGCGATTTGTGCCGACGGCTGATGCAGGCGGGCTTGAAAAACACCGTCCGCTTTTACCACCGCATCGACAACCGCGACGCGGAACAATCCGTATGGCTTGCCAGCGAGTAGTTCAGCCATCCATGCCCGACAAAACACCGATAAACCCGACAACCGCCCGTTATCGAGAAAGACCAACCCATGCCCCACACCCCTGAACCAGGCACCGTTTACGCCGTCCATTCGCCGCTCGACCAACGCTGGCATGCCTACCAGCTTGTCCACGCCGTTTCCGCGAAAGCCAACAAACGCAGCCATGTCCATATTTGGGAGATGCAGGGCGCGTTTGCGCGTTTGGAAGACATCGTATTAGGCAAACTCAAACACGCGCCTGCTTACATCTTGGCGCACGACCCCGCCCCGCGCCTGCCGATTAAAAGCTATATGGGTAAAATCCCTGCTGACCATATTCCGCTGGGCGTACTGCCCCTGCCCGGCGACGAACCGCCTAACTCCTACTGCGGCGACATCAACTGCTTCCCCTTCGTGCCCGAAGCAGCGCATATAACGGATGCCGCAGACATTGAGCAAGCGCATTACCGCAGCCAAGAAACCGCCCCGTTCGACTGCGCCGCCTTCGCCCGACAATACCCGAAAATGCGCGTGCTGTCCCTGTTCGATTCCGAAATCGCCCACTTCGCCGCCCTCGCGCAACTGCCCGAACTGCGCAGCCTCACCCTTATCCGCTGCTTCCCGCTCGGCGGCGGCCTGCCCGATTTGTCCGCGCTGCCGCATCTCAATTTCCTGTGGATAAGCGGTTTTCCCTATGCCGCAGGCAGCGCACTCAAAGCCCAAGCAAAAAAACTGCCGCAGCTGGGCTACGAAATCACGGGTTTGCGCAAACCCGAATGGTATGCCGCCAACCGCGACAACCCGCTCGCCGCCCTTGCCGATGCCGAACACATCCGCGCCGCCGATGCCAAAGCCGCCGCCAAAATCTACACAGGCAGCCTAAAAACGGCTCTCGCCCTGCCCGCCGACGGCTTTCAGACGGCCTTGGAACAGCTTGCCGCCCAATACGCCGCCGCGTTCAACGGACTCAACGCCCAACGCGGCTGGATAGAAACCGAAGAACGCGAAACCCTGTGCGATGCGTTTCACACCCTTGCCCGCCTCGCCGCCGAAACCGTCGGCGCAAGCGCGGATGCCGACGCGCTGCAAGCCGCGTTGGACAAAGCGCGCGATTGGTAAAGGCAGCCTGAAAGCCGTAGCTCGGGCATTCATGCCCGACAAAACACCGATTAATCCAACAACGTCGGGCATCCATGCCCGACCTACATTTTCAATCCCAAAAACCATGACCCACCCCCTTCCCACAAAATCCGCCCCGCGCGTGCGCTGGCTGAACCTTACCGCCGGCAGCCTGCCGTATTTTTTAACACAAAACCTGCCGCCCAAAACGCTGAAAATCGTGTTTACGCCCGATGCGGAGAGTGCGTTGCGGCTGCAAACGGCGTGGCAGTTTTTCCGACCGCAGGACAACGCGCTGTTTCTGCCCGACTGGGAAACGCTGCCCTATGAGCGTTTTTCGCCGCATCAGGATTTGGTGTCGGAGCGGCTGTCGGTGTTGTGGCAGCTGAAAAACGGTTTGGCGGATGTGTTGTTCGTACCGGTTGCCACGGCGATGCAGAAGCTGCCACCCGTGCCGTTTCTGGCGGGGCGCACGTTTTGGCTGAAAACGGGGCAGACTTTGGATATAGGCCGTCTGAAAACCGATTTGGTGGATGCGGGTTACAACCATGTTTCCCATGTTGTCGCGGCGGGTGAGTTTGCCGTGCGCGGCGGGATTGTCGATTTATTCCCAATGGGCAGCGAGATGCCATACCGCATCGATTTGTTCGACGATGAAATCGACAGCATCAAAACCTTTGACCCCGACAGCCAGCGCACCATCGCGCCCGTATCGGAAATCCGCCTGCTGCCCGCGCACGAGTTTCCCACCGACGATGCGGCGCAAAAAATCTTCCGCAGCCGTTTCCGCGAGGAAGTGAACGGCAATCCGAACGCGGCGGCGGTGTACAAAGCCGTGAGCGGCGGGCAGTTTGGCGCGGGGGTGGAATATTATCTGCCGCTGTTTTTTGAAGGGGGCTGCGCGACGCTGTTTGACTACATCGGCGGCGACGCGCTGGCGGTGTGCGTGGGCGATGTGCACGCCGAGGCGCGGCGGTTTGAGGCGGAGGTGAAATCGCGTTTCCAGATGGCGCAGGGCGACGAAACCTATCCGCCGCTGCCGCCGCAGCATCTGTATTTGGCGGCAGACCAGTTTTCAGGCTGCCTGAAAGCCTATCCGCAGATTCTGCCCGAGCTGGGCGGCGCGGCGTTTGCGTTGCCAAATGTGGCGGTGAACCGCCAAGCCGAGCAGCCTTTGCAGGCCTTGCAGGATTTTCAGGCTGCCTTTGAAGGACGGATTTTGCTGTGCGCCGAAAGTTTGGGACGGCGCGAAACCATGCTCGGCTTCTTGCAACAAAACGGCTTGAAGGCCAAACCGGTGTCCGACTGGCAGGCGTTTTTGAATGACGATGCACCACTGTGCATCACAGTAACGTCATTGACACACGGTTTTCAACTGCCGTTCGATGCAGCGGAATGCCTTCCCAACAGCCATGCCTGCTTTGTGGCGGGCACACTGGTGCATACTGACAAAGACCTTGTTCCCATCGACCAAATCAAAGTCGGCGATATGGTCTTGTCGCGCGATGAGAATAACCCCGACGGCGAAAACGCCTACAAGCGCGTACTTTCCACCTTCAAATCGGCAGAAAAACAGCGGATTATTTATCAGAGTTATATTACAGAAGACGGATATGGCTATCTGTTCTGCACCGAAGACCACCCGTTTTGGGCGGACAGGCTGATTGATCAAGAGATTGATATTGATGAAAACGGTAGGAAAATACTGCACCGCGAACCGGTAGGCTGGACACCTGCGCTGGAATTGGAAGGAACGGAACGTCATTTTTTACGAACATTTGATGACATTCTGGTTGGTGTTGGTACATTTGAAGATTCTGCAAAATTATTAGGCACTGCCTTTCCCGACCCCGACTGTCAAGTTGTTCTTCTGTATAATCCCAGCGATGCAGCTGGTATCATTGATTTTAGTGCGGGGCGGCCTGTGATTGTTGATGATGAAACTCTCGGCCTTCTATTGCCCACCGAAGAATGCAGCGATACGTTGATGACGGAGAAAAGCCGTGCCATGTCGGAGAATTTTAAGGCGGCTATTAAAGATGCTGACAGGTCTTATATTGGTGGATACCATCAGGAATATCACGACTATGTTTATAACATTGAAGTGGAGGACTATCACACTTATTTTGTCGGTCATACGGGTATTTGGGTGCACAACTGCGCCCCATCCACCACGGAGCGGGCTGTAAACGCCATCGCCCTCATCACCGAATCCGATCTCTACCAATACGTCGCCAAAAGCCGCAGCAGCACGCGCCGCAAGAAGCATGCCGCCGTTTCAGACGGCCTGTTGCGCGACCTGGCCGAAATCAGCATCGGCGACCCCGTTGTCCACGAAGAACACGGCATCGGGCGCTATATGGGCTTGGTGTCTATGGACTTGGGCGGCGAAGCGCAGGAGATGATGTTGCTCGAATACGCAGGCGAAGCGCAGCTTTATGTGCCTGTTTCGCAACTACATTTAATCAGCCGCTACTCCGGCGCGGCGCATGAAAACGTGCAGCTGCACAAGCTCGGCAGCGCGGCATGGAACAAAGCCAAGCGCAAGGCCGCCGAAAAAGCCCGCGACACCGCCGCTGAGCTGCTCAACCTTTACGCCCGCCGCGCCGCGCAGGAAGGCTACAAATTCCAGTTTGACGAAGAAGGCTACCGCGCCTTTGCCGACGGCTTCGGCTACGAAGAAACCGAAGACCAAGCCGCCGCCATCGCCGCCGTGATTGCCGATTTAACCCAAGCGCGCCCGATGGACAGGTTGGTGTGCGGCGACGTGGGCTTCGGCAAAACCGAAGTCGCCCTGCGCGCCGCCTTTGTTGCCGTGATGGGCGGCAAACAAGTCGCCGTGCTCGCCCCGACCACGCTGCTGGTAGAACAGCACGCGCAGAATTTCGCCGACCGCTTTGCCGATTTCCCCGTGAAAGTCGCCCAGCTTTCGCGCTTCAACAGCAGCAAAGAAACCCGCGCCACGCTCGCAGGCATGGCAGACGGCACGGTGGACATTGTCATCGGCACGCATAAGCTGGTTCAGGACAATATTTCTTTTAAAAACCTAGGCTTGGTGATTATCGACGAAGAACACCGCTTCGGCGTACGCCAAAAAGAGCAGCTGAAAAAACTACGTGCCAACGTCGATATTCTCACCCTCACCGCCACGCCGATTCCGCGCACATTAAGCATGGCATTGGAAGGGCTGCGCGACTTCTCGCTGATTACCACCGCCCCCAGCCGCCGCCTTGCCGTGAAAACCTTTGTCAAACCGTTTAGCGAAGGCAGCGTACGCGAAGCCGTGTTGCGCGAACTCAAACGCGGCGGGCAGGTATTTTTCCTGCACAATGAAGTAGATACCATCGAAAACATGCGCGAGCGGCTGGAAACCCTGTTGCCCGAAGCCCGCATCGGCGTGGCGCACGGACAACTGCGCGAGCGCGAGTTGGAGCAAGTTATGCGCGACTTTTTGCAGCAACGATTCAACGTGTTGCTCTGTTCCACCATCATCGAAACCGGCATCGACATCCCCAACGCCAACACCATCATCATTAACCGCGCCGACAAATTCGGACTGGCGCAACTGCACCAGCTTCGCGGGCGCGTCGGCCGCAGCCACCACCAAGCCTACGCCTACCTGCTAACGCCCGAATACATCACCAAAGACGCAGAAAAACGCCTCGACGCCATTGCGGCGGCAGACGAACTCGGCGCAGGTTTCACCCTCGCCATGCAGGATTTGGAAATCCGCGGCGCAGGCGAAATCCTCGGCGAAGGACAATCCGGCGAAATGATACAGGTCGGCTTCACGCTCTACACCGAAATGCTCAAACAAGCCGTGCGCGACCTCAAAAAAGGCCGCCAGCCCGATTTGGACGCGCCATTGGGCGTAACCACCGAAATCAAGCTGCACAGCCCCGCCCTGCTGCCCGAGGGCTACTGCCCCGACATCCACGAACGGCTGGTACTCTACAAACGCCTCGCCACCTGCGAAACCGAAGCCCAAATCAACGCCGTGCACGAAGAACTGGTTGACCGCTTCGGACTGCCCGAACAACCCGTAACCACCCTGCTGGAAAGCCACCGCCTGCGCCTTGCCGCCAAAGCCTTGGGCATCACCGCGATTGATGCTTCATCCGACGCGCTCACGCTCACCTTCGGCAAACACACCATGGTCGAGCCTGCCGATATTATTCTGCTGATGCAGAGCAATAAAAATTATCGTATGGCGGGCGCGGACAAGCTGCGCGTGAGCGCGGTGATGGAAGACATCGAAACACGCATCAAAACCGTGCGCGCCGTATTGAGAAAACTGGCGAACAAAGAAACCTAGCAAACAAAGGCCGTCTGAATCTTTCAGACGGCCTCAAGCCCAACCCACGTAAAACCATGTCCCAACCCGATTTCACTTTTTTCATCTACGACTACGAAAGTTTCGGCATCAGCCCCGCCGCCGACCGCCCCGCGCAGTTTGCCGGTATCCGCACCGACGCGGATTTCAACATCGTCGGCGAACCGGTCATGTTCTACTGCCGCCAAACAAGCGACTATCTGCCCTCGCCCGAAGCGGTGTTGCTTACGGGTATCACGCCGCAGGAATGCAACGCAAAAGGCGTGTCCGAGCCGGAATTTGCCGCGCGGATTTGGGCGGAGTTTGCCCGCCCCAACACCTGCATCATGGGCTTCAACAACATCCGCTACGACGATGAAATGACGCGCTACCTGTTTTATCGCAACTTCATCGACCCCTACGAATACAGCTACAAAAACGGCAACTCGCGCTGGGATTTGCTCGATGTCGTCCGCGCCTGCTATGCGCTGCGCCCCGAGGGTATCGAGTGGCCGCGCGATTCAGACGGCCTGCCCGTGTTTAAGCTGGAACAACTCACCGCTGCCAACGGCATCGCCCACGAACACGCCCACGATGCAATGTCCGACGTGTACGCCACCATCGAAACGGCCAAACTCATCAAGCAAAAACAGCCGCGCCTGTTCCAATATTTCTTTGAACACCACAGCAAAGAAGCACTCAAAGCCATGATCGACACCCAAGGCCTCACGCCGCTGGTGCACGTATCGGGCATGTTTGGCAACCGGCGCGGCAACACCGCCCTCATCGCGCCGCTGGCGTGGCACCCCACCAACGCCAACGCGCTGATTGCCTGCGATTTGTCCGCCGACTTGGGCGATTTGCTGACCCTCGATGCCGACACCCTGCGCGAGCGGCTGTACAGCAAAAAAGAAACCCTGTTGGAACAAGGCATTCTGCCCGTGCCGCTCAAACTGGTGCACATCAACAAATGCCCGATACTCGCGCCGCTGAACACTTTGCGCGCCGAAGATGCCGAACGTTTGGGCATCAGCCGCGCCGAGTGCCTCGACAATCTCAAAGAGCTGCAAAGGCCGTCTGAAATCCGCAGCAAAGTACAGGCAATCTTCCGCCAAACGCGCGAATTTGCGCCCGGCGACAATGTGGAAACCGAGCTTTACAACGGCTTTTTCAGCCCCGCCGACAAAAACAGCATGACCGCCCTACGCAGCCTGCCGCCCGAAAAACTCGCCGACAGCGGCCTGGTTTTCCAAGATACGCGCATCGGAAAGCTGCTGTTTCACTACCGCGCCCGCCATTTTTACCCCAGCCTCAGCCGCGCCGAACAAATCCGCTGGCAGAAATACCGCCGCAAAAAACTGGAAACCGCCCTGCCCGACTTCAGCCTGAGCCTGCAAAGCCTCGCCGAACAATACGCCGGCAATCCCGACAAACTCATGCTCCTGCAAGACTTGTACGAGTACGCCGAAAAGCTGGTTGGCTGACCGCCTATCGCGCTGCGTAAGAAATAACCGTCAGGCCGTCTGAATAATCTCGCAGGTATGTGAATTTATTGTTTAGACCCAAGTCCCGATAGATTCTTAAAGAGGGGTAGTTTTAGCTTTTTTGCTCATTTTGCAGAACTCCAATTGAATGGGCGCAATATAAGGCCGTCTGAACACCCGAAAGGGTTTTCAGACGGCCTTTTTCAAACAGTCTTTCGGAAACGTCAACCCCGCGCAGGCGGGGGCGGCCTAACGTATCACGTTGCGCCAGTCCTGTTCAAAATAATTCACCAACGCCTGTGTGTTCAGATAGTTGGGTTCGACTTCGCGCCGCGCCATGTCGGGCGGGAAGCGGAACATTTCGGCGGCGGTGTCGGCGTTGAGGTAGCGCGTGGGTACGTCAAACCGCTGCGGCACGGCAAAATCCGTGTTGAAACCGGCCAGCACAAAGCCCCATTCGCCAAACGAAGGTACATACACATGATAGGGCGCGGTGTGGAGTCCGGCCGCTTCGAGCGTGGCGACCACCGACCAGAAGGCATTGGGTGCGAAATAGGGTGAGGTGGATTGGACGACGATTTTGCCCTGCGGCGCGAGATGGCGGGCGACGAGGCGGTACATCGGTACGGAGTAGAGTTTGCCCAGCGAAAAATTCGACGGGTCGGGCAAGTCGATGATAATCACGTCGAATTTCTGCGGCGCGGTTTCCAGCCATTTGGCGGCATCGTCGTTGATGACGCGCATTTTCGGGTGCGACAGAGAGCCGTGGTTGAGCGCGCTTAGGGTGGCGGAATTTTTGAATACGGCGGTCATGTCGGGGTCTAAATCGACCAGCGTGATTTGCTTGACCTGCGGATATTTCAACACTTCGCGTGCGGCCAGGCCGTCGCCGCCGCCGAGTATCAAAACGTGTTCGGCGCGTGAGGCTGTCTGCATGGCGGGCAACACCAGGGCTTCGTGGTAACGGGCTTCGTCGCGCGAGGAAAATTGCAGGTTACCGTTGATATAAAGCCGCGTGTCGTCTTTCCAGCGCGTGACCACCAGCCGCTGGTAGGGCGAGTGGCTTTCAAATACAACCGGGTCGCCGAAGTAGCTTTGTTCGGCTTTGAAAGTGATTTGGTTGGCGTAAACAAAGGCGGCGGCGAGCGCGGCGAGTACGAGAAAGGCGCGCAGGCGGATGGCGCGGTAGCGGGGCAGCTCGGCTTGGAACACGCGGGCGGTGAGATAAGCGACGGCGGCGTTTAACAGGCCGAACAGCAAGGCCGAACGCGCCATGCCCAGCTTGGGCGCGAGCACCAGCGGAAACAGCAGCGATACGGCCAACGCGCCGAGATAGTCGAAGGTTAATACGCGCGAGACGAGTTCCTTAAAATCCGTATCGCGGCGGTTGAGCACGCGCATCACCAGCGGAATTTCCATGCCGACTACCGTGCCGACTATCAGCACAAAGGCGTAAAGCAGCGTGCGGAACGGCGCGGCCGACAGCCCGAAGGCGACAAACAGAGCCAGCGCCGACAGCCCGCCGATGATGCCCACCAGCAATTCGATTTCGACAAAACGCGAGAGCGTGTCTTCTTCTTTGATGTATCGGGTCAGGTGCGCGCCGATGCCCATCGAGAAAAGATACAGGCCGATAACCGACGAAAACTGCAAAATGCTGTCGCCCAAAAGATAGCTCGCCAGCGCGGCGATGATGAGTTCGTAAGCCAGGCCGCAGCTGGCAACGATGAAAACGGAGATGATGAGGATGCGTTGGGACTGGGATTTCATGTTTCAGACGGCCTCGACGGAAGCGGGCGATTATACGGCAAACGCAGCGGGAGGCCGTCTGAAAAACGGGGCGGCTTTCAGACGGCCTCTGCGCTTGGCCGCGGCACTATACTTTTTGCTTATGCCGTTGTGCCGATAAAGCCGTCTTGGCGCTTTCTGTATCATTCCTTACCCTGATTTACACAACATAACGCAAACCCATGAACGCCAAAATTCTTTTTTGTTCGGCCGCCTCTTTGCTGGCGGCCTTTCCCGTGTCTGCTGCCGAAACGCAGGAAGGCGGCGCGCAGGAGAGTGCCGTATCCGGCGGGCAGCTCGAAACCGTACGCGTACAAGGACGCAACCGTTCCACCCGAACCGAAAACCGCGATTCCTTCACCACCTCCGCCATGCGCACCACCACCGGCCTTGCGCTTTCGCCCAAAGAAACCCCACAGTCGGTCAGCGTGATTACCAAAACCCAGCTCGACGGCCGCGGCATCAGCAATCTCGAAGACGCACTACGCACCACCACCGGCGTAACCGTACTGCGCGATTCCGACCGCGCCCGTTTCCAATCGCGCGGTTTTTATATCGACCAAATCGAAGAAGACGGCATTTCTTCTTCCATTTCCGGCTTTGTCGGCGACACCATCCACAACGCCGAAAGCCTTACCGACCTTGCCCTGTACGACCACATTGAAGTCGTGCGCGGCGCAACCGGTCTCACCCAGGCCGACGGCGAACCCGGCGGCACCGTCAACGCCGTGCGCAAACGCCCCACCGCCGAGCGCACATTCGGCGGCAACATCAGCTTCGGCCGCTATGATGCCTACCGCGCCGACATTGACGCTTCAGGCAGCCTGAACGGCAGCGGCAGCATCCGCGGCCGTTTTGTTGCCGCCGGCGAAAAATCCGGGTCGTTCACCGAGCGCGTCAACAGCCGCCAGCGTCTGCTTTACGGCGTGATGGATTTCGATCTCGGCGACAATACCATTCTCACCGCCGGCGCGATGCACCAGCACCGCGATGCCGTGCCCGACGTGTTCGGCCTGCCGCGCGGCAGCGTCGATCACCCGCTGGATCTGCCGCGCAACAGCTACTCCGGTGCATATTGGAACGACAGCCGTTTTAGCAAACTCAACTTTTTCACCGAACTGCGCCACCAGTTTAACGACAACTGGCGGCTTACCAGCACCCTCGACTACCGCCGCGACCGCGCTTTCCGCGAATACTCCGCACTCAACAGTACCCAAGTCTGGCAGAACAGCAACGGCACCATCTTCACCAGTGGCAGCCGCCGCTCCGACAACGATGCTAAACAGCTCGTCTTCCAAAACATTCTTACCGGCCGTTTCCAAGCACTCGGCCGCAGCCACGACGTGTTCGCCACCTACAGCTACAACCGCCGCCGCACCGAATCCGAAACCATGCAGCACTGGGATTTGTGGCTCGATCCCAATGATCCGAACAACCAATTCTGCGCCGGCATGGGCTGGCCGCGCTGGTGTGATCCCATGCTCAGCCGCGATTTTCCGCTCAAACCGTTTAACGGCGCACTGATTCCCCGTCCTCAATGGGACAAACTCGCCGAACTGGACTACCGCTACAACCCCATCCACCGCCGCCAGGAAGAAAAAACCGTCTCGCACGCCGTCAGCGCAGGCATCCGCTTCAACCCCACCGACAAGCTGCACATTCTTGCGGGTGGCCGCTATACCCGCTGGAGCTACCGTCTTGATGCCTACAACATCCTACGGTCCGACCAACCCAAATACCTTGAAGACCTCGCCCAAGACAGCAAACGCAGCCGTTTCGTTCCCTATTTGGGCATCACCTGGGACATCACCCCTCAGCAAAGCCTGTATGCCAGCTACACTTCCATCTTCAAACCCCAGCTTGACAAACGCGGCGCAGGCGGCAACTACCTGCCGCCCGTAACCGGCACCAACTATGAAATCGGCTGGAAAACCGCCCTGCGGCAAAACCGCCTCAACACTGCCGTCGCCCTCTTTTGGATAGACCAGAAAAACCGCGCCGTCTTCTCGCACGACGACGACGGCATCGCCGTGTACAACAACAGCGGCCGCGTCGTCAGCCGGGGCATGGACGCCGAAATCTCCGGCCACCTCACCGACAACTGGCAGCTGTTTGCCGGCTACACCCTCAACGCCAGCAAACACCGCAACACCGGCGACGAAGGCGAAGCCGGCGCGAATTACAGCCGCCACACCCCGCGCCACATCTTCCGCCTCTACACCCGCTACCGCCTGCCCGGCGCGGCGGCCAAATGGAGCATAGGCGGCGGCCTCAGCAGCCAGAGCCGCACCTCCGACTACTACGACCAGCCCCACCTGCGCCAGGGCGGCTACACCCTGTGGAACGCCGACATCCAATACCGGCCCACCCCCAACATCCGCCTCAGCCTCATCGGCAACAACCTGTTTGACAAGCATTACTTTGAAAACAACGCCAACCGCAGCAACGGCGGCTACAACTTCTACGGTACCCCGCGCACGCTGACCTTCAAAGTCAATTGGCAGTTTTAAGCCGCCTACAATCGGCAAGGCAGCCTGAAAGCCTTTTCAGGCTGCCTTTTGCAAACAAACGGACGGTTTCAGACCGCATTCCCCATACTGATCCGCAGGCCGTCTGAAAAACCTTTCAGACGGCCTTTCGGCAATGGGCGGATACTTTCAGACGGTCTGCCCGAACCATCATAAATGCCGTCTGAAAGCCCGTTTTTTGCTTTCAGACGGCCTCTTTTCTGAATTATTCCAACGGCGGCGCGGAAAGCAAAAGGCCGTCTGAAAACCTTAAAACGGTTTCAGACGGCCTCTGACAAACTAAGCAACGGCGTTTACATCAAAAAGAAATACGCCCACGCCGCTACCAGCGCGATGCTGAGGATATTGAGCACCATGCCCACTTTGAGCATATCGCGCTGGGTGACGATGCCGGTACCGAACACAATCGCATTCGGCGGCGTGGCTACGGGCAGCATAAAGGCACAGGAGGCACCGATGCCGATGATGAGCACCATCACTTCCTTGGGCATACCCATCTGTTCGGCCACGCTGGCGAACACCGGCACGAGCAGGGCGGCGGAGGCGGTGTTGCTGGTGAATTCGGTGAGGAAGATGATGAAGGCGGACACGGCGAGGATCACGATAAAGGGATGCGCCAGCACGAAGGTGCTCGCCATTTCCTGCCCCAGCGCGGCGGAGGCGCCCGATTTTTGCAGCAGCGTGCTCAGGGTGATGCCGCCGCCAAAGAGCAGCAGCACGCCCCAGTCGGTATTGCGCGCCACTTCGCGCCAGCGTACCACGCCGAAAATCACCACGGCTACGGCGGCGGTGAGGGCGACGAAAGAGTCGGGGCTGGAAATGCCCAGCTCTTTTTTCAGCGTGTCGCCGAAGATCCACGCCACGGCGGCAGCCAGGAAAATCAGCATGGCAATCACACGGTGCAGCGTCCACGGGATGTCTTCGTGCTCCACCTCTACTTTGGCCGACAAATTGGGCTTGAGCACGATAAACAGCGAAAACAGCATCAGCGGCAAAAGCGCCAGCATCATCGGCAGGCCGAACTTCATCCAGCCGGCAAAATCCAAATTCAGCGCTTTGGCGGCAATCGCGTTGGGCGGCGAACCGACCACCGTGCCCAGGCCGCCGATGCTGGCGCAGTAGGCGATGCCCAAAAGCACGAAGACAAAGGTGTTGCGGTCTTTTTCCTTGTCCAGATGGCTCATCAGCCCCATTGCCAGCGGCAGCATCATCGCCGCCGTGGCCGTGTTGCTGATCCACATCGACAAAAAGGCGGTAACGGCAAACAGCAGGTGCACGGCGACAAAAGTATTGCCGCGCGAGAGCGAAATCAGCCACACGGCGATTTTGCGGTCGAGCTTCTGCATATGCAGCGCCGTCGCCAGCGCAAAGCCGCCGAAAAACACATAGATAATCGGATCGGCAAAGCCCGCCAGCGCGGCCTTGGTGTCCATATCGGGGATTTTGAACAGAATGGCAAACAGCGGCACGATCAGCGCGGTCACGGTAATGTGCACCGCTTCGGTAAACCACATAATCGCCACGAAGGCCAAAATGGTCAGCCCCTTATTGACATCGCTGTCGTAGGGCAGGATTTGGTAGAGCACCGCACTGATAAGCGCGGCAACGATGGCGATCACCAGCCCGCGAAAATCGGTTATCGGCGCCTGCGCGCTCAATAACTCGACGTTTTCCGGCTGCTGTTCGCTTTTCGGTTTGTCGGTCATGGAAATCTCTCCCGGGTTGGATTTTTCTTGCGGCGGTTTACCCGCCTGCCGCATAAGATAACATAAGTTTACACGGCTGCGCAAAAGGATTGCGCGAACGGCGGGAGGCCGTCTGAAAAAGGCTGCGGAACGGCTTTGCGGGCGGCACAAGGGCAGGGCGGCAGACACAAGGCCGTCTGAAAAGCGGGGGCTGCGTGTTTGGCGGTGGCAAGGCAAAAGGCCGTCTGAAAGCCCTGTTTCGGGTTTCAGACGGCCTTTTCAGACGGCCTGTTTGCCCGCATCAGGCAAACAGGCGGCAGGCCGCGTAGGAGAGCGCGCCGCCGCCGATCAGCAGCCAGAGCGCCAAAAGGGCGGCCAGCAGCAGAGGGCGCATCCCCGCCTGACGCACGCTCTGCCAGCGCGTGCTGAAACCGAGGGCGCACATCGCCACCGTCAGCAGAAAAGTGTCGGCCTGCAAAATGCCGCCGTGCAGCGCTGCGGGCAGCGGTATGAAGCTGTTGAACACCGCCGCCGCGAGAAAACCGAGGGCAAACCACGGCACGGACGCGCCGCCGCCGCCCGCATCCGCGCCGCCGTTAAAATGCCGCATCAGGCGCGGCAGCAGCAGCAAAAAGGGCGCGAGCAGCAGCACGCGGATCATTTTGGTAATCACCGCCACGTCGGCCGTTACCGGGTTCGCCGCCGCGCCTGCCGCCGCCACCTGCGCCACTTCGTGCACCGTCGCGCCCGTGTAGATGCCCCAGCCAAACCACGCGGCAGCGGGCGCATCGTGCGGCAGCAGCGCCGCCGCCATCAGGGGATAAACAAACATCGCCAGCGTGCCGAACACCACCACCGTCGCCACCGCCACGCCCACGGCCGCCTCTTTCGCCTTCAACACCGGCTGCGCCGCCAGCACAGCCGCCGCGCCGCAAATCGCGCTGCCCGCGCCCACCAGCGCCGCCGTGTCGGCATCCAGCCGCAGCCGTCTGCCCAGATACAGCGCCAGCACAAACGTGCCCGCCACAACGCACACATCCGCCAAAAGCGCCGGCCAGCCCGCGTAAAGCAGCTGCGGCACGGTGATGCGGAAACCGTAAAACACGATGCCCAGCCGCAGCAGCGTGCCCTTGGCAAACAGCACGGCATCGCCCAAAGCCGCCGTGTGGCGGTTAAGCGGGCTGTTGCCCGCCGCCATGCCCAGCACGATGGCGAGCGTCAGCGGGCTGACGCCCGACTCGCGGAAAAACGGCAGCGAAGCGGCGGCCATGCACAGCACGGCCACCGCCGCAAAGGGAATCAGTGTGTGGATTTTTTGGGGGGACATGGTTTTCTCCTTTGTTGTTTTGTTTTTTCACTTCGTTGAAACTGCGCTTTCAGAAACGTCATTCCCGAGCAGGTGGGAGTGGCCAAAACCGCAGGGTGCGGCTTCGCACGGCGGGCTATCTTAACACCGATTTACTTTATGACGGCAGGGGAGGGCGTGAGGAGAAGAGGGAAGAGGCCGTCTGAAAAACGGCAAAGGACTTCTGTTGTGCAGAAGCCCTTTGCCGTTTTCATTTCTTTGAAACCTTGTTTTCAGACGGCCGGATATGTCGGATATTCAGTTGCGCTTGAATTTTTTCGGCAGGTTGACCCGGGCGGTTTTGTGTTTTTGTTCCAGCCTGTCGGGCGCGGAAATATCTTGTAGGTTTTTGGCGTAGACGGTGTGTTTTGCCGCATCCGAATAGGTTTTCAGACGGCCTTTGCGGCCGTCTGAAAACAAAAAACGGAAAACGCCGTTTACAGCAGCAGCGATTTGCCGTTGTGGGGATTGGCGGCTTTGGCGGCGGCGAGGAGGGCGGGGAAGTCGAGGCCGTATTGCTGCGCGAGTCGGCCGGCGCGTTTTTTCAGGGCGTCGAAACGCATCTCGCGCGGGCTTTGTTTGAAGGCGGCAACGGCGATGTTGCCGTGGCTTTCGGCGGGGATGTGCAAAACGCGTCCGTCGAAGCAGTTAGACAGGGTTTGCACGAAATGCGGGAAGCGGCGGTCGCCGCTCCACCAGTTGGTGACGAAGATGCCGTCTGAAGAGAGGGCGCGGCGGCAGTCTTGGAAAAATTCGGCGGTGACGAGGCTGTCGATGATTTGTTCGCCGTCGAAGCCGTCGACCAGCAGGATGTCGGTGCCGCCGAGCAGGGTTTTGACATATTGCGCGCCGTCGGCTTCGACGATTTCGAAGTTCTGTCCTTCAAACGGCAGTTCGAACAGGCTGCGGGCGACGGCGATAACCTGGGGATTGATGTCGACGGCGGTTTGCCGCGTGTCGGGCAGGTACGCGTCTATCCAGCGGGCGAACGAGCCGCCGCCGAGGCCGATTTGCGTGATGTGGGCGGGCGGGTCGGCAAAGAGCAGCCAGGCCATCATGGCGCGGCTGTACGAGAGGACGAGTTCGGCGGGCTTGTCGAGGCTCATCGAGCTTTGGATGGTGCTGCTGCCCAGATGCAGGGAGCGGATGCCGTTTTCTTCGGAGATGCCGACTTCGGGCAGGGCGTCGCGGGCGGGGCGCAGGCGGCGGTAGGGATGGCGGGGCGGCATTATTCGGCTTCTTCAATCCAAGCCTGCTGCACGGCTTCGAGGATGCGCTCGCCGCAGCGGGCAGGGTCGTCGTCAAACTCGGGCAGGGCGAGAATCATGTCGCGCAACTGGGTGAAGCGCAGGGTTTTGGGGTCGATGCTTTCGCCGTGCAAATCGTAAAGCTCTTCGGCGATGCGTTGGGTGTCGGTCCATTTCATCATCGGTTTCCTTATGTGTTGTTTTTCGTGAAGAGGCCGTCTGAAAGGTGCGGGCGGGCGTTGGGGCTTTGCATGGTTTGGAGTTGCCAAATTTGAGAGTCCGACCCGCGTAGTGGTTTGCGGACATCTGCAACCGCGTGTGTCGCAAAGCGGCATACCCTGCCAATGTATTCAGACGACCTTGGTTTTAATGGTCTTCGCGGGCGTGGTTGATGGTGTATTTGGGGATTTCGACCACCAAATCTTCGTCGGCCACCACGGCCTGACAACTCAGGCGCGAGTCGGCTTCCAAGCCCCAAGCCTGGTCGAGCAGGTCTTCTTCAAGCTCGGTCGGCTCTTCCATGCTGTCGAAACCTTGGCGGATGATGACGTGGCAGGTGGTGCAGGCGCAGGATTTTTCACAGGCGTGATCGACTTCGATGTCGTGATCGAGCAATACGTCGAGTACGGTTTTGCCCTCGGGTGCGTCTTCGATGACCGCACCTTCGGGGCAGAGTGTGGCGTGTGGGAGTACGGTGATTTTGGGCATTGTTTTTTCTCTTTATGAAAGTGGTTTGGGTTTTGCCGTTTCAGACGGCCTGTGTGCCGTCTGTATGGTTTATGTCGATTTCGATGCCTTTGTTTTTTAGGTTTTGCAGGCATTCGGCCAAATAGGCGTCGTCGTGTTCGGGGTAAACGGGGCTGCTTTGGGTTTCAACGGTTTCCATCTGCTCGGCCGGCAGGCTTTTGCCGCGATATTCGGACGCGAGCCATTGTGCGTTGGGGCGGTAGCCGCGTTTTTGCATTTCCTGCATGATAAGCAGGTGGTAGCGGTAGAGCAGATAACGCGGATGGCGGAACACATAATTCACCGTCGCGTGCGGCCTGCCCCAGCCCGCGCCGCGTAGGGCGGCGCATTCGCGGTGCTGTCCCAAAAGCTGGGCGCGGGGCAGGTGGGGAATGAGGGCTTCGTGCCAGAGGCGCATATTGTTTTACCTTTTCAGACGGCCTTTGGTGTGCCAATGTTTCAACAGGCCGTCTGAAACCGTTGTCCGTTTAAATATTAAATATCGTCCACGCTTTGGCCGGTGAGGGCGCGTTGGATATTGCGGTTCATGCGTTTGGCAGCGAAGTTGTCTGTGGCGTTGCCCAAGTCGGACACGGCGGCGCGGATTTCTTCGGCGCTGCCGCTGTTCAGACGGCCTTCGAGCGCGGCGATGCTGCTTTGGATGGCGGCAAGCTCGGCTTCGTCGAGCAGGTCGGCATCGAGTTCCAGCGCGGCGGCTACGGCACCGAGCAGCCCTTCGGCTTCGACGGCGGCTTCGGCGCGGGCGCGGGCGGCCATGTCTTCAGCGGCGTTGGCCATGCTGTCTTTGAGCATCTGCGTGATGGTGTCGTCGTCGAGGCCGTAAGAGGGTTTGACTTCGATTTGCGCCTGCACGCCGGTGGACTGCTCCTGCGCGGATACCGACAACAGGCCGTCTGCATCGACTTGGAAGGTAACGCGGATACGCGCCGCGCCGGCGGCCATCGGCGGAATGCCGCGCAGGGTGAATTTGGCGAGGCTGCGGCAGTCGGACACCAGTTCGCGCTCGCCCTGTACGACGTGCACGGTCATGGCGGTTTGGCCGTCTTTAAAGGTGGTGAAATCTTGGGCGCGGGCGGTGGGGATGGTGGAATTGCGCGGAATGATTTTTTCGGCAAGGCCGCCGTAGGTTTCAAGGCCGAGCGATAGGGGAATCACGTCGAGCAGCAGCCATTCGCCGGCAGTTTTGTTGCCCGCGAGCACGTCGGCCTGCATGGCCGCGCCCAGCGCGACGACTTGGTCGGGGTTGAGGTTGTTGAGCGGCGTTTGGCCGAAGAATGTGGCTACGGCCTGTTGGATATGCGGCATACGGGTCGAGCCGCCTACCATAATCACGCCTTTGATGTCGGCTTTGGATACGCCCGCGTCTTTGAGCGCCTGCTTCACCGGTTCGATGGTTTTTTGCACCAGATGGCGCGTTAACTCTTGAAATTCTTGGCGGGTAACGGTGGCGCGGATTTGGCGGCCGTCTGAAAGCGCGGTTTCGATAAGGGTTTGCTCGTGTGCGGTCAACTCTTCTTTGGCGCGGCGGGCGAGCGAGAGCAGGAGCCGGCTGTCTTGGTCGGATAATTGCGACAGGCCGTGTTGTTCGAGCAGGTGGCAGAACAGGCGTTGGTCGAAATCGTCGCCGCCCAAGGCGCTGTCGCCGTTGGTAGATTTGACTTGAAACAAGCCCTTGCTCAATTCGAGTACGGACACGTCGAACGTACCGCCGCCGAGGTCGTACACCACAAACGTGCCTTCCGAGCCGTTGTCGAGGCCGTAGGCGATGGCGGCGGCGGTCGGCTCGTTGAGCAGGCGTAACACATTGATGCCGGCCAGACGCGCCGCGTCTTTGGTGGCTTGGCGTTGCGCGTCGTCGAAATAGGCGGGTACGGTAATCACCGCGCCGACCAGCGCGCCGCCGAGGCTTTCTTCGGCGCGGGTTTTGAGGGTTTTGAGGATTTCGGCGGATACGTCGATGGGGTTTTTCACGCCCTGGCGCGTGGCCAGACCGATGATTCGCTCGCTCTCGTCAAACCGATATGGCAGCGAGGCGGCGTCGATGTCTTCGAGTTTGCGGCCGATAAGGCGTTTGGCCGAGCTGATTGTGTTTTGCGGGTCGGTTTTTTGCGCGGCGAGGGCTTCATGGCCGACGGTGATGCCGTCTGAAAGATAGCGTACGACCGAAGGCAACGCGGCGTGGCCTTGTTCGTCGGGCAGGCAGGTGGCGCTGCCGCTTTTAACGGTGGCAACGAGGCTGTTGGTGGTACCCAAGTCGATACCGACGGCGAGACGGTGTTGGTGTGGGGCGGCAGACATGCCGGGTTCGGCGATTTGCAAAAGAGCCATGGTGTTTTGGGAAGTTTGTGTGTTCGGGTTGGAAGGAGACGTTTCAGGTTTCAGACGGCCTGTCAGGCTTGGCGGATTTCGCGCAGCAGTTTGTCGAAAAAACGTCCCTGCCGCACTAGCTGCGCCGCCTCGTCGTGCCGCTTGTCGGCAAATGCCTGATGCAGTTCGGCAAACAGTTTTTCTGCTTCGGCGGCGATCTCGTTTTCCAGATTTTTCAGCGCGGCGGCTTCGTTTTCCATCTGTGCTTCCATCAGCGTTTCGCGCCATTCCATCTGCTGCATCAGAAATTCGGGCGCAAACGAAGTATGTTCGGGCGCGTCGGCGTCGATGCCCTGCTCTTTGAGCAGGTAGGCGGCGCGATCGATGGGGCTTTTCAGCGTGCGGTAGGCTTCGTTGACGGTGGCCGACATCATCACGGCCTGCTTCTGTTCAAACGCGGATGCGGCGGCAAAACGATCGGGGTGGAAACGCGCGGCCAGCGTGCGGTAGCGGCTTTCCAGCGTATCTTCGTCAAGCGTAAAGCCTGCGGGTAGATTGAACAATGTAAAGTATTGGTTCATAAAAATATATAGTGAAACAAAATAGAAAATCTACGGCGTTGCTGTGCCTTGCCGTATTACTCATGCTGTCTGCGGCTTGCTGCCTTGTATCTTTCCTATTTTGTTTCACTATTTTTGCCGTTTCAGACAGCCTTGTATATAATCCGCCGTCCGTAAAACAAAAGGAAAATCAAATGAGTGCGAAAGTGCAGCACAATAAAGGCAAAATCCGCGACAATGCCTTAAAAGCCCTGGTGAAATCCAATTTGTTCCGCCACAAAACGGAGCGGAAGAAAAAAGGCAAAGGCAGCTACCACAGGCAGTCTGCTAAAAAATGGCGGGACGGTTTTGAAAACTGTCCCGTCTTTTTTGCGCGTCTCAAACGTGGAAACTCTCGCCACAGCCGCATGATTCTTTGACATTCGGGTTTTCAAATTTGAAACCTTCCTGCAAGCCTTCTTTGGTGTAATCCACCTGCGTGCCGTCGAGATAAACCAGACTTTTGGGGTCGATGAACACTTTGGCGCCGTGCTCTTCAAATACCATGTCTTCGGCGGCGGGCTCGTCGACAAATTCGAGGTTGTAGGCCATACCCGAGCAGCCGCTGGTTTTTACGCCCAAGCGCACGCCGATGCCTTTGCCGCGTTTGGTCAGGTAGCTGTTGATGTATTTGGCGGCGTTTTCTGTGATGGTAATCATGTTTTTCCTTTGCTTTGTTTTTCAGACGGCCTTTCGGGTTTTAGAGGCCGTCTGAAACGGTTTGTTTAGCCCATGCGACTGCGGCGGCGATGGCGGCTTTGGCCTGCGGGCCGTTTTTCCAACAGGTCGAGCCGGTTAAAGCCGCGCCCTGCTGCAAAATATCGGCGGGGTCGGCGGCGGCGAGTTTTTCCGCATCATCCAAACCCATTTGCTGCAAACGCTGCAATACCGTTTTGCCCACGCCTTTCACAGCCAAGAGCGAGACGGTTTGCGCTTCGGTAAAAGGCATAAATGCTCCCGATTCGGTTTCAGACGGCCTCTGTCGTCGGCCAAGGCTTAGGCCGTTACCGCTTCTTTTTTCTTGCGGTAGTCGGCTACAGCGGCTTTTACCGCATCTTCGGCCAGAATCGAGCAGTGGATTTTTACGGGCGGCAGCTCCAACTCTTCGGCGATGTCGCTGTTTTTAATCGCCAAAGCATCGTCGAGACTTTTGCCTTTGACCCATTCGGTAATCAGGCTGGAAGAGGCAATGGCCGAGCCACAGCCGTAGGTTTTGAATTTGGCATCTTCGATGATGCCCTCATCGTTCACTTTAATCTGCAAACGCATTACGTCGCCGCAGGCCGGTGCGCCGACCATGCCGGTGCCGACCGAGTCGTCGCCTTTGTCGAACGTGCCGACGTTGCGGGGGTTTTCGTAATGGTCAATTACTTTGTCGCTGTATGCCATGATGTGGTTTCCTTGTGTATTTGCGTTTGTTGACAATATGTTGTCGTTTCGCTTGGTTTCAATCCGGTTGGTTTCAGACGGCCTCATGAAGGTGGGTAGAGGCCGTCTGAAAGGCTTATTCCTGTTTCTGCAAATTGTATCGGCTGTTTTCTTTAAAGCCGCTCTGCTCTGCCGCGAGCATTTGCACATAGCCCTCGGCCACGAAAAAACGTGCTTGAGCGGCGTGTTCGTCTAGCTTCACGATGCTGCCGTCGCCCTCCCATGTAAAGCTGCCTTTTTCTACCGTTTTCAGCGGCTCTTTGCCGCCTTGCGAATCGGTGGTCAGGATATAGGTTTTATCGTCATTGAGCTGCAAAGTAACGAGGTTTTTGCTGCAATCGGCGCAGGGCAACGCTCCTTGATAAATACCCGGCCAGTCGAGCGAGTTTTCGGCATTGTGGCCGTCTGAAACGGCTTCTGCCGATGTTTCCGACGCATTGCTTGCGGCTGAAGCGGTTTGCGTCGGTACGGAAGCGGCTGCGTTATCGGGCTGATGGTTTTCCGCCTGGCCGCCGCAGGCTGCCGAAAGCAGCACGGCGGCAAGGGCGGAGAGTTTGGTAGAAAGTAATGGTTTCATTTTTACTGTATCGGGTTAAGAGCGTTTCAGACGGCCTGAGTCATTCGCCGTGCCATTCGATAACGGGCTTTTTATGTTTGGCTGCACACTCGTGTAAAAACGAATGAATCAGGACTTGATACGGCACACCCATTTCTTTCGCCAGATTTTGAAAATAGGCCATATCGGTTTCATCAATGCTGACGAGCACGTTTTTTTTCAACTGCTTGGCGTAGGGGTTTTTGACTGCTTGGCTGAAGTCGTATTCGGACTGCATGACTATCTCCTGTTCCTATACTGTTTGTTCTCATTGGTGGTGGCACGACGCGCGGAAATGATGCGGATATTATCTCCGCGTTCACAATGTACGACCACCAAAACCCGCAAGGATTCGCTCATGCCTAAAAGAACAAAGCGGTCTTCGTCGTCAGAATGCTCGGTATCGGCAATCAACAAAGCGTTTTCATCCCAAAAGACTGTAACTGCCTCTTCAAATGAAACACCGTGCTTTTCCAAATTAAGCGAAGCCTTTACCGAATGCCATTCAAACCCTTCAATCATCAATGCGCTGCCCACTCGATCGAGTTCAAATCGATGCCTTCTTTAAACATTTCCCACAGGGGCGACAGCTCGCGCAGTTTGCCGATTTTGGACTTAATCAACTCGGCGGCGTAGGCGGCTTCTTCTTCGGTGGTCATGCGGCCGAAGGTGATACGCAGTGATGAGTGTGCCAATTCGTCGTTGCGGCCGAGTGCGCGGAGTACGTAGCTGGGTTCGAGGCTGGCGGAAGTGCAGGCGGAGCCGCTGGATACGGCCAGCTCTTTAACGGCCATAATCAGGCTTTCACCTTCGACGAAGTTGAAGCTCACGTTCAGATTGTTGGGCGCACGGTGTTCGAGGTCGCCGTTGATGTACACTTCTTCGATGCCTTCGATGCCTTTGAGGAAGATGTCGCGCAGTTTCAGGTAATGCGCGGTGTCTTGCTCAAGCTCTTCTTTGGCGATGCGGAAGGCTTCGCCCATGCCGACGATTTGGTGCGTGGGCAATGTGCCGCTGCGGAAGCCGCGCTCGTGGCCGCCGCCATGCATTTGCGCTTCGAGGCGCACGCGCGGTTTACGGCGTACATACAATGCGCCGATACCTTTGGGGCCGTACACTTTGTGGCCGGACATGGAAAGCAGATCAACTTTGGCGGCTTCTACGTCAACGGGTACTTTGCCGCAGGCTTGGGCTGCGTCAACGTGGAAAATGATTTTGCGTTCGCGGCAGATTTCGCCGATGGCGGGAATGTTTTGCACCACGCCGATTTCGTTGTTCACCCACATTACGGAAACCAAAATGGTGTCGTCGCGGATGGCGGCTTTCAATACTTCAAGGTCGATCAGGCCGTTTTCCTGTACATCAAGATAGGTTACGTCGTAGCCCTGACGCTCGAGTTCGCGCATGGTGTCGAGTACGGCCTTGTGCTCGGTTTTGACGGTGATTAAATGTTTGCCTTTGCTTTTGTAAAAATGCGCCGCGCCTTTGATGGCGAGGTTGTTGGACTCGGTTGCGCCGCTGGTGAAGACGATTTCTTTCGGGTCGGCGTTAATCAGTGCGGCGATGTTGGCGCGGGCTTGGTCAACAGCTTCTTCGGCCACCCAGCCGAAGCTGTGGCTGTTGGAGGCGGGATTGCCGAAAGTTTCGGTGAGGTAGGGAATCATTTTTTCGGCAACGCGTTTGTCAACCGGAGTGGTGGCGGCGTAATCGAGGTAAACGGGGGTTTTGACGGTCATGGTGTGGTCTTTCTGATGTTTGTGTGTCGGGTTCAGTTTATATGGGTGAGGTTGATGACTTTGCCGGAGTGGTGGTCTTTTTGGCTGAGCACGCTTTGCAGGGTGACGCTGCTTAAGTATTGGTTGATGGTGCGGTTCAGGTTTTCCCACAAATCGTGGGTCAGGCAGGGGGTGCCGTTGTGGCAGTTGGCTTTGCTGCTGCATTGCGTGGCGTCGAGCTTGTCTTCTGCGGCAGTGATGATTTGGGCGATGCTGATTTGGCCGGCGTCTGCCGCCAGTACATAACCGCCGCCGGGGCCGCGTATGCTGTCTACCAGCCTGGCGCGGCGCAGTTTGCCGAAAAGTTGTTCCAGATAAGAGAGCGAGATGTTTTGGCGCTCGCTGATGTCGTTTAGTTTGACCGCGCCGTTTTGCGCGTGCATCGCCAAATCAAGCATGGCGGTAACGGCGAAGCGTCCTTTGGTAGTCAGTCGCATGGCGGTTTCGTGATGTTATGTTTTGTAGACGCGATTGTGCTATAGTTGAGTGAATCGGTCAAGTATTTGAGGCTTGTTTGACGATAGTCAAGGCTTGGCTAAATTTTAAATGATATGTGTTTGCGTTCTCTTGTTTATTTCGATAGAGTGCGCGGTTTTGCGGCTTTCTGCAAAAGGCCGTCTGAAAATCCGGTATTGCCTGCCGATGTGTGAGGGGATGCCGTTTTCGGGAATGCAGATAACGAAGGAAAAGGAACAAAACAATGCGTGATTTAAGCAAAATGACCTGCATCGAAGATTTGCGCCGCGTGGCGAAATTCAAAATGCCGAAGATGTTTTACGACTACATCGACTCGGGCTCGTGGACGCAGCACACCTACCGCGCCAACAGCACCGATTTCGAGCCCATCCAGTTCCGCCAGAAAGTGCTGGTAAATATGGAAGGCCGCTCGTTGGAAAGCGAGATGATCAGCCAGAAAGTGAAAATGCCGCTGGCCATCGCGCCGACCGGTTTTACCGGCATGGCCTGGGCCGACGGCGAAATCCTCGCCGCGCGGGCGGCCGAGAAATTCGGCGTGCCGTTTTCCCTGTCCACCATGTCCATCTGCTCGATTGAAGACGTGGCCGAAAACACCTCCGCGCCGTTTTGGTTCCAGCTTTATGTGATGCGCGACCGCGAATTTATGGAAAACCTGATCAAGCGCGCGCAGGATGCCAAATGCTCCGCCCTGATTCTCACCGCCGATTTGCAGGTACTCGGCCAGCGCCACAAAGACATCAAAAACGGCCTGTCCGCGCCGCCCAAGCCCACCATCATGAACTGCATCAACCTGGCAACCAAATGGGAATGGTGCTGGAACATGCTGCACACCGAGCGCCGCACCTTCCGCAACATCGTCGGCCATGCCAAAAATGTCGGCGATTTGTCTTCGCTTTCCTCTTGGACATCCGAGCAGTTCGACCCGCGCCTGTCGTGGGACGACGTTGCCCGCATCAAAGACTTGTGGGGCGGCAAACTCATCATCAAAGGCATTATGGAGCCCGAAGACGCCGAACTGGCCGTCAAACACGGCGCGGACGCCATCGTCGTGTCCAACCACGGCGGCCGCCAGCTCGACGGTGCCCCCTCGTCCATCCATGCCCTGCCAAATGTCGTGCAGGCCGTCGGCAGCCAAACCGAAGTCTGGCTCGACAGCGGCATCCGCAGCGGCCAAGACATGCTTAAAGCCTGGGCGATGGGTGCGCGCGGCTTCATGACCGGCCGCGCCTTCCTCTACGGCTTGGGCGCATACGGCGAAGACGGTGTGCGCCGCGCCCTCGAAATCATGTACAACGAAATGGACGTCACCATGGCCTTCACCGGCCACCGCAACCTGTCCGAAGTGGACAGCAGCATTTTGGTGGGCGGCACCTATCCGCTGCCGACCCGCTGATTGTCCGAATGGCAAAAAGGCCGTCTGAAAAAGCCCGAACAGGTTTTTCAGACGGCCTTTTCTTGTTTCTGCCGCTTTTCGTTAGGAAAACGGCAAACCGAGCCGGAAGAGGGCGGCAGGGTAGGAAATGGCGTGCCGGTGCGGCGTGCCTTATATAGTCAAACAAAATAAAAAATATCCAACAAAGCCTGATCAAAAGACAAACAGCCGGACATCACTTTCCTCAGGTGCCGTTTGATATTCGCCCACACCTTTTCTATCGGGTTCAACTCAGGCGAATATGGCGGCAGCGGCAGAATGATATGTCCTTCCCTCTGCGCCATTTCACGTGTTAGAAAAGTTCGCGTTATTTACACCACAGGTTGAGAAAAATAAGCCTGCAGCACTTCAAAGGGCGTATCCCCTTTCAGGCTGCTGTGGGGCTTGACGGTATTGTAGAAATTCACAAAACGGCACAGCTCTTTTTGCCCCAAGACTTCCTGCTTTTTCTAGAAAAATTTTCCGCCGAAGCGGCAAAGGGCGGCCTCACCAACGCAAGCCTGCCCGAATTCCTCGCCGCAATGGCAGGCTGGATAGAAGACATGGACGGCTACTACACCAATATGAACCAACCCTTTTGCGACGGCGAAACCCTCACTTGGCGCACACTGGCCGACATCCTCTGCGCGGCGGCGGTGTACGAATAAAGGCCGTCTGAATTTGGCCGTCTGAAAAACCTGCTTCGCAGGTTTTTCAGACGGCCTTTTCGCGTTGTGCCGCCGTTTACAGCCCGCCGTAGGAGTGCAGGCCGCTGAGGAACATGTTGACGCCGACGAAGGCGAAGGCGGTTATCAGCAGGCCGACAATCGCCCACCAGGCAAGGATTTTGCCGCGCCAGCCGGCAACGAGGCGCAAGTGCAGCCAGACGGCGTAGTTGAGCCAGACGACAAACGCCCAGGTTTCTTTCGGGTCCCAGCTCCAATAGCGTCCCCATGCGTCGGCCGCCCACAGTGCGCCGAGGATGGTGGCGAGGGTGAAGAAGAGGAAGCCGACGGCGATGGCTTTGTACATGATTTCTTCGATGAGGGCGGAATCGGGCAGGCGGCGGGGGGTGTCGGCTTCTTCGGCGCGGATCGCCAAAAGCTGCGCCACACCGAGCATGGCGGCGATGCAGAAGGCACCGTAGCCGATGAAGTTGGCGGGGACGTGGATTTTCATCCACCACGATTGCAGGGCGGGGATGAGGGGCTGGATCTGCTGGGCGTTGCGGCTGAGGCTGTACCAGAGGACGAAGCAGACGACGCCGGCCATGAAGAGGTAGACGAAGCCGCCGAGTTTCTGTACGGCAAAGCGGCTTTCGTAGTACCAGTACATCAGGGCGCAGATGACAAGGAAGAGGATGAAGACTTCGTAGAGGTTGGACACGGGGATGTGCCCCGCGCTGCCGAGGATGAGGTAGCTTTCGTGCCAGCGCACGAGCAGGCCGGTGAAGCCGGCCAGTGCGGAGAGCCAGCCGAAGGCGGTGGCCATGCCCAGGAGGGTGTTGCTCTGCCGTTGTTGGCGCACGGCGATGAGGCCGCCTGAAAGATAGGCGAAGAGGGCGCAGAAGATGAGGGCGCACTGCCACATGATGGCGGACTGGCTGCTGAGGAAGTAGCGCAGCAGGAAGCGGTCGTGGTTGGCGAAGTCGCCGCCGTAGAGGGCGACACCGCCGTAGGCCAGAGCCAGGGCGAGGGGGACGAACCAGCGCAGGGGCTTGAAAAACCAGCCGATGGCGGCGGCGGCGGCGGCGCTGAGCCAGAGCATGACGGTTTCGTAGCCGTCCATGCGGTACGGCAGGCTGTATTGGGCGAAGGCGGCGACGGCGAACATCAGGGCGGCATAGAGCCAGTCGGCGGCGGAGAGGGTCTGCCAAACGGTGTGTTGCGCGAGCAGGCGGTGTTCGGGGACGGGGGAGTCAGTGGGGCGTGTCATGGTTCAGGTCCTCGGCAAGCTGTTGCAGGTTTGCCAGATGGGCGGGAAATTCGGTTTTCAGGTCGCGCTCGTGGCGGTTGGACGACATGGCGAAGCGGATTTGTCCGCCGTCATACAGCAGCCAGGCGCGTTTTTCGCGGATATAGAACATGAATACCGTGCCGAGCACCAGCAGCAGGGAGCCGAGGTAGACCAGTGAGGCGCCGGGCGATTTGGTCATTTGCAGGCCGGAGGAGCGGACTTCTGTGAAGCCGTCCAGTTGCAGCAGCACGGGGGCGGGGTATTCGGTGAGGCCGGTGTAGGCGTCCATGGCGGCGAGCAGGTAGCGTTTGTGCGCTTCGTCGTCCATAGGCGGCAGGTTTTGTTTTTTCAGGGCTTCGTCGAGTATGGGGCGGGCGCCGGCGAAGAGCATTTGGTAGAAATATCCGTTCATTTTGTCGCGCTCGTTTTCGGGAACGGCGGTTTGCACGAAGCGGTCGAGTTCGAGATAACCGCCGCGCGCGAAGAGGGCGAGGGTGTTTTCCACGGCGGTGGCAAACTGGGCGCGCACGGCCTCGGGCGCGGCCTGGGCGGCATCGGCGGCGGTACGGCGGCGCAGGGTTTCGTCGTTCATCAGTTCGCGCCAGAGCATAAAGGTGTCGATGTTGTTTTTGCCGTCGGCGGGAATGCGCAGCCAGCGGTATTGCTGCTCCAAGCCCGAGCGCGTGCCGGTGACGAAAAACAGGCCGTCTTCCTGTTTGACGGGCAGCATGTAGTTTTTGAATTCGACGGCCTGCCCGGCTTTGTCGCGCAGGCGGTAGATGATGCTGGGGCCGAGGTTGGTGAATTTTTTGTCCTGGCGCACGCTGCGCACGTCGTTGATTTTGCCTTGGAGGCCGTCTGAAGCCTTTTCAGACGGTCTGCCCATGTCTTCGACATTGGTGGAGGCGAATTGGTCGAGTTCGAGCGCGTATTTCTGTTCGCCGCCCATATTGAGCGGGAAGGTGTTCATCGAGCGGCCTTTCAGCTCGGCGAAGCGGCTGCTGGCGGAGGCGAGATTCCAGGCTTTGAAGGCGACGTCGGAGCCGCCGTCGGCAAAGCTGGCCTGATAGATGGTGACGCCGTGCAGGGTGTAGGGATGGTTGACGCGCACGGTGTGCGTTTCGCGTTTGCCGCTGGCTTTGTCGGTGATTTCCAGCTCGCTGGCAAAATCGCTGGGCATGCCCGTGTGGTAGAAGTCGATATTGAATTTTTTCAGTTTCACGGCAAAGGGCAGCTTCTGCACCAGCATGCCTTTGTCGGCGTTGAGAAACACCACGTCGGCTTCCTGTCCCTCGCTGAGGCTGACATTGCCGCGAAACGACAGGTTGCCCGCGCCCAGCACGCTTTGCGGCTTGAAATCGCGGGCGAAAACGGCGGCATCGTCGGGGACGATTCTGCCCGTGAGCATGCCGATTTTCAGCAGCAGGTTGCTGTCGATCAGGCCGCCGACGCAGATAACGATAACTGCCAGATGGGCGAAAATATAGCCCCATTTGTTCATCGCCCCTTTTTTCGCCGCCACCAGCACCGAGCCGTCTTCGCGCGCGCTCTGTTTGACGGCGAAACCCTGCACGGCGAAATAGCGTGCCGCCACTTCGGGGGCAACCGCGCTTTCCAGCAGCGCGCTGTGTTTCATCGCCGCGAGCGAGCGTTTGGAAGCTTTCAGGCGGAAAGAGCGCATTTCTCGCCAAAACGGCGGCACGTTGCGCCACAGGCACAGGCCGGTACTGAGGACGAGAAACAGCATGATAACGACGAACCAGCCCGAGGCGTACACGTCGTAAAGGCCGAGGAACTCGAAAATCTTCGCCCAAAACGGGCCGAACTTGACGATGTAGTCCGCCGGCGCCTGGTTCTGCTGCAATACCGTGCCGATCACCGAAGCCACCGCCAGCACGCACAGCAGCGCCACGGCAAAGCGCATGGAGCTTAGAAAGGCAAACCACGGGCGGCGGATAAGGGGGATTTTTTCGGAACGGGTCATTTTGAAGAGAGGGAAGGGACAGGCGGGAAACGGAAGGCGCGGATTTTACTACAAACCGGGCTGCCGATACGCTGGACGTAGCGGCAGCCCGATGTCTGATTGACCGAATCAATCGCAGCTGTTTTCAGACGGCCTCCTGCAGCGCAAGAGGCCGTCTGAAAACCAAGATGCCGTCTGAAAGCCGCGTTTTGCAAAAAACGCGGCTGCTGCGGTTTGGGGTGTGTCGACATTTGGCTTGCGAAGCGGTTTTTTGAAGAAAATTCGCGAATGCAAGGAAAAGAGCACAGCAGAATTGGACATCTGCGGGCATTTTTGACGCGGCAGGCGTGGATTTTTACCAAAAATACCGCTGCAGAGCCGAATGTCAACACACCCTAGTGCAGGCCTTGGATGAAGTTGGCTACAGCGTTGATTTCTTCTTCCGACATGCGTTTGACGATGTCTTCCATCATGCCGTTCGGGCTGGTACGCTGGCCGGATGCGTAGGCTTTGAGCTGGGTGACGGTGTAGTCTTTGTGCTGGCCGCCCAGTCGGGGATAGGCGTTGACATCGGTGCCGCCGCCGACCATACCCGCGCCGCTGGGGCCGTGGCAGGACATACAGGCGGGCAGTTTTTTGCCGGCGAGGCCGCCGCGGTAAATCTGCGCGCCGAGTTTGAGGTTGTCTTTCGGATTGGCTTCGCCCGATTTGGGGGTCTGCGTGGCGTAGAAGGCGGCAACGTTGGCGATATCCTGCTCGCTGAGGCTCATCACCATCGGCTTCATCGCCGCCGCGCCGCCGGTGGTGCGCTTGCCGTCTTTGATGGCCGCTGTTTCCACGGCGATGTATTTCGCGTGCTGCGCCGAGAGTTTCGGATAGGTGGAAATACCGCTGTTGCCGTCGGCGGCATGGCACGCCGCGCAGACGGTTTGGGCAATCTGCTTGCCTTTGGCCACGTCGGCCTTGGGCGCGGCAAAAGCCGTACCGGCGGCCAGTGCCAGAGTCAGTAGGGTTAAACGTTTCATGGAGGCTCCTGATTGCAGCATTGCGGTATCCGCAACACCCTTTTTTCTATATTTTCGATACTCGATACGCGGCGCTTTTTTACCGCTGCGTTAAACCGTTGGTCTGCAAACGTGGTATTCTATACCAAATTTAACTATTTTTTCCATAGTTATGAACTTATTTCAAAACGCAAAATTCTTCACTACGGTCAACCATTTGAAAGACCTGCCCGACACGGGCGCGGAAATCGCCTTCGTCGGCCGCTCCAATGCGGGCAAGTCCAGCGCCATCAACACGCTGTGCAACCATGTGCGGCTGGCCTATGTGTCGAAAACGCCCGGGCGCACGCAGCACATCAATTTTTTCGAGCTGGCCGACGGGCATTTCATGGCCGATTTGCCGGGCTACGGCTACGCGCAGGTGCCCGAAGCGGTGCGGCGGCACTGGGTGGCGCTGCTGGGCGACTATCTGCGCACGCGCCGCCAGCTGGTCGGGCTGGTGCTGATTATGGACTGCCGCCATCCGCTCAAAGAGCTGGATATGCAGATGCTGGATTTCTTTGCCGAAACCGGCCGTCCTGTGCATATCCTGTTGTCCAAAGCGGACAAATTATCTAAGAACGACCAAATCAAAACCTTGTCTTCTGTCAAGAAAGCGTTAAAACCGTTTTCCGAGCGGCAGGAGGTGACGGTGCAGCTTTTTTCCAGCCTGAAAAAGCAGGGCATGGCGGAAACGGAAGCGGTTGTCGCGGGCTGGTTCGCGCGTTTGAACGAAGGGCAGGCGCAAGAACCGCAGAAACCTGCAAAACCGGATTGAAACTGTCCGCAGGAGGCCGTCTGAAACGCTTTCAGACGGCCTTTTTTCTTGGTGTGCGGTTTGAAAGCCGTGCGGCGGCTGTTTTCAGACGGCCTACTCGGCCATCTCGCCGTCTATCAAACGGTAAAGCTCGGCGAAATCGGGTTCGCCGACAAAGGTTTTCAGCACCCTGCCCTCTTTGTCGACCAGAAAAGAGGTGGGATATACCGCCGTGCCGAAGGCGCGGGCGGCGGCTTTGTCGGCGTCGTACACCACGGTGAAATCCATGCCGCGCTCTGCGGCGTAGGTTTTCACGCTCTCGAGCGGGTCGTAGGGTTCGGCGACGGCGAGGATTTGGAAGCCGTCGCGGTTTCGGTAGTCGTGCGACATTTTCACGATTTTCGGCATTTCCGACACGCAGCCGGGGCAGGAGGGAAACCAGAAATTGATAAAGGTGACCTTGCCGCGCAAAGCGGCGTCGGACACGGTTTTGCCGTGCAGATCAGGCAGCGAGAAGGCGGGGGCGGGCGTACCCGAAGGAATCAGGATAAAGGCCAGCAGGCCGCAGACCAGCGCGGCGGCGGCGAAAACGGCGGTTTTTTTCATGAGCGGAACATCTGTTGCAGGGTTTGGAAGACGGCGGCGGGAAACTCGGTGCTGCGGCCGTCTGAAACGGGCACGAGGGTGACATCGGCCTGCGCGGAGGTTTTGCCGCTGTCGGCAAAGGAGACAATCTGGCGGATAACGGCCAGACGCGGCTCGACGGTTTTGACGCGGTTGCGCACGGTAAGCACGTCGCCCGCCACCGCGCTGCGGCGGTAGCGGATATCGACGCGGGCGACGACTATCTGCACGCCTGCCAGCCCGCCGAGCAGGCCGTGCTGTTCGAAAAAGTGCCAGCGCGCTTCTTCGAGAAATTCGAGGTAGCGCGCGTTGTTCACATGGCCGTAGCCGTCGAGGTGGTAGCCGCGTATGCGGAAAACGGCGTCTTCCATCTCAGTGCGTTTCAAAGGGCACGAAGCTTTCGCGCGCCAGCGGTTCGGCAGACAGGTCGGTAACGAGGGAGGCGGGGCGGATGTCGAACCATTCGGCGAAAATGTCGGGATGGAGATCCGGCCACAGGCTTTCGTCTTCGCACCAGTCGGCCAGTTCGGCGGCGAAAATCTCGGCGGCGCGGTGTTCGATGATGTCCCAAACATCGTCGGCATGGTCGCACGGATCGGTAAGGTAGGCGTTGGCGTCGGCCTGCAAATCTTCGAGGGTGACATCCCTGACACCGACCGAGTGCAGCCAGTGCAAAAAGGGCTCTTGCGGAATCAGAAGAAAGGCGCTGCGGTTGACTTCATACATGGTTTTGCTCCTTGGTAAACAGCGGGAATGACGTTTCCGAAAGCGGGGCTTCAACAAAGTGAAAGCGTTTCAGAAGGCCTTTTCGGTTTCGCTCCACCCGGCATACGGGTGTTTGCTCAGATAGGCGTTGGTAAAGCGGCCGTCGGAGGTGATTTCGCGGCCGAGCCAGGCGGGGCGGGGAAAGGCGGCGTCTTCGGCGGGCAGCTCGATTTCGGCCACGACCAGCGGCGCGTTGTCGCCCGCGTATTCGTCGATTTCAAAGGTAAAGCCGTCGCGGCGGATTTCGTAGCGGCGCTTTTCCATACGGAACGGGCACATGGTGTGCAGAACCTCCCGCGCGTGCGCTAGTGGGATTTCATACTCGAATTCGCTGCGCGTCACGTCGGAAATATAGCCTTTGAGCGTCAGCCACGCTTGTTCGCCGACGATGCGCACGCGGATGGTGCGCTCTTTTTCCACGCTCAGATAACCCTGGCTCAGCAGGAGCGGTTCGCCCGCTTCGGCGCGCCAAAGCTCGTTTGCCAACAAAAAACGGCGTTCGATTTCCACAGTCATTCAGACGGCCTCTTTGCTTAAAACGGTTTGAAAACCACCAGATACAGCGCGGCAATCATTGCCAGCACGGGAATTTCGTTAAATACGCGGTACCATTTGTGGCTGCGGCGGTTGCGGTGCGCGGCAAAACCGCGCAGCAGAAAAAAACAGCAGACATGATAGGCGGCGAGAAACAGCCCCAGCGCCAGTTTGCCGTACACCCAGCCCTGCCCCCACCAGCCCGCGGCAAAGGGCACAAGCAGGCCGAACACCAGCGCACCCGCACCCAGCGGCGTCATAAAACGCAACAGCCGCCGCGCCATGTCGAGCAGACGGCGGTATTCGGCCGAACCTGCGTCTGCCTGCGCCAGATTCACATAAATACGCGGCAGGTAAAACAAACCCGCAAACCACGAAATGATGAAAAACAGATGGAGAAACTTAAACCACAAATACATTTTTCAGACGGCCTCCCCCCGAGAGGCGCGCATTATATAGCAGCCCGCCGCGGCCTGCGGCGGCTTTTGCGCTATAATGCGCGCCTTTCAAACCAACCGACAAAAAGGGAAACAAAGTCATGCTCAACCAGTTTGAAATCCACGGCGGCGTGGTGAAAAACCTCAACGCCTTCCTCGCCGAAAAAGCCGTCGATCTGAAAACCGCAATGGACGACGAGGCGCTGAACAAAGAAGTCGCCGCCATCATCCACGCCGGCCTGCCCGGCATGGTGCGCCGCATCTACTCCCTGCAAAAAATGGAAACCTTTTTCTGGGAGAAAAAAGACCTGATGGTGGACTACGTAGCCGCCCGCCTGGAAGCGTCGGCAAAAAAAGCCGAAGCGCGCGAAAAGAAAGAAAAGAAATAAGGTCTGCAATACACAAGGCCGTCTGAAACCCGTTTTTCAGACGGCCTTTTGCCTGCCTGCCGCACTATTGAGGCCGTCTGAAAGCCCGTTTCCCGCCATCACTTCGTCGAGGCTGCGCTTTTGGAAACGCTATCCCCGCGAAGGCGGGGACGGCCTTGTCCAATGTTGCCTTTTGTTAAGCCGCCCGCTATATTCCGCCGCAGACCAAAACATTCATCCTTTAACTACAACTACAAGGAGCACGCCGCCCATGCACCTCATCCGCGCCCTGAGCATTATTTTCGGTTTTCTCGCCGCCGGAGAGGCGGTGATTCATTTCACCGGCCTGCAACTGCCCGGCAGCATCATCGGCATGGCGCTGCTGTTTGCCGCCTTACAGGCCGGCTGGGTGAAAACCGCGTGGCTGCAGGGCGCGGTGGACACGATGATGGCCAATTTGTCGCTGTTTCTCGTACCGCCCTGCGTGGCGGTAATGGAATATCTCGATCTGGTGGCGCGCGACTTTTGGCCGATTGCCGTGTCCACCGTGTTCAGCACGCTGGCGGTAATGTTCGTCACCGGCAAAACGCACGAACTGCTGCGCAAACGCTGATGGATATGCTGCGCCACCCCGCCGTGCTGCTCTGGCTCACCGTCACCGCCTACTGGCTGGTCAACATTGTGCGCGCCCGCACCGGCAACGTCCTCTTCAATCCCGTGATGTGCACCACCGCGCTGGTCATCATCTATCTGAAACTCTGCGGTATCGCCTATCCCGACTACCACCAGGCGGCGCAATTCATCGATTTCTGGCTCAAACCCGTCGTCGTCGGCCTGGCCGTGCCGCTGTATCTCAACTGGGACAGAATCCGCCGCCAGTGGCTGCCGATTATCCTGTCGCAAACCGCAGGCAGCGTCACCGGCATCGTCAGCGCGGTCTACCTCGCCAAACTCGCGGGCGCGGGGCGGGAAACCGTGTTGAGCCTCGCCGCCAAATCGGTCACCAGCCCCATCGCCATCGAAATCACCCGCAGCATCGGCGGCCTGCCCGCCATCACCGCCGCTTCAGTGATTGCCGCCGGCATGATCGGCCAGACGGCGGGCTACCGCATCCTGCAACTGGGCACGGTGAAAAAACCGATGTCGCAGGGCATGTCGGTGGGCGCCGCCTCGCACGCGATGGGCATGGCCGCCTCGCTCGAACGCAGCAAGAAATACGCCGCCTACGCGGGCTTGGGCCTAATCGTCAACGGCGTGCTCACCGCCTTTCTCGTGCCGCTGCTGCTGCCGCTGATGGGTTATTGAACCCTGCCAAACAGCACAGAGGCCGTCTGAAAAAGGCCGTCTGAAACTTTTTCAGACGGCCTCCCGCCATGCCGCTGCGTTAATTTTGCTTTACAATACCGCCCTTTTCCCCCAACCCTCCCCGCGCATGATTCACGACACCCCATCCCCCGTTTCCGACCACGACACCCTGCTGCTCGGCCAATACGCCGAACGCGCCTATCTCGAATACGCCATGAGCGTGGTCAAAGGCCGCGCCCTGCCCGAAGTTTCAGACGGCCAAAAGCCCGTGCAGCGGCGCATTCTCTACGCCATGCGCGACATGGGGCTGACTTCGGGCGCGAAGCCCGTGAAATCCGCGCGCGTGGTCGGCGAGATTTTGGGCAAATACCATCCGCACGGCGACAGCTCGGCCTATGAAGCGATGGTACGCATGGCGCAGGATTTCACGCTGCGCTATCCGCTTATCGACGGCATCGGCAACTTCGGCTCGCGCGACGGCGACGGCGCGGCGGCGATGCGCTACACCGAAGCGCGGCTCACGCCGATTGCCGAACTGCTATTGTCGGAAATCCATCAGGGTACGGTGGATTTTGTGCCCAACTACGACGGCGCGTTTGAAGAACCCGTTACCCTGCCCGCGCGTTTACCGATGGTATTGCTCAACGGCGCGTCGGGCATTGCAGTGGGCATGGCTACGGAAATCCCGCCGCATAATTTAAACGAAGTGACCCAAGCCGCCGTCGCGCTACTGAAAAAACCGCATCTCGACACGGCCGACCTGATGGAATACATCCCCGCGCCCGACTTTGCCGGCGGCGGCCAAATCATCACGCCGGCGGCGGATTTGCGCCAGATTTACGAAACGGGCAAAGGCAGCGTGCGCGTGCGTGCGCGTTACGAAATCGAGCGGCTCGCGCGCGGCCAGTGGCGCGTGATTGTTACCGAGCTGCCGCCGAACGCCAATTCCGCCAAAATCCTCGCCGAAATCGAAGAGCAGACCAATCCCAAGCCCAAAGCGGGCAAAAAGCAGCTCAACCAAGACCAGCTCAACACCAAAAAGCTGATGCTCGATTTAATCGACCGCGTGCGCGACGAGTCCGACGGCGAACATCCCGTTCGCCTTGTGTTCGAGCCGAAATCCAGCCGCATCGACACCGACTCGTTTATCAACACGCTGATGGCGCAGACTTCGCTGGAAGGCAATGTGTCGATGAACCTGGTGATGATGGGTTTGGACAACCGCCCGGCGCAGAAAAACCTGAAAACCATCTTGCAGGGATGGCTGGATTTCCGCGTGGTAACGGTTACGCGCCGCCTGAAATTCCGCCTGTCGCAGGTGCAAAAACGGCTGCACATCCTCGAAGGCCGTCTGAAAGTGTTTTTGCACATCGACGAAGTGATTAAAGTCATCCGCGAATCAGACGACCCCAAAACCGATTTGATAGCCGCGTTCGGCCTGTCAGAAATCCAAGCCGAAGACATTTTGGAAATCCGCCTGCGCCAGCTTGCGCGCTTGGAAGGTTTCAAGCTGGAAAAAGAGCTGGTCGAATTGCGTGAAGAAGAAGGCCGTCTGAACCTGTTGCTTGGCGACGAAAACGAAAAGAAAAAGCTCATCATCAAAGAGATGCAGGCCGACATGAAGCAATACGGCGACGCGCGCCGCACACTGGTGGAAGAAGCAGGCCGCGCCGTACTCACGCAAACCACCGCCGACGAGCCGGTTACGCTGATTCTGTCGGAAAAAGGCTGGATACGCAGCAGAGCCGGCCACAATCTCGATTTGAGCCAAACCGCGTTTAAAGAAGGCGACGCCCTCAAACAAACCCTCGAAGGCCGCACCGTGTGGCCGGTGGTGATACTCGACACACAAGGCCGCACCTACACGCTCGATGCCGCCGAAATCCCCGGCGGACGCGGCGACGGCGTGCCCGTATCTTCATTAATCGAGCTGCAAAACGGCGCAAAACCCGCCGCCATGCTCACCGGCCTGCCCGAGCAGCATTACCTGTTGGCAGGCAGCGGCGGCTACGGCTTTATCGCCAAACTCGCCGACATGGTCAGCCGCAACAAAAACGGCAAAGTGCTGATGACGCTGGAAACGGGCGAAACCGTTTTGCCGCCCGCGGCCTTGTACGCCTCCTCGCTCATCAATCCCGACTGCAAAGTCGTTACTGCCGACAGCGGCAACCGCCTTTTAGCCTTCCCGCTGGGCGAACTCAAAGTCATGCCCAAAGGGCGCGGTTTGCAGCTTACCCCGCTTTCGGACGGCCTCACGCTCGAACACACCGCCGTGGTATCCACGCCCGAATTTGTCGTCGAAACCGTCGGCAAACGCGGCGCGGTGCATCAGGAAAAACTGCGTATCCAAGACATCGCGGGCAAACGCGGCCGCAAAGGGAAAATTTTGGAAGTTTCAGGCCGTCTGAAAGCCATTAAAGCCAAAGATTAACCGCAAATGCCGTCTGAAAAACGGGCGCGGCCGCAATTTGCGACAATGCGCGCACCAAACACAAAAAGGCCGTCTGAAACCTTTTAACTCCGCTTTCAGACGGCCTATACGGAAAAATGCCAAACAACAATATGAAAAACTCCTTCCTCAGCAGAACCGACGACTGGGAAGAGCAGATCGACCGCATCCCGTGGCTCATCAACATCTGCCGCCTCACCATCGTCACCGCCATGACCGCGCTGCACCTGATGGCCATGTTCTCCGACAACGCCGGCCTGCGCAAAATGGTCACCCCCGCCACCTTCTACCTGTGGGCGGCGGTTTACGCAGGCATCACCCTGTTTTCCTTCGTCCGCCCGCACTGGGTGCAGCAGAAAACCGACCGCCTGCCCAACGCCAGCGCCGTCATCGACATCCTGATGATTATGGTGCTCGTCTACCTCACCGGCGGCATCGGCACTGGCATCGGCATCCTCGTGCTGCCCTTCATCGCCACCTCCTGCATGCTCAGCTACGGCCGTTTCCCCGCGCTTTACGCCGGCTTCACCACCCTGTGCATCGTCTGCGTCATGTTCCTCACCGACCAGCTCGTCCTCGACACGCAGCAGTGGGACGGCCGCAACATCGGCACGGGCATAGTCCTCATCGCCGCCTCCTTCGCCGTCGCCTACCTCACCTCCTACAGCGCCAAATTCCTCAAAGCCGCCAACGCCTCCGCGCTCAAACACAAGCGCAACTACAACCGCGTGCGCGGCCTCAACCTGCTGGTGCTCAACCGCGTGCAGGAAGCTGTCATCGTCATCGACCCCGAGCTGAAAGTCTGGCTGTTCAACCGTCAGGCCAAAACCTACTTCCCCGGACTCGCGCCCGAACAGAAAGAGCCGATTTTCGAAGACCTGGCCGGACGCTGGCTCTACAACCCCGACCGCCCCTTCGAAACCGACATCCACCTGCACCAGCATTCGATGCACGTGCGCGCCGTGCCGCTGGTTCAGGAAGACGGCCAGCTCCTCATGCTCTTCGTGCGCTCGCTGCGCGAAATCGCCGCCGAAGCGATGGCCACCAAACTCGCCTCGCTCGGCCAGCTCACCGCCAACCTCGCCCACGAAATCCGCAACCCCATGTCGGCCATCCGCCATGCCAACGACCTCTTGCAGGAAGGCGTGGAAGACCCGATGAGCCGCAAGCTGCACGGCATCATCGACGGCAACATCCGCCGCATCGACAAAATGCTCGAAGAAGTGTCGATGCTCAACAAAAAAGACAACCTCGGCCGCGAACACATAAACCTGATGAAATTCTGGCTGGCGTTCAAACAGGAATTCACCCTCAGCAATCCCGACGCGGTGCACTGCATCAAAATGGAAATGCAGGGCAAACAGCTGGCCGTCACCGCCGACCCGATGCACCTGCAGCAAATCATGTGGAACCTGTGCAACAACGCCTGGCGGCACAGCAAAAAAGACGAAAGCGCCATCCGCGTGCTGATACGCCCCAGCGGCAAACTCAACATTTCGATAGTGGTGTCCGACAACGGCGCAGGCGTGCCGCCCGACATCCGCAACCAACTCTTCGAGCCCTTCTTCACCACCGAAAAAACCGGCACCGGCCTCGGCCTCTACGTCGCCCGCGAACTGGCACACGCCAACCTCGGCCAGCTGCACTACCACCCCGAAATGAACGGCTTCGAGCTCATCCTTCCGAAGGACAACAACCATGAAGAACAGTGACCTGCAACACCCCGTACTGGTCGTAGACGACGAAGCGGACATCCGCGACCTGATGGAAATGACCCTGATGAAAATGGGGCTGCGCGTCGACACCGCCGTCGGCGTGGAAGACGCCAAAGACAAGCTGGAAAACAGCGACTACTCGCTGGTGCTCACCGACATGCGCATGCCCGACGGCTCGGGACTGGAAGTCGTCCAGCACATCAACCGCCTGTCGCTGGACACGCCCGTTGCCGTCATCACCGCCTTCGGCAACGCCGACCAGGCCGTCGAAGCCCTGAAAGAAGGCGCGTTCGACTACCTGCAAAAACCCATCACCCTCTCGCAGCTGCGCTCGCTGGTGAAATCGGCGGTGAAAGTGAACGAACCCGAAGCCGCCGAAACCAAACCCGCAGCGCCCGCTCCGCAGCCCGCGCCGGCCGCGCCCTATATGCCGCCGCCCGTGCCGCCGCGCCCGCAGCCCGTCGCCGCCACGCCCGCCCGTGCGCCCGACGCGCCCAAACCCGTGCGCAAAGGCATTTCCGGCGGCATCGACCGCCCCGTCACCCCGCCCAGCGCCCTCAGCTCCCTGCGCGAACGCTTCCGCAGCGCCACGCCGCAAACCGCGGCCGCATCAGACGCGCAGGCGCCCGCACACCACGAAAACGAAGTCGGCGGCGATGCCGACATGCCCCGCCTGCTGGGCATGTCGCCGCAGATGGTCGAAGTGCGCCACCTCATCCGCCGTCTCGCCGGCAGCGGCGTGCCCGTCTACATCTCCGGCGAATCCGGTTCGGGTAAGGAACAGGCCGCCCGCAGCATCCACGAACTCTCGCCGCGCGCCGACGGCCCCTTTATCGCCGTCAACTGCGGCGCGATTCCCGAAAACCTGATGGAAAGCGAGTTTTTCGGCTACAAAAAAGGCAGCTTCACCGGTGCCGACCAAGACCGCATGGGCTTCTTCCAACACGCCGACGGCGGCACCCTCTTCCTCGACGAAGTGGCCGACCTGCCGCTGGCCATGCAGGTCAAACTGCTGCGCGCCATTCAGGAAAAAGCCGTACGCCGCATCGGCGACGCCAAAGAAACGCCGGTAGATGTACGCATCGTCTGCGCCACCCACAAAAACCTCGAAGCGCTGGTAGAAAGCGGTGCCTTCCGCCAAGACCTTTACTACCGCCTCAACGTCGTCACCCTGCACATGCCGCCCCTGCGCGAAATGCGCGAAGACCTCGGCGGCCTCATCATGCGCATGCTCAACAAACACGGCAACGGCATCCCCGGCGGCTACCGCCTCAGCCCCAAAGCACAGGAAGCCCTGCTCTCGTACAGCTACCCCGGCAACTTCCGCGAACTGGAAAACATCCTCGAACGCGCCGTCGCCCTCACCGCCGGCAGCGTCATCCAAATCGACGACCTGCAAATCACCGCCGGACACGGCCCCCGCCCCGCCGACCTTGCCCCCGCCGCCGCACCGGCAGGCGAAACCCGCGCCCCGCGCCCAGAACCGGCCGCCGAAAGCGAAGAGCTGCCGCCGATGAACTTCGACGCCATGCCGCCCTTCGTCCCCGGCCAAAGCCAGATACAGGAATACCTCGACCTGCTCGAGCGTTCCATCATCGAACAGGCGCTGAACATCACCCGCTACAACCGCACCCAGGCCGCCAAACTCCTCGGCATCAGCTTCCGCTCCATGCGCTACCGCATGGAAAGGCTGAACATCGAATAAGGCCGTCTGAAATCAGGCCGTCTGAAAACGCAGCCCCGACGAAGTGAAAAACACGGCGGGCAAAACGGATCATCCGCAAAGCATCCCACCCCGTCCGCCGCCCAAAAAGGCCGTCTGAAAAAAGGGTTTCCCCCTTCAGACGGCCTCTGTCCGCCAACCACCGCCCCGCTGCCATGCCCAAACGCCTACCCTTCCTGCTCCTGCTTGCCACCCTGTCCGCAGCGCGTGCCGACGAGTTGCCGAACCCCGCCGCACGCTCCGCCCTCAGCCAACCCGACACCCGCTTCGACCTCACCGGCTCCGACGAACTGCCCGCCCCCGCATCCGCACCCGAGAGCAGCGTTTCCCAAAACGGCGGCACCCTCACATGCAGCAACCCCGAAGAACTGCTGCAACACCCCGGCCTGCTGCACCGCGCCCTCTCCTCCTCCGTCATCGCCGCCAACACCGCCGCCATCAAACTCCTCCTGCCCGTCTACCGCCGCCTGCCCGAAGGACAAGACCCCGTCCTGCTCGAGACGGCCGAAGGCATGGCCGCCCAAAGCGACGGCCGCTACCGCGAAGCCGTCAGGCGCCTGCAAAACGCCCGACGCCAAATGCCCGACGCCTTCCTCGTCCGCCTCCGTCTGGCGCAGGCACTGAAAGACGACCGCCGCAACGTCTCCGCACAAGCGCACTACACCAACCTGCTCGCTCCTCCCGACCTCGACCCCCAAACCCGCGCCGCCCTGCAAAGCCAGCTCGACGAAATCCGCAGCCGCAGCCGCTGGACGCCCCGCCTGAGCGCCAACTACACCCGCGACAACAACGTCAACAACGCCGCAAAAGAACACACCCTGCGCTACGGCAACGGCGAATGGACGCTGCCCGCCCCCGAAAAAGCCCGCGGCCTCTCCTACTCCGCCGGCCTCGCCCGCGACTTCAACCTCGCCGACAATCTGCTCCTGCGCAGCGAAACCGACCTCTACGGCAAATTTTATTGGGACAACCACCGCTACAACGATCTCACCGTCCGCACCGCCCTGGGCGCCGCCTACCAAAGCGGCCGCAGCGAAGCCGCCCTGCTCCCCTATTACGAGCGCCGTTGGTACGGTACCGAACCCTACTCCCGCGAAACCGGCCTGCGCGCCGAATGGCAGCGCAGCCTCAGCCCGCGCCACCGCCTCGCTGCCGCCGCCGAATCGGACTACCAGCACTACGACACGCGCAAATTCCTCGAAGGCCGCAACAGCAGCCTGTCCGCCACCTGGATATTCCAACACAGCCCGCGCCAATACTTTACCCTCGGCGCCAACTTCTCCCGCAAACGCGCCCGCACCGACGACGCCTACCACAGGCGCGGCATCCGCGCGTCCGCCGTGCGCGTCTGGGGAAAAGGACTCGGCACCGCCCTCTCCGCCGGCTACGGCCGCCGCTACGACGCCGCCGACTTCCTCGCCATCCGCCGCGACGACAAAGAATACTCCGCCTCCCTCTCCCTCTGGCACAAGCGCCTGAGCCTGTGGGGCGTCACCCCCCGCCTCGTCACCGTGTGGCAGAAAACCACAAGCAACCACCCGCTATACGGCTACCGCAAAGCCAACGCCTACCTGCAAATCAGCAAATCCTTCTGACCCGCCTTTTCAATTCGTCAAAACCATACTTTCAGACGGCCTGATGTTCCGTGAGGCCGTATGAAAGCACGGTTCACAGCCAAAAACGCGGCAGCGTCCAACGCCCTCCGCCGCACACAATGACGGCGCATCCCACCGCCCCGCCTGTTTTCAGACGGCCTCACAGAACATCAGGCCGTCTGAAAGCATAGCCCCCAACGAATCAAAAAACCGAAGCCGCCCGCCGCAAAGATTGCTGTTCCCGACAAAAAACGGCCTGAAACCGCAAAGGTTTCAGGCCGTCCGCACACGGCTTGGTCAGAATGTGTACTGCAAACCTGCGCCGAGGTAGTGGTTGGCTTTCCAAGTGAACTTGTCGCCGTCGGTTTGCGACTCTTTCTTGCGGAAATAGTAGTCGTAGTCGGCACGCAGGGCGAGGTTGTCGGTGAAATTGTAGGTCATGCCCACGCCCACGGTCGGGCGCGCTTTGGTTTTCGAGCTGACTTTTTCGCCGTCGGCATCGGTGATTTTGTGCTTCACGCCCGCCACGCCCGCTTTGCCGAACAGGCGGAATTTGTCGGACACATTGCCGCCGACGGTGGCGCGTGCGCCGTAAGTGTGGTTTTGCGTGCGCACTTCGTCGTTCGAGCCGTCGTCGTAGCGGTAGCGGTGTTTCTGGCCGCCCTGGTAGAAGGCTTCCGCGCCCAAGAGTTCGTTAAACTGCACGCCCGCGCCGACCTGTCCGGCAAAGCGGGTGTCGTGCGCCTGCTCGGTTTCGGCGGCGCTTTCGTATTTATAGCCGTCGCGCAGCGCGCCCAATGTGCCGAACACATAGGGGCGCACGGACGATTTGGCCTGCGGCTCGGGTACGGGCTGCGGTGCGGGTTCGGGCGCCGCAACCGGCTCGGGCTGGCGCTCGGGCATCGGCACGGGGCGCGGAACGTTGTCGGAGAAGCGGTTGTCGCACTGCTGCATGCTGACGCGCACGGGCTGCCCGGCAGCATCGGAATAAACGTTCACCGCCATGTCGGGGCTGTAGGGCACATATTTGCCCTGCAAGGCTCTGGCGACGCCGTCGCGGTTGAATTTGCGGCCGACGCCGATGTCGCACGCGCCCAGCGCGTACTGCGGGCCGAGATCGCGCAGAGTGGCGGTGGCGACGGAGCGCTCGCCTTTGTGCAGCAGCGGTTTTTGATGGGTGGCCGACTGGTAGAAACGCGCCGTGCCGTTTTGAACGGCGGCGTCGCACTCGGCGGCGGTGTCGTAGCCGACGTTGCCGTGCGCGTCGCTGACCATGCCCGCCTGCGCCGATGCCGACATCAGGGCAAGGGCGGAAACGGTGAGGGCGGGAAGAAGTTTCAAATGCTTCATAATCTGTCTCCTGTGTGGGGTAGGGAAACCGCCGCACCGAAAGGCTTCGGTTTTGCGGAGGACTTGCCGGAAGTTTACTATCGGCAGCGTTTTTGCGCGTATCTTGGAACAAAAGGGAAGGCGCACCGACAGGCGGCGCGTTCAGACGGCCTCTGAAGCCCTAAGGCCGTCTCGCGCTGCTGTTGCCGATACGCCAAGCAGGCAGAAAGATTGTCTATAGTGAACCAACACGAAAATCTACGGCGTTGCTGCGCCTTGCCGTACTACCTGTACTGTCTGCGGCTTGCTGCCTTGTATCTTTCCGTGTTGTTTCACTATGCATTTTCACGGCCGCTGCTGCGTGCACCGCGAAAATAACGGATAATGTGCGCCGCAAAAACATCCGCCGCGCCGTTTCAGACGGCCTTTTTCCTGCCCGAATTTTCCGATTCACCCGATGCAAAGGAACATCATGTCCACCGTAAAAATCCAACGCGCCCTGATTAGTCTCTCCGACAAAAACGGCGCAGTCGAATTTGCCCGCGCCCTGCACGAAGCGGGCGTAGAAATCCTCTCCACCGGCGGCACCGCCGCGCTTTTGGCCGATGCGGGCATCCCCGTTATCGAAGTGGCCGACTACACCGGCTTCCCCGAAATGCTCGACGGCCGCGTGAAAACCCTGCACCCGAAAATCCACGGCGGCATCCTCGGCCGGCGCGATTTGGCCGAACACGTCGCCAAAATGCAGGAACACGGCATCGGCAACATTGACCTGGTGGCTGTAAACCTGTATCCCTTCGCCGCTACCATCGCCAAGCCCGGCTGCACGCTGGAAGACGCGATTGAAAACATCGACATCGGCGGCCCGACTATGGTGCGCTCGGCGGCGAAAAACTGGAAACACGTCGCCATCGTTACCGACAACGCCGACTTTGCTGCCGTGATTGCCGAGTTGAAATCTTCAGACGGCCTCAGCGACAAAACCCGCTTCAACCTGTCGCGCAAAGCGTTCAGCCACACCGCGCAATACGACGGCATGATTTCCAATTATCTGACTTCGCTGTCAGACGACAAACTCGCGGGCGAACCCGAAATCGGCGAATTTCCGCAGCAGTTCAACCAAAGCTGGCTCAAAGTGCAGGAAATGCGCTACGGCGAAAACCCGCACCAGCGCGCCGCGTTTTACCGCGACGTTTATCCTTTTTCAGGCTGCCTGTCGAATTACACCCAGCTTCAAGGCAAAGAGCTGTCCTACAACAACATCGCCGATGCCGATGCCGCGTGGGAAGCCGTCAAATCGTTTGACGCGCCCGCCTGCGTGATTGTGAAACACGCCAACCCCTGCGGCGTGGCCGTGGCCGACAACACGCTTGCCGCCTACCGCCTGGCCTACGCCACCGACACCACCAGCGCATTCGGCGGCATCATCGCGTTTAACCGCGAAGTCGATGGCGACACCGTGAAGCAGATTACCGACAACCAGTTTATGGAAGTGCTGATGGCGCCCAAGTTCACCGCCGAAGCGCTGGAAATCGCCGCCGCCAAGAAAAACGTGCGCGTGCTGGAAGTGCCGATTGACAGCGGCGCCAACCGCTTCGAGCTCAAACGCGTCGGCGGCGGCCTGTTGGTGCAAACGCCCGACATCCACCGCATCCGCCGCGAAGATTTGAAAGTCGTGTCCAAACGCCAACCCACCGAGCAGGAATGGAAAGACCTGCTGTTTGTGTGGAACGTGGCCAAATACGTCAAATCCAATGCCGTCGTGTTCGGCAAAGGCGGCCAAACCTACGGCATCGGCGCCGGCCAGATGAGCCGCGTCGATTCCACCCGCATCGCCGCCCGCAAAGCGCAGGACGCCGGCTTGGATTTAAACGGCGCGTGCGCAGCTTCGGACGCATTTTTCCCCTTCCGCGACGGTGTGGACGTGATTGCCGAACAGGGCATTAAAGCCGTCATCCACCCCGCAGGCTCGGTACGCGATGAAGAAGTGTTCGCCGCAGCGGATGAACACGGCATGGCGATGGTCATCACCGGCGTGCGCCACTTCCGCCATTAAGAATAAAACGCCAAGGCCGTCTGAAAGCCAAAAGAGTTTTCAGACGGCCTCTTCACAACCAAGCCGCAGGTAATTCCCCAAATAAAAAAGGCCGTCTGAAACACCGTTTTCGGGTTTCAGACGGCCTTTTCTTTGCGCCGCTGTTTTTTAACTTTGTTGAAGCGGCGCTTTCAGACGGCCTCTTCCGCTTCCCCATCCGTGCCGAAGACTTGGCGCTGCAAGGCGCGCACGGCGGTGTAGGCGGAGAGGGTTTCGCTGTCGGCGGCGGGGGTTTGCGCTTCGTCGAGGACGGCGCTGTGCTGGCAGGCGCGGAAGCGGCGGTAGGCGCGGCGGGCTCGGCCGCAGAGGGTGGGGTCGGCGAGACCGTTTTCCGCCGCCGTGCCCAAAAGGGCGATGTTGCCGTAGTTGTCGAGCAGGGCGGGAAATTCGCGGGCGTGGGCGAGGATGAGGTATTGCACGGTGAATTCGACGTCGACGATGCCGCCGCGTGCGTATTTGACGTCGTTATCCTGCGGCGGGTGGGCGGCGGCGATTTTTTCGCGCATGGCGAGGATGTCGTTTTTGAGGGCGGCTCTGTCGCGCGGCAGGGTGAGGATGTCGCTGCGGATGCGTTCGAAGGCCGTCTGAATGGCGGCATCGCCGCAGACGAAGCGGGCGCGGGTGAGGGCTTGGTGCTCCCATGTCCAGGCGTGGCCGCGCTGGTATTTTTCAAAGGCGGCGAGGCTGTGGACGATGAAGCCGCTGTCGCCGTCGGGGCGCAGGCGCAGGTCGGTTTGGTAGAGCGTGCCCGCGCCGGTGGCGGCGGAGAGCCAGTTGGTGAGGCGGTTGGCGAGGCGGGCGTAGGTGTGGGCGGCATCGGGATGGGGGTCGTCGTAGAGGTAGACGAGGTCGAGGTCGGAGGTGTAGCCGAGTTCTTTGCCGCCGAGTTTGCCGTAGCCGATCACGGCGAAGGCGGGGTGTTGGCGGTGTTTTTTCGGCATTTCGCGCCAGGCGTGTTCGAGGGTGAGGGTAAGGATGGTGTCGGCCAGTTCGGAGAGTTGGTCGGACAGGGCTTCCACCGTCCATTTGCCCGCCAAATCCTGTACGGCGAGACGGAAAACGCGGGCGTGGCGGAAGCGGCGCAGGGCGTCCATTTTCGCTTCGGCGTCTTCGCAGGCATCGAGTTCGGCGGCCAACTCGCACCGCAGCTGCGGCCAGTCGGGGCGGCTTTCGGTGAGTTGGGCGCTGAGCAGTTCGTCGAGGAGGGCGGGGTGTTGTTGCAGGTAGCCCGCTATCCAGGCGCTGCGGCTCATCAGGGCGGCGACGCGCGCGAGTTCGTTGGGGTATTCGAGCAGGAAGGCGAGGTAGGCGGGGCGGCGGCTGACGGTTTCGAGAAAGTCGGTGAGGCGGAAGAAGGTGTCGTCGGGGCGGGGGTATTCGGCGGCGGCTTCGGCAGCCTGCGGCACGAGGGTGTCGAAAAGGCGCAGGCTGCGCGGCGACAGGCTGCGGTAGCGGCTGCTGCGGGCGAGGCTGTTCAGACGGCCTGCCACGGCCTGCGGCGAGAAGCCTGCTTCGGCCAGTTGCGCGTAAACGGGGGCGTCGGGTTCGGCGGGCGGGTTCGGCCACAGGGCGGCGAAGCGGGCGGCGTTTTGTTCTTCGGGCGCGGCAAGGATGTTGTCGAACTCGGCGGACACGGCGGCGCGGTGGGCGTTGAGGCCGTCTGAAAAGGCGGCGTAGCTGTCAAAGCCCATGCTCTCAGCGAGCAATTGCTGCTGTTCGGGGTTGTGCGGCAGGGTTTGCGTTTGTTGGTCGTCCCAATATTGCAGGCGGTGTTCGACATCGCGCAAAAAGCGGTAGGCCGCCAGCAGCGTTTGCGCGGTTTCAGACGGCATGATGCCCTGTTCGGCCAACACGGCGAGCGTTTCCTGCGTGCCTTTCAGTTGCAGGGCGCGGTTTTGGCCGCCGCGTATCATTTGGAAAATCTGCGCGACAAACTCGATTTCGCGGATGCCGCCCGCGCCGAGTTTGATGTTGTTTTCCATGCCTTTGCGGGCGACTTCGGCGCGAATTTGGCTGTGCAGGCCGCGCATGGCTTCGTATGCGCCGTAATCGAGATATTTGCGGAACACAAACGGCCGCACCAAAGCCGCGATGCCGTTGGCGTGCGGCGTGACCACGCGGCCTTTGCACCACGCATAACGCTCCCACTCGCGGCCGTGGGCAATCAGGTATTGCTCCAGCGCGGTTTCGCTGCACACCAGCGTGCCCGAGTCGCCGTCCGGCCGCAGGCGCATATCGACGCGGAACACTTGGCCGTCGGCGGTGATGTCGTTCAAGAGCGCAATCAGTTTCTGCCCCACTTTGGTGAAAAATTCCTGATTGCCGCGCTCGCGCCGCCCGTTAGTGTCGCCCGATTCGGGATAGACGAAAATCAAATCGATGTCGGACGACACGTTCAACTCATAGCCGCCCGCCTTGCCCATCGCCACCACGCTCAAATGCTGCGTTTCGCCCGTGTAGCGGCCGATGGGCGTGCCGTACATATCGCGGTAATAGGCATAGGCAAAATCCAGCGCGGTATTGACGGCAAAATCGGCAAACAGCGTAATCGTACGGGTAACTTCGTTTAAATCGCTGATGCGGTTCAAATCGCGCACCATAATCTGCGCCACCACATAGCGGCGCAATTCGCGCAGCTTTTGCGCCAGCGTTTCTTCGTCTTCCGCCGCCAAAATGCCCGGCCAGTCGGCAAAATCATGAAAATCCTGCGCGGTGAGCACCTTATCCGTCATGACGCGCAGAATGTCGGCATTCAGACGGCCTGAATCGAGGTTGCGGGCAAGAAAAAGCGAAAAGCGGCGGGCGTATTCGATTGGGTTCATGGCGGTTTTACCGGAGCGGATAGGGAGGAAAATATGCGTGAGGCCGTCTGAAAATGCCTGTGCGGGTTTTCAGACGGCCTCCTGCTGCATGGCGGCGGATTATTTCAGGCGCACATCGACAAAGGCGCCCTCGTGCAGCTGCTGCAAGAGCTGCGAACCGGCTTGGGCGGCTTTCTGTTCCATGATGTATTGGCGCACGGCGTTGCGGCGGCGCTCTTCGGGCGTGCCCGCCTCGCGGGTGTCGGTGAGCTTGATCAGGTGCCAGCCGAACTGGGTTTTGACGGGGCGGCTGATCTGGCCTTTTTTCAGTTTTTTCACCGTGCTTTCGAATTCGGGCACCATCACGCCGTCGCCGAACCAGCCCAAATCGCCGTTTTGCTGCGCGCTGCCGGGGTCTTGCGAATACTGCCGCGCCAGCTCGCCGAAATCGCGCCCGGCGGCGGCCTGGTTTTGGATTTTGCGGATAACGGCTTCGGCGGCGGCCGAGGCGTTTTCTTTTTCGGCTTTGATCAGGATGTGTTGGGCGCGGTATTGGCGCACGGGTTCGCCTGCGGGGATGGCGATGCCCTGCTGCTGCGCGCGGGCGATGGCGGCATCCACTTCGGCGTCGCTGACGCGCGCGCTCTGCAATACGGCCTGCTGCTGCACTTTTTCGGCGATGATCTGCTCTGCGGTTTCGCGGCGCACGGCGGACTTGGGCGCGCCTTCTTTCAAGGCGTCGGCATAGAATTTGTCGATGGAAACGTGTTTTTGCGCGGCTGCCAGGGCGATGGCTTCGTCTACCTCGGCCTCGCTGGCGGAGAGGCCGCGCCGTTTGCCCGCCTGTACGACAAGCGCGCGGTTGACGAGTTGGGCGAGGACGTGGCGGCGCAGTTCGTTTTCAGACGGCCTCTGCGCGGCGGGGATACGGCGTTTGGCTTCCGCCAGCGCGCGTTCGAACTGGCTCATGGTGACGACGCTGTCGCCCGCTACGGCGGCGATGCCGTCCACGGTTTTGATGTCGGCGGCAAAGGCCGTCTGAAAGGCTGCGCCGATAAGGGCGGCAGCGAGGATTTTCGTGTGGGATTTCATTTGACTACCTCGTTGGTCTTTTTGTAGCCCGGAATGGCCGGGCGCAGGGTTTCGTCGGCTTTGTTGCCGATGTTGCTCAGGTTTTTCAGTTGCAGGGTGAAGAAGAAGGCGTTTTTGTAGCTCGGTTTGTTGCGTTCGGTATCCCAGCCGGAAACGTAGCGCTGGGCGGCGGCGCTGACGCTCCAGCAGCCGCAGTCGTTTTTGTATTCGAGTCCGGCGAGGATGTCGAGCGGCTTGCGTACGTTGAGGGCGTAGTTGTAGCGCGCGAGGGCGTAGAGGTTGGAGGTAATCGGCCATTGCGCGCCGAGGTCGATCTGGCTGATTTTGTCGCGGTAGTAGCTGCCGTCGTCCTGCAGCCAGATGGCTTTGTCGCGGCCGTAGCGGTAGCGGGCGGACAGGGTTTTGCCGTCTTCGGGCGTGTAGCGGATGCCGGCGGCAAGGTTCTCGAAGCGGGATTGGTTTTCGTTGAAGTGGGCGGTGGCGTAGCCGCTGACGCTGCGGCTGATTTCGCCGTCGGCAAAGGCTATCCAGTCGGAACGGTTGCGTTTGCCGCTGCCGATGTTGCCGTCGGCCAAAACGCTGTCGTTTTTGAAATAGAATTTCTGGCCGATGCCCGCGCGTATGCGCTCGGCGCCGCTTGCGCGGTCGAGATAGCGGGTTTGCAGGGCGAGGCTGAGGCTGTTGGCGGCGTTGATGCGGTCGTTGCCGGAATAGAGGTTTTCGCGGAAGAGCTGATCGTAGCTGAAGCTGTTTTCGGAGCTGTCGAAGTTGGGCAGGTCGTTCTGCGATTTGGTGGGGATGTAGTTGTAGAACAGGCGCGGTTCTAGGGTTTGGATGTGGTCGCGGCCAAAGAAGCGGGTTTCGCGCTCGAAGGCCATACCCGCATCGATGTTGGCAATGGGGATGCTGCGTCCTGCGGTGCGGCCGCTTTTGTCGTTGAAGCCGTCGAGGATGTAGTGGGTGTAGTGCAGGCCGACTTTCGGGCGGATGTAGCCCCAGTCGTTGTGGATGTTGCGGCTGAGTGAGGGATAAAGGACGAAGCGCTGTCCTGCCTGTTTGCTGTCGTGGGCAAAACGGGTGTACTGGCCGCTGAGGGAAAAGAGGTTGCCGGCAAAGTTTTTCTGCCAGCTGCCCGACAGGCGCGGCAGGATGGCGTAGGGTTCGTTTTTGTAACCGTCGGCGTTGGCGAGGGTTTGGTATTTCTGGACTTTCAGATTGGCTTCGAGCCACTCGCCAAGCACGTCGGTTTTGTAGTCGAGACGGGCTTCGCGGTTGAGGTTGACGTTGCGGGCGATGTCGGTGCGGTTGTAGAAATCGCGGTAGTAGTCGTCGTCGGAGACCTGGTTGAAATCGACTTTGCCGCTCAGGCCTTTGCCGAAGTCCTGCGTGTGCCGCCATTGGGCGGTGTAGCGGTTGTTGTGGCGGCTGCGGCGGTCGTCGGGCATCCATTTGCCGGCAATTTCGCCGTTGTATTTGGGCTGCAGGTAGCGGAACTCGCCGCCCAGCTGCACGCCGCGCGCGCTGATGATGCCGGGGGTGAGGGTGGCGTCGTAGTTGGGGGCGAGGTTGAAATAATAGGGCTGGTCGATTTCGGTGCCGTTGGAGCCGATTTTGAGGGTGGGCACGAGCAGGCCGCTTTTGCGGTTGCCGTTGAGCGGGAAATCCGCCCACGGGGTGTAGAGCACAGGCACGCCGTGGAAGACGAGTTTGGCGTGTTTGGCCACGCCGACGCCTTTGCCGTAGTCGGCGTCGATGCTGTCGGCGGCGATATACCACGATGCGTCGCCCTTTTGGCAGGTGTTGAACTGCACGTCGGTGAGCTTGTAGCGGTTTTTGCGTTCGATTTCGGCTTCTTTGCCGACGGCCTGCAAACGGCGGCCGTCGCGCTCGGCTTCGATTTCGACGTTTTGCGCCGTGCCGCTGCCTTCGGTCAGGTTGTATTGCAGCTTGTCGCCGCGCACGGTCGAGCCCGCATCGTCCAAAATAAAGCCTTCGCCCGCTTTGACGGTGTCTTCGGGCTGGTCGTAAACGACGCGCTCGGCGTTGAGCACCTGCGCGTTGCGTTCGATGATAACGCCGCCTCGCGCTTCGACGCCGACGCCCGTTTGGCCGCGCACGTCGTCGGCGGTGATGCGGGTGTAGTCGGCGGGCAGCGTTTCTTCGCCGCTGCGCCGTACGGCGTTTTCGGGTTGGGAGGCCGTCTGAACCGGTTTGCCGTCTTTGCATTGCGGGCAGGTGCTGCCCAATGCGGACGTTGCGGCGGCGGCGCTGCCCGCAGCGGCGGCCATGCCCACGGCGATCGCCAGCGGTTTGACTGAAAATAAACGTGCCAAAGTATCACCCAAGCGGTTTTGACGGTTAAAATGGCGGCCATTCTAACACCGTTTCACCGAAAAACCGTCATGCAGCGCCAATCCGAACTGAAAAACTGGCTCGCCGCCGTTTATCCGAACCAAGCCTTCGAACTCTCTTTCGCCGCCGCCGATGCCGACTTCCGCCGCTACTTCCGTGCCGCGTTTTCAGACGGCCAAACCATTATCTGCATGGACGCGCCGCCCGACAAAATGAGCGTCGCGCCCTATCTCAAAGTGCAAAAACTGTTTGATATGGTAAACGTGCCGCAGGTTTTGCACGTTGACGAAGCGCATGGCTTTATGGCGCTCAGCGATTTGGGCAGTACTACCTACCTCGCCGCCATGCAGCACGATACGCGCGAGATCGTGCACAAAACCCTGCTGCTCGAAGCCATCGACGAATTGGTTACGCTTCAGACGGCCTCCAAGCCCGATGTGCTGCCCGAATACGACCGCGAAACCATGTTGCGCGAAATCAATCTGTTTCCCGAATGGTTTGCCGCCAAAGAGCTGGGCAAACCCTTGAATTTCAAGCAGCGCCAACTCTGGCAGCAGGCAGTCGATACCTTATTGCCGCCGCTTTTGGCGCAGCCCAAAGTGTATGTGCACCGCGACTACATCGTCCGCAACCTGATGCTCACGCGCGGCCGCCCGGGCGTGCTCGATTTCCAAGACGCGCTCTACGGCCCGATTTCCTACGATTTGGTTTCGCTGCTGCGCGACGCCTTTATTGAATGGGAAGAAGAGTTTGTGTTGGATTTGGTTATCCGCTACTGGGAAAAGGCCCGCGCCGCCGGTTTGCCCGTGCCGCAGGATTTTGACGAGTTTTACCTCTGGTTTGAATGGATGGGCGTGCAGCGGCATTTGAAAGTGGCCGGCATCTTCGCGCGGCTCTACTACCGCGACGGCAAAGACAAATACCGCCCCGAAATCCCGCGCTTTCTCAACTATCTGCGCCGCACTTCGCGCCGCTATGCCGACCTCGCGCCGCTTTACGCGCTTTTGGTCGATTTGGTCGGCGATGATGATTTGCAGACGGGTTATACGTTTTAAAACCTGTTCAAACATACACAGAGGCCGTCTGAAAGCATTCAGACGGCCTTTTCGTGCCAAGCTGCAAGCAAGTCTTACGCCCTGCGGCGGAACAAGGGAATCCAAACCATCGTACCAAGCAGGATGGCGGCGACAGAAGTGTAGATGTTGCGGTGGTAAAACTCGAGCCAGCCGAAGAAATAGCAGACGCCGTAAGCCGTCAGCACGCCGACCGTGCCCAGCAGCCAGGTGCGCAAAAAGCCCATGCCGTTGTCGCCCGGCAGCAGCGCGCGCGCCGTCAGGCCGATCAGATAGCCGGCTGCCAGCATCAAAAGCAGTTTCAATAAAAACGGATTCGACATTTTTTTCACTCCCTTAATGTAATGACCTTATTTTTAAGTCCTTAATAAGCATAACGCTGTTTGTATTGCAGGCCGTTTGAAAGCGTTCAGACGGCCTCGTTTTATTCTGCCGCTACGGGCGGCTCGGGCGCACCGGCGGGCTGTTTGTAGCGGTTGTAGGCGAAGAGATATTGCTGCGGGAAGCGGCGTATCCAGTATTCGGTGTTTTCGTTGATGATGCGGGCGTCGTGTGCCTTGTCGCCGTTGAGCGTGCCGCGCAGGGGTTCGATGTGGAGGACAAAGCCCTGCCCGTTGGGCAGGCGCTCGCCGCAGAAGAAAAAGGCGGCGACGTTTTTCACCTGCGCGAGCTTGCCGGCAAGGGTCATGGTGTAGGCGGGGCGGCCGAAGAAGGGCGCCCAAACGCCGTCGCCGCCCTCTTCCGGCGCGGGAACGTGGTCGGGCAGGACGATGGCCGCTTCGCCCGCGCGCAGGGTTTTGATGATTTGTTTGACGCCCTGGATATTGGTGGGCGCGGTTTTGCCCTTGCCGCGCACGCGCCCCGCCTGCATCACGGCGTCGAAAGCTTTGATTTTCGGCGGTTTGTACATGGCAGTCAGCGGAAAGGGCAGACGCTGGCTGATGTAGCGCCCAGCCAGATCGTAGCTGCCCAGATGCGGTGTGATAAAAAGCAGGCCGCGCCCTTCGGCCAGCGCCTGTCCGACGTGTTCCCAGCCGTGTACCGCTTTGAAGAGGGCTTCGATTTCTTCAGGCCGTCTGAAAAAGGCGACGGGCAGCTCCAAGCCGCCTTTGGCGGTTTCACGCAGAATGGTTTTGACGGCTGCGTCGCCACTCGGTAAATCGGCGGTTTGCAGGTTGGCGCGGATGCGGTCGCGGTCTTCGCGCAGGATGTAAAAGGCAAGGCCGCCCCAGAAGTGGGCGATGCGGTGCAGGACTTTGAGCGGCAGGGCGGCAAAGAGGCGGAAAAGGAAGAAAACGAGGCTTTGCATGGCGTTGGGGCAGGTTGGTTCAGCCGCGATTGTATAGTGAGTCAAAATAAAAAATCTACGGCCTTGCCGCGCCCGAATGCGCCCGTCAGGCAGCAGGAGGCCGTCTGAAAGCGCATCTTCAACGGAGTGAAAAGCGGTTTCAGAGGCCTTTCGCCTGCGCTAATTAAGCAAGGATGCCGCTTTCGTTCAACACAAACAGCACGGCGAAGCCGACCAGATACACCAGCCCGACCACGGCCAGCGCGTTCATGGCGGGGGTGAGCCTGTGTTTTTTGTCGCCGCGCACCAGGCGGTAGTTGAGCCAGGCGAAAACGGGGGCGGCGAGGAAGGCGGAAATCATGGCGAATTTCAAAAGTTCGGCCAGCGCGCTGTCGAACCACAAAATCAGGGCGAGGCCGGAGAAGGACACCCAGCCTATCCAGGCCAGAAGTTCGCGCGTACGGAAGGTTTCGCGGCCGCGCACAAGGCGCACGGATTCGGCCACGGCGCGGGCATAGCCGTCGATGACGGTAATCGTTGTGCCGAACATGCAGGCGAAGGCGATAAAGCCGACCAGCGGCCGCGACCACGCACCGATGGTGCCGGTGTACATATTGATAAGCTGGCCGACGTATTTGCCGCCCGCCATCTGCACCGCCTCGCCGTTGCCGTATTGCACGAATGCGCCCAGCGCGAGGAAAACGACGGCAAGCACCGCGCTGGTGATGTAGCCGACGTTGAAATCGAACATGCCGTCGCGGTAGCTGGCGGGGTCGCTTTTCTGCTTGGCCGTTACCCACAGCGAATTGATGGCGGAAATTTCAATCGGCGCGGGCATCCAGCCCATCAGGGCGATGATGAAGCCGAGTCCCGCCAGCGTCCACGGCGAGGGTTCGACAAAATCGGGCTTCATCTGCATGCCTTTCGAGGCGGCGATGGCGGCGGCGGCCACGGTGGTGATGCTGAGGCTGACCACAATGATTTTCGACAGATTGTCCAAAGCCTTATAGCGGCCGGTGAGCAGAATCAGCACGCATGAGCCGACCACAACCACCGACAACACGCCGACGGAAAACGGCAGCGAAGGCACGGCCATTTTGACGATGGCGGCAGTCAGCAGCGCCACCGCGCCCGTGCTGATGGTGGACGACAAAAAGCACATCACAAGAAACACCCACAAATAGGCGCGGCTTTTCTCGGCGTAGCCCTCAATCAGGCTCTTGCCGCTGTCGAGCGTGTAATGGGCGCTGAAACGGAAGAAAGGATATTTGAACAGATTGGTCAGCACGATAATCAGCGCCAGCTGCCAGCCGTAGAGCGCGCCCGCCTGCGTCGAGGCGATCAGGTGCGAACCGCCGATGGCGGCCGAAGCCATCAGGATGCCCGGCCCCAGCGCGCGCAGGCGGGTTTGCCAGGTGGAAACTGCGGGAGTGTTTGGTGTGTTTTCAGACATGTTTTTTCCGCCTTTTCAGACGGCCTCTGTAATCTCAAACGGCGGCAGTTTAACGCAAAGCCGCACAAGGTAAAATTTTCGGCTTTGAAATTTTATACTGCACAAGATGAAGAAAATTTGTCTGCGCTTCGTTTGAAATGCGAAAACGGCAGAAAATGGCAAAACGCCTGCGGACGCGGGAACAAGCGTGCTTTCGCCGCCGGACGTTTCAGACGGCCTTTTTACCCATTCTCAAACCGCGTACGTACCTGCGGCACACACCCTACTCATGGGAAAAAAGGCCGTCTGAAAGCGCAGCTTCAACGAAGTTAAAAACAGCGGCGCAAAGAAAAGGCCGTTCCCGCCTACGCTGGAACGGCCTTTTCTTTTGCTTATTCTTCGGGCAACGCGGCGGAACCCATGCGGCGCAGGATGATGTTGGTTTTGCTGCGCAGGCGTTTGCTTTGCGGGTGGTCGGCGTAGTACAGCGGGGCGGGGACGCGGGCGGCGAGGGCGGCGGCCTGCTGTTTGCTGAGATTGGCGGCGGGTTTGCCGTAGAACTTTTGTGCGGCGGCTTCCGCGCCGTAGACGCCGTAGTCCCATTCGATGATGTTGAGGTAGAGCTCGAAGATGCGGTCTTTGTCGGTGGTGGCTTCGAGCATGGCGGTGATGGCGGCTTCTTCGCCTTTGCGGATGTAGCTCTGCCATTCGCTCAAAAACAGGTTTTTCGCCAGCTGCTGGCTGATGGTGGAGCCGCCGCCTTTGATTCTGCCGCTTTTTTCGTTGCGTTTGATGGCGTTGCGGATGCCGTTCCAGTCGAAGCCGCCGTGTTCGGCGAAGGCGGCGTCTTCGGAGGCGATAAGGGCTTTTTTCAGGTTGGCGGAGATGTCGGGGTAGGCGCGCCAGCGGTAGTCGAGGGGGATGTCGCGCCCTTCGCGGCGGAACTCGGCCATGCGGGCGGTCATGAAGGCGCTGTGGTGCGGGGCGACGGCGCGGAAGGTAAGGATGCTGCCGTAGACATAGGCGTTAAAGAGGATGAAGAGGGCAAAGGGCAGGGCAAGTATCCATTTGAGCATTTTCAGACGGCCTTTCGCAATGCGGCGATAACGGGGGCGGTGTCGGGGGCGAAGCCGCGCCAGAGGCGGTAGGACTCGGCGGCCTGGCAGACGAGCATGCCGAGGCCGTCGGCGGTTTGTGCCGCGCCATTTTTTGCTGCAGCCGTCTGAAAGGCGGTGGCGGTGTCGGCATAGGCCATGTCGTAGGCGAGGGCGCAGTTTTGGAAGACGGCGGCGGGGATGTCGGGGGTTTGGCCGGAGAGGCTGCCCGATGTGCCGTTGACGATGATGTCGAAGCCGCTTTTCAGACGGCCTGTTTCCACGGCGGCGATGCCGAACTGCCGCGCGAGGGCTTCGGCTTTGGCGTGGGTGCGGTTGGCAATCGCGAGTTCTGCGGGGTTTTCGCCCAGCAGGGGTTGCAGTACGCCGCGCACGGCGCCGCCCGCGCCGAGGACGAGGATGCGTTTGCCGCAGAGGGAAATGCCGAGGTTGCGCGTGATGTCGCAGACGAGACCGAGGCCGTCGGTGTTTTCGGCGCGGATAAGGCCGTCTGAAAGGAGGATGAGGGTATTGGCCGCACCGGCGGCGGCGGCGCGTTCGGACTGTTCGTGCGCCAGTGCGAGGGCTTGGGTTTTGAACGGCAGGGTAACGTTGGCGCCCGCGCCGCCTGCGGCGAAAAACGCGGCGATGTCGCAGGCGAAGGTGTCGGGCTGCGACAGGCGGCGCTCGTAAACGATTTGCACGCCTTCCTGCGCGGCAAACATTTGGTGGATGGGCGGCGATTTGCTGTGGGCGACCGGGTTGCCGAACACGGCGTAGAGCGGGGTTTGCGTCATGGGTTTTCCTTTCAGAAACGTCATTCCCGCGTTTATGCCCCGAAGGGGTATAGGCGGGAACGGCCTTTTCAGACGGCCTGATTGTTGCGGTAAATCTTTTTGTCCACCAGATACACCAGCAGCAGCACGGGCAGGCCGAGCAGGGCGGTGAAGAGGAAGAAGCCGGGGTAGCCTATGCTTTCCACCATCGTGCCCGAGTAGCCGCCCAGCGTTTTCGGCAACAGGGTCATCAGCGAACTCAAAATGGCATATTGCACGGCGGTGAAGCGGATATTGGTGAGCACCGACAAAAAGGCGACGAACACCGCGCCCGCCAGCCCCGAGGCAAGATTGTCGCTGCCGACGGCCAGATACATCAGCGTCAGATCGCGGCCTTGGTAGGCCAGGGCGACAAAGAGCAGGTTGGTGGCCGCCGCCAGCACCGCGCCCAGCATCATCATTTTCATCAGCGAATAACGCTGCGACAGCGCGCCGCCGACAAAACCGCCCGCAATCGCCATCAGCACGCCGAAGGTCTTCACCGCCCAGGCGATTTCCTCTTTGCTGAAGCCCAAGTCCTGATAGAAAACATTGGAAATCACGCCCGCCACGATGTCGGAAATGCGGTAGAGGCCGATTAAGGCCAGAAGCAGCAGGGCTGAGCGGCCGTAGCGGCGGAAAAAATCGGTTACGGGCGATACCCAGGTCTGCACGGCCAAAGCGGCGGGCGCGACTTTCGCCGTCACCAGCAGCGCACCCGCCGCCGCCGCCGAGGCCAACGCCGCGGCCAGCCGCAGCGTCTCCCACGCCAGGCCCGACAAAGCGCCGTCCGCCTTCGGCAGCAGGCCGCCGACCCAAACGAAGGCGGCGACAAAAGCCGACACCGCGCCCAAAAACAGCAGCACCAGCCGCAGATGGTCGAGCGGCGGGCAAGACGTTTGCACGGCAGCAGCCGCTTCCGGCTCGCGCATCAGCAGCGTCGTCAGCACACCCGCCGCCATTACCGCCGCCATCGCCAGATAAGTCTGCCGCCACGCCTCATAAGAATAATGTTCTGCCGCCGAGCCCAGTTTCGCCGCCAGAAACAACGCCCCCGCCCCCGACACCACCATGCCGATGCGGTAGCCCGCGCTATACGTTGCCGACATCACCGACTGCATCGCCGCATCGCCCGCCGCCGCCTCGATGCGGTAGGCGTCGATAACGATGTCCTGCGTCGCCGAAGAAAAACCCAGCAGCACCGCCGCGGCCGCCATCAGCCGCAGAGCCTGCGGATCGGCGGGGTCGACCATCGCCATCGCCGCCGCCGCCGACACCACGCCCGCCTGCGCCAGCAGCAGCCACGAGCGACGCCGCCCCAGCATTTTGTGCAAAAACGGCAGCGGCAGGGAATTGACCAGCGGCGCCCAGACGAATTTGAAGGAATAGGCCAGCGCCGCCCAGCTGAACATCGTCACCGTCTCCCGCGCCACGCCCGCCTCGCGCAGCCACAGCGACAGGCTGGAAAAAATCAGCAGAATGGGCATGCCGGCGGAAATGCCTAGGAAAAACAGGATAATGGCGCGGGAGTCGGTGTAGGCGGCAAAGGCGGAACGCCGGCCGGGAGAAGGTTTGTTCATGGGGAATACGGGTGCGGGCAAAGGCGGCATTGTAGCAAAAAGGCCGTCTGAAAGTTTTCAGACGGCCTTTGCGCTCGGCGGACACCGGATTCCCAAATATTCCGTTGTAAAATGCGCGCCCCGAAAGCAATCAACAATCAATAAGGAAAACATCATGCGCGACACAGAAAACTATTACGGCTACGGCGGCTACGGCAGCGACTACGATAACGGCGTGCCCTATCTGCTCGATGCCCCTTCGTGGCGGCCGATAGGCGACATTGCAGTATGGCTCAAACACACGCTGCTGCTGGTCGGCGGCAGGCTGCCCCAGTGGATTTTGGCGATACTGCTGATGCTGGTCAGCATTGTGGTCATGGCATGGGGATCGTTTTTTGCGATGGCCGCGCTGGATATACAAACGGCAACGGCGCAGCATAAATGGTGGGCTTATGTGCTGTCGTTTGCGGTTCTTTTATTTGTACAGATGCTGCCCCTGCTTTTTGCCGCCGGATTCGTCTCGATAGCGGCGGGGGTGTCGGAAGAGCGCTCGTTTGTGTTCGGCCGCCTGTTCAGCGGCTTTGGCGAACGGAAATGGGTATTGGTGAGGCTGTATCTGTTTTGGTTCTTGGCAGCGACGGCCTGTTTGATGGCAGTGGCAAATCTGAAAAATCCCGGCGAGAGCAGGATTTTTTGGGCACTTTTCGGCATCGTCCCCCTGTTTTTCCTGTGCAACTGGATGTCGCTGCCGCTGATTATGCTGCAAGGCGTGCCCGCCGCCAAAGCCATGTGGATGAGTCTGACGGGCAGCCTGAAAAATATTGCCCAGCTGGGCGTCTTTCTGTTGATAACGCTCGTGCTGGGATATGGCGCAGTGACATTGTTGCTGTTCAAAACCGCCAAAATGACAGTCGAACACAACAACCTGATATTTGCGGCCGGTCTGCTGCTGTTTTATGCAGTCGTGTTTCCGCTGCTTCCGGTAATCAGCTACGTCTCCTACCGCAACATCTGGACGACCAGCCCGCTGAAATAAGCATCCCGCAGCGAAAGGCCGTCTGAAAACCGTGTTTGCGGTTTTCAGACGGCCTCCTTGTTATAATCCGCCGCCAAGCAACCCACGAAAGCCCAGCCATGCAATTCTCCCGATTCGGCCAAAAATTCACCCGCCAAAGCGGCATCCTGCAACTGATGGACGACCTCGGCCGTGCCCTGTCTGAAGGCAAACCCGTCAATATGCTCGGCGGCGGCAACCCCGCCCACATTCCCGCCGTGCAGCAGGCTTTCGCCGACACCCTGCGCCAAATCGCCGACAACGGCGCCGCCATCGAAAGCCTCGCCAACTACTCCACCCCGCAGGGCGACGCCCGCCTGATCGCCGCCCTGGCCGCCTACTTCCGCCGCCAATACGGCTGGGACATCGGCGAAGAAAACATCGCCCTGACCAACGGCTCGCAAAACGCCTTCTTCTATCTCTTCAACCTGTTCGGCGGCCCATTCGACGATAACAACGACAAATCCATCCTGCTTCCCTTCGCCCCCGAATACATCGGCTACGCCGACGCCCACATCGATGCCCCCCGCTTCATCTCCGTCCCCCCGCAAATCGAGCACACACAATACCAAGGCCAAGACGGCTTCTTCAAATACCGCGTCGACTTCCCCGCCCTCGAAAACCTGCCCGAACTGCAAAACGGCCAAATCGGCGCCATCTGCTGCTCCCGCCCCACCAACCCCAGCGGCAACGTCCTCACCGACGACGAAATGGCACGCCTCGACGCCCTTGCCCGCGCCCACCACATCCCACTCATCATCGACAACGCCTACGGCCTGCCCTTTCCCGACATCATCCACGTCCCCGCCCGCCTTACCTGGCACGACAACATCATCCTCTGTTTCAGCCTGTCCAAAACCGGCCTACCCGGCGTGCGCACCGGCATCGTCGTCGCCGCCCCCGAAGTTATCCGCGCAATCGGCAGCCTGAACGCCATCACCAACCTCGCCCCCACCCGCTTCGGTGCCGCCATCGCCGCCCCCCTAATCGAAAGCGGCAAACTGCAACAGCTCTCCGCCGACGAAATCCAACCCTTCTACCAAAAACAGGCCGATCTCGCCGTCTCCATTCTCAAAAAACACTTTTCAGGCAACCTGAAAGAGCGCCTGCTTATCCACCAACCCGAAGGCGCCATCTTCCTCTGGCTCAACTTCCCCGGCCTGCCCGTCCCCGCGCAAACCCTCTACCAGCGCCTCAAAGCACGCGGCACCCTCATCATCCCCGGCGAGCCCTTCTTTATCGGCTTCGATACTGCCGACTACCCCCACGCCCGCGAATGCATCCGCATCAGCATCGCCCAAAACGAAGCAACGCTGGAACAAGGCATCGCCGCCATCGCCGAAGAAGTGAAACGCGCGTTCGCCGAAGCCTAAACCGCTCAGAGGCCGTCTGAAAACCCGTCAAACCGGTTTTCAGACGGCATCCCACCCAACCGAAAGGACAGCACCATGAACTTCCAAAACCTGCTCAACCAAGTACTCGACGGCGTACAAAAAACCGCCGGCGACAAAAACCTGCTCGGCAAAATCGGCGGCGGCACGGCCGCAGTCGGCCTCGCCTCCATGCTGCTGGGCAAAAAAACCCGCAAAAACCTGCTGAAAACCGGCTCGTCCGCCGCCCTCGGCGCACTGGCCTACCACGCCTACCAAAGCTGGCAGCAAAGCCGCAACACCGAAACCCCGCCCGCGCAAAACGCCTTCGCGCCGCAGGGCACGCAAAGCGAAGACAGCGGCCGCCTCATCCTCAAAACCATGATTGCCGCCGCCGCGGCCGACGGCAGCATAGACGAAACCGAACGCAGCCTGATCGAACAGGAAAGCGGCAGCAGCGAAGAGAGCCAATGGCTGCTGGCCGAAACCCGCAACCCTGCCGCCCCCGCCGAACTGGCCGCCCTGGCAGGCGGCAACACCGCCGCCGCAGCCGAAGCCTACCTTGCCGCCCGCATGGTGTGCGGCGAACTCTCGCGCAAAGAAATCGTCTTCCTCTCGCAACTGGCCGACGCCTTCCGCCTCGACCCGCAACTGGTCGAACAGCTCGAAAGACAGGCCGGGTTTTAAACCACTCGAAACAAAAGGCCGTCTGAAAACGTCTGCCCCCTTTCGGGATGCGATGTTTTCAGACGGCCTTCCCCGCCGCCAAGCAGATGCGGCAACGCATTCAGACGGCCTGACGGATTACGGCTTCGCATAAACCGTTTTCAGGCGGCCTTTGTGCACCCGTCCACCCATTCGCGCCGCGGATACTCCCAATCGTCGCTTTTCAGCACGAAGCCTTGGATTTCGTCGGGATAACGGCGGACGGTTTCGGCGAGGACGGCGCGGTAGAACCGCAGGGAGAAGGCGGTTGCCGCCGATCCCTCGGGCATAAAGCCGACGACCTGCCACAGACGGCCGTCTGAAACAACCTGCCAGTCCCTGTATTGCAGGGTAACGCTGCCGCGCCCGTATCGCGGGCATCTTTATCATCATCTTCGCTTTCGCCGCCATTCCCCATCTGCCTAGGGTGTGTTGATAATCAGCTTGCGAAGCGGTTTTTTGAGGAAAAATTCGCGCCTGCAAGGAAAAAAGCGCAGCAAGATTGGACATCTTGCGAGCATTTTTGACGCGGCAGGCGTGGATTTTTACCAAAAATACCGCCGCAAGGCTGATTGTCAACACGCCCTAGGCCGTCTGAAACCCGTTTTCAGGTTTTCAGACGGCCTCTGCCGCTGATGTAGGGTGTGCCGCGCAGCGACGCACGCGGTCTCGACTGACCGGCAAGCCATAGGGATTCGTTGCACGGCATAGAATGCGTGCGCCGCCTCGGGCGACACGCCCCACGAAATCCCCGCCGACGTCATTCCCGCGCAGGCGGGAATCTTCTCCAAAATTCGAAAATTACTGAAGAAACAACTATCTGACAAGATTACCAAGATTCCTGCCTGTGCGTGGATGAGGTTTCTGAAAAGGCGGTTTTCTGCTTTTCAGACTGCCTCAATCCGCAATCCGCCGTTTCAAACCGACGGCGCGGCTTCTTTCACCGCCTGCAAAACGCAGGCGATGTCTTCGGGCAGCACGGCCAGGGTTTGGCGCACGGTTGCGGCGGGGATGTCGCGGTAGTATGCCTCGGCGATGCTGCCGGTGATGGCGGCGATGGTGTCGGAATCGCCGCCCAGCGACACGGCAAGGCGCACGGCGTGTTCGAAGTTTTCGCTCTCGAAAAACGCCGCCAGCGCGTCGGGCACGGTTTTCATGCAGCTTTCGTCGAAGGTGTTGGCCGCTCGGATGGCGTCGCAGCCCGCATCCGAAGCATAGCCGAAACGCTCGCGGATTTCGTGGCGGATAAAGGCTTTGTCCCGCCCGCAGCGCGCCCAGAAAATCGCGGCGGCCACGGCCTGCGCGCCTTTGATGCCTTCGGGGTGGTTGTGGGTGACGGCGGCGGATTCGGCGGCATAGTGCAGCACCTCGTCCAGACTGCCGAACGCCCAGCCCACGGCGGACACGCGCATGGCCGAGCCGTTGCCCCAGCTGTTATAAGGCTGCGGCTCGGCCATGCCGATCCAGCGGCCGAACATGCCGCCGTAGCTGCCTTTGGGGTGCGGATAGCGGCGGCACCAGTCTTGCAGAATCCGCGACAAATTACCGCCGCAGCCCTGCGCCACCCAGTCGGCCACGGCGGCGGTGCAGATGGTGTCGTCGGTGAAACTGCAATCGGGATGAATCAGTTCGAAATCGGTGCTGCGACAGTTGTCAAACTCAAACCGCGAGCCGGCAATATCGCCGATGGCTGCTCCTAACATAATGTTTCTCCTTGAAAAGGATATAGTTAGTCAAAATAAAAAAGATACAAGGCAGCAAGCCGAAGACAGTACATATAGTACGGCGAGGCGCAGCAACGCCGTAGATTTTTGTGTTGGCTCACTATAAAACGCGCTTTCAGACGGCCTTTGTCTCTACCAAAAAGCGCAGGGCGGCTTCGTAGCCGTACACGCCCAGCCCGGCAATCACGCCCAGCGCGATGTCGGACAGATAGGAGTGGTGGCGGAAGGCTTCGCGTTTGTACACATTGGAAATATGCACTTCGACAAAGGGCAGCGCGGTGCCGGCCAGTGCGTCGCGCAGGGCGACGCTGGTGTGGGTGTAGGCGCCGGCATTGACAATGGCGGCGGCCGCACCCTCTTCGCGCGCGCGGTGGATGCGGCCGACCAGCTCGCCTTCGCTGTTGCTCTGATAACAGGCAACGGCCACGCCGAGCTGTGCGCCGAGTGCGGCAATGTGTTTTTCGATATCGGCAAGTGTCGTGCTGCCGTATATCTGCGGCTCGCGCGTGCCGAGCAGGTTGAGGTTGGGGCCGTTGAGCAGGAGGACGGATTTCATGGCGGGTTTCCTTTGTGGCGGACGGTTTCAGACGGCCTTTTACAATCGAGGCCGTCTGAAAAGGGGAACAGGAACTTTTCAGACGGCCGCACACCGCTTGGGCGCGGATGCCGTCTGAAAAGCACTACGGAGCGGATGATACGGGCAAACGCACAAGCTGTCGCGCCGGGTTTGCAGACGGCGGGCACGCGGTTGCACCAACATTGGGAAAAACGTGAGTGCCTGCGGCACACGCCTTACGCGTTGGCCGACAGGTGGGAATACGGTTGCTGTACGGTGTTGTGAAAACGCCGTTTCAGTGCGGTTCGGGCTGGATGTTTTTATCAGGCATTCCACTCTGGCCTCAGTTTGAAAAAGGCCGTCTGAAACCCGGAATCGGGTTTCAGACGGCCTTTGAAGTCCAAACCTGTTTAGAACGACATTTTCAGGCTGCCGTAGAAGGCGCGGCCGGGTTCGTTGTAGGTTTGCGCGCTGGCGTTGTTGGCGCTGCGGTAGAGCTGTTTGTTGAACAGGTTGTTGATGCCGACGCGGGCATTGAGGTTTTTATTGAAACGGTAGCCTGCGTTGATGCCGACCAGGCCGTAGGGGCTGACGGTGTGGCTGGTCAGGTTTTCATAGCTGTCCTTGTTGTTTTCTTTGACGCCGCGCGATTCCTGTTTGCCGTAGTAGGTAACGTTGAGGGCGGCGTCGAATTTTTCGTTCGGCTGCCAGTTCAGGCTGCTGTTGACGGTGTATTTCGGAATCACCGACAGGGGGTTGCCTGTGTCTTTGTTCACCGATTTGCGCATATAGGTGAAGTTGGTCGTCCACTTCAAGGTGCTGTGCAGCGGCAGGGTGAGGTTGCCCTCGAAGCCTTCCACCAGTGCTTTTTTGGCGTTCGCCCAGCGGTAGAGGTAGTTGCCGAGGTTGCTCAGGGCAACGGGTTCGTCGCCGGCAACGATTTTGTTGCGGTAGTCGTTGTGGAAGTAGGCTGCCGATGCCAGATAGCCGTTGCGGGCAAACTCGAAGCCGATTTCCTTGTTCAGGCTGGTTTCGGGTTTCAGGTTTTCGTTGCCGATCAGGTAGCAGCGGATGGTGTTGGGGGTGCCGACTTTACAGCCTTGGCCGCGTGTGTAGAGGATGTAGTTGGGGTTGCTTTGGTACAGGTTGGGCGCTTTGTAGGCGCGGGCGATGCCGCCTTTGATGTTCCAGCCTTCGCCGATGCGCTGTACGAAGTTGAATGCGGGACTCCAGTTGCCGCCCGATTTGCTGTTGTGGTCGAAGCGCAGGGCGGAAATCAGCTTGGTGCTGCCGCCGTTGAGATCGATATGGTCTTCGACATAGAGGGCAAAGTTTTTCTGGCTGTTTCTGCCTGCACGGTTGGTACCCAATCCTGCAAAGACGTCGGTTTTGCCTTGGTCGGTAAAGCCTTGTGTCATTGAGCTTTGGTCGTCCAGTTGGTCGCGGATGTATTCCGTGCCGACGGTAACGACGTGCTCCGCACCCAGTTTGAAGGGGATATTGGCTTCGGCGGCAAAACGGCCGGTTTTCAGGGTGCTTTCGGTGAACTGTTTGGGCGATTGGTAACGGCCTTCGGGGCCGCCCATCAGACCTTCCACCAAATGTTCGTTTTCGGTGCGGTCGAACTGGGCGGTGACTTTGGTGTCGCCCCAGTTCCAGACGCCTTCGTGGACGAGCGCGCTGCTGGTACGTTTGAGGATGGCGGTTTCTTCGCCGTAGAGCGATTTGGTGAAATCGTCGGGGTTGTTGTTTTGGTTGTCGCCCGCGTAGATGTTGCCCTGGCGGCTGTACATGGTGTCCCAGGTCAGGGTTTGCTCGGGCGTGATGCGCCAGGCGAGACGGCTCGCGATGTCGCGGTTGCGCACGCCGTCGCGGCCTGCGCCGAGTGTTTCGGTGCGTACCAGGCGTCCGCCGCGGTTGACGTAGCTGACGACGGTCGGGTTGATGTCTGCCGCGTCGGCATCGGTTTTGTTGAGGCTGCCGTAGAGGCGGAAGCCGAGTTTGTCTTGGACAACGGGGCCGCTGACGTTAAAGCCGATGCGGTTGGTTTTGCCTTCTTTGCTGTCCTGCGGGCGGTTGGTAAACAGGTTGAGCGAGCCGTGCCATTCGTTGCTGACTTTTTTGGTAACGATGTTTACCACGCCGCCGGCCGCGCCCGAGCCGTAGCGGGCGGCGGCGGGGCCGCGCAATACGCTGATGGATTCGATTTCTTCGGGCGGCACCCAGTTGCTGTCGCCGCGCGTGTTGCGCTCGCCGCGCCAGCTGTAGCGTTCGGCGTTGCGCGAGGTGACGGGGCGGCCGTCGATCAGAATCAGCGTGTTTTCCGGCCCCATGCCGCGGATGTCGATCTGGCGTTTGTTGCCGCGCTCGCCCGAGGCGGTATTGCCGGTGAGGTTGACACCGGGCATGGTGCGCACGATGTCGGAGATGTCGTTTACCGCAGGGCGGGTTTCCAAGTCTTTGGCGGTGATGCGCGACACGCCCAGCGACTGTTGGAGCTGGCGCTGGGCGCTGACATAGACGGTTTCCAGTTCTCCGCCTTCGTCGGCTGCGGTGTCGGCCTGCGCAAAAGCGGCAGCAAGCGCCAGCGGCAGCACGGCCAGGGCGGAACGGGGGAAGGGGTTGCGTTTCATCGGGTCTCCTTGAAATTATGTAAAGCAAAATTTACAAAGCCGGAATATAAAGGACGGTTGCGCCGCTGCCAACCAAAACAGGAACAAATCACATTATTTTTCCCCGCTGTCGGCAGAATGCAACAAGGCCATCTGAAACGGCATACGCGGGAAAACGCCCGCGCCGCGCCATGGCAAACGGATTATTTGCTATACTCCGCGCTCTGCAAACGACACACTCTATGGAAAACACCGTCATGAACATCCGATCCGCCGCCCTTGCTGCCGCCGCCCTGTTCGCGCTGGCCGCCTGCGACACCAAAGTCAGCAACCCGCAATCCGCCGACGCCGCGCCCGCTGCCGCTTCCGAAGCTGCGGCCGAGGCGCCCGCACCCGCCGTTTCGGCACAAACGCTTACCAGCCGCGACGGCGCGGTCAGCATTTCCGTTACCGGCAATTTCCAAGACCAAAGCGGCAACGCCGGGCTGCTGCCCGAAGGCACCAGCGCCGAAGAAGTGACGCTGCTGCAACGCGACGAAGACGCCGACATCACGCTCTCCGTTATCGATTTGGGCAAACCCGCCAAACCCGCCAAAGAATACTATGCCGGCCTGAAAAGCGCCTTGCAGGCGGCAGAACTGGCCGACCTGAAAGCGGGCGCGGCCACCGAAAACCGCATGGACTATTCCTTCACGCAGGCTGACGGCAGCAGCGAAAACTGCATCGCCATCTATCATCCCGAAAATCTCTACACCGTCTGCGCCAACAGCGCCACCGCGGGCAACGCCCGTCTGGCCGAAGCGCTCAAAGACGTGAAGCTGATAAAAAAGGCCATGTAAGGCCGTCTGAAACGCCAAAAGGCCGTCTGAAAAGTTTTCAGACGGCCTTTTTGTCTTTGCGTACGGATGCGGGTTCTTACAAAAAGCCGATAATCAGCGACGTCATGGACAGCGATTTGCCGACGATTTCGTCGTTAAAAAATTCCAGCGGCTCTTTTTCGCCGCGCAGGGCGAGGGCGTAGAGCAAGGGATAGAAGCAGCGGCGGTCGTGCAGCGCCTGACGGATGGCGACGGGGTAGTTTTCCTCGTCGAGCAGGCGGTCGTAACGGCGGCCGTTTGCCCATTTGTTAATCAGCTCGCGCGCCAGATCCGCCCACGGATAGGCGTTGCCCGGGCGGTCGGGATGCTGCCAGTCCTGCAACTGCGGATTGGAAACGGTGTGGCCGGTGGCAACGACAAGCACGCCTTCTTTGCGCAGCGGCGCGAGTTTGCCGGCCAAATCGAAATGCCCCTGCGCGTTCAGGCGGCGGTCGAGGCTGAGCTGGACGACGGGGACGGAAGCGTCGGGAATCAGGCGTTTGAGCACCGTCCATGCGCCGTGGTCGATGCCGCGCTGCGCGTCGGCCTCCGCTCCCAGCAGGGCGCAGACGCGCTCCGCCAACTCGGGACTGCCTGCGGCGGGGTAACGGATTTCGTGCAGCTCGGGCGGGAAACCCGAAAAATCGTGCAGGGTGGGCGGCTCGGCGGCGGCGGTGACGCGGCTGCCTTCCGTCACCCATTGCGAAGAAACGCACAGCACGGCGCGGATTTCGCCGTCGAACTCGTCGAGCAGCTCGTCGCCGTAGTTTTGCCACTCTTCCGTGTAGGCGTTGTCGCGCACGGCATTGAGCGGGCTGCCGTGGGCAACGAAGAGTACGGGCAGTTTCATAACATTCTCCTGTGCGAAGGGGCGCAGATGATAGGCCGCGGCGGCGGTTTGGGCAAGCGCGCGCTTTCAGACGGCCTGCCGCAGCCTGTATAGTGAGTCAAAATAAAAAAGATACAAGGCAGCAAGCCGCAGACAGTACAGGTAGTACGGGGCAGGTTTGCTTGGCATTTTTAATGCCTTAGCAAACCGCCCTCTTCGAGCTAAGGCGCAGCAACGCCGTAGATTTTTTATTTTGGCTCACTATACAATGCCGCGTTTTCCGACTGACGGCACACACGAAAGACCCCATGAAAGCGATGATACTGGCCGCCGGGCGCGGCGAAAGAATGCGCCCGCTTACCGACACCACGCCCAAGCCCCTGTTGCAGGTCGGGCGCGAGCCCCTTATCGGCTGGCACCTGCGCCGCCTCAAAGCCGCGGGCATCGAAGAAATCGTGATTAACCATGCCTGGCTCGGCCGCCAAATCGAAGAGCGTTTGGGCAGCGGCGCGGACTACGGCGTCTCCATCGCCTACTCGCCCGAAGGCGGTCAGGGTTTGGAAACCGCGGGCGGCATCGCCACCGCCCTGCCGCTGCTGGGGAACGAACCGTTTTTGGTCGTCAACGGCGACGTGTTCACCGACATCGACTTCGCCGCCGCCGTGCACCAGGCCGAAACCCTGCTTTCAGACGGCCTCGCCCACCTCTGGCTCACCGCCAACCCGCCGCACCATCCCGAAGGCGATTTCGTCCTGCGGGCAGACGGGCGCGTGCACAGCGAAGGCGAAGGCGTGCGTCTGACCTTCAGCGGCTGCGGCCTCTACCGCCCCGAACTCTTCGCCGCAACGCCGCCGCGCCAAGCGGCCAAACTCGCGCCGCTGCTGCGCCTTGCCATGACGCAAAACCGCGTCGGCGGCACGCACCATACGGGATTGTGGCTCGACGTCGGCACGCAGGAGCGGCTGGAAGAAGCGCGGCGTCTGGCGGCAGATTGCCAAATATAAGCCGCCGTCGGTGCGGATTAAATGGACAGAGGCCGTCTGAAAACCCCCGAACGGGGTTTCAGACGGCCTCCTGCCTTTTACGCCCCGTCCGTAAAGGGTTTCGTTTCGCGGACACTCCATCCGCCGATACGGTTTCGCTGCTTCGTCCCAATTAACAGGACAAATGTCCTGCCGCATATTTTTGCAACGCGGGCAACGGCCAATCTTTTACCGCCTACGCCGCCGTCGGCGCACGAAAAACCGACAGAGGCCGCCTGAAAGCCCCCGAACGGGATTTCAGACGGCCTCCTGCCTTTTGCGCCCCGTCCGCAGGCGTTTTCGCGGCGCGGGTATTCCCGCCGCCAATACACCCGCCCGATGCGGAACGGCATGGGTCGACAAACGCCGCCGCCCGTTCCCCGCCCCGCTTTCAGACGGCCTGTCCTGCGCGGCCGCCCGCCTTTCTGCTACACTCCGCGCTCTTTCACGGAGGGCGCGCGATGCGTTTTGTTTTTTCGCTGCCGGTTTGGGCGGTGCTGGCAGACATGATTTACACCTTTATATTGAACGTGATGCAGAGCGTGGCGCTGGGGCAGCGCAAAACCGCACCCGCCGACGGCCTGCCCGTGTCGCCCGAAATCGCTTTCAACGGCTTGCAGGTGCTGGCCAACGGCGGCATGGTGCTGGTGGTCGGCTTCGGCCTGTTGGTGCTGCTGCGGCTCAACCGTACCGTACCGCGCGGCGAGGCCGTGCCCGTCGGCGTGTTTTCCACGCTGGGGCTGCTGGCCGTGCTGGCGTTTTCGCTGACTTCGGTGTGGCAGTGGGGTTGGGCGCTGTTGCGGCTGGCGGGCGGCGAACCTGCGGTGTCGGCAGCCAACCCGCGCTACCTCGCCGTGGCCGCCTGCCTGCCCTTTGTCGCGCTGCTGTGCCTGTGGCGGCTGGCGGGCTGGTACCGCATCACCAAACGGCACGCGGCCGCCGACAGATTGGCGGATATCGGTCAGGACGGTGTTTGACCCGCCGCGCCGCCAAGCATGAGGCCGTCTGAAAGCGAAGCTTCAACGAAGTGAAAAGGCTTTTTTCAGACGGCCTTTATGCTTTCAGACGGCCTCAATGCTTTGTGCGGCGGCAAGTCTAACGCGCTTCCTGCCTGCGTATCAGCCACACCGCCCAAACGGCGAAGATCAGGGTGGGCAGCACGGCGGCGATAAAGGGCGGGATGCCGTAGAGCTGGCTGGTGAAGCCGAACAGGCGTCCGGCGAAGTGGAAGGCGAGGCCGAGGCAGATGCCGCCGAAGAGTTTGAGCCCCATATTGCCGTGGCGCGTCGATTGCGGGGTGAAGGCGAGTGCGACAAGCGCCATGACGACGGTGGCGACGGGATACATGAGTTTGCGCCACCATTCGATGCGGTAGAGGTCGGTTTTCTGGCGGTTGTCTTCGAGGTGGGCGATGTAGGCGGTCAGCGCGGTGACGGACATTTGGTTGGGGCTGACGAGGAGGACGTCGAGCAGGCCGCTGCGGATGTCGGCCTGCCAGTTTTCGCTGTCGTGCCGCTCGGTGCGCACGCGCTCTTTTTCGAGGATGCTGCGACGGACGTTCTGCAGATGCCATGTGCCGTCGGCGGCAACTGTGGCGGCGTCGGCCTGCCAGCTTTCGGCCAGTTGGAAGGCGTCGTTGAGGCGGAAGGCTTTGATGCCGCGCAGGCTTTGGTCGGGCAGCATTTCGCGCACGTTGACGATGGTGCTTTTTTCTTTAATCCACAGGCCTTCGGCGCCGGTGCTGATGCGGCCGTTTTTGGCGGTGGTTTTCAGGTTTTCGGCGTAGCGGTTGGCGGCAGGCGCGGCCCATTCGCCGAGAACGGCGGTGCCGCAGGCGAAAATCAGGCCGAAGGCAAGGAGGATGGAGATGAGTCCGGCGGTGCTCATGCCGCTGGTTTTGATCACGGTGAGCTCGCTGTTGGCGGCGAGGCGGCTGAGGGCGATGAGGCCGCCGATTAAGACGGCCAGCGGCATCATCTGATAGGCGTGGTCGGGAATTTGCAGCAGGACGTACTGCATCATTTTGACGCCGTTGTAGCTGCCTTCGCCGATGTCGCCCACTTCGCCGACGATGTCGAAAAAGCTGTAGAGGGTAAGCAGGGCAAACATGGCATAAAGGCTGGCGCCGGCAAGCTGCCTGACGAGATAGCGGGCGATGAGTTTCATGGTTTGCTGCCTTTCAGGGCGGCTTTGAGCGCTTGGCCGAAGGGCTGCGCAGGCATGGAGCGGATGCGCAGCAACAGGAAGGCGGCGGCCAGCATGGCAAGATGCGGCGGCAGGAGTCCCGCCCAAAAGCCGATTTTGCCGTTTTCGATGGCGTTGCGCAGGAAGGTGAGGCCGTTTTGGTAAATCAGGAAAAAGCCGATGGCAAACAGGATGTTGTAGGTATGGCCGGTGCGTGGGTTGTAATAGGAGAGCGGCACGGCAAGCACGGCGAGGATGAGCGCGGCCAGCGGCAGGCTGACGCGCCACATCAGTTCGGCGCGGTATTGCGGGTTGTCGCTGCCGATAAGGCGGGCGGTGGGAATGGTGCGGCGGTGGTCGATGGGGTTGATGATTTTCGGCGTGGTGCTGATGACGAGGCTGAGGCGCTCGAAGCCGACGCGGTTGTAATCGGCTTCGCCGGGGATGCCGCTGTAACGGTAACCCTGCGTCAGTTCGAGCGTGCGTTTGTGGTCGTTGAGGGCGAAGCGGCCTTCTTTGGCGAAGACGACGTTTTCCCGTCCTTTACTATCCTGCTCGCGCAGAAAGAGGTTTTTCATCACGCCCGATTCGGTGTTGAAGGTTTCGACGAAATACACGCGGCCGTTGCGTTTGCCCAGCGTGCGGAACTCGCCCTCTTCCACCAGCGACAGTTCCTGCTTCTGCTTCAAAAGTTCGGCAAACTCGCGGCTGCGCAGTTCCGCCCACGGCAAAACGGAAAGCTGCATCACGGCAATCAGCACGGCAAAGGGCAGGGCGAAGGCAAGCACGGGACGCAGCCACTGTTTCAGCGACAGGCCGCAGGAGAGCCACACCGACATTTCGCTGTCGCGCCAAAAGCGCGTGAGCACGGCGAGGGTGGAAATATAGGCGGTGAGCACCAGCAGAAGCGGCGTCATGCCCAGCGTCCAGAAGCCGATCAGCGCGGCAACGGCGTCCACCGCCACGCGCCCGTCGGCGGCGCGGCCGAGCAGGTTCACGGCCTGCGTGGACACCAGCACCGCCAGCACCACGGCAAAAATGCCGACGGCGGCGAAGGTGAGTTCTTTAATGAAGTTTTGGCGGTAAATCATAAACGCATTATCGGCAAAGGCCGTCTGAAAAGGCGCGGCGGCGGTTTCAGACGGCCTGTATGATGGAGTACAATCCTGCGGATTCTCACAGCAACCGACAGGAAATTAGGAAAATGGAATTTATCACAAAAGCCGAATCTTTGCAGCCGCAGGCCGCAGGCGCAGTGCTCTATATCGTGCCCGCAGGCATCACCGTCCGCACCGACGAAACCGCCGCCCTGCTGCTTGCTTCGCTGGAAAACGGCGACACCTTCGCCGCCGCGCAAACCGTGTCCGAAGGCAAACTGCGCGCCGTCGCCGTCTGCCGCCCCGCCGCCTTTGCCCGCGCCGAGCTGGAAAAAGCCGCCGCCGAAGCCGCCGCCTGGGCGCAGAAGCAGGAAAGCATTGCCGTCGATTTGTCCGCCCTCTCCGCCGCCGAAGCCGCCCTGACTGCCGAAGTGTCCGCCCTCGCCTTCGGCGCGGCCGTTTACCGTTTCGACCGCTTCAAAAAAGAAGCCAAACCCGCCAAGCTGCAAAGCGCCGCTTTTTACGCCCCCGAACACGCCGCCGTCGTTCAGACGGCCTTAGCCGCCGCCGAAGCCGCCCTCTACGGCATCAACCTGTGCAAAGACCTCGGCAATACCGCCCCCAATGTCTGCACCCCGCAATACCTCGCCGAAACCGCCAAAGCCGAAGCCGAAAAATTCGGCGCCTCGGCCAAAATCCTCGATAAAGAATACATCCGCGAACACATGGGCGCGTTTTGGTCTGTCGCCAAAGGCAGCGTGCAAAACCCCTACCTGATCGAGATGCGCTGGATGGGCGCCTCCGACCCCGCCGCCGCGCCTGTCGTCCTCGTCGGCAAAGGCATCACCTTCGATTCAGGCGGCATCTCCCTCAAACCCGGCGAAGCAATGGACGAAATGAAATATGATATGTGCGGCGCGGCAAGCGTAATCGGCACATTCGTTGCTGCCGTCAAAGCCAGGCTTCCCGTCAACCTGATTGCCGTCGTCCCCACCTGCGAAAATATGCCCGACGCCGGCGCAAGCAAACCCGGCGACATCGTCACCGCCATGAACGGCACCACGATCGAAATCCTCAATACCGACGCCGAAGGCCGCCTCATCCTCTGCGACGCCCTCACCTACGCCGCACAATTCGAGCCTGCCGCCGTGATCGACGTCGCCACCCTCACCGGCGCCTGCATCATCGCCCTCGGCCACACCGCCAGCGGCCTGCTGGCCAACAACCAGGAGTTGGCCGACCAACTCCTCGCCGCCGCCCGCGCCGCCAACGACAAAGCCTGGCAGCTCCCCCTGTTCCCCGAATACAAAGAACAGCTCAAATCCAACTTTGCCGACCTGCAAAACATTGGCGGCCGACCCGCCGGCACGATTACCGCCGCCGCCTTCCTGTCGCACTTCACCGAAACCTACCCGTGGGCACACCTCGACATCGCCGGCACCGCCTGGAAATCCGGCAAAGAAAAAGGCGCCACCGGCCGCCCCGTCCCCCTCCTGCTGGAATTCCTGCGCAACAGAGCGTAAACCCCTTCCGCAACACAAAAGGCCGTCTGAAAACCGCAAAGGTTTCAGACGGCCTTTTAATATTGGGTAGGGCGTACCGCACGGGGCAACGCCCCACTTGTAACCCAAAGGCCGTCTGAAAAACAAAATCTTTACAAAAAATCAAAAGCAGTTACAATGCCGATCTATACCGCTTGTCAAATAATCAAACCGTTTATATAAAGCAAAAAAAAAAAAACAATTTCAAAACAATCGACTAATAAAAACATCAAAAACCCGTTTTTGCCACGACAAATCCTGTCGCAGCACCCGCGCATACTGTCGCCCATCCAAACACAGCGAACCGAAAACATGGCTTCACCCAGCAAAAACCAGCTCAAAATCGCCGAAAGACTGGCCGACATCCTCACCCGCCTCAACAACGGCGAAATCCTCGTTCCGCAGCAACTGGCCGCCAAATACGAAATCTCATTGCGCACCATCCAGCGCGACATCGGCCGCCTCTCCCACCTGCTCGACAAAAACAGCAAAGGCTACTTCATCGACAAAAACCGCCACGGCCACCTCGGCGCGGGCGAAATCGAACGCATCTGCCGCTTCGCCAGCATTCAAGACCTCTTCCCCGAACCCGACCGCAAATTCTTCCGCGAAGCCCTGCGCCAAAGCGTCACCGTCAAAGGCTTCCAATACGAAGACATCAAAGAGCGCCAAAACGAATTCGACCTCATCACCCAAGCCGTCGAACAGCGCAACATCCTCTCCTTCGCCTACGTCAAAACCGACGGCAGCATCAAAAACTACCGCCTCGAACCCTACCGCCTCGTCAACAAAAACGGCATCTGGTACCTCGCCGGCCTCGATTGCGGCAAACAGAAAACCTTCTGTTTCAGCCAAATCCGCAACCCGCAAAAAGAGCGCGACACCTTCCTGTTCGACGAAGACCTCTCCCGCCGCATCGAAGAGAGCGACAGCCTCTACCACGGCAACCACATCGGCGAAATCGTAGTCCGCATCGCCGCACGCGCCGCCCCCTACTTCACCCGCCGCGCCCTGCTGCCCAACCAGGAAACCGTGCGCAGCCTCGAAGACGGCAGCCTGCTTCTGGCCTGCAAAAACGTCAGCCCGATGGAAGTCGTGCCCATCGTCCAATACTGGATACCCCACGTCTCCATCGTCAGCCCCGCTGGTTTGCAGGAACAGATGGAACGCAAACTGCGCGCCTATCTCGACGGAAAGGATGAAAAATGGGAAAGATGATCGGCGAACTTCTTGAAATACTCCTACGGCTGATAGGCAACGCCATCTCCCATTCCGGCGGCTGGCTGCCCTATCTGCCCACATGGGCGGCGATATTGCTGGTTTTGGCCGCTTTCGCGCTCGGCCTGTTTTTTATGACCCGCAACAGGAAATAAACAAAAGGCCGTCTGAAAACCCTTTCAGACGGCCTCAGGAAAAGAAAACCATATATTGCAGCCGTAAAAGACCCCTACCGCTTTGCAACCCAAAGCTGCCCGCAACACCATACCGCCAAAACAAGCAAAAGGACAAGCCATGACCGAAACCCGAAAAATCGCCCTCGCCGACCTGAACGGACAACTGCCGCAACTGATCGAAAGCCGCAGCAGCTTCCAAATCTGGGACGTCGATTTGGACGCCCTGACCGACACCGTTCTCGCCGTCGAGGCCGAAATCGAAAAACAGCGGCTCACCTGCCGCATCTACACCCGTGGACGCCTGGCCGCCGCCGCAGTCGGCATTTTCCACGCAGGCGCAGGCATCGCCACAGCCGTCGGCATCGCCGCCCACAATATCGCCACCTACAACCCCGATTACGAAGTCTGCAAAGACTTGGCGAATAACCGGCTGATTGTGGAATTTAAGAAATAACCGTTTTTCGCGGCATCCGCCGCATTTCCGCCGCAAGGCTTTTATCTGAAACCAGTGTAGGAGAGTAAAACCATGTTTAATATTTTTGATGTTTTGGAAAACAGTGAAATTCAAGGTTTAAGCAAATCGCAACTTAGAGAATTAACCAACAGACTGCGAAGCACCAAAGTCAATGTTCTGCTGGTTGGCGGAACAGGTGTCGGCAAAAGCTCTACCATTAACGGGCTGTTCAAAGATAATCGTGCACCTGTCGGACAAGGCGCAGAACCCGAAACTGCCGAACTTAAAGCCTACAAATGGGACAACCTGATTATTTGGGACACTCCGGGATTTGGCGACTCTGCTGCTAATGACCGGCGTTATAAGGAGCAAATCGAGAAAAAACTGCATGAAAAGGATGAAAACGGCCAGCCGTTAATCGATATGGTGCTGCTGATATTGGACGGCGCCAGCCGCGACTTTAGCTCTGCCTACACCATTATCAAAGAAGTTATCAGCCCGAATTTAGCCGAAGCAGATAAAAACCGCCTATTGGTTGCCATCAATAAAGCCGATATGGCCAACAGCGGGCGCGGATGGGACAGCGAAAACAACCGTCCCACTAAAAAATTGGAAACCATATTACAGGAAAAACTCGAATCCACCCGCAAACGGATTCAGGAAGATACCGGTTTGAATGCCGACATGATTTACTATGTGGCTGGTTTTAAAGACGGAGACGAAACACAACAGCCGTACAATATGGAAAAACTACTGAGCCATATCCTGACCCATCTGCCATTGAAAAAAAGGGCAATCGTCATGCAGGATGTAAATCAGGACGAGTCTGTTTTTCAAGATAATGACAAAGACTATCAAGATGAAATAAAAGAAAAAATTGAAGAATCTCTTTGGGAAAACATCAAATTGTTTGCAACGGATATGGGGCTTAAAATTATTGACTCCACCAAAGAGGTAGCAGAAAAAACTGTTGATTTTGCAAAAGATACAGTTGTTGCCGTACTTTCATCAAAAGAAGCTCGTGAAGCCGCTTTTAACTGGGCTATATCGCTGTTTAAAGAAAAAGCAAACAAAAATAACGAATAAAGGATCGAAACATGGCATATCGTGAAGACAAAGATCTAGAATTTCTTGCGGAAATGGAAAGCCGTGATTTGAATGATTTGGTGTACTGCCTAATCTACGATACCGATGGCAAAGAACGGATTACCGAAGAATTAAGCAAATCTGAATCCTACAAAAAATACGTTCCCGATCATCAGAAATACTGGCAGGAGATTGCTGCTGAAATCCAAACGTTTGGCGCAAACTCCTTTGCCACAATGGCACGCGGCGGAAAAGGCGTGCTTTATCGGGAAGTTTTGTCTGATGTGGCTGAAAAAATGAAAGTCAAATTTGACAAAAACGTATCAACTGCTGATTTGGAAAGTGCACTTTTAGAGAAAATCCTTGAGACTGGCGCCAGCAAACTCGATAGCAAAGATTTACAGAAATTAGCGAACAAAATCGGTATTTCTTCTGCCACTTCCCTGAGCAAAGAAGCATTGCTAGCGGCATTTATCACTGCTTTTCGTTCGGGCGGCATTCAATCTTACCAATTGGCATCAATCATTATTGATAGCGCATTGACTGCTATTCTTGGCAGAGGCTTGGCCGTTGCAGGCAGCTCTTTATTGGCTCGAACAGTATCTTTTCTTACCGGTCCAATTGGTTGGGCAATTATAGGGGCATGGACAGCGATTGATTTCGCAGGGCCGGCCTACCGTGTAACCATTCCTGCCGTATTAAATATTGCCTGGCTGCGTCGACAGGACGAATTAGAGAAAAAACATCTACTTACCGAATACCAACGTGAATTGGAGAGGTACAAACGCGAAGAAAGCGATTTAACCTCCCAGTAATCCGCAAATACCGGCCGTCTGAAAGCAAAGCTTCAACGAAGTTAAAACCTTTCAGACGGCCTCAACCTTATAAGGAGCTTCCCATGACGGCAAATCTTGACAGCACCAACTCCTACTACCGCCAACACCGCGACACCTACCCCGAATCCTTCCGCCTGCGCATCCACCGCGCGCTAAGCTGGCTCAAAGCCGCCGCAGAGGCGCAAAGGCCGTCTGAAAACAGCGAAGGTTTGGATTTCCGCTTTATCGCCCTGTGGATTGCCTTTAACGCCGCCTACGCCAATGAAATCGACAGGCATTCGATGCCCACGGAGCGCAGCGATTTCAGGCAGTTTCTGCAAACCGTGTGCAGCCTGGACAAGGAGCGGCTGCTCTATAAGCTGGTTTGGCAGACCTATTCGGGCAGCATCCGCACCTTGCTGGACAACCGCTACACCTTCCTGCCCTTTTGGGATTTCCACAACGGCAAAATCAGCGAGGCCGCATGGCAGGAGGATTTTGCCCGCGCCAAAAAGAAAGCGCATGCCGCATTGGCCGCGCAGGATACCGATACCGTGCTGGCCGTGTTGTTCGACCGTCTTTACACCCTGCGCAACCAGATGGTGCACGGCGGCGCGACCTTCGGCAGCAGTGCCAACCGCCGCCAGCTTAAAGACGCCTGCCATATCCTCGCCGACCTGATTCCCGCCGTGCTGCACATCATGCAGCAGCACCCGCAGCGCGATTGGGGCAGGCCGTTTTATCCTTATGTCAAAGACAACGGTTAGGCGGAAGCAGGTTTAAAAAGGCCGTCTGAAAACCCGATTAAAAGGTTTTCAGACGACCTCTATCTGCAAAACTCATCCGGCAAACGGCGCAATATCGACCGTTTCGCCGCAGGCGGCGGACAGCACTTCGGAGAGTACGGCGAAAAACTCCTGCCCGTCGCGCGTGGCGAGCCATCGGCCGTTCTGCTCGGCGAAATGGTAGCCGCCGCTTTTGGCCGCAATCCACAATTCCTGATTGGGCGTGTGGCGGTTGACAATCACCTGCGTGCCGTCTTCCGCCTCTATCGTCAGCACATTGCCCGCGCGCTGGCAGTCGAAGTCCAAGCCGCTGCCGTCGATTTCGTCTTCTATATAGGCAAACAGCGCGTCCGAATGCTGCAAAAATTCACTTTCCGTCATCATTTGCTTTGTCAGATTGGGTTAAAATGGCGCGCATCTTGCCACAGAGAACGCAAAAAAACCATGAAAACCCCCGTCGCGGCCGCTTTGGCCGCCCTTCTGCTGCTGGCCGCCTGCGGCTTCAAAGGCGACCTCTATCTGCCCAAAGAAAACGACAAAGCGGGCTTCGGCGCGGTACAAACCGGTCTGAAAAAACCCGTCCGCCCCGCCAAAACACCCGCACAATCCACGGAAACCCGACCATGACCCTGCGCTGCGAAAACCTCAGCTACACCGAGCTGGCCGAACGCTACGGCACGCCGCTTTACGTTTACAGCCAAGCCGCCCTCGACCAAGCCTACGCCGCCTACCAAACCGCCTTTGCCGCCCTCAACCCCCTCATCTGCTACGCCGTCAAAGCCAACGGTAACCTGGCCGTTATCCGCCGCTTCGCCGAGCTGGGCAGCGGCTTCGACATCGTTTCCGGCGGCGAACTCGCCCGCGTCCTGGCCGCAGGCGGCAGCGCGGCGAAAACCATTTTCTCCGGCGTCGGCAAAAGCGAGGCCGAAATCGAGTTTGCCCTCAAAGCGGGCATCAAGTGTTTCAACGTCGAGAGCCTGCCCGAGCTCGAACGCATCAACGACGTTGCAGGCCGTCTGAACCTGCGCGCGCCCGTTTCCCTGCGCATCAATCCCGATGTGGACGCGCAAACCCATCCCTATATCTCCACCGGCCTGAAAGAAAACAAATTCGGCATCGCCATGCGCGACGCCGAAGCCGCCTACCGCCGCGCCGCCGAACTGCCGCACCTGCGCGTCGTCGGCATCGACTGCCACATCGGTTCGCAGCTCATCAAACTCGACCCGCTCGTCGAAGCCTGCGAACGCATCCTTAGTCTCGCCGACCGCCTCGCCGCGCAGGGCATCGCCTTGCAGCACATCGACTTGGGCGGCGGCGTCGGCATCGTCTACCGCGACGAAGACACACCCGATCTCGCCGCCTACGCCGCCGCCGTGCGCGAACTTATCGGCAGCCGCACACTCGGCCTGATACTCGAACCCGGCCGCAGCCTCGTCGGCAACGCGGGCGTTCTGCTCACCCGCGTCGAATACGTCAAACACAACGAAAACAAAAACTTCGTTATCACCGACGCCGCCATGAACGATTTGATGCGCCCCGCCCTCTATCAGGCCTACCACCACATCGAACCTGCCGAAACGCCGTCCGCCGCCCCCTTCGCCGCCGACATCGTCGGCCCGATTTGCGAAACGGGCGACTTCCTCGCCAAAGACCGCAGCATCGCGGCACAGGCGGACGATTTGCTGGTTGTGCACAGCGCGGGGGCTTACGCCTCGAGCATGGCGGGCAACTACAACACCCGCCCCCGCGCCGCCGAAGTGCTGGTTTGCGGCAGCCAAGCCCGCCTTGTGCGCCGCCGCGAAACCATCGAAGAAATGCTGGCCAACGAAAGGGAATGCCTGAACGCGGCGGACTGATTGCTGCGGATGCAAAAAGGCCGTCTGAAAACCGAAAAACGGGTTTCAGACGGCCTTGATGATGCTCCGCCGACGCGCCGCGCGATAAAGGTTTGAGGCCGTCTGAAACAGCGGCGGCAGTCGAACGGCAGCACGGTTTGCGTTTTCAGACGGCCTGATGCCTTTTGCTCAGCCGTTTTGCTGTTGCGCCGTCCACACCAAATCGCACAGGCCGTCTTGCGGGTTGAAGGCGGTGGGGGCGGCGAGCAGGAGGCGGCGGATTTCGGGCTGGTCGCCGCGGTCGCAGGCGGCGGCGATTTGGTCGAGCAAAACGGAGAGCTGCGGCCAGGGCAGCATGGTTTCGCTGGCGGTGAGGATGCGCGGGTGGCCGGTGGGGGCGGCGTTGTCGCCGATCAGCAGCTCTTCGTAGAGTTTTTCGCCCGGGCGCAGGCCGGTAATGCGGATTTCGATGTCGCCCTGCGGGTGGGTATCGTCTTTCACTTCGAGGCCGGAGAGGCGGATCATTTGGCGGGCGAGGTCGATGATTTTGACGGATTCTCCCATGTCGAGCACGAACACGTCGCCGCCTTTGCCCATCGCGCCGGCCTGGATAACGAGCTGGGCGGCTTCGGGGATGGTCATGAAATAGCGGGTGATGTCGGGATGGGTGAGGGTGACGGGGCCGCCTGCGGCGATTTGTTTTTCAAAGGCGGGGACGACGGAGCCGGACGAGCCGAGCACGTTGCCGAAGCGCACCATACAAAAACGGGTGTGGCAGGCGGGTTCGGCGGCGAGCGCCTGTAAGACGAGTTCGGCCATGCGTTTGCTCGCGCCCATGGTGTTGGTGGGGCGCACGGCTTTGTCGGTGGAAATCAGGACGAAGGTGGAGACGCCGCTTTCTTGTGCGGCTCGGGCGCAGGCGAGTGTGCCGAAAAGGTTGTTGCGCACGCCTTCGACGGTATTGAGGGCAACCATGGGGACGTGTTTGTAGGCGGCGGCGTGGTAGATGGTGTCGACATCGAAGGCGGACATGACGCTTTTCAGACGGCCTTCGTCCTGCACCGAGCCTAAAAGCGGCAGGATTTCGCAGCCGCCGCCGTGCTGCTGCCGCCATTCGGCCAGCTCGCGTTCGATGGTGTAGAGGGAAAATTCCGACAGTTCGAACAGCACCAGCCGCGAGGGCGCGAGGGCGATAATCTGGCGGCACAGCTCCGAGCCGATAGAGCCGCCCGCGCCCGTTACCATCACGCTCTTGCCCGCGATGTCGCGCGCCATCAGGTCGGGGAGCGGGGCGACGGGTTCGCGTCCCAAAAGGTCGGCGGCGGAGATTTTTTTCAATACGCCGGTGTGGATGCGTCCGTCAACCAAGTCTTTCATGCCGGGAATGGCGAGTACTTCGCAGGGATAGGCTTCGAGGCGGCGCAGGATGTCACGCCGCTGTTGTGCGCCCGCGCTGGGGATGGCGAGGAGGATTTTGCGGATGCCGTATTGTCTGATCAGCCGTTCGATTTCTGCGGGGGCGAACACGGGCAGGTCGCTGACGGTGGTGTTTTGCAGGCGCGGATTGTCGTCGACAAAGGCGGCGGGGCGGTATTCGTGTACCTGTCGCACCGCTTCGGCCAGCTGCCGCCCCGACTGTCCCGCGCCGTAGATAATCACCGCCGCCGCGCCGTGGCGCTCGCTGCGTTCGGTGAGCACCAGCCGCAGCAGCAGGCGCGAACCGGCAATCAGCACCACCATCAGAAAGAAAAACACCACGGGCAGGGCAAGGCGCAGCTGGCGCTCGAACAGCAGCACGCTGAAAAAAAACGCCAGCATGGAGGCGAAGCTGCCGAACAGGGCGACGGCGAGAATGCGCAGGCTGATGTAGCGCGTCACCGCGCGGTAAAGCCCCAGCCGTACGAAGAGCACGACGGTGAAGGCGGTGGTGGCGGCCAGCGCATACCAGTTGGCGGGGTCGGCCCATTCGTTGTCGTAATCGGCTTTCAGGCTTTGGGTAAACCAGAAGGCGCAGAAAACCAGCAGGATGTCGTGGACGACAAACAGCAGTTTTTTCACATTGCGCGGCAGCGCCAGCAGGGTTTCGAGCATCATTCGGGAAAGGTGTCGGAAAGAAATGACGGACAGGCCGTCTGAAAACAGGGTTGCGGCAAAGCGGGCAAAACGTGTTTCAGACGGCCTGCATTATAGCGCGGCGCCGCTTGCATCTGCGGCGTGGGAGGCCGTCTGAAAACGTGGCGGAACGGGATGCGGGCAGGCGCATTTGTGTCTTTCGGCTGCCCCGTTTTCGCCATGCGGCGTTCGGTTGGTTTTGAAGTCGGCCTCCAAGCTTCAGACGGCCTCCAAGTTATCGGTGAAAGACAGCGCATGCTGCCGATACCCGAAGCGCCGCGGGCGGCGGCAAGACACAAAAAACCCGCCCAAAGGACGGGTTCGCTGCATACTGTCTGCCGTTTACGCTTCTTCCGCGCCGGTGTAGGGGCGCACGCTCACGGTTTTGCGGTTCAAACGGCCTTTGACGGCGAATTCCACATAGCCGTCCACTTTGGCGAACAGAGTGTGGTCTTTGCCCATGCCGACGTTGTCGCCTGCGTGGAATTTGGTGCCGCGCTGGCGCACGATGATGGAACCTGCGGGAATCAGCTCGTTGCCGTAGGCTTTCACGCCCAAGCGTTTGGCTTCGGAATCGCGGCCGTTGCGGGTACTGCCGCCTGCTTTTTTACTTGCCATGTTGGATACTCCTGACTTGGATTAGAAATTAGGCGATGGCCACGATTTCGATTTGGGTGAAATTCTGGCGGTGGCCCTGGCGTTTCTGGTAGTGTTTGCGGCGGCGCATTTTGAAAATGCGGATTTTCTCGCCGCGGCCGTGTGCCACTACTTTGGCCGTTACTTTCGCGCCTTCGATAAAGGGCGCGCCTACTTTTACAGATTCGCCGTCAGCAATCATCAAAACTTCGGTCAGTTCGATTTGGCTGTCGAGTTCGGCAGGTATCTGTTCTACTTTCAATTTTTCGCCAACGGCAACTTTGTATTGTTTGCCGCCGGTTTTTACGACCGCGTACATACTCAACTCCATAAATGGGATTTCGGTTAAACAAAAATTCCGCGCACCATGCGCGAAACGGCGCATTCTAGGGACAAGTGTCTGTTTTGTCAAACCGTATGCCGCATATATGGCCGCCTGCCCACGCAACATCCCGTTTTTCAGATGGCCTTTGTGCTATAATCCCACGCTTTCTGACTTCTGCCCGCCGCGCAGCAACCCTTCCGCCGCCGATACCGCCATGCTCGAACATCTGCCCTATTTCCAACAAAACCTTGCCGCCGACCTTGGCCGCGTCAATCAGGTGGTCGAACGCGCGGTACAGTCGGAAGTCGCCCTGATTTCGCAGATAGGCAACTATATCATCGGCGCGGGCGGCAAGCGTTTGCGGCCGATTATCACCATTTTGGCAGGCAAATCGCTGGGCTACGACGACGACAAACTCTACTCCCTCGCCGCGATGGTGGAATTCATCCACACCTCCACCCTGCTGCACGACGATGTGGTCGACGAAAGCGATATGCGGCGCGGCCGCGAAACGGCCAACAACCTGTTCGGCAACGCCGCCGCCGTTTTGGTAGGCGACTTCTTATATACCCGCGCCTTCCAACTGATGGTCGGCTCGGGCAGCATGCGCATCCTCGAAGTCATGGCCGATGCCACCAACATCATTGCCGAAGGCGAAGTAATGCAGCTAATGAATATCGGCAACACCGACATCAGCGAAGAAGAATACGTCCGCGTCATCCAATACAAAACCGCCAAGCTGTTCGAGGCCGCCGCCCAAGTCGGCGCGATACTGGCAGGCGCGACGCCGCAGCAGGAAGCCGCCCTGCGCGACTACGGCATGTATGTCGGCACCGCCTTCCAAATCGTCGACGACATTCTCGACTATTGCGGCGACCCGGCCGAAATCGGCAAAAACGTCGGCGACGACCTGGCCGAAGGCAAACCCACCCTGCCGCTGATTTACCTGATGCGCCAAGGCAGCCCCGAAGCCGCACAGGACGTGCGTGACGCCCTGCAAAACGCCGACCGCAGCCGCTTCGCGCAAATCCATGCCCACGTCGCCACCTCCGACGCGCTCGCCTACGCCGCGCAGCAGGCACGCAAAGCGGTAGACCAAGCCCTCGCCTGCCTGCAAAACCTGCCCGACAACGAAGTAAGCCGCGCCATGCGCCAACTGGCCGAAGAATCATTAGCGCGCGTGTCGTAAGCAACTGTTTTCCAAAATTGATTTTCCACACCTCGCCGTAGTTCAACGGATAGAACGTATGCCTCCTAAGCGTAAAATACAGGTTCGATTCCTGTCGGCGAGGCCAAGTCCAAACGGGCGCACTTACGGGGGCGCCCGTTTTCCCGCACCAGGCCGTCTGAAAACGCAGTTTCAACAAAGTCAAAGCATACTTCCAACCAAACCGCCCTACCACCCCGCTTTCAGACGGCCTTTTCTCCACCGCCGTTTTCCCTTACATTATCCCTTTCCCAATCCGTCGGAAACACCATGAAAACCCTTATTACCGCCCTCGCCTTGCTACCCGCCCTTGCCGCCGCCGCGCCGTCCTCCTCGCCCAACAACGAAATCACCCGTCCCGCCGATCTCTCCGCCCTTACCGCGCCGCACAGCGGCTACACTTTCCAAACATTAGCCTTCCAAGACCAAAACGGCCGAGCCTACCGCGTTTTCCTCGGCATTCCCGACAGCCCGCCGCCCGCCGCAGGCTATCCCGTCCTCTACGCCCTCGACGGAAACGCCCTGCCCGAATACCTCGCTGCCCCCGCATTGCAGGACTTGTCCGCCAATCCACCCGTGCTGGTGCTGATCGGTTACCCGACCGATCTGCGCTTCGACACCACCCGCCGCGCCTACGACTACACCCCGCCCGACTTGTCCGGCAACAGTCTGCCCGACCAGCTGATGGACGGACGGCGCAACGGCGGCGCGCCCGCCCTGCTCGAACTTATCGACGGCAAAATCCGCCCCGCCGTCGAACGCGCCGCCCATACCGACCCCGCGCGGCAAGCCCTGTGGGGCCACTCCTACGGCGGCCTGTTCGTTCTCTACACCCTGTTCCAACGGCCGCAAACCTTCACCCGCTACATCGCCGCCGACCCCGCCCTGTGGTGGCAAAACGGCCTGATGCTGCGCTACGCCGAACGCGCCGCCGCCAAAGCAGATGCTTATTCCGGCCGCAGCCTGTTGCTGGAGAAAAGCGGCAAAGCACACCACAAACAACCCGCCGACGCCAAACAGGCCGACATGCTGGCCAAACGCGCCGCCGTCATCGCCTCCGTACCCGCCGATGCGGGGGAAAAACTCGTCGCCAAGCTGCGCGGACAAGGGCTGGCCGCCGAATACCGTCATTATCCCGACCTCACCCACGGCGGCCTGCTCGGCATATCCTTCAAGCAAGCCCTACCCGCCGCCGCACGCTGAAACACCCCGGCCGTCTGAATATATTGGAGCACATACCGCAGATACTTGTTCTTCCGTATAACAAACCATCCGCATAGCAAGCGCTTTACCGCGTTGCACATAAAAAGGTCGTCTGAAAGTTTTAACTTCGTTGAAGCTTCGCTTTCAGACGGCCTCTATTATCGATTCGACGATGGCAGCGGCTGCGGCGCAGCCGTCGCCCGCAGAATGCTGGAATACGAAGAGCTATACAAAAAACGCCTAGAAAAACATAAAAAAATTATTCAAAAACAGGTCGAAATCAATCACGGACAAATCATCCGACATCACGAAATTCAACAATTCTTCCATAACCTTCATCTCGCTTTTATTCATATGCTCTCCTCTCAAGCTTCAGAAAGAGCCTTGTCTGCATTCAACGATACGGTGGTGGCAAATACCTCTATCGAAAAATTGAAAAAAGTTGAATGGATGATGAGTTCAGAAATGCATAAGGAATATGAAGAAACGCTTCCACTTTTGAAGAACGAAATGAATGCCAGCAAACATGCGTTTTGGCATAAAAAATCACCGGAAGAACAAGAAAAATTTGCCAAAATATTTAAACAAAACAAGGTTGTGATTAATGCAATGGCCAAAAATGAAGACGGATGAAATTTCATTCAAAAAATTCTGAAAAGCCATCCCGATAAACGGATTGACCTGAGCAAATTGAAACCCGGACAAACAATTCCTGACCTTTTATATGAACAGCTTGGAGAAGATTCACTGTATGTCATGTTTGATTTGGCTGAAGAGCTCAAAAACAGTAAATCTCTTGATAAATCTAGGGGTGTTGACATTCAAGCCAGCCTTAAAACCGTAGCAGCCAGATAAATGTTGGCAGCAAAAGATTCATCCGTCTTTTCACAACGCATCGCAATCTTTTTAAACTCCTTTATCCGGCAGAAAAAGTTTTCAATCAGATGCCGCCATTTGTATTTCCCACGGTCATAACACCTCTCCGTGTTACGACCTTTGCGTGGGGGGATAACGGGCTCGATACCCTTTTGTGTCAATTCCTTAATCAGCCAGTCTGCATCAAAGGCTTTGTCGGCAAACAGTGCACCAAAGCTTTTATCCTTAATCAGTGATAGGACGCCGCAAATGTCGTTGCGCTGTCCGGGCAGCAGTTCTATACGGATTGTTTGAGCAGCTATGATGTGTTGGATGTAAGCGGATTTACCCACCACCGCATTAATCACAGCAAGCTGTTTGCCGACAGACAGAACCATATCAACGGCATTGAAAATTTCTGGAATCAGGCAAAGCGCGTACTGCGCAAATACAATGGAATCGACCGTAAATCTTTCCCGCTTTTCTTGAAAGAATGCGAGTTCCGTTTTAACTTTGGCACACCCTCCGAGCAGCTTAAAGTGCTGCGTCGGTGGTGTGAAATTTAGGGCTTATCTAGTACAGCCCCAATATTAATGCTGTCAGTAAAGAAAAATTTACCAATCAAATTCTCCTTTATTCTGTAAGTAATTTTCAAGATCTGCCAATCTATATCCCAATCTAAATACTTCTTCAATATTGTATTTATCAGATTGAATTGTTGCGGAGTTTAGTGAATCTTCAATTTCATTAATTATTTGAAATTTCACATTGGATGTAGGATCCAAGTTATACATTTCTACTGCTTTTTCTAGTATATCTAAATCCATAACTAAAACTTTAAACTCTAATTTTTTATTAATCATTTCTTAACTCCATTAATTAATGTTAATCTTAGATTTGGGAACATTGTTTGGAATTGCTGTATTACATGAGTGCATGATGTGCAATAAGGATATTCAGAAACAATAGTTAAATGTCCGTATACTTGGTGATAAACATGGCCCGGTTTTCCACCTAATTTATAAGCAAGATCATTTAACATTCTGTATTCACTATCTGTATGGCGTAGCCAAGCATTACCATTTTTTCCTTTAACTTCTGTCGCGGTAAATATTTTAGGTTCATTTGTAACTCTATCTAAAGACGAACTCCTCCATATTTTATTTGCATTTACTGACCTACCATTTATTATTCCTTCTAAATAACTTAAATTTCCTCCTCTTATCTTAAATTTTGTGCGATACTCTACAAGTTTAGCTGCTGCTTTTGCTATTTCTTCAGTCGAAGGGCCACCTATTTTACTTATTAATGATGGAATTGGTTTTAAAGCTGTTGGAGGAACATATTTATCAACAGACTTTGAGAGTTCTCTATTTAATTGTTTTATTAGGTCAACACGATTAAGTTTTTTTGCAGCCTGCTTAATTTTTACTAAGTATTTTACAATTGGCTTTGACGAAGGAATAAATTCTATTGCATTAGTTGGAAATAAAGTTTCATTTGTTGCATAAAGTATGGCAAAAAATTCCGTTTCTGCATCACTTAGTTCTTTTCCTTGTTTGTTTTCTAAATAAACTCTAATTTTTTCTTGAGTATCCTTTAGATGATTAATTTCTGTTAGCTCAAGAAAACTTCCCAAGCCTTCAATGGAGCTTTTTACCAAAATTATTTGGTTCTTAGCATTTTCCCCTGTTTTATCATTAATAAGCTCATCAAATTCAATCGGATTAGTTTCTCGAAATCCATTATTCTCTACCGCATTCTGCCCAAGCACGCCCCCTACCTGCGCATTGAACAGGGCGTTGGTGTTTGTGCGGATTGTGCCGCTGCCTTTCAGACTGCCTCCGGCCGCACCCACCACCGAAGCAAGCGCCCCGGTCTGCGCTTTAATCTCTTCTTTAATGTGCTCGGGCAGAAGATTGGGATTGAATTTCCCCGTTGTCGGGTCAATCGCGGTATGGCCGTCGTCGTATTGTCCGGCCAGATACCCGGCTGCGCGTTCGGCAGCAACGGCAGCGCTGCCGCCGGCAAGCGGGTCGGCGCCGTTGGCGTAGGCCAAGGCCGCGCCGAGCATAAAGTGGCCGATTGCTTGCGCGGCTTCGTTTTTGTTTTCACCGTGGCCGAAGCGCTTGCCGATGGCGGCTGCAGCATACGGCGCCAACGTATTGGCCGCCAGCTGCAGATCCCCCTGGCCGCCCAATGCGCCGGTAATCAGGGTTTCGGCGGCGCTAAGCGCACGGCTTTTGCTGCCGCCAAGGGGGCAGGCTGCCTGCGATGTAAACACACAGCAACTTAATCCTAAACTCTATTCGTCATTCACAAGCGGCGGCAAACCCAAAGTATCTGTTTGGCCGGTGTAGTAATCCACCCAGTTTTGCAAGTATTCGTAGGGGAAGTCCAAATCGTAGGTACGCATAAAGTCGAAGGGATCTTGGTATTCGCCTTCAGGCAGCGGCGCATAGGCAATGGCTTCTTTGGGGGCGATTTCATGGTCAATACCCAGATCAAAGCCGTGAATTGCGGCAATTTTGGCGTACATCACGATTTGCGGCTGCAAGAAGAAATCGAAATAGCTGAGGGTTTCTTTGGCTGCCTGACGGGCGCGTTTTTTTTCAAACAAAGGATCGAGCGCCTGCCGCATAGCAGCAGGATCTTGGCGGGCGAAGGCCAGGAAGAAGAGGAAGTCTTCGCACCGCAGTTGCAGCCATTTGCTTTGCTGTTGGTTTTCGAGCACATTCAGGCTGCGCCGTTCCAAGCGTTCCAACTGCGTGCCTTCCAGCATCAGCAGGGTGTTGTACTTCAACTGGCGGTTCAAATCGTAGCGGTCGGCAAACTCTTCGGTATCGTTGCTGATTAAATCGATATTGCGCAGCAGGAAGGAGCGGATTTTGGGGCTGTCGCTCATCAGCATCACAAACAGCGGGTTGGCCACATTGGGGGTTTCGGCACACAGGAAAAACGGCTCGGGATAACTCCAGCCCATACTGCTTAAGATTTCGAGCTTGCCCAGCTGGTAGGCATAGCGCTTGAATTTGGGCAGGTCGCGCTCCGCCCACAATGCGTGGGCGCAGGCCGCATACACCCTCCGTTGCAAATTCGACATGGCTGCAAAGGGGGAGCCTTTGCGCTCGTCAATATACGACAGATGATATGCAATATCAGGATCGCCTTTACCCGAAAGGTATTGGTTGAAACTTTCGGCATATTCGATGACGATGCTGCTGATATGGTCGTACCATTTTTTACTGCACATAAAACTCATGTTGGTTTACCTCTTCGGTTTGTTTATTTGTTGAGTGGGGAAGTATAAGGGAACAAGAGTAATTTTTCCTGTGTTTCTGTCAATGCCCATCACGGTTCTATGCAATGTCTGATTACCCATTGCTTTTTCTAAGACAGGAATAGTCGGGTCATTTTTTGGCAATTTGCCGATAACGGTTTGTATCCAATTGTCACTCATTTGCATATGCCCGCCTGCCGCACTGGGGATCAGATGCATGGCATTTTTCACGATCTGTTTGCTGTCCCCCAAAACAACCTGTCCGGTGGGTGTGACAAAAACATGGTCAAAGCCGTTGTTGCTGCCGTATTTGCCGCCGGGAATGACCCGCCAGCCCATTTCTTTTGCCCAAGCGTTAACCACTTGCTCGGTCAGCTTTCCGTCTTTATCCAAACCCTGTTTGATCTTATCCACCGTTTTCTGCTGTGATTTGGGCGCATCTAATGAAATCCCGTTTCCAATAGGTTTGCTGCCTATACGGCCTCGATTAGTAGGGGTTGCAGTAGTTGGGGGTGGGATATTTTTGAGTCTGTTAACTTTATCTAGTATTGCCCGAAGATTTTTATAATTTCGTTCGGTATCTTGACGTATGACCCCCACTCCATTGACATTTTCCATTACTTCTATCAATGGAACATTGATACCATGTTCTTTAAGCAGGTATTTGCGGGCTTCTTCATTCCAATGATCCTTCCTTGCTCTGGATACTTTTTGGGCTTCGGCAGCAATAGCTGGGACATTTCCCAGGAGACCAAAAAAATCCATTGCATAGACTGAGTTTTCTAATGTTGCGGCTCTACTCTGCATCCGCGTAACAGCAGAAGTATTATTCCCTGCAGCATTATTCTCCACCGCATTCTGCCCGACCGTCCCGGCAACCTGCGCATCAAACAACGCTCCGTTGCCGCCGTTCGTGCCGTTCAGGCTGCCTCCGGCCGCACCGACCACCGAAGCAAGCGCCCCGGTCTGCGCTTTGATCTCTTCCTTAATGTGTTCGGGCAGAAGATTGGAATTGAATTTCCCCGTTATCGGGTCAATCGCGGTATGGCCGTCATCGTATTGTCCGGCCAGGTATTCGGCTGCGCGTTCGGCGGCAACGGCAGCGCTGCCGCCGGCAAGCGGGTCGGCGCCGTTGGCGTAGGCCAAGGCCGCGCCGAGCATAAAGTGGCCGATTGCTTGCGCGGCTTCGTTTTTGTGTTCACCGTGGCCGAAGCGCTTGCCGATGGCGGCTGCAGCATACGGCGCCAAAGTATTGGCCGCCAGCTGCAGATCCCCCTGGCCGCCCAATGCGCCGGTAATCAGGGTTTCGGCGGCGCTAAGCGCACGGCTTTTGCTGCCGCCTACGCCCCAGCTTCGGGCTTCTTGGTAGGCTTGGGCGTAGGCGGGGGAATGGGCCAGCATCTCCTGCTGCCGTTGTGCGTCGCTTAGGCTGAGGTAGTGTTCGTAGCTGCCGTCGTTACGCTCTTTCAGGCTGCCTTCGTAAGCGGCCTGTTGTTTTTCCAGCTCTTCGGCTGCCGCTTTGGCACGGTTGCCCCTATAGGTGCCGACGGCACTGTGGATGGCGGTAGTCGATTGGGCAATGATTTGCTGTTTGTCGAGTAGGTTTTGCAGATCGGGAACGCTGTCGGCACCGTGATGGGCAGTGGCCGAATCGGTATGGATGCCGAGAGCGCGGGCGCTGGTTTTTTTGCCGCCGATGGTGATGTTGCCTTCGCTGAGTACCGAGCGGGTATAGCCTTGGCTGTCGCCGCTTTCATGCTGCGGCAGGGTGGGGCTGTAGTTGAGGCCTTTGTTCATGTTCTGGCCGGCGGTTTGGGACGCACGGCCGAAGGCGCTTTGATTGAAGCCGTCGCTGCCTTTCAGGCTGCCGCCATAACCGGCACCGATGCCCATGCTGCTGGCGCTGTAGCTGCTTTCGTTGCGGATGTCTTCAAAGCTGAAACTGCGGGCGGTGAGTTCGTTGTGGTCTTTGTCTGCGGCAGAAGCGATGGCGCCGCCTTTGAGCCGGACACCGTCGGCTGTGATGTGATAACCGCCTTCGCCGGCAAAGAGACCGCTCTGGCTGCCGACGCTGCGGCTGTGGCCGCTGGCTTTGCTTTGGTTGTAGTTGCCGGATACGCTCCATGCGGTACCGAGCGCGACTTGGGCGCGGATGCCGCCGCCGCTTTGTTTGCTCTCCTGTTCGACAGTGTCCTGCGGGCTTTCGATGTGCAGTGTGCCGCCGACTTCAGCGTCGATGCGTTTTGCATGGGCTTGGGCACCGTTCAGCACGGTATTGCCCTTGCTGCTGAGCTGCAGTTTGTCCGATTGCAGCAGGGTGTTTTGATGGGTTTGGCTGTCCGAACGGTTTTTGCCTTTGCCGTAGGCGGCTTCGGCATAGATATAGACGCCGGTTTGGGCACCAACGGAAACGCCGACGCCGACTTGTACGCCGGCATTGCGGTTTTTGCCGTCCTGATGTTGGCTGTCTTGGGCCGACTGCAGCCGGATATCGCGCGCGGAATCGAGGCGAATGGTGTCGCCCGCAGTAATGTTGCTGCCTTGGACGGTAATGTCGCCCGCGCGGCTGCGGATATTGATGTCGCCGCCGGCTTTCAGGCTGCTTTCGCGGCTTTGGCGGTAGTTTTGGTTTTGTTCCTTGCTGGCGGTTTTAAAGCCGAAGCCGGCTTCGACGGACAAGAGGACGGCGCCTTGCTGGCCGGTTTGGTTTTTGACGGCGTCGGCCACTTTGCCGACGCCATCGGCCAGCTGGTAGGCTTGGGCGCCGGCGGCTAGACCCTGCAGGGCGCGGGTGCGGTCGTCGGCTTTGCTTTTGGCAGCACCTTCGGCAGCGTTGACCAAATCAATCAGCGGCGAGGAGATTTTGGCGAAGGTGCCGATTTTAAGGTCGCGCTCGCTTTGGCGGCTGCGGCCGTGATTGTCGGCGGTGCGGATATCGACGCTTTGAGCGGCAATGTCAATATCGCGGGCAGCGGCAACATCACTGCCGGTTTGGCGGTAGGCGCCACCGGCGTCGATGCGAACGCTGCCTTTCAGGCTGCCGATTTGGCTCTTGGCCTGCAGGGTTTCTTCGCCTTCGTTCTCGCGGCGGTTTTTCATCCAGCCGCTAAAGTGCTCGGTGTCGGAAATAACGGCACTGCCGATGCCGGAAGAAACTTGGCGCTCGCTCTGGCTTTGGCGGTGTTCGGCGGCGCGGATGTCGATGTTGCCGCCGGCTTTAAGCAGCAGGTCGTCTTGGGAGACCAGACTGCTGCCGCTGACGGCGATATTGCCTTTTTCGGCAAGCAGACGGGTTTTACCGCCCACGGACAGGGTGCTGCCGCTGATGCTGCCGATCTCACCCGCAGCCTGCCCCTGATCGTTAAAGGTGCCGAAGGGGGTGATATGGTCGCGGTTGTCGATGGAGAAACCGCTGCGCTTGCTGCTGCCGGTTTGCCGGCGGCTGTCGGCCGCGGCCAGCAGCCGGATGTCGTCGCGGGCATACAGCAGGGCATCGCCTTCGGCGGCGATCTGTGCGCCTCTGGCTTCGATGCTGCCTTCGGTGGCACGGATGCTGAGATGGCGGCCGGCTGTCAGCGAGCTGCCGACGGCTTCGGCGCTGCTGCCATCCTGCACCTGCGTGCTGCGGCTGCGGCCGCCGCTGATGACAACGGGTGTACCCGCCGCCTGGCTGGCTTTGGCGGAGGCGCTGCTGCGCTGCATCCAGTTGCCGACAATACTGTCGCTGTAACCGCCGCCCTGCATGGCTTTGACCCAGGCATTTTTGCCGGCGGTATAGGGGTCGTAAGTGATGCCGACCGAGAAGCCGCTCTGTTTGTGCTGCGCTTCGCTGTGCCGCTCGTTCTGCTTGTAGGCTTCGCCAAGGGAAACTTCGCGCCCCTGCAGCTGCAGATCGCCGCCGGCATACAGCTGTGCGGCTTCGGTAGTCAGTTTGCCGCCCGCCACTACGGTGGTGTTGCCTTTCAGGCTGCCTATCTGCGAGGAGGTTACGGCAGACGATACGCTGTTTTGTTGCAGGTTTTCTTGGGTCTTGCCGTAACCGGCCATCGCCACGCCGTTTTTCAGGCTGCCGGTGAGGCCGGACTTTTTGCGCTCGTGGTTTTCCCAATCTTGGTAGCGGTTCTCGGCCGCTTCGATGCTGACCCCGCCCCGGGCGGTAACCATGGTCTGGTCGTCGCTGATGACTTGGCTGCCGCGGATGTGGGTGTCGCCGCCGGAATCCGTTCTGACTTCGCGGCCGGTAATCACGCTGCCGGCTGCTTCGTCGTGTTGGCGCCGGTATTGGTCCAGCCGGCTTTTGCTGCCGACCAAACCGCGCTCTTTGCTGTAGGTCGATTCGTCCAGATCCAGGGTGCGGCGGCCTTCGCTGATGTCAATATTGCCGCGGGCGGCCAGGGTGGTGCGGCCGTTTTGGCTGTCGATTTGGCCTTGGCGGATGCTGAGGTCTTTGCCGGCGGATACGGTGATGTTGCCAAGCGCTTCGATGCGGCTGCCTTCTTCGGCGCTTTGGTGGACGTGGCGGTGGTTTTTGTCGCTGAGACTGCCGTAGCTTTCGTGGCTTTCGGTGCGGACGGTGCCGAGTGTGACGCTGCCTTGGTGGGAAACGACTTGGGTATGGCCGTCGCGGGCGCGGTTGGCCAGGCGGGCGCCGTTCAGTTTGATGTCGTGCCCTGCTTCGAGGCTGAGCAGGCCTTGGCCGTCTTCTGTGCCGCTGACATACAGTCCGGCCACACGGTCAAGGGTGGTGCGGCCGTTTCCGGCGTTGCCGCTGCGGGCGGTGCTGCTTTGAAGGGTGATGTTGTCGGCTTTGAGGCTGAGCAGCCGTTCGGCTTCAATGCTGCCGCCTTGCAGGGTGATTTGGTTTTGTGCTTCCAGCAGGGTTTGCCGCCCTTGGATGCGGCCGCTGTTGCTGATGTCGCCGGCGGCCAGATCGACGATACGCCGGCCGGCAAGGGTGCCGCGGTTGTCGATGCGGCCGGCATTCAGCTGCAGGGCGTCGGCGCTGATGAGTCCGCCGGCGCTGTTGAGATCGCCGGTTCGCGCCAGTACGTAGACTTTGGGAACGAGTACGCGTTGGCTGCTGCCGTCGGCCAGGGTAACGGTCCGGCTTTCAAGCCAGACGATGTCGCTGGTCAGCCGGGCAACCTGCTCGGGGGACAGGGCGATGCCGGGGGTCAGCTGCTGGGCGCGGGCGAAGCTGATACCGGCGTCCATCAGGGTTTTGAATTGGGCTTCGTCGTTGGGGTAGCCATCCAGACGGCGGTAGCCGGTCAGACGGGCGATCTGTTCGTTGATCAGGCGTTGCTCGTAATAGCCGTCGCCCAGCCGTTTGTGGGTGCGGTTGGGATCGGTTTGCAGGGCTTTGAGCATGTAGTCGCTGCCCAGCCAGGTGCGGTAGTCGGCATAGGCGGGATCGGTTTCGACCAGATAGCCGGGGCGGTCGGGACGGACGGTGTACAGGCTGCTTTCGGGCAGGCTGAAGCTGCCGTCGGGACTTTTAATGCGTTGTGGCGCAACGGCGGCGGTGGCGGCATCGGCTGCGGCGGCATGGCCGGCAGGAGGGGTCAGGCTGCCTGCCTGATCCTGATAGCTGATGTGGTTGGCAAATTCGCGGCGCTCAAGCAGGGTTTCGTTATACACGGGAGCGCTGTAGCCAGTGCGGCGTCCCCACCTTTGTCTAGATTTGCTTTTGCGGGCATAGCTGTTTTCGAAGATGCCGGACTCGATTTCGTACACGCCGGCCAAATCGCTGAGGTTTTTCAGGGTGCTGTCTTTGTCGCTGCCCTGCCAGACGCCGCCGATTAAGATTTGGCCGTTTTCATTAACCAGCTCTTGGGTGTCGGCAGTAAAGTTGCCGCCGATGGCAATTTGCCCGGGTTGGGAGTGGGCGATTTGGTCTTCGTGGCGTTGTATGGTGACGCGTTTTTCGTTCCAGCTGGATTGGCGAACCGGAGCACGGCCGTCGTTAAAGGTAAACTCGCCTTTGGCATGATTGGCAGTCTGCCGCCATGAGCCGTCTTTGCCGACCTGCCACCATTCGGGATTGCCGGGCTGGCTGTAGCTGTGCCGGTGTTCGGCCGCGCCGACGGCAACTTTGTGATTGACTTCCCAGCGGCTGTTGCCGTTATGGATTTTGGCAACCGACCATACGCCGTCTCCGGCCGCTTCGATGCGGCCGCCGCGGTTTTCCAGGCGCTCGGCCCTGCCTTCAGCCTGATGGCTCTCGTTCAGACGGCCGCCGATATGCAGTGTGCCTTCGCTGCTGATCAGGCTGGAGACGCTGCCGGTTTGTACTTGGCCGTTTTCAATCCGGCCAAAGCCGCTGCCGGTGTTGCTTATACTGCGCATGCCGATGTCCAGCCGCTCTCGTGCGGCAATCACGGGGGCTTGGTTTTTGCCGTCTGCGCCTGGTTCTTCGCGGTTGTTCAGGCTGCCGCCGCCCAGGGCGAGACGGCTGCCGTAGATGCGGCCGCTGCCGATGTTGTTCAGGGCAGTCGCGGCATCAATGCGGGTCAGGCCGTTGCTGTTGATCAGGCCGCGGTTGTCCACGGTGTCGGCGCCAATACGGGTATTGCTGCCGGAAACCAGTTTGCCTTCGGCGCGGTTGTCGATATGGCGGGCACGGATGTCGAGGGCTGCGCCGCCGGCCATGCGGTGGCGGTTGCGGATGCTGCCGCTGCTCTCGATGCTGAGTGTGCGGCCGGCTTCGATGTCGCCGCTGCTGTCAAAGTCGGCGCTGAGTTTGAGGGCGGCATCACGGCCGGCGGCCAGGGTGCCGCTGCCGTCCAGCCGGTTGGCCGTCAGTTCGAGATCTTGGCCGGCCAGAATGCTGCCGCCGCTGCTGGCAATATCGCCGGCGGCCAGTTTCAGGCTGCCGGCAGTGGTGATTTCGCCTTGTTCATTGTTCAGGCCGTCTGAAAGGCGGATGTCGCTGAGGGTATTGCTGCGGATGGTGCCTTGACGGTTGTCGAGTCGGGTGCCGTCCAGTTTCAGGCTGCCTGCGGCCAGGGCGCCGCCGCGGTTGTCGCTGTGGCTGCTGTTTATGTCGGCGCTGTGGGCGAGGATGGTGCCTTGGCGGTTGTCGAAACGGCTGCCGTCTGCTTTCAGGCTGCCGAGAGTCAGGCGGCCGCTGTTGGCCATTTCGCTGCTGACGCTCAGATCGGTGCGCCCGCCTGCTTCGATGGTGCCGCTGTTGTCCAAACGGCCGGAGACGCTGATGCGGCCGTCGGCAGGAGCGGGAACTTGGGTATGGCCGCCGTGACTGTTGCCGCTGTTGCCGTTGTTTCCACCGTTACCGTTGTTACTGCCGCTGTTGCCGTTGTTACCGCTGTTTCCGCCGTTGTTACCGCCGTTTCCGCCGTTGTTACCGCTGCCGTTTCCGCCGTTGCTGCTATTGTTTTCCGGCAGGCCGATGCGGCCGCTGTTGGCCAGACGGGCGGTTTCAACGGTGAGATTCTGACTGCCGCTTTGGCTGATGCGGCCGCTGTTGGCCAATACGGGGGCGGCAATGTCCAGACGGCCGCCGTCGATTTGACCGCTGCCGCTGTTGCTGATGCGGGCGCTGCGGATGCGGTTTTCTGAGGTGCTGAGAATGCGGCCGCTGTTGTTCAGGCTGCTTGTGCTGTCGATGCTGCTTTGGCCGTGGGCGTAAAGGGTGCCGCTGTTGTCGGTTTGGTCGGCGTTAAGACGCAGGGCGCCGCCGTCTTGGGCGGCAACCGTGCCGCTGTTGGCCAGCTGTCCGTCGGCGCTGAGGGTGACGCCGCCGGCACCGGCGTAAATCTTGCCGGCGTTGCGGATGCCGCTGCCGGCATCGGCGGCAATCAGGGTGATCTTGCCGGCATACATGCCGCCCAGGGCGCCGGTGTCGATGGCAAAGACGGGAGTGCCGCCCGCAGACGGCGGGTTGCCGGCTGCAGACGGGGTTTTGACACTGCCGGCGGCGTCGGTTTGGCCGCCGGCGGCAATCACTTGGACGTCCTGTCCCCAAATGCCGCCGTCAATCTTGGCGGCTCGGCTGAGAATGCGGGTGTAGTCGGCATCGCGCCCGTCAAGACCCTGAGTGCCGATTTCGATACGGCCGCTGCCGATGTCCAAACCGTCGAAACGGCCGTCTGCCAGGATGGGACGGCCGGTGGTCAGGGTGGCACCTGCGCTGTTGATAAAGCCGCCGCCGTCGACGCGGATGCCGGCGGGGTTGGCCATCACCACTTCGGCGCGGCGGCCGGCGATTTCGATATAGCCGTTCAGCCGGCTCGGGTCGCTGCTGTTGATTTGGTTGACGATCACACGGGCTTCGCCGCGGGCGAGAAAAGGGTTGCCCTGTATCCAGCCGGCCTGGCGGGTGGATACGCTTTTGTGGCTGTTGTTGAGAATGGCGCCGCGCGTGTCAACGTCGAAACGGCGGTATTGGTTGACGGATACGCCGTGGGCGGTGGGGGTTTGGATATTGACCTGCGGCAGTCCGTTGCCGGTTTTAAGAACCGTGGGCTGCTGGTACCGCGGGGCGGTGGGATCGGACTGGATGTCGGCAGCGGCGGCGGGCACAATCAGGGCCGAACCGAAACCGAGCAGCAGACTGAAAGCCAGCGTGCCCAAATGCAAACGGCAGCCTGAATGGGTTTTTAGACTGCCGTTACCGCCACCGGTTTCTCCGCCTGAGCGCTCGCCGGGACTTTTGCCCTGCCCGATGGCAGTCTCGGCTACGGCCATCAGAATGCCGCGGGTGCGGTTGAAGACGATTTTATGGCGGTGTTTGTTCATGGTAGGGGGTATCCGTAGTGTGTGCGGGGAAAGGCAGCCTGAAAACGGGAGATGGAGTTCCAGGCTGCACAAGCGCGGGTTTAGAAGGAATAGTTCAGATTAAAGCCGAAGACGGTAGAGGCCGTCTGAAAGCCTTTGGGCTTTTTAATCGGTTTGCCGGCAAACAGGTCGTAATTCAGGCTGCCGCCTGCTTTGAACTGGCCGCGCAGACCGGCGGCGGCGCCAATCAGGGTTTGGCCGAGCAGGTATTGCGCCGAATCGCCGGAGACGTGGCCGCCGTCCACTGCCAGATAGAGCTGGTGGGCGGGTTTGAATGACCAGGCGGCTTCGTTGCGCCAGTACCAGCCGCGTTCGGCCGACAGTGAGCTTTCGCCGTCGAAGCCGCGAACGGTGTAGCGGCCGCCGATGGCGATTTTGTCCAAAGGCGTCAGCGGGGTTTTATTCCATTGGGCGTGCAGGGCAGTGTCGTATACGAAGTGCTGCCGGCCGATTTGGAAGGGGTGGTTATAGCTGATGTCGGCAGTGATTACCTTCATTCTCGAAGTGCCTTCATCAAACACTTCTTCAGGGGCGGCAATGGCATCGGCCATACCGGTGCCGCGTTTGTAGGCAAGACCAATATCCAAAGTGCTGCGGCCGATGTATTCCTTGTGTTTTAGGCTCAACTGCCAACCGGCGGTTTTACGGCGCTGTACTTCGACTTCGGCATCATCGATAAAACTTTGGTTTTCTTTCTGCCACAGTTTGAAGCCGATATGGCTCTTGCGCCGCGCATCACGGTACAGCAGGCGGGTAAATCCGATGTCGCTGCCGCGGCTTTTGCCGTTGTAGTCATATACTTCATTGATACCCGCTACAGCCTGGTGGTAGCGGTAGTAGTTGTGGTTCCAGCTCCACAGCCAGTTGCCGGCAGGAACGGAATAGTGAAAGGCGTAGCTTTGGGTGCCGCCGGCGGTTTTTTTGCCCTCGGAGTCGGTATGGGCGTCGGTATGGCCGAGATGGCGGCCGTAGGACAGATAAAACAGATCGCTCAAGCCGAAAGGGTTGTCGGCAGAGAAAGTCAGGCTGCCTTGGTATTTGCCGGTGGTTTTGCTGCCGGAGTCGTCCACACCGAGCGACAGGCGGTAGGGCAGCAGCCGCTGCCGCCAGGCAACAACGATGTCGCTTTCATCAGGCGCGTCTGCAGGAACGATTTGGATATCGGCTTCGGCGGTAGGTACGCGTTTGAGATTTTCCAGCCCCTGCTCGATACGGCGCAGATTCAGAATATCGCCGCCTTTCAACGGAATTTCGTTTTGAAAGGCGGCAATGCGCGCGGCACGGGTTTGGTCGTTGTGCGAAGTATCAGTGCGAACCGAGCGCACTTTGCCGGGCAAAACGGTTAATTCCAAAGTTCCACTGTTTAAATCCTGCGGTGCGGCCAAAATACGGGTAGTGGTATAGCCGCGGCCGATAACGGCGTTTTGTGCCGCAACCATAATGCGGTTGATGCCTTGCGCACCCAAACATTGTCCGGATTGGAAGCCGGTTTCTTTCAAGGCTTTTTTAAGTGCAAACTGAAAACGGCCGGCAGCATCGCCGGTCAGGGTAACGGTATGAATGGGTAAACAGGGGGATTCGGCCGATTCGGCCGCAGACGGAGTAAGCGTACTTTGCCGCGTATCGTCCAAACGCACATCGACTTCGCGCTGCAGCTGCTGCTCCTGCTGCCGGCGCAATTCCTGACGGCGGATTTCGTTTTCTTCGATGGTATCGGCTAAAGCAGCCTGAAAGGAGAGAATGGCTAAAAAGATAAGGCTTAAACGGTGGTGTGCGTGCGGCATTTTGTTAAATTGGATTAAATTTGCAGGTTTAATTTAAGATAGCTAAGCGTAGTCTATAAATAAGTCAAGGAAGCGTCAATGTTTTTTAAGAACAGGCTTAGGTATGCGGATGGATTTTTTTGTTTTAAATTGTTTAAAAACAATACGAAAATCAATATTAAAAATTAATTCAATCACATAAATAACTTTAATCCTGAACATAATTCTGTTTGGTAAATAGGTAAGATGTTTCATCAGAGATACAGTCAAAAAACAGCCTGAATGCGTTCGGGGTTATCCAACTATTGTTTGTTATGTTGCATCTCTACAGCATTGTCCTTGGGGGATGCAAACAACGCCAGTGTTTTCTGCATCATCTTAACGGCTTGCCCGGCATGACGCTGCCTGAGCTTTCGAGTAAAATGCCGCTTTTTTTTTCCGACAGGCAGCACACTTATGAGCGACGTACCCGACACCAAACAGATTCTGGCACTCAAAGCCCGCGCCCATCATCTCCATCCCGTGGTGATGATTGGTCAGCACGGTCTGACCGAGGCCGTGATTAAAGAAACCGATGCCGCGCTGGCGGCACACGAACTGATTAAAGTGCGTGTGGCGGGCGACGACAGAGCCGAGCGCGTGGCCGTGGCCGAAGCCCTGTGCGGGGCGACGGGTGCGTTTTTGGTGCAGCATATCGGTAAGTTGCTGGTGCTGTGGCGTGAGAAACAGGACGAAGAATAGTAGGACGTATTGGCCAATCAACATTTTGGCGGCTTTCCCGTCCTAAAACGGCATCTGCCGCGTTGAAAATACCCGTCTATGGGCACATAGGTTCGCATTTTCGCCTTGCATCTGCCGTTTTATGCTGAAAAATCCGCTGCAAGAGTTGAATGACAACACGTCCTATGCAAAACAAAAGGCCGTCTGAAAACGTTTCAGATGGCCTCCAAGCAGGAACTACACCATGAAAAACAATGATTTGAGCAGCCTGTTTAACGGCTTTGACGACGAAGATTTCCAGCAGATGCTCGCGCAGATGAGCGAAGAAGAGCGCACCGAGTTCAAGCGCGAGTCGCAGCAGCTTTTTGCCGAAGTGGCCGAAATGTTCGAAGCCTTCGATAAGCGCGTTATCTACGAAAAACTCACCGCCGACATCCTCGCGCAAACGCCCGACGAGGAGCTGGTGCTCACCGTGTTCGACACTCTCGCCGCGCAGGCGCCCGTCGGACTTTCGGAAGAGGAATACCTGAAAACCCTCAGCCCCGAGCGCCGCGCCGTGTATGCCCTCTATATATTGGCGGGCGAAGTGGACAACGGCGGCTTCAACCAGTATTACTACAACACCGAAGCCGAAGCGGCGGCCTATCTGCCCGAAGCCTGCGAACTCGTCGGTGCGCCGAAATACGCCGACCTCGTGCGTCGCGCCAACGCCTGCTACGAAAACGAACGCCTCGCCGAGCGGCAGGACGGTTCGCTGGAAGCCTTTTGCGACTCCTACCGCGACAACCCGCTGGAAAAATTCGACGACGAGTTTTATCTGTTGGAAAACTGCCAGGCGCTCGACCAGCTGCTGATGCGCTTTATCCGCGCCAACCCGCAGGCGTTTGTCGGCTGAGACCTAGGGTGTGTTGACACGCGGCAGGCAAAAACACCGCTGCAACGTTGATTGTCAATACACCCTAAACAAAGGCCGTCTGAAAGCCCTTTCAGACGGCCTCTTTCCATATATTAAGGAGATAGAAAAGGAAGGCCATGACGCACCACCTTGTTTTGCAGCATCCCGATATCGCCCGCTGCGATTTGCCGTTTTTAAACGGGCTGAGGCCGTCTGAAAACCCGTTTCCCGAGCGCGTGCGGCGTTTTGTTGTCGAACCCGGTTACGTGCTGCCGCACGAAGCCGCGGCCGCCCTTGACGCACAACGGATTGATTATGCCGTGTTGCCCGCCGTGCCCTTTGCCGATTTCGGGCTGATTGTCAGCGATATGGATTCGACGCTGATTACCATCGAATGCGTCGACGAAATCGCTGCCGGCGCAGGTTTGAAAGAGCGGGTGGCGGAAATTACCGAACGCTCCATGCGCGGCGAAATCGATTTCGAGCAGTCGCTGCGCGAGCGCGTCGGCCTGCTGGCGGGATTGTCCGAGAGCGTGTTGCAGGAAGTGTACGACCATGTGCTGCAACTTTCGCCCGGCGCGGAATACCTGCTGGCCGAATGCAAGAAACACGGCGTGAAATTCATGCTGGTGTCGGGCGGCTTCACCTTTTTCACCGACCGCCTGCAAACGAGGCTGGGTTTGGACTACGCCTTTGCCAACATGCTGGAAACGGCAGACGGCAGGCTGACAGGCCGTCTGAACGGACGCATCATTGACGCCGAAGCCAAAGCGCGGCTCCTGCGCGAATACCGCGAAAAACTCGGCCTGCGTGCGGAACAGGTGATTGCCGTCGGTGACGGTGCGAACGACATCCCCATGCTGCGCGAGGCCGGTTGCGGCATTGCCTACCATGCCAAACCGAAAACGCAGCAGGCGGCGGATTTGTGCATCAATTACGGCGGACTGGAAGCCCTGCGCGGCTGGTTTCTTTGATACCGAGAAACACGGAATCAGGAGGCAGGCGGAACGTTTCAGACGGCCTCCCTTTGCCGTATAATCCGCGCTTTTTCCGCCGCACCCTTGTTTTTCCCGCGTGCGGCACTATTTAACGGCAACAGTTTGAACCGGGTCTGAAAGCCGCAGAGCTATCGCAGGCCGTCACCCCTCCGTCGCGGCGGTGCCATTTGCTGCACAGAAGCAGAATCCTACCGAAGCCGCCCGCTCCGCCGGAACAGCCAAATACCGAGACGAATTATGAGCAATCCGCAAGACTACGAAGACCAGGAAGACGAAAACCGCCCGCTGACGCCCGAAGAGCAGCGTCTGCGTCTGCGCCAGCTGATTTTGCAGGGCAAGGAGCGCGGTTACATCACCTACGCCGAAATCAACGACGCCCTGCCCGACGATATGTCCGATGCAGAGCAGATCGACAATATTGTCAACATGATTCAGGGCTTGGGCATACAGGTTACCGAGGAAGCGCCCGATGCCGATACCCTGCTGATGAACGACAGCGGCACCGGCATGACCGACGACGACGCCGTCGAAGAGGCCGAGGCGGCATTGTCGAGCGCCGACTCCGAGTTTGGCCGCACCACCGACCCCGTGCGCATGTATATGCGCGAAATGGGTCAGGTAGATCTGCTGACGCGCGAAGACGAAATCATCATCGCCAAAAAGATCGAAAACGCGTTGAAAAACATGATACAGGCGATTTCCGCCTGCCCGGGTTCCATCGCCGAAATCCTCGATCTGATTGAAAAAATCCGCGCCGACGAAATCAAAGTCGACGACGTCGTCGAAGCCATCCTCGATCCCAACGAAGTGCTGATGCACGAACTGGGCGTGAGCGATTTGGAAATCATCCCGCCGGGCAGCAAGCCGTCCGATCGTGCCGCCGCGGCCGAAGAAGAGGGCGACGGAGAAGAGGGCGACGAAGACGAATCTTCCGAAGAAAACCTCGAAAGCATCAATCTCGAAGAGCTGAAGCAGGAAGTGCTGGCGCATTTCTCCGGTATCGGCGAAAGCTACGGCCTGATGATTGCGGCGCTCAACGAGCACAACAGCCGCCATCCCGATTATCTGAAACACCGCGACGCCATCGCCCACAAGCTTTTGGAAGTGCGCTTTGCCACCCGCCAAATCGAAAGCCTGAGCAACAACCTGCGCCAGAAAGTCGACAACATCCGCAAGCTCGAGCGCGAAATCCGAGATATCTGCCTCGACCGCGTGCAGATGGACAGGGACTACTTCATCAGCCAGTTTCTGCCCAACATCACCGATTTGGACTGGCTGGAAGGCGAAATCGGCAGAAAACGCGTGTGGAGCAACGCCCTCGAACGTTTCCGCCACGCCATTTTGGAGAAACAGACCGAAGTGGCCGAAATGGAAAAAACCGCGCAGATTTCCATCGAAGAATTGAAGGAAATCAGCAAAAACATGCAGAGCAGCGAACGCGAAACCGCGCGTGCGAAAGAGGAAATGATTCAGGCCAACCTGCGTCTGGTGATTTCCATCGCCAAAAAATACACCAACCGCGGTTTGCAGTTTCTCGATCTGATTCAGGAAGGCAACATCGGCCTGATGAAGGCGGTGGACAAATTCGAATACCGCCGCGGCTACAAATTCTCCACCTACGCCACATGGTGGATACGCCAGGCCATCACCCGCTCGATTGCCGATCAGGCGCGCACCATCCGCATTCCCGTGCACATGATCGAAACCATCAACAAAATGAACCGCATTTCGCGTCAATATTTGCAGGAACACGGCGAAGATCCCGATTCCGCCAAACTGGCCGAGCTGATGGAAATGCCGGAAGAAAAAATCCGCAAGATCATGAAAATCGCCAAAGAGCCGATTTCGATGGAAACCCCCATCGGCGACGACGACGATTCGCACTTGGGCGACTTCATCGAAGACGTGAACAATGTTGCGCCCGCCGAAGCGGCGATGTATTCCAGCCTGCGCGAAGTGACCGCCGACGTGCTCGAAAGCCTGACTCCGCGCGAAGCCAAAGTGCTGCGTATGCGTTTCGGCATTGACATGAACACCGACCACACGCTGGAAGAAGTGGGCAAACAGTTCGACGTCACCCGCGAGCGCATCCGTCAAATTGAGGCCAAAGCTCTGCGCAAGCTGCGCCACCCCACCCGCAGCGACCGCCTGAAAAGCTTCCTCGACAGCGAAGAAGGAAAATAGCCCAGAGGCCGTCTGAAAAAGCATCTTCGCCTTTCAGACGGCCTTTAAAAAGCGCTATCCCGAAAGCGGCGGCCATAGTGGGTGCGCCCTTGTTTTTGCCTTACAATACACCCGTTTCCAACCCCAAAACACAGAAAGGATTCAGCAATGAGCCAGGAAGAAAACAAAATCAAAGTAGACACCTACGACAACGAACAGCCGCAGCAGAAAGAAGAAGTGGAGCTGCCCGTCGTCGATAACGACAAAGGCGAGAAAACCGAAAGCGGCTGCTGCGGCGTCTGCGGCGGCTGAGGTTCCGAGCCACTCCCGCCTTTGCGGGAACGGCGTTTCCGAAACCAAAAAAACGACACGTTTTGCGTGTCGTTTTTTTTTTGGGGTTTCACGTTTTCATTTCGTTGGGATTCCGTTTTCAGACGGCCTCAACTGCCGCTTTGCCTACCCGCCCGTTTCGCCCTGACGATTTCAATCGCCGCCGGAAGCAGGGAAACGACGATAATCGCCGCCAGCACCAGGCTCAGGTTCTGTTTTACCAGCGGAATATTGGCGAAAAAATAGCCCGCGTAGGAAAACAGCACCACCCACAAAGCCGCGCCGATGATGTTGTAGCGGATGAAGCGGCCGTAGTGCATGTCGGCCATGCCCGCGACAAAGGGGGCGAAGGTGCGCACGATGGGCACGAAGCGGGCGATGATAATGGTTTTGCCGCCGTATTTTTCGTAAAAGGCATGGGTTTTCGCCAGATGGCTTTGGCGGAAGATTTTGGAATCGGGGTTGGCAAACAGCTTCGCGCCGAAATATTTGCCGACGGCAAAGTTCGCCGCGTCGCCCAACACGGCGGCGGCAAACAGTAGCAGTACCATCACATGGACGTTCATGCCGCCCACCGCCGCAATGCCGCCGGCGGCAAACAGCAGCGAATCGCCCGGCAGAAAGGGCGTAACCACCAGCCCTGTTTCGCAGAACACAATCAGAAACAGCAGGCCGTAAATCCACGCGCCGTACTGTGCGGCCAGTTCGGCCAGATGGACGTCGATATGCAGGACAAAATCGAGAAGGGTTTGAATCATGAAAAACTCCCGCTTGCGGCAAAAAGCGCGGATTGTAACCTGTAAGCGCGGCGGCAGGCCGTCTGAAAAGAGGTTTTGCCTTGCCAGAATCTGTTTTTCAGACGGCCTGATTTTGAGAGCCGCGTGAAAGGGGCTACAATCGCGCGGTTTTTTCCATCCGAGCAGGCCGCCCGTGAACCAACTGATTTTCGACTTTGCCCGCCGTGACTATCCGGAGTTTGACAAATTCCTCGGCAGTGCCAACCGCGAGCTGGTGTTTGTCCTGCAACAGGCGCGCGATCAGTTTGTCTACGTCTGGGGCGCGGCGGGCACGGGCAAAAGCCACCTGCTGCGGGCATGGGCGGGGCAGGCGGCGGAGCAGGGCGCGGACGCGCGCTATATCGATGCTGCCGCCATGCCGCTGGACGATTCCGCCCTCGAAGCCGACTATCTCGCCGTCGATCAGGCCGACAGGCTCAACGACGGCGAACAGGCATTGTTGTTTGAAATCTTCAACCGCTTCCGCAACAGCGGCCGCGGCCGCCTGCTGCTTGCCGCCGACGTGCCGCCCGCGCAGCTTGCCGTGCGCGAAGATTTGCGCACCCGCATGGGCTACTGCCTCGTTTACGACATCAAACCCCTGTCCGACGACGAAAAAATCGCCGCCCTTGCCGGCATGGCGCGGGCGCGGCAGATCGATGTCGACGACGAAATCTTCCGTTATCTGCTCAACTACTGGCAGCGCGACATGGACAGCCTGGTGCAGATGCTCGACACCCTCTGCCTCTACACTGCCACCACCCGCCGCCGCCTCACCCTGCCGCTCTTGCGGCGGCTGCTCACCCAACAGGACGCCGTATGAAAAACCTCGCCATCTTCGATTTGGACAACACCCTGATCAACACCGATTCCGACCACGCCTGGCCGCAGTATCTGATGAAAAAAGGTCTGGTCGACGTCGAATACACCCGCGCGCAGAACGACAAGTTTTACCGCGACTACCAAAACGGCTGCCTCGACATCGACGAATTCCTCGCCTTCCACCTTGCGCCGCTGAAAAATTTCTCCCGCGCCGAGCTGGACGAAATGCACCGCGAATTCAGTGCCGAATTTATCGAGCCGCACATTGCGCCGATGGCGAAAATGCTGGTGCAGAGCCACCGCGACGCGGGCGACGAGCTGCTGGTTATTTCGTCCACCAACGAATTCATCATCCGCCCCATCTGCCGCCTGTTCGGCATAGACAACGTTATCGGCACGCAGCTCGAAACCGACGCAGACGGCCGCTACACCGGCCGTTATGTCGGCATCCCCAGCCTGAAAGAAGGCAAAATCACCCGCCTGCACCAATGGCTCTCCGCACGCGGCGAAAGCCTCGCCGACTACGGCAAAAGCTATTTTTACAGCGACTCGAAAAACGATCTGCCGCTGCTGCGGCTGGTCGACGAACCCGTCGCTGTCAACCCCGATGCCGAACTGCTGCGCGAGGCGCAGGAAAAAGGCTGGCCGGTGCTGAATTTCAAAGAGGCCGTCTGAAATGCCCCGCTTCAAACCCGCCGTCGTCCTAATTACCGCGCCTAACCGCACCGAAGCGGAAAACATCGGCCGCGCCCTGCTGAAAAAACGCCTCGCCGCCTGCGTGCAGTATGAAAACATCGTCAGCCAATATGTCTGGATGGGCGAAACCTGCCGCGACGACGAAATCCGCATCACCGTCAAAAGCGCGCGCAGCCTGTTCAAGAAAGTGGCCAAAACCGTCCGCGTCCGCAGCAGCTACGACTGTCCGCAAATCCTGATGCTGCCCGTGGCAGGCGGCAGCAAAGACTATCTGCGCTGGTTAAAGGCGCAGTTGGCGTTATAGCGGGCCCAAATGAAAAACCTACGGCGTTGCTGCGCCTTGTCGTACTACTTGTATTGTCTGCGGCTTGCCGCCTTGTATCTTTTTCATTTTGACTCACTATATAATGCTGCCCTTTTGTTTTCAGACGGCCTTAGAACCCGTTCCAAGCAGACAAAGGCCGTCTGAAAACATTGTCGAACCACCAAATTAAGGAAACCCATGTTCCGCACCATGCTCGGCGGCAAAATCCACCGCGCCGCCGTTACCGAAGCCGATTTGAACTACGTCGGCAGCATCACGGTAGACCCCGACCTGCTCGACGCCGCAGGCATACTCGTCAACGAAAAAGTGCAAATCGTCAACAACAACAACGGCGCACGCCTCGAAACCTACACCATCGCCGGTAAGCGCGGCAGCGGCGTCGTCTGCCTCAACGGCGCGGCGGCGCGGCTGGTGCAAAAGGGCGACATCGTCATCATCATGTCCTACGTCATGCTGTCCGAACCCGAAATTTCCGCCCACCGGCCCAAAGTCGTCCTCGTCGACGAAGCCAACAAAATCCGCGACATCCTCGACTACGAACCGCCGCACACCGTGTTATAAACCTCCAGGGTGTGTTGACAATCAGCCTTGCGGCGGTGTTTTTGGCAAAAATACCCACCTGCCGCGTCAAAAATCCTCGCAAGGTGTCCAACCTTGCTGCGGTTTTTTCCTTGCATTCGGGTATTTTTACTCAAAAAACCGTCCCGCAAGCTGAATGTCAACACACCCAAAGGCCGTCTGAAAAACTTTCAGACGGCCTCAAGCCTATCCAGACCATCATGAGCGAACAAGAAACCATCCAAGCAGAACACCCCCGCGCCATCCGCAGCTTCGTCCTGCGCCAAGGCCACATGACCGCCGCCCAGCAGCGCGCCATCGACACCCTGTGGCCGCGATACGGCCTCGATTACCAAAACACCCCCGCCGATTTAAACCAAGCCTTCGGCCGCGCCGTGCCGAAAATCCTCGAAATCGGCTTCGGCATGGGTGCCGCCACCGCCGAAATCGCCCGCCGCCTGCCGGAAAAAGACTTCCTCGCCATCGACGTGCACGGGCCGGGCGTCGGCAACCTATTGAAGCTCATCGAAGAGCAGACTATCGGCAACATCCGCGTCATGCGTCACGACGCCGTCGAAGTCGTCGAAAACATGCTTGCCGACGGCAGCCTCGACGGCATCCACATCTTCTTCCCCGACCCCTGGCACAAAAAACGCCACAACAAACGCCGCCTCATCCAAGCCCCCTTCGTCGCCAAACTGCTGCCCAAACTCAAAAGCGGCGGCTACCTCCATCTGGCGACCGACTGGGAAGAATACGCCGTACAAATGCTTGAAGTGTTAAATGGTTTTGCCGGGCTGCAAAACACCGCCGCAGCCTACGCCCCCACGCCCGCCTACCGCCCCGAAACCAAATTCGAAGCGCGCGGCAAACGGCTGGGACACGGCGTGTGGGATATCGTTTTCAAAAAACGCTGATTTACACAAAGCGGTATTTCGCTGACACAATCTTCTTTACAATACGCCCTTTCGTTTTCCAACCACCCACAGGAGACATTCATGCAGAACAAAAAACTGATCGCCGCCGCTTTCGCCGCCCTGGCACTGGCCGCCGCAGGCGCACAGGCCGCAGGCAAAAAACCGGTGAAAAAACTGGCCGACCTGCCCGACAACGCCCCCGTACTGATGCTCGCCGAAGTCAACAGCCTCGATAAAAAAGTAGAAGTGGCCTACGTTTGCGACAGCCAGCAGGGCAAACGCAATCTCAACGCCATGTACGGCGTCAAAAACGGCGAAACCGTCGTCACCCAAATCAAAGTCGGCACAGAGCTCACCCCCAACCTGCGCCGCGTGATGAACGACACCAACGGCAAAAAACAAAACAGCTACTACGGCGAAGGCCTCACCTGGATTACCGACAAAACCGACCCGAACAGCCTCACTTCCGCCAACGGCAAAATCCTGATGCAGGCCGACGCGGTGGACGGCGGACTGCCCAAAGGCAACCAGACCATCCTGTTCCAAAACTGCAAAGTAGACAAAGCCGCCACCAAAAAACTGAACGGCAAATAAAACCCGAAAGGCCGTCTGAAAACCCGTTATGCAAGGAAAACGGGTTTTCAGACGGCCTTTTGACTTGTCCCTTTCAAACCAAACCGGCCGTGAACCGCGCTGCCGTTTTTGTACCCTCCGCCTGCGATGCGCCGCGGCTATGCAGCCAAACCCCGACAGCCGAACCGCTGCGTCTGACGGAAAAACCCAAGTGCAAAGCGGCAACGGCATTTCGGCGGCAAGCATCCGCTGCTTGAAGAATAAGCAAAGGCCGTCTGAAAGAACGCTTGCCTTTTCAGACGGCCTCAAACGCAGTCGGATAACCCCCGGCAGGCCGTCTGAAAAGCCTTCCCGCTCTTTTTCAGACGGCCGTAAACCGACAGGAAACCTGATGAATAAAATCCTTCCCGCCCTATGTGCCGTCCTGCTGCTGTCTGCCTGCGCCGGTTTGCAGAACGTGCAAACCCGATGGCAGCCGCCGCGCGACATCCCCGATTTTTCCGCCGAAGGCCGCCTGGCCGTGCAGGCAGAGGGCAAAGGCTCGTATGCCAATTTCGACTGGACGCGGCAAAACGGCGTGCAGACCATCGACATCAACACCCCGCTGGGCAACACCCTCGGCCAACTGTGCCGCGACGCGCAGGGCGTGCTGGCCGTCAACAGCAAAGGCGAGCGCTTCGAGGCTGCGAGCGTGCAGGAATTGAGCAGCCGCCTGCTCGGCTTCGCCCTGCCGCTGCAATATCTCGATACATGGGCAAACGGGCAGTGGGCGGCGGACATCCCGCACCAAACCGCCGCCGACGGCAGCCTGATGCAGGCAGGTTGGAATATCAGCCGTCAGGCACGCGAAGACGGAACAGTGCGCGTTTTGGCGCTGACCGACGGCAAAATGTCGCTGCGGCTGGTGTTCGACAGCATGAGGCCGTCTGAAAACGGCGGCGGTGCGCCGAAACAGTGCGCCGCCAGAGGAGGCGCGTAATGGAGAGGAGTGCACAAGAACCGGCCTTTCCTGCCCCCGCCAAACTCAATCTCGACCTGCGCATCACCGGCCGCCGCGCCGACGGTTATCACGAGCTCGAAAGCATCTTCACTCTGATTGATTTGCAGGACACCCTGTATATCGAGCCGCGTGGTGACGGCCGTATCGTGTTGCACACGCCGCTCTCGGACGTGCCGCCCGAGCAGGATTTGTGCGTGCGCGCGGCACGGGCGCTGCAAAACTTTTCCGGCTGTTTGAAAGGCGCGGACATCCGCGTCGAAAAACGCATCCCGACGGGCGGCGGTTTGGGCGGCGGCAGCTCCGACGCAGCCACCGTATTGATGGCGCTCAACCGCCTGTGGGATTTGAACCTGCCGTCAGACGCGCTGCAAAAAATCGGCCTGACGCTGGGCGCGGACGTGCCGTTTTTCCTGTTCGGCCAAAGCGCTTTTGCCCGCGGCATCGGCGAAATCCTTACGCCGCTGGCGCTGCCGCCGCAATGGTATGTGCTGGTGCGTCCGAACGTGCACGTCGCCACGCCCGCCGTGTTCGCCCATCCCGACCTGCCGCGCAACAGCGCCCCCTGCGCCGTGCCGTCTTTTGCCGCGCTGCAACCCTTTCACAACGATATGCAGACGGTGGTGCTGGCGCAATATCCGCCCGTGGCCGCCGCATTCAGGCTGCTGCAGGATTACGGCACTCCGCGCATGACCGGCTCGGGCGCCTGCCTGTTCCTGGCGTTTGACAGCGAAGCGCAGGCGCAGGCGGTACGCAGCCGTCTGCCCGAACAGCTTGAAAGTTGGTGCACGGCAGGCCTGGCCGAGCACCCGTTGCGTTGTCAGGCCGTCTGAAAAAACGACAAATCGGTCTTGACAGCCCGGCCGAAAGCAAACATAATCCGCCCCTTTCGATGCGCCTGCTTTTGTAGGCGGAAAATTGGGGATTCGCCAAGTTGGTTAAGGCACCGGATTTTGATTCCGGCATTCGTAGGTTCGAATCCTACATCCCCAGCCACAACATTCCGCAGATTTTGGGGGACTTCTTCCTTGCCTTTGTAGAGGTTTACCACTTCGCGGGTGTAGACGCGGTCGCGGCCGGTTTGGTGTTTGTTTTTGTTGCCTTTGACGATAACGGTTTCGAGAGCGGAGGATTCTGCAGCGTCGGCGGCGGTGTTGTCGGCGAAGGCGGCAGGCGTGCCGAGTATGGCGATGCAGGCGGCGAGGGTTTTGAGACGGGTTTTATTCATGACGGAAGTCCTTGCAGAAACAGATTGATACGAATCTCTTAGATTTGTTTTTGTAAACGGATTATACGCAACTTAACAAATAAAAACAAAACCAAGGAAGAGGCCGTCTGAAAACCGCATTTTTGTTTTTCAGACGGCCTCAGGCTGCAAACAATCACCTGCCGCACATTCATTCTTTCCATCAAGTCTTTAATTTGAAAGGGAAATCAAATCTTCTCAAACCGTATATTGCGCGACATACCCAAGCGGTAACGGCAGAGGCCGTCTGAAAACCCGATTCGGGGGTTTCAGACGGCCTCTGTTTTTGCAGGGCGTTACACGGCGGTGCGGGCGCGGTGCATGGTTTCTTTCATTTGGGCGATGGCGGCGGGCAGGCCGATGAAGAGGGCTTGGGCGATGAGGGCGTGGCCGATATTGAGTTCGGCGATGGGGAGGATTTTGGCGACGGAGGTGACGTTGTGGATGTTCAGCCCGTGGCCGGCATTGACAATCAGGCCGCGTTCGGAGGCGAAGTAGGCGGCTTCTTCGATTTGCGCGAGCCTTTGGGCGCGTTCGTTGTGGTTTGCGGCGTCGGCGTAGGCGCCGGTGTGCAGTTCGATTACGGGTGCGCCGAGGTCGGCGGCGGCTTGGATTTGCGCTTCGTCGGCGTCGATAAAGAGGGAGACGCGGATGCCTGCTTCGGCGAGCGTGCGGGTGTAGCCGGCGATTTTCTGCTGCTGCGCCAGGACGTCGAGGCCGCCTTCGGTGGTGATTTCCTGCCGTTTTTCGGGAACGATGCACACGTCGCGCGGGCGCACGGCCAGCGCGTGCTCGAGCATTTCGGGGGTGAGCGCCATTTCGAGGTTGATGTGGGTGCGTACGGCGCGGGCGATGGCGGCGACGTCGTCGTCGCGGATGTGGCGGCGGTCTTCGCGCAGGTGCAGGGTGATGTAGTCCGCACCGTGGGTTTCGGCCAACAGGGCGGCTTCGAGCGGGCTGGGGTAGACCGTGCCGCGTGCGTTGCGCAGGGTGGCGACGTGGTCGATGTTGACGCCTAAGAGCATGTGGGTTCCTTTTTGGTGGTTGGTCGGATTCGGCTGCCGTACTTCAACTTCGTTGGCATTTCGGTTTCAGACGGCCTTAACGGGTTTGAGGCCGTCTGAAAAGGGTTTTCCCGTTCAGACGGCCTTTTTGCTGCTTTGGGTTTTTCAGACGGACTCGGGATTTTCAAAATAGGAAAACCAAAACCGCGTGCGTTGCTGCGCAACACACCCTACTTTGAGGCCGTCCCCGCCTTCGCGGGGATGAAGTTTCCGCAAGCCGTTTTACCGTGCCGCTTTGGCGACGCGCCGCCAGTGGTGCAGCAAGGGTTCGGTGTAGCCGTTGGGCTGTTCCGTGCCTTTGAAGACGAGGTCGCAGGCGGCGAGGAAGGCGGGGGAGGTGTCGAAACGTCCGGCCATCGGGGTGTAGGCGGGGTCGCCTGCGTTTTGTTTATCGACAACGGCGGCCATGCGTTCGAGGGCGGCGCGCACTTCGGCGGGGGAGACGATGCCGTGCAGCAGCCAGTTGGCGATGTGCTGGCTGGAGATGCGTAATGTGGCGCGGTCTTCCATCAGGCCGACGTTGTGGATGTCGGGCACTTTGGAGCAGCCGACGCCCTGTTCCACCCAGCGCACGACGTAGCCGAGGATGCCCTGGCAGTTGTTGTCGAGCTCCTGCCGTTTTTCTTCGTCGCTCCATGCGGTGTCGGCGGCGACGGGGATGGCGAGCAGGTCGGGCAGGTAATCGGCGGCTGGGCTGGCGGACAGTTGGTGTTGCACGTCGAAAACGTTGACCTGGTGGTAATGCAGGGCGTGCAGGGTGGCGGCGGTGGGCGAGGGCACCCAGGCGGTGGTGGCGCCGGATTTGGGGTGGCCGATTTTTTGTTTGAGCATTTCGGCCATCAAATCGGGCATCGCCCACATGCCTTTGCCGATTTGCGCTTTGCCGCTCAGGCCGCATTGCAGGCCGGTTTGCACGTTGTTTGCTTCGTAGGCGACAATCCAGCGGCTGGCTTTCATGTCGCCTTTGCGGATCATGGCCCCGGCGTGCATGGAGGTGTGCATTTCGTCGCCGGTGCGGTCGAGGAAGCCGGTGTTGATGAAGACGGTGCGCTCGGCGGCGGCGCGGATGCAGGCGGCGAGGTTGGCGGAGGTGCGGCGTTCTTCGTCCATGATGCCCATTTTGAGGGTATGGCGCGGCAGGCGGCAGAGGTCTTCGATGGCGGCGAAGAGTTCGTCGGCAAAGCGCACTTCTTCGGGGCCGTGCATTTTGGGTTTGACGATGTACACGGAGCCGCTGCGGCTGTTTTTGTTTTCGCTACGCTCGAAGTCGAAGGGGGCGGTGAGGGCGGTGATGACGCCGTCGAGGATGCCTTCGGGGATTTCGTTGCCTGCGGAATCGAGCACGGCGGGGGTGGTCATCAGGTGGCCGACGTTGCGGATGAAAAGCAGCGAGCGGCCGGGCAGGGTGAAAGTGCCGCTGCCGTCGGGCTTGGTGTATTGGCGGTCGGGGTTGAGGCGGCGGACAAAGGTTTTGCCGCCTTTTTCGACGCTTTCTTCCAGCGTGCCGCGCATCAGGCCGAGCCAGTTGGCGTAGACGAGGGCTTTGTCTTCACCGTCGACAGCGGCGACGGAGTCTTCGCAGTCCATGATGGTGGAGAGGGCGGCTTCGAGGACGATGTCTTTGATGCCTGCGGGGTCTTGGCTGCCGATGGGGCTGTCTTTGTCGATGAGGATGTCGATGTGCAGGCCGTTGTGCAGGAAGAGGAGCGAGGTGGGCGCGGCTTCGCTGCCGTTGTAGCCGGCGAAGAGTTCGGGCGATTTGAGGCCGGTTTCGCTGCCGTTGATCAGGCGTACTTTCAGACGGCCTGCGCCGACGTAATACAGGGCGGCGTCTTTGTGGCTGCCGTGTTCGAGGGGCAGGCTTTGGTCGAGGAAATCGCGGGCGAAGGCGATAACGGCTTCGCCGCGCTGCGGGTTGTAGGTTTTGCCGGGGGCGAGGCTGCCGCTTTGGTCTATTGCGTCTGTGCCGTAGAGGGCGTCGTAGAGGCTGCCCCAGCGGGCGTTGGCGGCGTTGAGGGCGTAGCGGGCGTTGTTGATGGGGACGACGAGCTGGGGGCCGGCCTGTTCGGACAGTTCGCGGTCGACGTTTTGCGTGGCGATTTTGAAGGGGGAGGGTTCGTCGGCAAGATAGCCGATGTCTTTGAGGAAGGCGCGGTAGGCCGCAGCATCGCCGAGGCCGTGTTCTTTGTGCCATTGGTCGATTTTGGCTTGGATTTCGTCGCGTTTTGCCAAGAGTTCGCGGTTGCGCGGGGCGAAGCGTCCGACGAGTTCGGCAAAGCCCTGCCAGAAGGCGTCGGCTTCGACGTTGGGATGGTTCGCCAGAAGGTTTTCGCTGATGAAACGGTAGAGATGGGAGTCGATTTGCAGACTGGCTGCGGGGATGTAGCTGTACGCCATGTTGGTTCTCCTAAAAGTGTTTTTTCTTATTTGCACTGCGTTGCCGCAGCACGGCGCAACCTTAACAGTTTTTTGCAGACGAGAAAAGGCCGTCTGAAAACGCGGCGGCGCTTTCAGACGGCCTCTGCCGTTTGGCTTCAGCCGCGCCAGTAGTTGTTGGCGGCGGCGATGGTTTGAAAGTTGATGGCGATCACCTGCGAAGCGGCGGTGAGGCTGTCGGCATCGTTGGCGTAAACCGAACGCAGCTGTTTCAGCACTTCGACATCGGGCTGGGTGGTTTTCACGCCGCGGCGGCTGAGGGTAACGGCCAGTTCGAAACCGGCCTGCGGCGTGTCGGTGATGAGGGTGGTGAGCCAGGGTTGGTCGCTCATTTTTGTGTCCTTTTATATATGGTTATTGTGAAAAGAAAGCCCGCGCGGGGCGCTGCTGCGGCCTTGGTGCGGCGGGGAAACTGCCCCGCCGCTGCCGCAAAAGGCCGTCTGAAACGGGTTTCAGACGGCCTCGATACCTGAATCCGGCTTACTTCGCGGCCACCAGCTCCTGCAATTCGCCCGCTTCGTACATTTCCTGCAAAATATCCGCGCCGCCGACGAATTCGCCGTTGACATAAAGCTGCGGGATGGTCGGCCAGTCGCTGTATTCCTTAATGCCTTGGCGCACTTCGGGGTTTTCCAACACGTTAACGGTAACGTATTGCGCGCCCGCGGCGTTCAGCAGCTGCACCGCGCGCGAAGAAAAGCCGCACTGCGGAAATTGTTTGGTGCCCTTCATAAACAGCACGATGGGATGGGTGGTAACCACTTCTTTGATTTGCTCTTGAATGCTCATGTTTGGTGTTCCTTAAAAAAACCGTTGGCGAAAAACGGCGGCATTATACGCGCCATTTTGATGAATTTGAAACGAATGTTTCGGCCGCCTCGCGGACAGGCTAAAATGCCGCCTTTTTTCTCCCGTCCGTCCGCGCCGCACCATGATCGAACTGAAAAACCTCACCCTGCAACGCGGCAGCAAACTGCTGCTCGACCAAGCAAACCTGACCATCGCCCCCGGCAAACGCGTCGGCCTGATCGGGCGCAACGGCAGCGGCAAATCCAGCCTGTTCGCTCTGATAAAAGGTGAAATTGCGCAAGATGGCGGCGACATTGTCCTGCCGCCGCACTGGAAAACCGCCTCCGTCTCCCAGGAAACCCCCGCGCTCGACACCTCCGCGCTGGATTACGTTTTGCAGGGCGACAAAGAATTGCAGGCTTTTCAGACGGCCTTGGCAGAAGCGCAAGCGCAAAACGACGGCATGAAGCAGGCCGAATACCACGGCAAACTCGAAGAAATCGACGCCTACACCGCCCCCGCCCGCGCCGCCAAACTCCTCAGCGGCCTCGGTTTCGCCCAAGAAGAACACAGCCACCCCGTCAAATCCTTCTCCGGCGGCTGGCGCATGCGCCTCAACCTCGCCCAAGCCCTGATGTGCCGCGCCGACCTGCTCCTGCTCGACGAACCCACCAACCACCTCGATTTGGAAACCGTGCTGTGGCTGGAAAACCACCTCGCCGACCTGCCCTGCACCCAAATCATCATCTCCCACGACCGCGACTTCCTCAACGCCGCCACGACCCAAACCGTCGAACTCTCCGGCCGCAAACTCACCCTCTACGGCGGCAACTACGACTTCTACCAGAGCGAGCGCGCCCGCCGCCTCGCCCAACAGCAGGCCGCCTACGCCAAACAGCAGGCACACATCAAACACCTGCAATCCTTCATCGACCGCTTCAAAGCCAAAGCCACCAAAGCCGTGCAGGCGCAAAGCCGTATAAAAGCCCTCGACAGGCTCGAACGCATCGCCCCCGCCCACCTCGACAGCGGCTTCTCCTTCCGCTTCGACACCCCCGAACACCTGCCCAACCCCCTGCTCAAACTCGAAAAAGCCGATCTCGGCTACAACGGCGAAACCATCCTGCGCGGCGTCTCCCTCTCCCTCGAAAGCGGCGCACGCTACGGCCTCCTGGGCGTCAATGGCAGCGGCAAATCCACCTTCATCAAAACACTGGCCGGCAGCCTGCCCCTGATTGCCGGCGGCATCGTCCGTGCCGAAAAACTCAACATCGGCTACTTCGCCCAACACCAGCTCGACACCCTGCGCCCCGACCAAAGCCCCCTGTGGCACATCCAAAAACTCTCGCCCGAAGCCAAAGAACAAGACATCCGCAACTTCCTCGGCGGCTTCAACTTCACCGGCGATGCCGCCCTGCAAAACACCGCCCCCTTCTCCGGCGGCGAAAAAGCCCGCCTCGCCCTCGCTATGCTCGTCTGGCAGAAGCCCAACCTCCTCCTGCTCGACGAACCCACCAACCACCTCGACCTCGACATGCGCCACGCCCTCACTCTCGCCCTGCAAAGCTTCCAAGGCGCACTCATCGCCGTCTCCCACGACCGCAGCCTGCTCGAAGCCACCACCGACAGCTTCCTCCTCATCGAAGAAGGCCGTCTGAAAACCTTCGACGGCGATTTGGAAGACTACCGCCGCTACCGCCTCGCCCGCGAAAACGCCGCCGCCGCGCCCGCCGCCTCCGCGCAAAACCAAAACCGCAAAGACAGCAAACGACTCGAAGCGCAAATCCGCCAGGAAAAAGCCAAACGCGGCAAACCCCTGCAACAGAAAATCGACCAAGCCGAAAAAGAAATCGCCGCCCTCAGCGAAATTCAGACGGCCTGTGAAGCATTTTTGGTACAGGAAAACGCCTACAACGAAGAAAACAAAGGCAAATTGCAGCAAACCCTTAGCCAACTGGCGCAAACCAAAGTAAAATTAGGACAAATGGAAGAAAACTGGCTTGCCTGGCAGGAAGAACTCGAAAGCATCCTGCTCGCCGTCGAAGAAGAACTACGGGGAATATCCGAATGACGAAACGAAACACCATGAAACCCAGCATCCTCACCCTTACTCTTGCCGCCGCCGCATTCTCCGGCGCGGCCGAAGCCAAAGTCTACGAATGCAGCGTCGGCGGCATTACCGTCTACACCTCCCGCCCCTCCGCCAGCTGCCGCGCGTCCGACCTGCCCAAAATCGGCAGCTATTCCAGCCTGCCCGTCCCGCGCAGCGCGCCGCAGCAGTTTGCCGCCCGCCAAGACACAACCGCGCCCGCCGCAACAAGGCACGTTTCCGTCAACAAAGCCTCCGCCGCCCCCGTACGCAACGCCCCGTCCCTGCAAGCCGCCGACGCCGCCCTTCTGCCCCGCCCCTCCGGCAGCAGCGGCCGCCGCACCATCTTGGAACAAGAGCTGGCCAACGAGCGCCAGGCGCTCAATCTGGCACAAAACGAACTGAGCACCGCCCGCGCCCAGAAAAACCAAAACCGCGCCAGCCAGCTCACCGCCAGCATCCAAGACCGCCAGCAAAACATCCAGGCGCTGCAACGCGAACTGAGCAGAATGTAAAACCCGTCTTTCAGACGGCCTCCAACCTCCGAAGCCCCTCCGCCTCGGAGGTTTTCCCTATCCGGCGATTCCGCAGAAAATAAAAACCTCCACGCGAAAGGCCGTCTGAAACCGGACGGCGCGGGCATCGTGCAGAGCGTGCCGCCACAGCGGCGTTCCCGTTCCATACGATGCCTGCCATGCTTCTGCCTACCGAAGGCCGTCTGAAAGCCCCAATCCGCTTTTAAATTCGTTGAAGCCCCGCTTTCAGAAACGTCATTTCCGCGTAGGCGGGAACGGCCTGTATAATCCGCCGTTTCCCATTCCGCCGAAAAACCCGTCATGGCCAACCAAAGACTCATCTACGGCTTTCACGCCGTCAACGCCCGCCTGTGGCAAAACCCCAAATCCCTTACCGAACTCTACATCCAAGAGGGCAAAAACGATGCCCGCACGCGCGAAGTGTTGGAAAAAGCCGCCGCCGAAAACGTGCGCGTGCATTTTGCCGATGCCGACCGCCTGAACGCTATCGCCAAAGGCGCGCGCCATCAGGGCGTAGCCGGTTTTATCGATGCCTCGAAAAACCACGTCCACCTTGAAGACGTGTTGGAAAACCTGAGCGAACCGCCGCTTCTGCTCATCCTCGACGGCATCACCGACCCGCACAACCTCGGCGCGTGCCTGCGTACCGCCGACGCAATGGGCGTACACGCCGTGATTGCGCCGAAAGACAAAAGCGCGGGGCTGAACGCCACCGTGAGCAAAGTCGCCTGCGGCGCGGCCGAAACCGTGCCCTACATCACCGTAACCAACCTCGCCCGCACCCTGCGCGAGTTGAAAGAATACGGCATCTGGATAGTCGGCACCGACATGGGGGGCTCGGCCGATTTGTACCACGCCGACCTGCCCGAGAGCATCGCCTGGGTGATGGGCAACGAGGGCGAAGGCATGCGCCGCCTCACGCGCGAGCATTGCGATATGCTGGTATCGATACCGATGTTCGGCACGGTGGAAAGCATGAACGTGTCCGTCAGCGCTGGCATGGTGTTGAGCGAAACGCGGCGGCAGCGGGTGTTGAAAACTCTGGGACGCGGTTGAAACGCTGCCTGAAGGCCGTCTGAAAAACAGTAAAGAGGCCGTCTGAAAGATTCAGACGGCCTCCGCATCAAATCCTTGCCCTGCCCTGCTCCGCCAAACCGCGCAGACAGACATTATAGTGAGCCAAAATAAAAAATCTACGGCGTTGCTGCGCCTTGCCGTACTACCTGTACTGTCTGCGGCTTGCTGCCTTGTATCTTTTTTATTTTGACTCACTATATTTCCAAACCACGGCAGCCGTCTGAAAAAACGATAAGGCCGTCTGAAGATTTTCAGACGGCCTTTCCCGTTGGCGGCGTTTGGCGGCGGATTCAGTCGCGCACGTAGATGGTTTCGACGTCGTAGTCGTCTTCGTTCCAATCATTGTCTTCGTCGGCAAAGCGTTCCTGCCATTCTTCTTCGTGGCTGAGGGAGGAATCCATGCCGCTTTCGAGGCGCAGGACGGACAGCAGGTGGTAGATGTCGGCGGGCAGCGGCGCTTCAAAATGCACGGTTTCACCGCTTTGCGGGTGGACGAAGCTGAGGCGGTAGGCATGCAATGCCTGTCTGCCCAGTTGGCGCACGGTGCTTTTGACGGTGTCGGAGCAGGCGTGGCGCGGGTTGCCGTAGACGGGGTCGCCCGAGAGCGGATGGTTGGCTTCGCGCATGTGGACGCGGATTTGGTGGGTGCGGCCGGTTTCCAGTTGGCATTCTATATAGCTGTGCGCCTGATAGCGTTCGAGCACTTTCACGTGGGTGACGGCTTCTTTGCCGCCGAATTTCACCACTGCCATTTTGACGCGGTTGTGCGGGTCGCGGCCGATTTGGGTTTCGATTTTTCCGTCGAAGGGCACGATGCCGTCGGCCACGGCGCGGTAAACGCGTTTGACCGTGCGCTCCTGCATTTGTTTGACCAGGTGGTTTTGCGCGCTCAGGGTGTTGGCAACGACCATCAGGCCGCTGGTATCTTTGTCGAGACGGTGGACGATGCCCGCACGCGGCACGTTCTGCAAGGCTGGGCAATGCGCCAAAAGGCCGTTGAGCAGCGTGCCCGACCAGTTGCCCGCGGCGGGGTGTACGACGAGTCCGGCGGGTTTGTTCAGCACGATCACGCTGTCGTCTTCGTAAACGATGTCCAAATCCATAGGCTCGGGCGTGAAGGCCAGCGTTTCGTTGCTTTCCTGCACCTGTACGGCCAGTTTCTCGCCGCCTATCAGCTTGTCTTTGGGCTTGGCGGGTTTGCCGTCCACCGACACCGCGCCTTCTTTAATCCAGTCGGCCAGGCGCGAGCGCGAGTAGTCGGGCAGCAGCTTGGCTAAGGCGGCGTCGAGACGCAGCCCGGCCAAATCGAGCGGCACGGTTAAATTCAGACAAGTTTCGGCGGCAGGGGCTGCACCAAACTCAAAATCGTCGTTATAATCGCCGCCATTTTCAAATGAAGAGTTCTGCATGAAAAAAATTCTTTTAGTAGCGTTGCTGGGTGCGGCGCTGTCCGGCTGTGCAAGTAAAGGCACAAGTGACAAAGACGCGCAAATCACCCAAGACTGGTCGGTGGAAAAACTGTACGCCGAAGCGCAAGACGAGTTGAACAGCAACAATTATACGCGTGCCGTCAAGTTATATGAACTGCTCGAATCCCGCTTCCCGCAAGGCCGTTACGCGCAGCAGGCGCAGCTTGACACGGCCTATGCCTATTACAAGGACGAAGAGCGGGAAAAGGCGCTCGCCGCCGTGGAACGCTTCCAAAAGCTGCACCCGCAGCATCCGAACATGGACTACGCCCTTTATCTCAAAGGGCTGATTCTGTTTAACGAAGACCAATCCTTCCTCAACAAACTCGCCTCGCAGGACTGGTCCGACCGCGATCCCAAAGCCAACCGAGAAGCCTATCAGGCCTTTGCCGAGCTGGTTCGCCGCTATGCGCAGAGCAAATACGTCGAAGACGCCACCAAGCGCATGACCAAGCTGGTGGACGCGCTGGCCGGCAACGAAATGGCCGTCGCCCGCTACTACGCCAAACGCGGCGCCTACCTCGCCGCCGCCAACCGGGCGCAAAACATCGTCACCGGCTTCCAAAACACCCGCTATGTCGAAGAAGCGCTGGCCGTGATGGAACTCTCCTACCGCAAAATGGAGCGCCCGCAGCTTGCCGACGACACCCGCCGCATCTTGGAAAAAAACTTCCCGCAAAGCCCCTACCTGACCCGCTCGTGGAAAGACAACGACGCCCCCTGGTGGCGTTATTGGAAATAACGGGCTTTACACACAACAGGCCGTCTGAAAACCTTTCAGACGGCCTGTCTGCCTATTACAATCCCCCTCTCCAACAGCAAAGCGAGAAACCAAATGGATCTGCGCCACATCCGCGAAGACTACAGCAAACAGCAGCTTTCCGAACAAGACTGCGCCGACAGTCCCGTCGTCCAATTTGAAAAATGGCTGAACGAAGCCGTCAAGGCGCAAGTCAACGAGCCCACCGCCGTCAACGTCGCCACCGTCGGCGAAGACGGCCGCCCGCAAAGCCGCATGGTGCTGCTCAAAGAAGTCAACCCGCAGGGCTTCGTCTTCTTCACGAATTACCACAGCCGCAAAGGCCGCGCCCTCGCCGATTGCCCCTTCGCCGCCCTCACCTTCTTCTGGCCGGAACTCGAACGGCAGGTACGCATCGAAGGGCGCGTCGAAAAACTCTCCGAAGCCGCCTCCGACGAATACTTCGCCTCCCGCCCCTACGCCAGCCGCATCGGCGCGTGGGCAAGCGAACAGAGCAGCGTCATTGCCGACAAAAACGTCCTCATCAAACGCGCCGCCGCCGTCGGCCTCAAACACCCGCTCAACGTCCCCCGCCCGCCGCACTGGGGCGGCTTCCTCGTCATTCCCGACCGCATCGAGTTTTGGCAGGGACGCCCCAGCCGCCTGCACGACCGCATCCGCTACCGCCTTTCAGACGGCCTGTGGATCAAAGAGCGCCTCGCGCCGTAGTTTCAGACGGCCTTTCAGACGGCCTGAGCAACAAGGCGGCAAAGGCCGTTCCCACATACGCGGAAATGACGTTTCCGAAAACAAAGCACCAACGAAATTCAAACCGATACCCGACGTTTCAAACGGCCTCACGCATACCGAGGCCGTCTGAAAAAGGAAAAACCGCTTTCAGACGGCCTCCCCGAACCCCAAAGGCCGTCCCGCCCGCGCGGGAATGACGTTTCCGAAAACCAAGATTCAATAAAACAAACAAAGGAGAACCATGCAGAACGCAGCAAAACCCTTCCCCCGCGTCCTCACCATCGCCGGCTCGGATTCCGGCGGCGGTGCGGGCATCCAGGCCGACCTCAAAACATTCGGCGCGCTCGGCGCATACGGCGCCAGCGTTATCACCGCCGTTACCGCGCAAAACACCCTCGGCGTGCAGGCCATACACACCGTCCCGCCCGAAACCGTACGCGCCCAATGCGAATCCGTGCTTTCCGACATCCGCATCGACGCCGTCAAAATCGGCATGCTGCCCGACTGCGAAACCATCCGCACCATTGCCGCCGCCCTGCGCCGCCATCCCGTTCCCTTCGTCGTTCTCGATCCCGTCCTCATTGCCACTTCCGGCGACCGCCTCGCCCTCGAAAACACCGTCGAAACCCTGTTTGCCGAACTGGTGCCGCTGGCCGATTTGCTGACGCCCAATCTGGCCGAACTGGCAGCACTCGTCGGCAACAGCCCGCCGCAAGACGAAAAAGAGATGCTGCACCAAGGAGCAAACCTGCTCGGTCGCGGCGCGAAAGCCGTGCTGCTCAAAGGCGGCCATTGGAGCGGCGACACCGCCCGCGACTGGCTGGTGCGGCAGAACGCCGAAGCGCAGTGCTTTATCAACAGCCGCATCAGCACCCGCAATACGCACGGCACGGGCTGCACCCTCTCCGCCGCCATCGCCGCCCTTTATCCGCACCGCAAACAGCTCCCGCTCGCCGTGGCCGCCGCCAAAAGCTATCTGCACGGTGCCCTCGACGCAGGCAGCCGCTGGCAGCTCGGCCGTGGCGCCGGCCCCGTCGCCCATTTCTGGCGCACGGTGCGCTAGGGTCTGTTGACAATCAGCTCGTTTTCCGTTCCGCAAAAAGATGCCGCGCCCTTAACGGCGCGGCATTGCTTTTTCTCATGTCTGACCGAAAACGGCCTGCCGCTGCCGCCCGTTATCGGGCGGAACAGCGGCAGGCCGTCTGAAAGGGCGGTTTGTGCTTAAAAACCGGTTCAAAATCTCCGATACGGCTTTCAGACGGCCTGGAAAAGGTTTAAAGACGCGGATCTGTCTGTATGTCTGTTTGACGGCGGCAGGCCGTCTGAAAAGCCGGTTTTATTCTTTCGGGAAGCTCTCTTTAATCCACAGCAGGGCAATCAGCAGGGCGGCGGCCAGCGCGGCAGCGGTCATCAGCATGGCGTGCTGGTAGTCGGCCAGCAGCTCCTGCGTACCGGCGAGCAGTTTGCCCGGCAACCCCACCAGCAGGCCGCCTGCGATAAACATCGAGCCGTTGACGATGGAAGCGGATGTGCCGATCAGGTGCGGCGGAACGTTGTCCGCCGCAGCGGTGAAGTTGAGCATATGGCCGGCGTTGCAGAAGCCGAAGATGAAATACAGTACCATAGCCACGGCACCCGACATCGGCAGGTAAATGACGCACAGCAGCGACAGAACCTGTACCAGCGTGGTGACGGCTATCGGCCATTTGCGCGATTTGAGCGCGTTGGAGATTTTGTTGATCAGCGGGCTGCCGGCCGCCAGTCCCAGCCACAGGCAGGCGGTGGCGTGGTTGGCGGTGCTGGCGTCAATGCCGTGCGCCATCAGCAGTTTCGGCTCCCAGACGACGCCGAACGCCAGAATCATGCCGAATACGATGGCGCCTTGGATGCTGATCGCCCAAATCTGTTCTTTTTTTCAATACTTCGAGGATAGAGCGGAAGACGGAGGCGATGAACTCGCCCGCGCCGGATTTTTCGCCCTCCACTTCGGATGGGTTGTGGACAAACATCACGGCGGCAATCAGCAGAAGAACGCCGAATACGCCGAAGCCGGTAATGATGGCACGCCATTCCCAGCGGCTGAGGGCGAAGTCGAAGGCGGTTTGGCCGAAGGCGGAGGAGAGGGCGGCCACCAGTTGCACAAGGCCGAACATGATGCCGAATTTGGCCATGCCGAACCACACGCCGCCGACGTAGCCCGCGCCGACGAATCCGGCACACGATCCCATTGCCAGCACCACTTGCGAGAGCAGCAGCATTTCAAAACTTTGGGCAAAGGCGAACAGGAACACGCCCAAAATAACCAGGCCGATGGCGGGTATCAGCACTTTGCGGCTGCCCAGTTTGTCCAAGAGCGCGCCGGAGAAGAGTTGGGCGACGGCGAACACCCATGTGTAGGTGGCGGCAATCAGGCCGACTTGCTCGATGCTGAGGTTCAGCGTTTTCGCCACGCTGTTGTTGACGATGGCGTAGCCGGTCTGCACGTTGAACAGCCACACGACGAAAATCACGGCGATCGTCCATACCGTCCAGGCGCGTGCGCCGCCGAGTTCGTAGGTTTTGTTGTTTGTTTGCGTACTCATTTGATTCTCCTATCAATTATGCACTGTAAACTTCTTTGCCCGCGATATAGGTCGCGGCAATGGCGCGGTCGTCGGCCAAAGTCATTTGGATGAACAGCACTTCCTCCAAGCTCTTCGCGTAGCGCATGCGGTATTCGATGATCGGCGTCGATTTTAGGTTGATAACCGCCAAATCCACTTCCATGCCCGGCTCGATGCTGCCGATTGTGCCGGCCAGCCCCAAGGCTTCGGCCGTGCCGCGTCCGACAAGATAGAAGCTGTGCAGCGAGCTGTACGGCGTGCCGTTCATCTGAGCGGCTTTGTAGGCTTCGTTCATGGTTTGCAGAATGGAAAAGCTGGTACCCGCACCCAAATCCGTTGCCAGGCCGACATGGACGGGGTGTTGTTCCGATTCCAGTTTTTTCACGTTCAGACAGCCCGATCCCAAAAAGAAGTTGGAGGTCGGACAGTACACCACCGATGCGCCCGTTTCGTTGAACACGCCCAACTCGCGTTCGGTCAAATGGATGTCGTGGCCGTAGATAGCGCGGCGACGCATCAGGCCGTAGCGGGCATAGGCGTCGGTGTAGTCTTTCGCTTCGGAACACAATTCTTTTACCCACGCGACTTCGTTGACGTTTTCGGAAACGTGCGACTGAATCAGCATATCGGGATTTTCCTGCGCCAACGCGCCGATCATTTCCATCTGTTCGGGTGTCGAAGTGGGCACGAAACGCGGCGTAATGACATATTCCGCGCGGCCTTTGCCGTGCCATCTGCCGATCAGCGCTTTGGATTCGTCGTAGACACGCTGCGGCGTGTCCAACAGGGCGGCGGGAGCGTTTCTGTCCATGCACACTTTACCCGCCATAATCCGCATATCGTATTTCGCCGCCGCTTCAAAAACCGCATCGACCGACTGCGGGAAAACCGTGCAGTAAACGGTTGACGAAGTCACGCCGTTACTCACCTGCTCGCGCAGAAACACTTCCGCCACTTCGTCGGCATGCTCTTTGTTTTTAAAGCCCTGCTCTGCGATAAATGTATAGTTGTTCAGCCATTTGATTAACTGTTCTCCGTAGGCTGCGATGATTTCCGTTTGCGGATAGTGGACATGGCAGTCGATAAAGCCGGGAACAATCAGGCTGTCCGCATATCTTTTGACAGGCACGCCGTCCAACTCGGGCAAAATCTTATCCGCCGCGCCCGCTTTGACAATCTTTCCGTTTTCCATCACCACCACGACATCGGACTCATAAACCAAGCAATCTTCCATATCATGAAAAAACGGGTCTTTGCGAAAAGAAAGCATCGCACCGCGTATCGCAGTTTTTATACTCATAACATTCTCCTACTAAAATTTACACTTCGATTTATTTACACAAATCAATTTGTGTGATTTAATTATAATATTAATAATGTAATATACATAAGAAGAAAAATGCCATTGTTTATTGGCAAAAAGAACAGTCACTTTTATGATTTATTTTATTTCCAGATATAAATCAAATATAAATTAGAAAAAATTATTCCAACAAAATAAAATTTCAAAAATAATCCGATATTAATATGGATGTTTCTTTTACATTTGTTGATAAAGGTCAAATAGTGCAGTAGCCGTCAATAACGGCTCTCATTTCAGATTGAAATAAAAAAAGAAAAGGGCTATCCTGCGTTTGCCGGACATTACCGGCACGGCTTTTTTCCTAAACCCAGTCATTTGAGGAGATAGTTTATGACTGCCAAAAACCTGAATGTGTTTGACAAAGAATACGGATTGCTGATCAACGGCGAATGGACGAAGCCCGGTGCGCTTTTGGAATCGTATAACCCCGCCAACAACGAAGTGCTGGCCAAATTCACCGACGCAACCGATGCCGATGTCGATGCCGCCGTGGCCGCCGCGCAGCAGGCGTTTAAAAGCTGGCGCAAAACCACCGCCGCCGAGCGCGCCGCCATTCTGAACAAAATCGCCGACGTGATTGACGAAAACGCTGAGCTGTTTGCCTTGCAGGAAACGCTGGACAACGGCAAACCCATCCGCGAAACCCGCGCCGCCGACATCCCGCTTGCTTCCGACCACTTCCGCTATTTTGCGGGCGTGATTCGCGGCGAGGAGGGCACCTGCAACCAAATCGATCAGGAAGACCTGTCCATCGTCTTGCGCGAACCCATCGGCGTGGTCGGCCAGATTATCCCGTGGAACTTCCCCTTCCTGATGGCCGCCTGGAAAATCGCCCCCGCGCTGGCTGCCGGCTGCACCATCGTTATCCACCCCTCGTCCAGCACCTCATTGAGCCTCTTGTCGTTTGCCCAAAAAATCAACCATCTGCTGCCCAAAGGCGTGCTCAACGTCATCACAGGGCGCGGCAGCAAATCCGGCGAATACATGCTGCACCACAAAGGCTTCAACAAACTGGCCTTCACCGGCTCCACCGAAATCGGCCGCCGCATCGGCATCGCCGCCGCCGAAATGCTGATTCCCGCCACGCTCGAACTGGGTGGCAAATCGGCCAACATCTTCTTCGACGACATGCCGTTTGACAAAGCACTCGAAGGCGCGCAAAAAGGCATTCTGTTCAACCAAGGCCAAGTCTGCTGCGCCGGTTCGCGCATCTTCGTACAGGAAGGCATTTACGATAAATTCGTCGCCGCGCTGGCCGAAGAGTTCAAAAAAGTCAAAGTCGGCCTGCCGTGGGAAGACGACACCCAAATGGGCGCGCAAGTCAGCGCAGGCCAGCTTGAAACCATTTTGAAATACGTCAAAATCGGCGAACAGGAAGGCTGCCGCATCATCACCGGCGGCAAAAAAGTCGAAGGCGCATTGGGGCAGGGCGAGTTCCTCGAACCGACCCTGATCGAAGCGCCCGACAACAGAGGCCGCGTCGCGCAGGAAGAAATCTTCGGCCCGGTGGCTACGGTTATCAAATTCAAAACCGAAGAAGAAGTTATCGCTATGGCCAACGACAGCGAATACGGCCTCGGCGGCGCGGTGTGGAGTAAAGACATCAACCGCTGCCTGCGCGTCTCCAATGCGCTGGAAACCGGCCGCGTGTGGATCAACTGTTACAACCGCCTACCCGCAGGCGCGCCGTTTGGCGGCTACAAAACCTCCGGCATCGGCCGCGAGACCCACAAAATGATGCTCGCCGCCTACACCCAGGTGAAAAACATCTACATCAGCACCCGCGAAGAGCGCGAAGGTTTGTACTGATCCGCAATGTAACCGTGTAATCGCCGCATAAGGCCGAAGGCCGTCTGAACGCTGTTTCAGACGGCCTTTTTTGTGACTCAAACACGCGGAACGCATTCGGCGGCATGGGCATCGGAGACCGTCTGAAAGCGAAGCTTCAACGAAGTTAAAAACCGAAATCTTTGCCCGACTCCGAATCTGCCCGAATGCCGCCAACGTTGTGCAGAGGGTTCAAACTGTCTTTCAGACGGCCTTTTTGTCTTCCCAACACACAACCGCATTCGGCGGCGCAGAAATCGGAGGCCGTCTGAAACCCGAACGGTTTTCAGACGGCCTTTACGCGACATGACTGTTTGCCCAAGCCGTTCAGTCGTGTAGGTCGGGCATTCATGCCCAACGTTTTCCGTTTTGTTTTTTTAATCCTTGTCGGGCATGAATGCCCGACCTACGCTTCCCTATCCGCTTTTTTAACTTCATTGAGGCTTCGCTTTCAGAAACGTCATTCCCGCGCTGATGCTCCGAAGGGCTACAGGCAGAACGGCCTCTGTCTGCCCGCACGTTTTCGCAACCCCAATCCGCGCGCGCCATCTGCATTCATTCCGCAACGGCAAAGGCCGTCTGGAAACCCGTAACACAGGTTTTCAGACGGCCTCCGATGGCGTCTGAAAGCAGCTGTCTCATTTACCCAAGCCGTTCAGTTTTTTAATCACCTGCGGCGTATCCAGGCCGTAGCGGAACATATCGTTGGCCTGCCAGAGGTAGATTTTGCCGTTTTTGGCGGCGTTTGTGGCGGCGATTTCGGGGCGCTCGGCGAATTGTTTGACCGAGCCGATCATGGCGGTGTTGTGGTCGGCGATGATGATGATGTCGGGCTTGGCGGCAATCCACGCTTCGCGGCTCATGGGTTTGAGGCCGTCGATGGCGGCGGCGGCGTTGATGCCGCCGGCGCGGCGGATGATTTCGTCGGCGGCGGTGTTTTTACCCGACACGATGCGGCCGTCGTAGCTGAAGAGGTAGCGTTTGCCGTTGGCCGGCTGCTGCGTCATGCCCGCCTGCCAACTTGCGGCGATTTTGTCGGCCTGCGCTTTTTTGCCGATAAGCTCGCCGACGCGGCGGATGCTTTGCGGATATGCGGCGATGCTGTCGTCGGGCGCGACGTTGACGGCGTTGATGCCCGCTTTTTTCAGGTGCTCGAAAATGCTTGCCGGCTGCGCCATCCACGAGCCGATGGCGATGTCGGGCTTCGCGGCGGCGATGGGTTCGACGGTGAGGCGGCGGTGTACGCCGATGCTGGGTTTGCCTTTGAGGGCGGGGTTTTGCACGGTTTGGTCTTTGCCGACAATTTCGTCGAGCGAGCCGAGGGCGACGACCACGTCGGCCACGTCGGGGGTGAGCACGACAATGCGCTGCGCCTGCGCCTGGGCGGCGAGGGCAAGCATCATGGCAAGGGCGGGAAGTATGGTTTTCACGGGGTTTCCTTTGCGGGATGGGTTGGGAAATCGGGTTTCAGACGGCCTTTTGTCCGTTTGCGAGAGTAAAGGCCGTCTGAAAAGCCTTTCAGACGGCCTTTCTCCCTTTAAAACTTGATATGCACGCCTGCGGCGATGTTGCGGCCGCTGTCGGTATACAAATCGTTGAAGGCACTGGATTTGAGTCCGGCCACGTCGGCGTGCTGCCAGTATTTTTTGTTGCCGAGGTTGTAGACGGTGGCGCTCAGTTCGACGTTTTTCACGGGTTTGTACCAGGCGCCGACGTCCCATACGCCGTAGCCGGGGGTTTTGAACACGTCGTCGCTGCTGACGCGGTTTTGTTTGGCCGCCCAGCGCAGCTTGGTACCCGCGCCCCATTTTTCCTGCGCGTAGTCGATGCCGATTACGCCGTTGAGCGGGTGGGCGGAGTCGAGCGGGCTGCCGTCGGCCTGTTTGCCGCGCATCCAGGCGATGCTGCCGTTTGCCTGCCAGTGGTCGGCGAAGGTGTAGGCGGCGGCGGCTTCGAGGCCGTAGGTGCGGACGCGGTCGAGGTTTTGGTACTGGTATTGCAGGATGGGGCGGCCGCCGATGATGGCGGTGCCGATTTGGGTTTGGTCGATGAAGTTTTTGTAGCGGTTGTAGAAGGCGGTGACCTGCGCTTTGGCGCGTTCCCCTTTGAACTTCATGCCCAGTTCGAAGCTGTTGGAGCGCTCGGATTTGAGGTTGGCGTTGGGCACGATGGCGTAGCCGTAAGTGGTGTTGGCGAAGGCCATGGTGGCGCTGTCAAACGGCGGGGTGCGGAAGCCCTGCGAGTAGGTGGCAAAACCGGTGAATTTGTCGCCCAGCGGCACGCTCAGGCGCAGGCTGGGGGTGACGGCGGAATCGCTGAACTCGGGCATATCGGCGCTGTTGGGATTGGCGTTGCGGTAGGCGTCGTCGACGGTGGTGGAGAGCTTGTCTTTTTCGTAGCGCAGCGCGGGGGTGAGAACGATGCCGTTGTTGAAGGTCAGGCTGTCCTGCACATAGAGGCTGAAGGTTTTGCGCGTGCTGTCGGGGAAGGTTTTGTTGGGGAAGAGGCTGCCGGCGTAAATTTTGCTGACTGTGCCGGTGGTGTGGTTGACGGTGAGGCTGTCGCGCGGGCGGGCGGTTTTGGTGTGCTTGTATTCGGCGCCGGCGACGACGGTTTGCTTCACCGCGCCGTCAAACGCCCACACGCCGCGCGTGGTCAGGCCGCGGATGGTTTGGTTGAAGCCGTAGTCGGAATAGCGCGTGCTGCTGCTGGCGGTGCCCATGCGGACGGTGGTGCTGCTGTCGACGGCGTCGTCTTCGTTGCGCATTTTCTGTTGGTAAAGTGTGACGTTGGCTTCTTTCAGACGGCCTTCGCCGGTGTAGCGGTAGCCCGCTTCGATGCGCTGGCGGCGGATGCGGTCGTGCGCTTCGCTGCTTGTGGTGCGGGTGGTGACCGGCCCGTAGGAGGCCGTGCCCAGGCCGTTGGCGAGGACGGTGTCGTTTTTGCGGTAGAAACGCTCGTACAGCGTTTCAAAGCGGTGGCTCTCATTGCCGACGCTGCCTTTGGCGAGGATGTTGTAGGCGCTGTTGTTCTGCGGGTTGGAGGCGGTGCGCGCGGTGGAATAGCTTTTGTCCTTGCCCATGTTTTCGGTTTCGTGGCCGTGGCGGCGCGTGAGCATCAGCAAACCTTCGGCGTTTTCATGGAAACCGGCGGCGGTGGCGGTGACGCCGTGGCTGCGGTCGCGGCTGCGGTAGCCGTATTTCAGGCCGAAGTAGCCGCGTTTTTCCGCATCGACGAAATCGCGCGGCGAGTAGGTCACCATATTCACCACGCCGCCGAGCGCGTCGCTGCCGTAGAGCGCGGAATACGGGCCTTTGACGATGTCGACCTGGCGCAGGGTGTCGGCTTCGACCATGTCGCGGCCGGACACCGCGCCGTTGGTGCCGCCGCCTTCGTAGGCTTCGGGCACGCGCACGCCGTCCACCATCATCAGGATGCGGTTGCCGCCGATGCCGCGGATGTTGAAACCCGCGTGGCCGCGGCGGTTGTTGTCGGAGGCCACTCCCACGCCCGGCTCGTAGAGCGCGATGTCGTCGAGGTTGGCCGCTGTGGCGCGGTCGAGGATTTTGCGGGTTATCACCGACACGTTCGGCGCGGCTTTGTCGAGCATTTGCTCGTTGCGGTCGGCGGTGACGACCACGGTGTCCAAATCGTTTTGCGAAACGGTTTCGGCCAAAAGCGGGGAAGAAAAAAGCGCGGCGACGGCGCAGGCCAAGAATTTGGGTTTCATGTTTTTCTGTTACGAATATAATAAAAATGGTTCGTGTTTATAAACCTTGCGGCGGAAAATTGCAAGCGCGGGTTAAGGGCGGTAAAGACCGGTGTACCGGACGCTTTATGTCTGTTTCGATGTATAGTGAGCCAAAATAAAAAATCTACGGCGTTGCTGCGCCTCGCCGTACTATCTGTACTGTCTTCGGCTTGCTGCCTTGTATCTTTTTTATTTTGACTCACTATAACGGAATGAGTTTGTTCGGATTTGCCCGACGGCGCTTTCAGACGGCCTCTGCCGCGCCATACAAAAAGGCCGTCTGAAAACGCCTTGTGCATTTTCAGACGGCCTTTTGCGCGCCGCTGCGGCAGTCAGGAAAAATCAAACAAATCGGGCTGCGCCGTTTCGCCGGTCACACGCACGTCGGCCTCGCCCTCGGCAAAGGTGATGTGCAGCGTCTGCCCCTGTTTGAGCAATGCGGCGTCGCGTACGACCTGGCCGCGCCCGTTTTTCACCACGGAAAAACCGCGTGCCAGAATGTGCTGCGGCGACACGGCCTCCAACAGCGCGGCCTGTTTTTCCAAACGCTGCCGTTTCGCCGCCGACAGCAGGGCGAAGTTGCGCGACAAGGCCGTCTGAAAAGCGTTCAGACGGCCTTTTGCCGCCGCCGCGTCGGGGCGGGCGTGTTGCAGCAGCAGGCTCTGCCGCGCCAGCGTTTCCCTTTGCAGGCGCAGATTGGCGAGCATGGCGGCGGACAGCCTTTGCGCGAGGACGGCGGTTTGCCCGCGCTGCGCGTCGAGCTTCTGGCGCGGGTGGCGGATTTGGCGGGCAAACCAGTCGACGCGCTGGCTGGCATCGTGGTAACGCTGCGTCAGCGCATCTTTCAGACGGCCTTCGGCCTGCGCCAGCTTGTGCAGCAGCTCGGTGCGGTTGGGCGACACCAGCTCGGCGGCGGCGGTGGGCGTGGGCGCGCGCACGTCGGCGGCAAAGTCGGTGAGGGTGAAATCGGTTTCGTGGCCGACGCCGCTGACCACGGGAATGCGGCAGGCGGCGACGGCGCGGACGACGGCTTCTTCGTTAAACGACCACAAATCCTCAATGCTGCCGCCGCCCCGGCAGACGATTAGCACGTCGCATTCGCCGCGCTCCGATGCCGCGTTTACGGCACGGGCAAGCTGCGCCGCGCTGTCCGCGCCCTGCACGGCGGCGGGATAAAGGATAACGGGAATGTCGGGCGCGCGGCGGCGCAGGGTGGTGAGCACGTCGCGCAGGGCGGCGGCGGCGGGGCTGGTGACGATGCCGATGCGCTGCGGATGCGCGGGCAGCGGCCGCTTGTTTGCTGCGGCGAACAAGCCTTCGGCCTGCAAGGCGGCTTTCAGTTTTTCGTAGGCTTCGTAGAGCCGCCCCAAGCCTTTGAGGCGCAAATCGTTCACCGTAATCTGAAATTCGCCGCGCGCCTCGTAAATGGAAATGCGGCCGCTCACTTCGACATGGTCGCCCTCTTTCAGGGCGGCAAACCGCTGCGCCGTGCCCTTGAACATGGCGCAGCGCACTTGGGCGCGGCTGTCTTTGAGCGAGAAATAATAATGCCCGCTGGCGGCGCGGGTGAGGTTGGACACTTCGCCCGCCACCCACAGGCCGGAAAGATTGTCTTCCAGCAGCATTCTGGCGGCGGCGTTGAGTTCGGAAACGGACAGGGCGGCGGACGCGAACAAATCGGACATGGCTTCGGGCGGCGGCAAAAGCGGCGCATTATACGGGAAAACGGCAGGCGGCTATAATGCGCGGCCTGACCCCGGTTTTTCAGACGGCCTCATTATGTTTTTTCCCACGGAGAACAAGCACCATGAAACCCCGCCTTTCCGCCCTGCTCTGCGCCCTCGTCTGCCTGCCCGCCTTTGCCGCACCGCAGGAAAAAACCGTTTCCTCCGAATGCCACACCGTGATGCGCGATGCCGTGCTGCTGCAAAGCGCCTTCATCTTCTGCCCGCAAGAAGTGTCGGCGGCAGCGGGCGGTATCGGCAAGCTGGCAGACATCTACAAGCAGCTCGACACGCCGGTGAGAGCCTGCGAGCAAAAATACGGCCGCCTGTCCGAGCAAAACGATATCGTCGGCAGCATCCCCGGCCTCATCGATCTGCTCGACCCGGTGAAAATGGCCGACATGAAAGCGCCAAGCCCCGCCCTGCAAAAAAAAGCCGCCGCCTATCGCGCCGCGCAGAATGCGGAAATCGTCCGCGTTATCAGCCGACGCAAATAAAGACAGAGGCCGTCTGAAATATGCGTTCGGAAACGTCATTCCCGCGAAGGCGGGAACGGCCTCATCCTGTTTTTTACCCAAGAGAACAAGCACCATGAAACCCCGCCTTGCCGCCCTGCTCTGCGCCCTCGTCTGCCTGCCCGCCTTTGCCGCGCCGCAGGAAACAACCGTTTCCGACGAATGCCGTACCGTGATGCGCGATGCCGTGCTGCTCAAAAGCGCGGAAACCTTCTGTTTTAAAGAAACCGTGGCGGCAACGGGCGGCTTGGGCAAGCTGGCAGACATCTACAAGCAGCTCGACGCGCCGGTGAAAGCCTGTGAGGAAAAATACGGCCGACCGTCGCCGCAAAGCGCCATCGTCCGCAGCATTCCCGGCCTCGCCGATCTGCTCGGCATGGTTTGGACGGCCGGCCTGAACGCGCCCACCGCCCCACCGCCCCGCTGCACGCCAAAGCCGAAACCTACTGCGCCGCACAGAACGCGGAAATTGTCCGCGTTGTCGGCAAATACAAATAACAGAGGAGGCCGTCTGAAAGCCCGTTTTGTGCTTTCAGACAGCCTCCTTTATGCCGCTCCAAGCATTCAGGCCGTCTGAAAACGAAGTTTCAAAGAAGTTAAAACCGTTTTTCAAATATCTATTATCTGTCTTCCCGCACCCGCCCAAAGTCATGCCCGTCTCCCGCCGCCAGTTTCTCGTTTCCGCCGCCGCCCTCGCTGCCGCTTCCGCCGCATCGTGGCAGACATGGCGGCATTTGAACCGCCTGCCGCCGGTCAGCGTCCGCCGCCCGGGTCTGCCGCCCGGCCACCTGCTGCGCGACGGCATGCTGGCGGAGGGCACGGACAGGCCGCCCTCACACCGCTGCGGCACGCTCATTCTCGGCAGCGGCGCGGCGGCGCTCTCGGCGCTGTGGTATCTCGTGCGAAACGGCCACCGCGACATCCTGCTGGCCGAAGGCTTGGAGCGCAACGGCAACAACGCGGGCTTTTACGATGCGGAGCTGGCCGCGCCGACGGGCGCGCACTATCTCGCCCTGCCCCCGCCGGAAAGCGTGTATGTCCGCCTGATGCTCGACGATCTCGGCATCATGCAAAACGGTGTGTTCAACGAAACGGATTTGGTGTACGCGCCGCAGGAGCGGCTGTGGTATCGCGGCAAATGGCAGGAAAGCCTGCTGCCGCAGCAGGACGCCGACAGCCGCCGTTTTTTCGCCCTCACAGGCCGTCTGAAAACCGCGTGCGGCCGCGACGGACGCAAGATTTTCGCCATTCCCGTCGCCCTGTCTTCGCAAGACGGAGAATGGCGGCGGCTCGACCGCCTGACCTTCGCGCAGTGGCTCGCACGCGAGGGCTACCGCTCTCCCTCCCTGCTCTGGTATCTCGACTACTGCTGCCGCGACGACTACGGGCGCGGCATTGCCGACGTATCGGCCTTTGCCGGACTGCATTATTTCTGCGCGCGCGGGCTGCACGCCGACGCGGTGCTGACCTGGCCGGACGGTTTGGCGCACGTTTCCGAAGCGCTGCGGCGGCATTGCGGCCTGCAAACGCTCGCGGCGCTGCCCGCAGCCGCTCAATGGCGTTTTACCGCGCCCGCAGCTTGGGACGGGGCTGCGGTGAAAATCGAAGAGCGCGAAGACGGCGCGGCGGTGTGGCTGCGCGGCAATGCCGACGGCAAAACCGTGGCGGTGCTCGCGCGGCACGTTGTCTGCGCCATGCCGCTGTCGGTGGCGGCGCACATCGTGGCAGACGCGCCGCGCTACGGCCTGAGGCCGTCTGAAAGCGCGCCGTGGCTGGTGGGCAATTTCGTCCTCAACCGTTTCCCCGCCGAACCAAACGGCAGCGGTTTGGCATGGGACAACGTGGTATACGGCAGCCCGCATTTGGGCTACGTTGCCGCGGGCAACCAGCTGATCCGCACCGCCAAGCCGCCGCGCACGGTGTTCACGTCCTACACCGCGCCCGTGCACGACACGCCGCGCAAGGTCCGCCGCTACCTGCTCGATGCCGACGCCGGCGAATTGCTGGCTTTGGCCGCCGCCGACCTTACCGCCGTATACGGCAGCGGCTTTTGGCGCCATGTGGAGCGCGTTTCCCTCACCGTGCGCGGCCACGGCATGGCGGTTCCCCGCCCGGGCTACCTCGACGCCGCCCCGCCGCAAACCGGCCGCCGCTCCGCCCTCTTCTTCGCCCACAGCGACATGAGCGGCTATTCGGTATTCGAGGAAGCGGCCTATTGGGGCGTGGAAGCGGCAAAACGGATATTGGAGGCCGTCTGAAAGGGCAGAGGCCGTCTGAAAAAACGGAAAGGAAGTAGCCACACGCCGCGTTTTAACGTAATCTCACGTTCCCTCTCCATTTCCTAACGCAAACGCCATGCCCGTTTACAACCACGCCGCCGCCTACACGGCCTTTCAGGATTTCTACCGCGAAGCGCTCGAAGGCAACCCGCTCTACGGCCATCTTGCCGAAGCGCTGAAAAACCCCGAAGCGCTGCCCGAAGCCGCCTACCGCGCCGCCGTGGCCGATCTGCACGAATTCGAGCGCGAGTGTTTTCAGACGGCCTATGCCCGCCTGAACGCGCTCTCCGACGGCCACGCCTGCGATGTGATCAGCCCCAACGATTTTTTCTTCTTCCGCACGCAGTTTGGCGGGGAATAAAGCGCCGCACGCATTCCGAACGGGTTGTCAGGCCGTCTGAAAAGCATCCGTTTTTTCAGACGGCCTGATTTCAGACGGCCCGAACAGCCGCCGCACGCTATAATCCCGCCCCTTTTGCATCCGAGCGAAACAGATTTATGCAGACACCCCCCCTCCCCTCCCCCGCGCAGGAATTCCGGCGCGGCATCCGCGACTGCCTGCCCATCATCATCGGCATGCTGCCCTTCGCCCTGATTCTCGGCATACAGGGCGCGCAAAAAGGCATGAGCGTGGTCGAAATGCCGCTGATGACCGGCCTGAACTTCGCCGGCGGCTCGGAATTCGCCACCGTCGGCCTGTGGGCAAAACCGCTGCCCATACTGCTGATTGTCGGCGTTACCTTTATGATCAACACGCGCCACATCCTGATGGGCGCGGCGCTCGCCCCCTATATCCGCCATCTGCCGATGAAAAAAGTGCTGCCCGCCCTTTTTCTGATGACCGACGAGAGCTGGGCGATGGCGATGGCCGACATCCGCAAGCGCAAAGACGCGGGGCTGGCGCTGTTCAGCCTGCAATACTATTTGGGCGTGAGCCTGACGCTGTATGTGGTGTGGGTGATTACTTCCGCCGTCGGCGCGGCTGTCGGCCCGGTGCTGGGCGATGTGGCCGCGTGGGGCTTCGGCATGGCCTTTCCCGCCGTGTTCCTCGTGCTGCTGCGCGGCATGTGGAAAGGCTGGCGCCCCGCCCTGCCCTGGCTCGTCAGCCTGATTGCCGCCGCCGCGGTCTACCGCACGACAAAAGGCGCGTGGTACGTTCCCGCCGGCACCGCCGCCGGATTGCTGACGGCCTATTTCCAAGGGAAGGACGCATGATTTCCCTTGATTCCGTCCTCGTTATCCTCGGCATGCTGATGGCAACATACAGCACGCGGCTGATCGGTTTTTTCGCCCTGCGCAACCGCACGCTGGGCAAACGTGCCGCCAAAGTGATGGACGCCGCGCCCGGCTGCGTGCTGATTGCCGTGATCGCCCCCTACTTCGCCTCCGACAAACCGCACGAGCTGATTGCCGTTGCCGTTACCGTGCTCGCCGCCAGCCGCCTGCCCATGCTGCCGACCGTGCTGATTGCCGTCGCGACATCGGGCATACTCGGTTATCTGATGGGCTGACCGCGCACACAAAGAGGCCGTCTGAAACTTCGCTTTCAGACGGCCTCTTGCCTTTGATCCGCCGCTCACACGGCAAACACCGGCCTGCCGCCGGCAGGCACATAAGCATCCAAAAGCCGCACGCCCGCCACCCGTTTCACGCACACCGCCGCGTAAACCAGCGCCAAAACCGGCAGCCCCGCCTCCCCATGCTGCGGCGTGTCCGCCAGCGGCCAGCAGACCAGCCATTCCACCGCCTCCGTCTCAAACCCCGCCTCTTCCAAAACCGCCTTCAAACGCCCCCAAGGCAGCGTGCGGCCGCTGTTGGGAAACAGTTTTCCCTCGGCACGGTAAAGCAGCCGCCACAGCGAATGCGGATTCAGCCCGCACAACACCAGCCGCCCGTCGCCCGCCAGCACGCGCCAGGCCTCGCGGGCAAACGCTTCACAATCCCCGTTTTCAAAACCGTGCGGCACCAGCAGCAGATCCATACTCTCCGCCGCAAACGGCAGCGCGGCAAAATCCGCCATCACATCGCGGCCGACGCACGGCACGCCGTCGGTTTCCCATTGCGGCATCCCGATCTGCAAGGCCGTCTGAAAAGGCCGCACCCGCGCCATGCTCTTGAGAAAATCCCGTTCGCAGCACGCCGCATAACGCCCCACCGCACCGCGTTCGAACCAAACCGTCCAATCCATAATGCACCCTCCTTCTTGCGTCCGAAAAAACGACAAATGCTTATTCTACCCCCGATGCCCGCCCGCCGCACCATTGCACAAAAATGCGACGAACGGTCTAACGCATTGAAAATTTTTACACTTGGCAAACCTTGACGCTTCATGCCTGTCAAGTTAGTATCCCGCGCTGTTCCAGCGTCCGCCGAAACCCAAATACATGAAACCGATAAAAACACTCGTCATCGCCATTACGGGCATCTCCTTCGCCTCCGCCGCCTCCGGCCAAACCTACACCAAAAACCAAATCGGCATGGCGCTGATGCGCGCCAACACCGTCGCCCTCGACCACGGCAAAACCAAAACCGGCCACAACAGCGTCTGGGCGCATCTGCGCAGCGACTTCCGCATGAACGAAGTCAACCCCGAACTGGTGCGCCGCCACGAAAGCAAATTCGCCGCCTCCGCTGCCTATTTCAACCGCACCATCGAACGCAGCCGCCCCTACATGTACCACATCAGCCGCGAAGTGGCCAAACGCAACATGCCCGCCGAAATCGCGCTGCTGCCCTTCATCGAAAGCGCCTACGTCACCAAAGCCAAATCCACCGTCGGCGCCTCCGGCCTGTGGCAGTTCATGCCCGCCACCGGCCGCCACTACGGCCTCGAACAAACCCCGCTCTACGACGGACGCCACGACGTCTACGCCGCCACCGACGCGGCGCTGAACTACCTCGAATACCTGCACGGCCTGTTCGGCGACTGGTCGCTGGCGCTGGCCGCCTACAACTGGGGCGAAGGCAACGTCGGCCGCGCCGTCAACCGCGCCCGCGCCCAAGGCTTGGAGCCCGTTTACGAAAACCTGAAAATGCCTGCCGAAACGCGCAACTACGTGCCCAAACTGCTCGCCGTGCGCAACATCGTCAACAACCCGCAATATTTCGGCATGAACTTCGCCGACCTCGACAACAAACCCTTCTTCAAAGCCGTCGACATCGACCAACCCATCGATTTGAGCGCCGCAGTCCGCCTTTCAGGCATCAGCCAGGCCGAATTCGACGCCCTCAACCCCGCCTTCAAAACCCCCGTCTACATCCCGAAAATCGGCCGCAAGCTGCTGCTGCCCGCATCCGCCGCCGCCACTTTCGAGCGCAACTACAAAAAAGCCGACCGCGCCACCCTGCTCTCCTGGGACGTCTACACCCCCTACGCCGACACCGACATCTCCTCCATCGCCGCCGAAACCGGCATGAGCACCGCCGAAATCAAACGCCTCAACGGCCTGAGCAAAAACAACATCGCCGCCGGCCGCAGCATCCTCGTGGCGAAAAACAACTTCAGCGGCAAAACAGGCGGCACGCCCCTCAACTTCGCCGCACTGGACACCGACACCAACCCCAACGACAACAAGCTGCAAACCGTGCCACAGATGGGTACCACCGCCGCAGTCGCCACCGCCCAGCCCAAGCTGATGCCCGCGCCGCGAACCCTGCCCGAATCCGCGCCCGTTTTTACCCAAACCGCCCCGCAGCCTACCGTCTCCGCCACACCCGTCTTCACCGCATCGGACAAACCGGCTCCCGCCCCTGCCGCCGCTCCTGTCGATTTTACCCGCGCTGCCGCACCCGCGCTGCCTGACGATCTGACCGTCAAAACAGAACCCGCCGCTCCGGCCGCCCCCGTTGTCGAAACCGCCGCCGCTCAAACGGCCTCCCCCGTTCAGACGGCCTCAGCCGCCCCCGCGCCCGCCGCAGAAGACGGAAACAGCGATCTGATCATGAACTTCGTCCAAACTTCCGGCCTGCAACAGGCAGAGACCGCACCCGTGCAAACCGCCGAAGCCGAAGCGGCAGAACACAACCGCCAGGCCAAAGCTGCCGCCGAAGCCCGCGCCAGACAGAAACAGGCGGCCGAAGCCCGCGCCTTGGCCGCGGCCAAAGCCGCCGCACCCGGTACCCACAAAGTTGCAGACGGCGACACCCTGTTCAACATCGCCAAACGCTACGACATGAACGTGGCCGATCTTGTTGCCGCCAACAACATCAAAGGCAACACCATCCGTCAGGGGCAGATACTCAAAGTGGCCGCCTCCAAAGGCAGAGCCGCCCCCGCAGCCGTCCGCCCCGTTTCCTACACTGTCCGCCAAGGCGACACGCTGGCCGAAATCGCCCGCCGCTTCAACGTCGATGTCAAAGACGTGCGCCGCTGGAACAACAACAGCACCGTCATCCGCCCCGGACAAAACATCAGACTCCAAGGCAGCTAAACCCGCCTTCCCGTTTCAGACGGCCTGCCCGCAGCAGGCCGTCTGAATATTTTTCCCCTTCCGCAAACAGGACAACGACATGGCACAAACCGCCCCCGAAATCTTCAAAGCCTACGACATCCGCGGCATCGTCGGTCAAACCCTAACCGAAGACACCGCCCGCCTGATCGGCCGCGCCATTGCCGCACGCGCCGCCGCGCAGGGCATCGGCAGCATCGCCGTCGGCCGCGACGGCCGCCTCAGCGGCCCCGCGCTTACCGCCGCACTCTGCCGCGGCCTGACCGAAAGCGGCATCAGCGTCACCGACGTCGGCATGGTCGCCACCCCCATGCTCTACTTCGCCGCCGTAAGCGAATGCGGCGGCAGCGGCATCATGATTACCGGCAGCCACAACCCGCCCGACTACAACGGCTTCAAAATCATGCTCGGCGGCGAAACCCTCGCCGGCGAAGCCATACAGCAACTGCGCGAAACCATCGAAGAGAATGCCTTCGTCAGCGGCAGCGGCAGCATCCGCCAAACCGACACCGCAGCCGCCTACCAAAATGCCGTCACCTCCCACATCCAACTCGCGCGCCCGATGAAAATCGCCATCGACGCGGGCAACGGCATTGCCGGCGCATACGCAGGCAGCCTCTACCGCGCCCTCGGATGCGAAGTGGAAGAACTCTACTGCACCGTCGACGGCAGCTTCCCCAACCACCACCCCGACCCCGCCAAACCCGACAACCTGCGCGACCTGATTGCCGCCGTGCAAAACGGCAGCGCCGAAATCGGCCTCGCCTTCGACGGCGACGGCGACCGCCTCGGCGTCGTCACCAAAAACGGCAACATCATCTACCCCGACCGCCAGCTCATGCTCTTCGCCCGCGACGTCCTCAGCCGCAACCCGCAGGCCAAAATCATCTTCGACGTCAAATCCACCCGCCTGCTCGCCCCCTGGATACGGCAGCACGGCGGCGAACCCGTCATGGAAAAAACCGGCCACAGCTTCATCAAATCCGCCATGAAACGCAGCGGCGCCCTCTTGGCGGGCGAAATGAGCGGCCACACCTTCTTCAAAGAACGCTGGTACGGCTTCGACGACGGCATGTACGCCGGCGCCCGCCTGCTGGAAATCCTCTCCCGCAGTGCCGACCCATCCGCCGAACTCGACAGCCTGCCGCAGGCAGTGTCCACCCCCGAAATCAACATCGCCCTGCCCGCAGGCCGCAACGGCCACGACACCGTCGCCGAACTGGCCGCCGCCGCCCGCTTCGAAGGCGCACAAGACATCGTCACCATCGACGGCCTGCGCGTCGAATACCCCGACGGCTTCGGCCTGATACGCGCCTCCAACACCACCCCCGTGCTGGTGCTGCGCTTCGAAGCCGACAACCGCGACGCCATCACCCGCATCCAAAACCAGTTCAAAACCGCCCTCGCCGCCCTGCCCGACCTGGCCTGGCCGCTGTAAATCCCAGCCGCGGCAAGGCCGTCTGAAAAAACGCCCGACATTGTCGGGCGTTTTTTCAGACGGCCACTTTCAGACGGCCACTTTCAGACGGCCACTTTCAGACGGCCACTTTCAGACGGCCACTTTCAGACGGCCACTTTCAGACGGCCACTTTCAGACGGCCACTTTCAGACGGCCACTTTCAGACGGCCACTTTCAGACGGCCACTTTCAGACGGAAATGGCCGTCTGAAATGGCCGTCTGAAATGGCCGTCTGAAATGGCCGTCTGAAATGGCCGTCTGAAATGGCCGTCTGAAAAAAACCGCATTCGCGGTTTTTTTCAGACGGCCTGTTTTGTCGACGGCGGCAGGTTTAACGGAAGCAGGCTTCGTAGAGCGGTTGCAGTTCGTGTATGGTTTGTGCGATCCAGGCGGCGGTGTCGGTTTTGCCGAGGTCGCCGCCTTCGATGTGGCGGCCGATGCAGTAGAAGTCTTCGCCGCTTTCAAGTTTGACGGTGCTGTCGGCAACGGTCGGGTAGTCGGCGTATTCGCTTTCGGCGCCGTGCCATAGCTCGTAGGCGGCATAGCGTTCGGTATCGAGTTCGTCGAGCCATTGGTTGTATTGCGGCAGGGCGATGGGGGAGACGTCGGCTTTGTAGCAGTGCCAGTCGAGGCTGACGGTGAGGCGGCGGCGGTTGAGGAGGACCGAAAGAATGGCGGCGGCATCGCGGTAGGCTTCGTATTTGAAGTAGGCGAAAAAGTGGGCGCGTACCTGCCAGCCGTTGCACCAGCGTTCGATATGCGGCGGGGCGAAGGGGGCGCCGAGATCGGCGGCAACCTGGCGGATCAGGCTCTGCCAGTCCTGCCAGGCGGCTTTGTAGTCGGCTTTGATTTGCGGGATGGCTTCGGGTTGGTATTTTTTGAGTTGGGCGAATTGGTAGAAGGGGATGTCGAACAGGCGGCTGTGTTGCGGGGTGAGCATGGCGTTCCTTTTTAGTCGGCCGACATGAAATCTGCGGCGCTGTGGCTTTGGCTCGAAGGGTTGTCGGATACGGCAAGGCCGTCTGAAAACAAGCGCGGCCGGGGCGGGGTGTTTTCAGACGGCCTCAGTCTGCCTGCGGCGGGGCGGTTTCGGAGAAGATGTCGGGCTCGGCTGCGGCGACGCGGTAGTCTTCGCCCGCCCATGCGCCGAGGTCGGTGGTTTTGCACCGTCGGCTGCAAAAGGGGCGGTAGGGGTTTGCTGGCGACCATTCGGCGGGTTTGCCGCAGCGGGGGCAGCGGACGGTTCGGATGGTTTTGTCCATTTATTCCACCACTTGGTCGAAGCTGCTCATGATCATTTTGAAGGGGATGTCGCCGTCTACCTGCGGGCCGCGCGGGCGTTCGTTGGAGATGGTGAGGAAGCGGATGTGGGTGAAGTATTTGTTGGCGGAAACTTCGGGCATGGCGCCGTGTTCTTTGCCGACTTCGATGCTGAGCAGGTGGATGTTTTGCGCCAGGCTGGCGTGCTGGTAGTTTCCGCGTTTGGCGTGGCAGCCGACTTCGCGCGAGTTGTTGCGCAGGATGCGCAGGAGGACGGAGATGGCGTCGTAGGTGGGCATCAGGGTGCGTATCCAGCGTTTGAGGTCGGCCTGGCGCTCTTCGTACGGGCGCTGCTGCCAGTAGTAATACGAAGGGACGTCGAACGGGCTGGTGCCGCCGGGAACGAGCATGCGCTGTTTGAGCGCCATCAGCCATTCGTTTTCGCGCAGGTGCTGGCCGAATTTCTGCTGGATGCCGAGCAGGCCTTGCGCGACTTGTTTGAGGTCTTCCTGCAACTGCCGGGCGGATTCGGGGCTGCGGGTTTTGGCGACCATTTGTTTCTGGCGTTCCAATTCCTGCAGGATGTCGAGCTTTAATTCGGCGCGGGCGGCGGATTCCATGATATCGAACAGGGTGGACAGCGCCAGATGGTGCGCCCACACCGAATGCGGGCAGGCGATTTCGTCCTGAAAGCGTTTGAACAGGTATTCGATGCGCAGGAAGTTGCGTACCCGCTCGGACAATGGGTGTTCGAATTTAATCATTTGGATGTCTGTGGTTGGTGGTGGAAACGGGCGCGGAAGTAAGCGTTCAGACGGCCTATTTTCTGCCGCAGCTCTTGTGTGCTGCCGTTGTTGATCACGATATCGTCGGCCAGACGCCGGCGCTGTTTTTCTCCGGCCTGCGCGGCGATAATCCGCTTCACTTCGTCTTCCGAAAGACCGCTGCGCCGCATGACGCGCCCGATTCTGACCGGCTCGTCGGTTTCTATCAGCAAAACGCGCCGCACCAGCGTTTGAAAACCGGCCTGTTCGGCCAGCAGGGGGATTTCGATTATACCGTAGCTTCGATTGGTGTATTGCTGCTGCTCCCGACGGATTTCATCGAAAATCAGCGGCAGCAGAATGTCTTCCAAACGTTTTTTTGCCACAGCATCGGCAAAAACTGTTTCTCTCAATGCGGCACGGTTCAGCGTGTCACCGTCGAACACTTTGTCGCCAAACGCCTGCCGCACCGCCGGCAGCGCCCTGCCCTGCTCTGCAGTCAGCCCGCGTCCCACCTGATCCGCATCGATAACCGGAACACCCAAAGACGAAAATTCGGCAGCGGCCTGTGATTTTCCGCTGCCGATTCCTCCTGTCAGCCCGATCCAAACGGTCATGCCGAAAAACCCGACATATGCAGCCACCAGCGCACGCCTGCCAGAACTTTGTCATGCGTGACGAAAACAATCCAGCCGGCAATAATCAGGCAGGGGCCGAAAGCCATCGGCTGGCTTTGTCTGACTTTCATAATGAGGGCAGAAACAATACCGACAACGGCCGCAACAAAAACGACAACGGGCAAAACCGCCGCGCCAAGCCACGCACCCAATGCGGCCAAAAGCTTGAAATCGCCTCCGCCCATGCCGTCAATTCCGCGAATCTGCTTATGAAGCCGGTTTAACAGCCATAAGCTGAGATAGCCGCATACCGCGCCCATGACAGACTGCTGCAAGGTAACCAAGCCGCTGCCGCCATAAGCCGCAAGCAAACCCAGCCAAACCAGAGGAATGGTCAGCTCGTCAGGCAGATATTGCGTATCCGCATCGATAAAGGCCAAAGCCACCAAGAAACCCGTAAACACCAAGCCTGTCAGCGTTATCCAAGACCAGCCGTAACAAGCGGCAACAATGCCGAACACAACGGCCGTCAATACTTCGACAGCGGGATAACGGGCACTGATATGGGTATGGCAATGGCCGCATTTGCCTTTCAACAGCAAGTAGCTGACAACCGGTATGTTCTGCCACGGCCTGACCCGGTTACCGCATTTCGGACAGCGCGACGGCGGCCGGGTCAGACTGAACGGCTGCTTTTCCTCATCGGTCAGCTCGATTCCCAAATGCTCTTTGGAAAACAGAGTCCACCCGCGTTCCATCATCACGGGAACGCGGTAAATCACGACATTGAGAAAACTACCGACCAGCAGGCCGAGAATTACCGAGATGGGAATGACCAAAGGGGCATAATATTCCGTCATCCATGAATACAGATTATTCATGAACCATCAGCCTACTACGTTACCCAAGTTGAACAGCGGCAGGTACATGGCTACCAATATCACACCAATAATGCTGCCCAATACCACCATAATAATCGGTTCCATCAGTGAAGACAGCTGGGCAACAGCTGTGTCGACTTCTTCCTCATAAAACTCTGCTACCTTGTTCAACATGTCGTCTAAGGAACCGGACTCTTCACCGATAGATGCCATCTGTATGACCATATTGGGGAACAAACCCGTACTTTGCATGCCCGAAGTCAACGACAGACCTTGGTTTACTTGGGATTTAATTGTAATTGTACCCTCTTCGTACAAAATATTACCTGAAGCACCTGCCACAGAATCCAAAGCTTCAACCAAAGGCACACCAGCGGCAAAAAGGCTGGCGGTTGTCCTTGCCCATCGGGCAATAGTGGCTTTACGCACAATGTTACCAAATATTGGTAATTTCAACACCCAAGCATCCACCCTTTTCTGAAACTTGGGAGAATTTTTATGAAAATGAACCAAGGCAACCACCATACCGATCAGTCCTATAATAATTACCCATCCATAACTGACAAAAAAGTCAGAAATATTCATCATAACCTGGGTAAGGAAAGGCAGTTCCGCCCCCATGTCGTGATAAACTTTTCCGAATGCCGGCAACACAAACATCATCATAATAATAACCAATACAACTGCCACAACAACAATGGCAATCGGATAAGTCAATGCTGATTTCACTTTTTTCTTGATAGACTGGGTTTTTTCCTTGTAGACAGCCAATTTGTCCAACAAGTTTTCCAACACACCACCAGCCTCACCCGCAGCAACCAGATTGCAGTAGAAACGGTCAAAATATTTCGGATGCTTGGCAAAAGCGGCGCCCATAGACGTGCCCTGCTCCACATCGCTTCTGATAGACATCAGCAACTGCGTCATCGACGGATTCGAGTGTCCGCGCGCCACAATTTCAAAAGCCTGCATCAACGGCAAACCGGCCTTCATCATAGTTGCCAACTGACGGGTAAAAACCGTGATATCTTCCTGAGTAATGCGCTTTTTGCGCGTGGCTTTGACCTGCGTAATCCGCAACGGTTTGATACCTCTGCGCAGCAGTTTCTTACGCGCTTCTTCCTCGTTGGCAGCTACTACTTCTCCGCGGACGATTTGTTCGCTCTGAGTGTGCTTACCTTCAAAAGTAAACCGTTTACCTTTTTCATTATTGACTTTATTTGCTTTCATTTTCCCAGTCCATTTGATTAATCGTTAGTGTTACCCAATACTTCTTCCAAAGAAGTAATCCCATCCATTACCTTCAACAAACCTGCTCTGCGCAAATCGACCATACCCTCCTGATAGGCCATCTGCTGTATATCGACTTCCGTACCACCTTCCATAATTACCCTCTGCATTTCACCGGTTATCGGCATAACTTCATAAACACCGGCTCGGCCTTTGTAACCTTTACCGCGGCATGTGTCGCAGCCGACCGCACGATACATCGTCCATTCACGTGCCAAATCTTCATCGGTAAAACCGGCTTTTTTTAATGCATGTTCAGGCGGCCTGTCCATTGGCTCTTTGCAGTTCGGACACAGGCGGCGGAGCAGCCTCTGCGCCATAATCAGACTAACCGAGCTGGCAATATTGAACGGCGCGACACCCATATTCAACATACGGGACAAAGTTGCCGGCGCATTATTGGTATGCAGCGTTGAGAACACCATGTGACCGGTTTGCGAGGCTTTAATTGCAATATCCGCCGTCTCCAAATCGCGAATCTCACCGACCATGATGATATCCGGGTCTTGACGGAGAAACGATTTCAGTGCTGCTGCAAAGGTCAGTCCCTGTTTGTCGTTTACGTTTACCTGGTTAATGCCGGGCAGGTTAATCTCGGCTGGATCCTCTGCGGTAGAAATATTCACACCTTCGGTATTCAGAATATTCAGGCATGTATACAACGAGACGGTTTTACCCGAACCGGTCGGTCCGGTAACCAAAACCATGCCGTAAGGCCTGTGAATTGCCTCCAACAGCAAATCTTTTTGGAAATCCTCAAAACCGAGTTGATCTATATTGAGCGATGCCGCATCGGAATTCAAAATACGCATCACCACTTTTTCGCCAAAAAGGGTAGGCAGTGTGCTGACACGGAAATCCGTGGGGCGGCCATGTTTGGAAAACGCAATCTGAATACGGCCGTCTTGAGGGACGCGCTTCTCGGAAATATCGAGTTTGGCCATCACTTTGATGCGCGATGCGAGCTGGCTTCGTACGGTCACAGGAGGTTTGACAACCTCCCTAAGCTGGCCGTCGACACGGAAACGAACCCTTGCCGTATTTTCATAAAACTCAAAGTGGATATCCGACGCGCCCGAATTAAGGGCATCAGAAAGCGTTTTGTGGATGAAACGTGCAATCGGCCCGTCTTCTGCTTCTTCATCGCCGATAAACAATGCCTGAGAAGTCGAGGTATCCAACTGATCTTGCGACATCTCGCGCAAAATAGTGGTGGAGCGCTGACCCAGCCACTCGACCAAAGTCATCAGCTGGTCATGTCGTACGACAACCAAATCAATCGTATACCCGGTTACCAGTTTTTGAAATTCCTGAATTTTGGTCGGATCGGAAACTGCCAGAAACACCCTGTTTCCGCGTTTGAATACCGGCACGCAGGCGTTGGCCTGCATCTGCTCTTCCGGTAACACATCCTGCACGATATTGCTGCGCGGGTAATAACTCAAATCCAAAACCGGATAATTGAAAATCTGAGCCAACAATTCCGCCAGCGCTTTCGGATTGGTAATATTATCGCCAAACAGCATGGGGATAATGTCTTTATTTTCCCCTAAAGCTTTCTGATAGCGCCCCGTCTGTTCGTTGGACAGTATACGGTTTTGCACTAAAACCCTTAACAAACCTAAACTCATGCCATCCCTATTCCGGCTTCCGGCGTACCCGGTTTTTGCCGTTCAAATTGCGAAAATTTTGTCCATTATAAATACTTGACCGGCATATGACAAAATTTTCCTATTATTTGTAAAAATTATTAAACACCAAGCCACATTATCAGCCAAAGGCCGTCTGAAGCACGAAGAAGCAGGTAACCGAAAGAAGCGATGCCGCGGGCAAGGTAATTACCCAAGCCAAAGCGATAGGCTTCATCGCTTTCCAGTTGGCATTACGGTTGACCAAACCGATGCCCAAAACCGCTCCGACCAGAATATGCGTGCTCGACACCGGCAGCCCCAGAAACGAAGCCGCCATCACAACCGAAGCCGCAGACAGCTCGGCCGTAAAACCCGAAGCAGGATGCATTTCGGCCAAACTCGTACCCACAGTCGCAATCACTTCCTTACCGATAAACCACAAACCGACGATAAGCGCGATACCGAACGTCAAGAGAACTATCGGCGGCACGGGCGCGGAAATACCGATGGCATCGGTACGCAGCACGTCCATAATCGCCGCAAACGGGCCGATGGCATTGGCAATGTCGTTCGCTCCGTGGCTGAACGCAAACCCGGCTGCAGTAAACACCTGCATCCAGGAAAACATCAAAAAAGTGGATTTTGCCAAATCCTTGCGTTTCAATGTCTTAGCATAAATAAACGTAGCTAACCAAATACCTGCGCCTATCATCAGAATGGTCAGATAGCTGCCCAGCTCGCCGATACCCAAATTCAGGTTTTTCAAACCTTTGAAAATCAGCATCGAGGCAATCATCATACCGCCCACCGACGAAATCAGCGGCACCCAAGAATGAAGCGCCTTATAGGCGTCGATACTGCTCTTGCGCTGTTCGATATGGTACAGACCCTGGTAATAGGCCGATTCCAATTCATTCGGATCAAAGTCCGCCTCGCCGTAAATCTGCGCGTCACGCGCCATGGCCGACGCCGCTTTCAGGCGTTCAGGCTCGGGCAGAGCTTCGAAGCGCAGGCGGTGTTCTTCTTTATAGGCTTTTTTCTCGGCTTTGATGTCTTTAAGCTGTCTTTCGATTTCCGTGTTGTAATCCAGCACATGTTTTTTTACCTGATAAAACAGCACATACGACACTAGCCCGCCCAACACCGGCGACAACACCCAAGACACGGCAATTTCGCCGATTTTTTCCCATTTTATCAAAGCAAACGTGCCGTCGCTGCTTTTGGTTAACAGAAAACCCAGCACCATCGAGCTGCCGACAATGCCGCCGATGATCGCGTGCGTGGTCGAAACGGGCAGGCCTTTTTTTGTGGCAAACAGCAGCCAGAGGGCAGCCGCCAAAAGCGCGGACAGCATCACATAGACAAACTGCATCGGCTCCATCGGCAAAGCCTCCATCCGCACAATGCCGTTGCGGATGGTGGCGGTTACCTCGCCGCCCGCAATCACCGCACCGCTCACTTCGAACACGGCCGCGACAATCAGCGCCTGCGGAATCGTCAGCGTACCTGCGCCCACGGAAGTGCCGAAGGAATTGGCCACATCGTTGCCGCCGATATTAAACGCCATAAACACGCCGAAGGCCGTGGCAAGCAGGAACATGGTGATATGGTTGTAATGGGTGTAATCCAATCCCCAGTAAATAAAATAGCCGACCATACCGATAAGCATGGCGGCAAATGCCAGATTGGTTTTATACATGGGACTCGAATCGTTGTTCGTCGGAGCCATGAGGACAGTCCTTCAAAATAATTTGAAAACGGAGAAATTCGGCACAACCATCACAAACACGCCAAGCGGCGTTTGCGCATTATAAGTTTAATAATCTCCGCCCGAAAGGCTTTACCGGACAATCCGGCGGGAAATTCCCCGCCCGCTTTGCCGCATACTCCCGCCAAATGCCTGTAAACACAAAATTGCCTCACCATACCGCTGCCCGGCAGGCCTTTTCAGACGGCCTGTTGTTTTTCTTTCAGCACCCGCGGCAGCACGCCTGCGGTAAACGTGGCCGCCACGACAATCAGAATCCCCAGCCACGAAAGCGGAGAAATGTCCTCGCCCAGCAACAACACCGCCAGCAACACGCCGAAAATCGGTTCGAGCGAAGTCAGCAGCCCCGCCAGATTGGCCGGAACGGTCAGCATCCCCTTATTCCACAACAAATAGGCCAGCCAGCTGCACCCGATGCCCAAATACAGCAGCGCCGCCGCCCCCTGCCAGCTCCAAACCACCGTATAGCGCTCGGCCAGCAGCAGGGAAAACGGCAGGCACAACACCGCCGAAACGGCCAGCGAAACCGAAGTATAGGCCGGCGCACCGATTTCGCCGATCAGCTTCTGCGTCGGCCGCGTGATGCTGCAAAACACGATGCCTCCCATAAACACCAGCATACAGCCGAAAATGCTGATGCCGCCGCCCTCGCCGCCGCCGAGTATCAGCACGGCCACACCCGCAAACGCGGCTGCGCCGCAAAGCCAGTGGTACGGGCGGGCGCGGTCGTTGAAAAAAAAGTGGCCGACAAACACCATCATCAGCGGCTCCAGCCCGATCATTGTTGCAGCGCTGGCGGCAGACGTATATTTGACGCCGATAAATTGGAACATCAGCACGCCGACATAGTTGAGAAACGACAGCCACAACAACGGCTTCCATTTATCCTGCGGAATGCGTCCGATATAGCGGCGGCAGACCGGCAGCACGGCGAGCGCGGCGATAACCAGCCTGATCTGCACCGTCATTGCGGGATCGACCATCCCCTCGGCGTACTTGGCAGCGATAAAGGTGCTGCTCCAAATCACCAGTGCCAGAATTTGATAGATCATTCGGTTTCCTTGTCCGACTCCGCATCCGGGCGGTAATAGGCCGTCTGAAAACATATTCGGCAAAGCGCATTGTGCAGGCGCAAGGCTTTTTCAGACGGCCTCGGGGCTGTTTGCAAGCGTTTTGAGAAGCGGATTCCGTACACGGAAACAGACGGTGCGGGAAGCAAAAACCGTCGCGGCAACGAAACTGCAAAACAGCCCCGATTTAATGGTTCGACAAACCGCCGCGGCAAAAAACGCACGGCGGCGGCAAAGCGGCGGATTGTAACCCAAGGAGGCCGTCTGAAAAAGCCGGAGCGGCAGGCAAAACGGCATATCAGAGGCCGTCTGAAAGCCAAACCGCAAGCCTGTTTTCAAAGAACCGAAATCCGTTTTCAGACGGCCTACCTTTCTTTTCGCACTTAAAAACCGTATGATTGCGAGCCGTTTTCAACTCAACACACACCCATGGAAAATATTGCCGACACCGTGGCCGACCACACCCGACAATGGATGGAAAAAGCCGTTATCGGGCTGAACCTCTGCCCGTTTGCCAAAGCCCCGCACGTCAAAGGCCGCGTACGCATCGCCGTGAGCGGGGTCAAACACGGCGACGGTTTTTTGGAAGACCTCGACCGCGAATTGCAGCTTTTGGCCGACACACCGCCCGAACAGTTGGAAACCACGCTGCTCGTCCACCCGACGCTGTTTACCGACTTTTTGCAGTTCAACGACATGCTCGACACCGCCGAAGCCGCCATTGCCGACAACGGCCTCGAAGGCATCATCCAAATCGCCCCCTTCCACCCCGACTTCCGTTTCGAAGGCACCCAGCCCGACGACATCGGCAACTACACCAACCGCAGCCCCTACCCTACCCTCCACCTCATCCGCGAAGACAGCATCGCCAAAGCCGCGCAGGCTTTTCCCGATGCCGAAGCCATTTTCGGCCGCAACATCGAGCTGCTGGAAAAAATGGGCAAAAGCGGCTGGGACGCACTCGGCATCCCGCAGGGCTGCCCGTTCCACAAGGAACAGCCGTGATTTCCCGTCCGTTTTTCTGGCTGCTGGGCGCGGTGTCGCTGGCGGTGGGAATCGTCGGCATCGTGCTGCCGCTGCTGCCGACCACACCCTTCGTCCTTCTCACCGCCGCCTGCTGGGCAAAAGCCTCGCCGCGTTTTCACCGCTGGCTGCACCGCCACCGTTATTTCGGCCCGATGATTCAAAACTGGGAAGAAAAACGCGCCGTGCCCCGCCGTGCCAAATACCTCGCCTTTTCCATGATGGCGGCTTCCTGCCTGATTATCCTGTGGCGCATCCCCGATCCGTGGTGGATACCCGCCGCCGCAGCCGCGCTCTGTCTGGGCAGCGCATGGTGGATGTGGCGGCTGCCCGACGCATAAGCCCGCCGCTACCCAATGTGCGGCATCTCTTATAGAATGCAAACATTCAGTTAAAAGAAGTTAAGGAATCAAGATGGCAAATAATACAACCCTGCAAGCCCTGCTGCGTATGAGCGTGGTGAAGCAGATTATCATCGGACTCGTACTCGGCGTTGCGGTATACGCAGTTTCCGTCCCCGCCGCCAAAGCCGTCGGCATTTTGGGCAGTATGTTCGTCGGCGCGCTCAAAGCAGTCGCGCCGTTTTTGGTGTTCATACTGGTTACCGCCGCTATTACAAAACATCAAAAAGGCAACGAAATCCACATCAAACCCATTCTGGTGCTCTACCTTATCGGCACACTGGGCGCGGCTCTGGTTGCCGTTGCCGCCGGTCTGGCCTATCCGACCGAACTCAAACTGGTGAGCGGACAGGAAGGCATCGCTCCGCCCGAAGGCATTACCGCCGTATTGAAAACCCTGTTGCTCAACCTGGTCAGCAACCCCATCAAGGCGCTGGCCGAGGGTAACTACATCGGCATCCTTGCCTGGGCGCTGCTGCTCGGCTTCGCTCTGCGCCATGCCTCCGCCACCACCCGCGCCGCCGTTGCCGATATGGCTGATGCCGTCTCCGCCATTGTGCGCTGGGTAATCCGCTTCGCCCCGCTGGGTATCTTCGGCCTGGTCGCCTCCACTCTTGCCGAAACCGGTTTTGAAGCGCTGGCAGGCTATGCCAAGCTCCTCGTCGTGTTGGTCGGCTGCATGCTGTTTGTCGCCTTCGTCTTCAACCCGCTGATTGTCTGGTGGAAAATCCGCGCCAATCCCTATCCGCTCGTTTTCACCTGCCTGCGCGAAAGCGGCATTCCCGCTTTTTTCACCCGCTCCTCCGCCGCCAACATCCCCGTCAATATGGCACTGGCGAAAAAACTCGATCTGCACGAAGACACCTATTCCATTTCCATCCCGCTGGGCGCCACCATCAATATGGCGGGCGCGGCCATCACCATCACCGTGCTGGCGCTTGCCGCCGCCCATACCGAAGGCATCAGCGTTGACTTCCCCACCGCCCTGCTGCTGAGCCTCGTCGCCACCGTCAGCGCCTGCGGAGCATCCGGCGTGGCCGGCGGCTCGCTGCTGCTGATTCCCCTCGCATGCAGCCTGTTCGGCATCAGCAACGACGTCGCCATGCAGGTGGTCGCCGTCGGCTTCATCATCGGCGTGGTACAGGACTCTTGCGAAACCGCGCTCAACTCTTCCACCGACGTCCTCTTCACCGCCGCCGCCGACCTCGGCAGCCGTAGGAAAAACTGATCGGGTAAAAAAGCAAAAGAGGCCGTCTGAAAGTTTCAGACGGCCTCTTTTTTGGCATTTGGAAACATGGCGTACCCGTTCAAAACAAGCCATAAAAACCGCAATGCGGTAAAGCCGCAGACCTTTTACCCTGACCCTCACACGGCAAAACGCCGGACAGATTATGTTCGGCAGCGGCAAAAAGGCCTTACATAGCGGAACAACACGAAAATCTGGCAACACCCCAAATACGGCAGACAAAAAAATAACCGCAAATGCGGTTAGTGGTGCCCGGAACCGGAATCGAACCGGTACGCCCGTATCAGGGGCGACGGATTTTAAGTCCGTTGTGTCTACCAATTTCACCATCCGGGCTTTATCCCTGCCCGAAAGGAGGAAAAAGCAGAGATAAAACTTTGGAGGCGGGGGCGCGGATTTTAACCGGCCTGTACGGGGTTTGCACACCCCGTAGCATCAACACTCTGCCACCCCGCCGTGAGGCTTGAGATTTGTGGAGGCGGGAGTCGGAATCGAACCGGCGTCGACGGATTTGCAATCCGCTGCATAACCACTTTGCTATCCCGCCATAAAGAAAAAAGTTGTCTGACAACAACTTCGTTTTATGGAGCGGGAAACGAGTCTCGAACTCGCGACCTCAACCTTGGCAAGGTTGCGCTCTACCAACTGAGCTATTCCCGCATACGAATACGGTTTTATGGAGCGGGAAACGAGTCTCGAACTCGCGACCTCAACCTTGGCAAGGTTGCGCTCTACCAACTGAGCTATTCCCGCATAGACCGGATTGCATTTCAAACTGTGGAGCGGGAAACGAGTCTCGAACTCGCGACCTCAACCTTGGCAAGGTTGCGCTCTACCAACTGAGCTATTCCCGCTTGTATTTCGCTGCCCTAGGGCAAAGAAGGCGCCATTATAGTGTCTTTTGTTTGACTGTCAAGTGCCGTGGCGGATTTATTTGAAGTCCTTCCATGCCATTTTGAGGTAGTAAAACATCGACCAGATGGTAAGCACGGCGGCGGCGGCCATTAATGCGTTGCCGACAATGAGCAAATTCCAGCCGTGCCAGTCGCGTTCGCCGACAATCAGAAGCAGGATGGCGGCCATTTGCGCGGTGGTTTTGAGTTTGCCGATTTGCGCGACGGCGACGCTGCCGCGTTTGCCCATCTGCGCCATCCATTCGCGCAGGGCGGAGATGGTGATTTCGCGGCCGATGATCACCATGGCAAAAATGGCGTGGGTGCGGTGCAGGCTGACAAGCAGAATCAGGGCGACGGCCACCATCAGTTTGTCGGCGACGGGGTCGAGAAAGGCGCCGAAGTCGGAAGTCTGCTTCCAGCGGCGGGCAAGAAAGCCGTCGAACCAATCGGTCACGGCGGCAGCGGCGAAGATAAAAGCGGCTGTCCAATTGGCAGTTTGCGGCGCAATCCAGCTTTCGGGCAGGTAAAACAGCAAGGTGAACACGGGTATCAGGACGACGCGCATCCAAGTGAGCAGTATCGGTATGTTCCACGGCATGTCGTGATTCTTTCGTACGGATTGGGCGTGCGCGCCTTGTTTTTCAGACGGCCTCCGTATGGCGGGAGGCCGTCTGAAACCGCTAGGGCGCGGTGTGTGTGCGCGGCATTATAGCGGATTGCCCGCGCCTTCGGTTTTCACGGCGGAGGCTTTGTTTTAGAATGTTGCACCGTTCAAACAGGCCGTCTGAAAAGCGGCTTTCTTTATTATTGGGCAACAGGAAACCATGTCTGCAAACCATTACGAAAACTTCCCCGTCGGCTCGTGGGCGCTGCCGCGCCGCCTGCGCCGCCCCGTGCACGCCGTGTACGCCTTCGCCCGCCATGCCGACGATTTGGCCGACGAGGGCGACGCGCCCGCGGCCGAACGGCTGGCCGCCCTGAACGCATTGAAGGAAGAACTCGGCCGCATCGGCGCGGGACAAGAGCCGCAAACCGCCCTGATGCGCCGTCTGAACAACGAAGCCGTCTCCCCCTTTTCCCTGCCGCTGCAACCCTTTCACGACCTTTTGAGCGCGTTTTCGCAGGACGTGGAAAAAACCCGCTACCAAAACTTCGCCGAGCTGGCCGACTACTGCCGCCGCTCGGCCAACCCCGTCGGCCGCATCATGCTGCACCTCTATGGCGAAAGCGACAGCCGCAGCATCGCCCAAAGCGACGGCATCTGCACCGCCCTGCAACTCATCAACTTCTGGCAGGACGTCGGCATCGACCGTGAAAAAGGCCGCATCTACATCCCGAAGGACGACATGTCCAAATTCAAAGTCAGCGAAGAGCAGATTGCCGCAGGGCGCGCCGATTTCGCCTTCCGGCGGCTGATGGCCTACCAGTGCGACCGCGCCTTTAAAATGCTCAAAGCCGGCTCGCCCTTGGGCAACACGCTCAAAGGCCGCATCGGCCTCGAACTGCGCATGATCGTCGTCGGCGGCCAAATGATTCTGCAAAAACTCGACGCCGCCGGTTACGACGTCTTCACCGAACGCCCCGTGCTGCAACGGCAGGACTGGTGGCTGATCGTCAAACGGGCGGTGATGAAGAAATAGGCCGTCTGAAACAACCCGGAAACCGCCTGTGAACCTGAGCAAACCCGTCCTCCTCTCCGGCTCCGCCCTGCTCTTGGGCGCCTGCCAGTCGCTGCCCGACCTCGCCGGCCGCAGTGTCTCCACCTACATCGAAAGCGAAAGCGCCCCCCGCCTCGAAGCCGCCCTGCCCGCAGGCAGGCCGTCTGAAAAACAGACAGAGCAAAGCGGCGTTTACCTTTTGGCCGACCCGCACGACGCCTTCGTCGCCCGCGCCGTCCTCATCGAACACGCCGACCGCACCCTCGACATCGCCTACTACATCTGGCACAACGACGTCTCGGGCAAAATGCTGTTCCAAATGCTGCAACAGGCCGCCCGGCGCGGCGTGCGCGTGCGCCTGCTGCTCGACGACAACAACACGCGCGGCATGGACGACGTACTCGCCGCCCTCGACGCCGAAGCCAACATCGAAATCCGCCTGTTCAACCCCTTCACCCACCGCCGCTTCCGCGCCCTCGGCTACCTCACCGACTTTCCCCGCCTCAACCGGCGCATGCACAACAAATCCCTTACCGCCGACAACCGCTACACCATCGTCGGCGGCCGCAACATCGGCGACGAATACTTCAACGTCTCCACCGAAACCGGCTTCGCCGATCTCGACGTCCTCGCGCGCGGCACCGTCGTCACCGATGTTTCGCAGGATTTCGACCGCTACTGGGCCAGCGGTTCGAGCTACCCCTTCGCCGACATCGCCAAACGCGCCGACGCCGAAAAAGGCCGTCTGAAACTAAACCGCTCGCGCCAAAGCGACGCCGCCGTGCGCGAAAGCTACCTCGAAGACCTGCGCAGCTCCCCGCTGGCCGCCGCCGTCGACAGCGGCACCATCCCCTGGCTCTACGCCGACGCCCGCCTCGTCAGCGACGACCCCGCCAAAGGCCTGTCACGCAGCCGCGAAAAACCCTCCGTCGCCGACAAACTGTTCGACACCCTGGGCGAACCGCAGCGCGACCTCTTCATCGTCTCCCCCTACTTCGTCCCCAGCAAATGGGGCATGAACGCCATCCGTGCCATCCGCAAAAAAGGCGTCGCCGTCACCGTGCTCACCAACTCCCTGCGCGCCACCGACGTTGCCGCCGTCCACTCCGGCTACGCCCGCTACCGCAAAGCCCTGCTCGAAGCGGGCGTCGGACTCTACGAAGTCAAACCCGACTTCGCCCCTCCGAAAGCACGCGACAAAGGCCTCACCGGCAGCTCCGCCACCAGCCTGCACGCCAAAACCTTCGTCGTCGACGATAAACGCGTCTTCATCGGCTCGCTCAACTTCGACCCCCGCTCCGCCCGCCTCAACACCGAAATGGGCATCGTCCTCGACAGCCGCGAAATCGCCTCGAGAATGCGGCAGGAACTGGCACAAATGACCCCCGAGTACGCCTACAAAGTCGTCCTCGACCGCCAAAAAAAACGCCTGCGCTGGCAAGACCCCGACCAGCCCGACACCCTGCTGAAAAAAGAACCCGACGCCGGCCTGTGGAAACGCCTGCTCAACAACATCCTGTCGCTGCTGCCGATTGAAAAACTGCTGTGAGCACCCGTTTGCAGGCCGTCTGAAACCAACAAGGGGAATGCCGTGGACTTCGTCATCACCGTACTGCTGTGGGGCTTCGCCGCCCTCTGCGCCCTGATACTGCTGGCGAATATGCTGCTGATACTGCCGCGCCTCATTGCCTTTTCCACCGCCCTGTTCCTGCTCGGCCTACCCGTTTACCTGTACATCAAAACCGGCTGGTTGGCCGCCCTGCCCTGCGCCCTTCTCTGCTGGCCGGCCGCCTGCAAAATTCTCTTTTTTATGACCGGTTCCGACCAAATTCCGTATCAGGATAAAGGCACAAAGGAAGACTGAGGCCGTCTGAAAGGCCGTCTGAAAGCGAAGTTTCAATGAAGTTAAAACCAATCACGGCCGCAAGAGTGTTTAACTCCGCGGCACTCTTGCATATTTACCCGCACGCCGCTAATCAAACAGATTCATGAAAACCAAAGAAAAAACATTACTAACTTAATAGACCATCCGAACAAACTGATTAACGTGCCTCCGCGGGTCACCGTAGAGTACAAACGCCTCACCATACTATCGAAGTGATTCTGCCACCACACCAAAGTGACAATACGGGAAAGAAAACCAGCTGCACCGGCGACAGGATGACGGTACACAACATGCTGGGCAATACTGACAATGAGCCCCAAAGCACCAATATCCGAGACTTTACAACAAAACAAATACATCCGGGCATAAGTAACAAAATGGAGGCTAAGAATCCCTGCAAGCCTTATCCTATAGTGAGCCAAAATAAAAAAGATACAAGGCAGCAAGCCGCAGACAGTATGGGTAATACGGCAAGGCGCAGCAACGCCGTAGATTTTTTATTTTGGCTCACTATATAAGGCTTTAAAAGAGATCAAAGGCTTTGAATACAAAAAATGCCCTTTCTGCCGCTCAAAACAAGTCAAAAAGAACGGCTGTCGAAACAGCAAACAACGCCACAAATGCCACCTCTGCGGCAGGCAGTTTGATGGCGGCAGATGGCTTAATCCGCAGAAAATATGGCAGACATACAGAGAAGGCAGACAAACCGCCGTACAGCTTGCCAAAACTTACGGATGCAGCAGGCAGACCATTCTGAGACATCTCAAAAAGGTTCAAATTGAAGCGCACTTCATTGCTCCCGAAGTAGCCAACGTCATCATGGACACCACCCACTTCGGCCGTACGTTCGGCGTCATGGTTCTGTTCGACAGCATCAGCGGCAAAGCCCTGCCCGTCAGCGAAGCCAAATACGAAACCAACACGCTATATGCCCAAGCCATAGGAAGACTGAAAGCCAAAGGCATTTCAACCTGTTTTGCCGTTTTGCCGTTTTGACGAACTGAGCATCCCCGATTACAGCACCTTATGCCGCTACCGCAACTGGCTGGCGCAAGACGACACCCTGTCCGAACTGCTGGAACTGATTAACTACCAACTGACCGAAAAAGGCCTAAAAGTAGAGAAAGCATCCGCCGCCGTCGTTGACGCCACCATTATTCAGACCGCCGGCAGCAAACAGCGTCAGGCCATAGAAGTCGACGAGGAAGGACAAGTCAGCGGTCAAACCACACCGAGCAAAGACAGCGATGCCCGTTGGACAAAGAAAAACGGCCTCTACAAACTCGGTTACAAACAACATACCCGTACCGATGAGGAAGGCTATATCGAGAAACTGCACATTACCCCCGCCAATACTCATGAGTGTAACCATCTGTCGCCTTTGCTGGAAGGGATATCCGGGGAGGATTAAGGGGGTATTTGGGTAGAATTAGGAGTGATTTGGGGCGAAAACAGCCGAAAATCTTTGTTTAGGTTCCGGCTGTCGAAGGAAGGGCTTTTTTGCAAAGGTCTCGGATAGACAGTATTCCGAATTGCGAAAGCAAGATGGATGAAGGTGATTTATTACATTTGTATAAAGATCAGACAAATTAATTTTAAATAGGAGCTTAACAATGAAAAACATTGAAAACTACATGGTATTGACAGAAGCCAGTTATACTGACTTTTTTGGATTGGAACTTTCAGCAGATAACAAATCCAAAATTGAGAAAGCAATTAAAAATGAAGGGGATGATAACGGTAAGACAAAAAGCGGAATAGCCAAATATATTGCTGACAGATACAACGTTATTGACCATTGCACGGACGAAAATCATCCGGCAAGCACAGATCGGCCGTATTCCAAATCCGATTTTGGATTTTCGGCAACCCTGTTCCAAGACAAGACTACAAAAGAATATGTTTTTGCTATAAAAGGTTCCAAGGGGACATATGACCTTGCTATTGCAGATGCAGGCGACATCGCCAACGACGGACTTGCCCATCATCAAATCGTCGATATGTACAATTTCCGGCAGAGCATTGTTCAGGATGAGTTTAGACCGGCACAAAGCGCAGCAGACCTTTCAGGCTGCCTGATTGGAAACAGTCAGGCAGCCTGAAAGGTTTTGGGAATTGCGTGCAATTGGTTTTGCGGCGGCGTAAGCAAAGAGTATATCTTTGCCATCAAAGGCACGCTCAGCTTATATGATTTGGTTGCCGTGGACGGAGGGGATATCGCCCTTGACGGTTTGGCACACCATCAAATCGTCAATATGTACAATTTCCGGCAGAGCATTGTTCAGGATGAGTTTAGACCGGCAGAAACCGCAGCAGACCTTTCAGGCTGCCTGATTGGAAACAGTCAGGCAGCCTGAAAGGTTTTTGGGAATTGCTTGCAATTGGTTTTGCGACGGCGTAAGCTGCGAAACCGTATTTCAAACAAGGAGGAAGTGCAATGCTGGGATTGGCAATACTGTTCGGATTATGTATATGGCTGCTGCTGACGCTGCTGGCGATGGTGCTGGGCTATAAGCTGGGCAGACGGCTTACTAAGAAGAAATGGGGCAGACTGTTCGGTATGTTTACCGGTTTTATGCTGCTGATGGGTGGTTGGATTACCCATTGGGTGGTGGAATACTGGCAGACCAAAGCCTATGCGGCATCGGTGTGCGGCCTGGCGGGCTATAAGATTTACGTGCCGCCGGAAGAGTGGAAAAAAACGGTGTCGGAAGAAGAATGGAAGCAGATGGCGGAGTTTAAGTCTTGGCTTGTGCGTCCGTCGCAAAGAAACGGGCCGAAGACGCTTGTGTTTGAGGGGGAGGAGTATAAAATTGACTCGCAGATTGATAATAGGCTAACCAGTTATGAACGAACGATAAGGAAAGGATATACAATGGTTTGGGAAGATTTAATATATGATGTCAAACGAAAGGAGGTACTTTTTAAAGCAATACATACCCATACCGGAACAAGTTCCGGATGGGAATCGTTGGAGGAATTGAAATTTTGGATAGACAGTATTCCGAATTGCGAAAGCAAGATGGATGAAGGTGATTTATTACATTTGTATAAAGATCAGACAAATTAATTTTAAATAGGAGCTTAACAATGAAAAACATTGAAAACTACATGGTATTGACAGAAGCCAGTTATACTGACTTTTTTGGATTGGAACTTTCAGCAGATAACAAATCCAAAATTGAGAAAGCAATTAAAGATGAAGGGGATGATAACGGCAAGACAAAAAGCGGAATGGCCAAATATATTGCTGACAGATACAACGTTATTGACCATTGCACGGACGAAAATCATCCGGCAAGCACAGATCGGCCGTATTCCAAATCCGATTTTGGATTTTCGGCAACCTTGTTCCAAGACAAGACTACAAAAGAATATGTTTTTGCTATAAAAGGTTCCAAGGGGACATATGACCTTGCTATTGCAGATGCAGGCGACATCGCCAACGACGGGCTTGCCCATCATCAAATCGTCAATATGTATAATTTTTGGCAGAGCATTGTGCAGGAAGAGTTTAAACCGGCACCAAGCGCAGCAGACTTTTCAGGCTGCCTGATTGGAAACAGTCAGGCAGCCTGAAAGGTTTTGGGAATTGCGTGCAATTGGTTTTGCGGCGGCGTAAGCGGCGAAACCGCATATCAAACAAGGAGAAAAGCAATGCTGGGATTGCTGGTACTTTTTATATTGGGCTTATGGCTGCTGCTGACGCTGCTGGCGATGGTGTTCGGCTACAAAGCGGGCAAATGGCTGACGGGTAGGAGATGGGCGGGGCTGCTGGGCATGTTTGCCGGCTTTATGCTGCTGATGGGCGGCCAAGTTACCCATTGGGTGATGGAGTACCGAGAGGCCAAGGCCTATGCGGCATCGGTATGCGGCCTGGCGGGCTATAAGATTTACGTGCCGCCGGAGGAATGGAAAAAAACGGTGTCGGAAGAGGAATGGAAGCAGATGGCGGAGTTTAAGTCTTGGCTGGTCGATCCGACGGAGAAAAACGGGCCGAAGACGCTTGTGTTTGAGGGGGAGGAGTATAAGAATAGTAAACAGAAAAACAATAGGATTACTGTTTATCGAAGATTTTCAGGAGAAATGTATACGCATATTTTTGAGATTTTATATTATGATGTCAAACGAAAGGAGGTGCTTTTTAAAACAACAGATGTTTATACGGGAGTAGGCAGTTCTGGATTGGCTTCACTAACTGATTTTAAATCTTGGCTGAACGACATTCCCGACTGCCCGAGCAGCAAACAATCCAGCGAATTATTGGATATTTATTTTGAACCATTGGAGCGTTATCGTGAAAAACATTGAAAATTATGTATTACTGGCAGAAGCAAGCTATTCGGACTTTTCTAAAATTGATTTTAAACTTCCAAATATTAGTGAGCAAATTGAAAACGCAATAATTGAAGAGAATGACGGCAAAGACGAATCCAAATCCGGACTGGCCGCATATGTCTCCGACAAATACAATATAATTGCCCACTATAAGGATGCGGACAACAGTTCTTGGGCTGTGTCCGATATGATCGAAATGGTGGGAAGCGGCGAGACCGGATTCTCCGCAACCTTGTTTCAGGACAAAGACACAAAAGAGTATATCTTTGCCATCAAAGGCACGCTCAGCTTATATGATTTGGTTGCCATGGACGGAGGGGATATCGCCCTTGACGGTTTGGCACACCATCAAATCGTCAATATGTATAATTTTTGGCAGAGTATCGTGCAGGAAGAGTTTAAACCTGCAAGAATCGAAACGGATTTGGCTCTGACTGCCCAATATCAGGTGAAAAATCCCCATTCCGTTTTGGGAATAAATGCCTTCTCCGAATATCTTTCGCAAAACAAATTGGAAAACCAAGGTTATTTCCTTGATTCGGGAAAAGTCAAACGGATTGTTTTCTCCGAAAATGCGGTAAAGGGAAAAGGTTTGAAAGAAGTAGCGGAGCAAAAAGTAACCGTAACCGGCCACAGCTTGGGAGGCCATCTGTCGGCTGCATTTTCCCGACTGTTTCCCGATGCGACCAAACATGCCTATATGGTCAATGGGGCGGGTTTCGGCTCTCTGACAAATTTGGTTGGGACAAACAATGAGGGAAATATACGTATGGTTTTCTCTTCATTGGGAGGTGCTGCAAAATTCGATCCTGCAAAAATCACCAACATTATCGGCGATAAAAGCATGAATTTCATCGCCCAAAACTGGAAAATTGGCCTGCAACAGCCGGGGAAGTCAACCGAAATCTTTATTGAAGACAATGCAATGGGCCAGACTTTGGGACACGGTATGCCGCAAATGAGCGACAGTATGATGACCGCCTCACTGTTCTTCGCATTGGACAAATCCCTCCAAGACAAAAGCCTTGCCGACGCTTTGGATTTCGTCAACCCGCTGTTCCAATCGGCGGAGAACGACGAAGAGAACACTTTGGAAGCAACCGTTCATATGCTGGACAAGCTGGTCAACGGCAGTAAAGCTGTCGAAATCGCAAAAGGCGATCGTAATACGCTTTACGAGCGGATGGCGAAATTAAAGCTGCAGATTTCCAAGCTTGGAGACGGCTTCTCCGTATCCCGTTTGTCCGACGTGCCCGATCTGGCCGCCAAGGCCGCCGCAGACACGCCCGAAGGTTTGGCCTACCGCTATGCCCTGCGCGAACTGAATCCGTTTGCAATCGTCGGTTTCGATTACGGCAGCCATAATCAAAACGGCTCATTGGATCTTTATTCCGCCGCCAATCCCAACGGTATGAGTGCCGAATACATACGCGACCGTGCACAAATGCTGCATTGGAACAGTTATTACGCGCAAGAAAACAAACCGTACGGCAGCCAAGTCAGCTCGTGGTCGTTCCGTGATGATTTTATTTATCAGGATCTCAACCGCAATATCACGCTTGATCTTGACGGTTTCAACCCTGCCTCTACGCAGACCGGCCATATCCTGTTCGGCAGCGAAGCCCGGCAAAACACACTGACCGGCAGCAGCATTGGCGACAGCCTTTACGGCGGTGTGAATAACGACGTGCTTGACGGCAAAGGCGGCGCAGATTACATGGAAGGCGGCGCAGGCTTCGATACCTACTACATCGACGGCAACGACACCGTTTACGACAGCGACGGCACCGGCAAAATCATCTTCAGCGGCGGATTGCTGCACAGCGAAGCAACCGCCGCAAACTTTGTCCGCGATTCGGACGGCACCCAAGACATCTGGTACAGCGTCGGCGAAAACGGCATGCGCGACGGCAGAATGACAGCCAAAAAGTCGGGGCAGGATCTCATCATCACCCGCGCAGGAGACAGCGTTCTTCTGCGCGGTTTTTTCGACACCGCCAAAAACACTTCAGACGGCCTCTCCGCCCTCGGCATTACCCTGGCAGAGGCGCAAACGCCGCAAACCGCCGATACCGGCGCATGGGAAAACGCCCCCCATTCCGCCAATCTCTACAACACCTTCTACCTCAATGCCCGTAAAAGTTTCGCCGTCAGCGGAGGCTTGAAAGACGATATTGTTTTCGCCGGCACAGCAGATGCTTCGCTGATTCAAACCGGCGCGGGCAACGACAGGGTGTACGGCAGCATGATGGCCGACAAAATCTATGGCGGCGACGGCAACGACGTGTTAAACGGCAGTTCCTATGCGGGAATACGCAGTGTCGAAGAAATGGCCAAGGATGCCGATCTGATAGTCGGCGGCAACGGCCGCGATATCATCAGCGGCATGGCGGGAGACGACATTATCCATACCGGCAACGAAGGGGAACACCTGCTTGCGGCAGGCAGCGGCGAACGCGGCGACTGGGCAACAGGCGGACTTGGCGACGACAAAATCTATGGAAGCACAGGCAACGATTTCCTCAGCGGCGCGGAAGGTTCGGACACCATATACGGCGGAGCCGGCGACGATGTGATCTTGGGCGATGCCTTTATGCGCGGCGGAGCCAAATCCCGTCCGATTTATGTTGAGGCCACCATCGGCGAGCCGTTTTACGGCGGAGTGGTCGGAATCGGCGGGATAGTTGGAATCGGCGGCATCATACCGCCTTCGGTACACAAACCGTTGATCGGCAGAACGCATACCTATACCGATCAGGACGGTTGGAAAAGCGAAACGCTCAATGTGGCAACGGCCATACATTCCGATACCGACAAATGGTCGGTATCGGTGGATTGGGAAAAAGGCGATTACGGCCTGCAGGCAGCGGTTGCTCCGGTTAAAGAAGAGCACCGTGTCGCGCAGGACGGCGCGGCCGACTATCTTTACGGCGGCAGCGGCCGCGATCTGATTATCGGCCAAGACGGCGGTGACTTTCTGTTTGGCGGGGAAGGCGACGACATCCTGTGGGGCGACGACAACCGCGACCAGACGGTCAGCGGCCACGATTACCTTGACGGCGGCGCGGGCAACGACACCCTTTACGGCGGTTTGGGCAACGACAGCCTGACCGGCGGCGCAGGCAACGATATTCTGTATGGCGGCGAAGGCCGCGACAACTACTGGTTCCACAGCAGCGACCTGCGCAACGGCGACAACGACATACTGGAAGACAGCGACGGACTGGGCAACATCATGCTCGACGGCCGCAACATTGCCGAAGCAGACTGGGAAGCCGACGAGGGAGGTACAAGCTGGCACGCCGCATCCCGAGGCTGGACCTTGAGCCGCGACGGCGGCGACCTGCTGTTTGCCATCGACGGCACGTCCGGCAGCATCCGCATCCGCAACCACCGCGAAGGCGCTTTGGGGTTTGATTTGCCCAAACCCAACCGCGCCCCCGAAGTGCGCGAAGCGGCCGAAGACCTGACGCTCGACAAAGCAGGTTATTTCAGCTTCAGGCTGCCTGATACCCTGTTTGCCGATCCCGATAGCGTGTACGGTGATTTCTTGCGCTACAGCGTCACCCTGGCCGACGGCAGCGCACTGCCGCCGGGCATCCACGGCGTCTATTTCAACGCCGCCACCCGCACCGTCAGCGGCTACGCCCCCGATACGGGCTTGGATATGCTCCTTACCGCCACCGACCGCAAAGGGCTCGCCGCTTCGCAAAACTGGTCGGTACGCATCAAAGCCGCCGAAGAGACGCAGCCTGAAAAACCGCAGCCGCCGCAAGAGCATGACACCGATGAAAACGATACCGTACAGCCGGTTTACGGCAGCAGCGGCGACGACACGCTGACCGGCGGCGGGCGCCGCGACCACATCCATGCCTTAAGCGGCAACGATACCCTTGAGGGCGGCGCAGGCAACGACTGGCTCTACGGCGGCACCGGCGACGACACCTACCGTTTTGCCGCAGGCGACGGCGCCGACTGGATACAGGACGAGGGCGGCAGCGACAGCATCGTACTGGCAGGCATCCGCAGCGATCAGGCACGCTTCCGCCGCGAAGAAGACCATCTGGCGGTATACGGCTACCACGAAGGCGACGTTGTGCGCGTCCACAACTTCTTTGCCGGTAGTGAACACCGTATCGAACAATTCCGCTTTGCCGACCGCACGCTGAGAGCTGAAGACTTCCTGCGCTATGCCGATGCCGGCCAATACGTTTCCCGCCTGGTTTCCGCCGCAGCCGACGGCTACGACGAGCGTTACAGCGGCAGCCAAAGCCTGCACGGCAGCACCGGCAACGACGTGCTGCACGGCGAAGAGGGCAACGACCACCTGTATGCCTATTCCGGCAACGACCTGCTGGTCGGCGGCAAAGGCAACGACTGGCTCTACGGCGGCACCGGCGACGACACCTACCGTTTTGCCGCAGGAGACGGCGCCGACTGGATACGCGACGACGGCGGCAGCGACAGCCTGCACTTCACCGGTTTGGACAGCCGTGACGCTTCGTGGCGCAGAGAGGGCGATCATCTGGCTTTGTTCGGACGGAACGGCGATGTGGTGCGCATCCACGATTACTTTGCCGGCTCCGCACACCGCATCGAACGGCTCGCCTTTGCCGACCGTACGCTGGACAATCCCGATTTCGCCGCCCACGCCCAAGCGGCCGACGGGCTGATACAGGCGATGTCGGTATTTGGCGGGGGCAGCGGAGCAATGTCGGCCTCTGCCGATACGGCGTCCGTTTCGCAACCGCTGCTGGCTGCCCCTTCGTCTTTTTGAGGCAGAAACAGGGGTTGAGGCCGTCTGAAAGCGAAGCCCGGCGAAGTTGAAACCGCCGTACACGCAACAGGAGGCCGTCTGAAACCGTTTCAGACGGCCTGAGACCTTTGCAAAAAAAGCAGCCGAAGGCAGGTATTCCTGCCTTCGGCTGCTTTTTTTTAAATTTCCGATATTTTTAAGACGAATTGAGACCTTTGCAAAATCCCCCCAAATCCCCTAAATTACCACCAAGACATTTAGGGGATTTCTCATGAGCACCTTCTTCCGGCAAACCGCACAAGCCATGATTGCCAAACACATCGACCGCTTCCCACTATTGAAGTTGGATCAGGTGATTGATTGGCAGCCGATCGAACAGTACCTGAATCGTCAAAAAACCCGTTACCTTAGAGGCGGTGCCGTTTTGTGAATTTCTACAATACCGTCAAGCCCCACAGCAGCCTGAAAGGGGATACGCCCTTTGAAGTGCTGCAGGCTTATTTTTCTCAACCTGTGGTGTAAATAACGCGAACTTTTCTAACACATAAGCAGCTCAGAAGCGCATATTTCAACCTGAAACGGAATTTGGCTTACTTGTTTGTGTTTGAGCAATATCCCGATTTGAACATCCCAAACACCACTAACCTGCTTGACGGTATGTTTGCGGGCTTAAAGCGCCATTTGGCGTGCCATAACGGCATGAGCAAAGAAAATAAGATTATGTTTGTTAAGGATTATTTCTCAATTAAACCTTAGACTCAGCCTCCATTTTGTTACTCATGCCGACATCCGCTTAGTAACGTTTGGCTTCCCTACCCGAAACAACAGCAACAAATTTGCGCGGGATTTGTTTGATTCGTCCGGTTATAAAAAACGCCGTCTTTTCGGACGGCGTTTTTTCCTGCGGTCAGTTTTCCAATCCGCTGTCGGCGGCAGCTTCGGCGGCAGTCAGCGCGGTATCTTCGGCCTTCGCATCTGCCAGCCGCTCCGCCCATTGGCGGCGGCGGGAGCGGTGGTAGGTGAGGCCGGTACCGGCGGGAATCAGGCGGCCGACAATGACGTTTTCTTTCAGGCCGCGCAATTCGTCGCGTTTGCCCATGATGGCGGCTTCGGTCAGCACGCGGGTGGTTTCCTGGAAGGACGCGGCGGAGATGAAGCTGTCGGTGGAGAGCGAGGCTTTGGTAATACCCAAAAGGATGTTGTCAAAGCGGGCAGGCTCTTTGCCTTCGGCCAGGGCTTTTTCGTTGGCGGCCATCACGTCGGCGCGTTCGACCTGTTCGCCGGTGATGAAGCGGGTGTCGCCTGCGTCGGCGATGTTCACGCGGCGCAGCATTTGGCGGATGATGACTTCGATGTGTTTGTCGGAAATCTTCACGCCTTGCAGACGGTAAACCTCCTGCACTTCCTGCACGATGTAGCGCGCCAGGGCTTCGATGCCTTGCAGGCGCAGGATGTCGTGCGGATCAACGGAGCCGTCGACGACGGTTTCACCGCGGTTCACCACTTGGCCGTCGTGGACGAGGATCTGTTTCTCTTTGGAAATCAGGGTTTCGTGTGCCACGCCGTCGACATCGGTAATCACCAGGCGCTGTTTGCCTTTGGTTTCTTTACCGAAGGAGACGGTGCCGGTTACTTCGGCCAGCATGCCGGCATCTTTCGGGATGCGGGCTTCAAACAGCTCAGCCACGCGCGGCAGACCGCCGGTAATGTCGCGGGTTTTGGTGGAGGCTTGCGGGATACGCGCCAGTACGTCGCCTTTGCCGATTTCCTGTCCTTCGCGCACGGTAATCACGGCGCCGACGGGGAAAGCCATGGACACGGGGGTTTCCGTGCCGGGGATTTTGACTTCTTCGCCGTTTTCGTCGACAAGTTTCACGGTCGGACGCAGCAGTTTGCTGGTGCTGGAACGGCGTTTGCCGTCGATGACGACGAGTGTGGACAGGCCGGTGATTTCGTCGGTTTGTTTGGCGACGGTAACTCCTTCTTCGACGTTTTCAAATTTCACCGTACCGGCGTGTTCGGTAATCATCGGGCGGGTGTGCGGATCCCAAGTGGCCAGGGTGGTGCCGGCTTTGACGGCTGCGCCGTCCTGAACCAGAAGCGTCGCGCCGTAGGGCACTTTGTGGCGCTCGCGCTCGCGGCCGATATCGTCGTGGATGACGACTTCGGAGGAGCGGCCGATGACGATGAGCTCGCCTTTGTTATTGGCAACATAGCGCATCTGGCTGTTGAAACGTGCCGTACCGTTGGATTTGGCTTCCACCTGGCTGGCTGCTGCCGCACGCGATGCCGCACCGCCGATGTGGAAGGTACGCATGGTGAGCTGTGTGCCGGGTTCGCCGATAGACTGGGCGGCAATCACGCCGACGGCTTCTCCCGCATTGACCAGTTTGCCGCGCGCAAGGTCGCGGCCGTAACACTTGGCGCACAGGCCGTAGCGGGTTTTACAGGTAATCGGCGTGCGTACTTTCACTTCGTCTACGCCCGAATTGTCGATGAGGTCGACAAGCTGCTCGGACAACATCGTGCCTGCTTCCACCAGGGTTTCATGGCTGGAAGGATCGACGATGTCCTGCGCGGCCACGCGTCCCAAAATGCGGTCGCGCAGCGGTTCGATCACGTCGCCACCCTGCACCACGGCTTTCATGACGAAGCCGTCGGAAGTGCCGCAGTCGTCTTCAATGACAACCAAGTCTTGAGTGACGTCTACCAAACGACGGGTCAGGTAACCGGAGTTGGCGGTTTTCAAGGCGGTATCGGCCAAGCCTTTGCGCGCACCGTGTGTCGCAATAAAGTATTGCAGTACCGACAAGCCTTCGCGGAAGTTGGAGGTAATCGGCGTTTCGATAATCGAGCCGTCCGGTTTGGCCATCAGGCCGCGCATGCCGGAAAGCTGTTTAATCTGGGCGGCGGAACCGCGCGCACCGGAGTCGGCCATCATGTAGATGGAGTTGAACGACTCCTGCTCGACTTCTTTGCCGTCGCGGTCGATGACTTTTTGTTTGGACAGGTTGTCCATCATCGCTTTGGCGATTTTGTCGCCCGCGCGCCCCCAAATATCAACCACTTTATTGTAGCGCTCGCCGTTGGTAACCAAACCTTGGCGGTATTGGTCTTCGATTTCCTTCACTTCGGCCTGAGCTTCGGCCAGCAGCTGCGGTTTCTCTTTCGGAATTTCCATATCGTCGACGCAGATGGAGATGCCGCCCTTGGCCGCGAAGCCGAAGCCTGTGTACATCAGGTGGTCGGCAAAAATCACCGTGTCGCGCAGACCGCACAAGCGGAACGATGCGTTAATCAGCTTGGAAATCTCTTTTTTCTTCAGAGCCTTGTTGATGTATTCGAAAGGCAGGCCTTTGGGCAGGATTTCGGACAACAAGGCGCGGCCGACGGTGGTTTCGTAGCGTTTGACCACCGGCTCGAATTCGCCCGCTTCGTTTTTCACCCATTCGCGCAGGCGCACAGTGATTTTCGTGCCCAATTCGACCTGTTTGGTGTGGTAGGCGCGGTGCACTTCTTTCACATCGGCAAACAGGCTGCCTTCGCCTTTGCCGTTGATTTTGTCACGGGTCATGTAGTAGAGACCCAAGACGATGTCCTGCGAGGGCACGATAATCGGCTCGCCGTTGGCAGGAGACAGCACGTTGTTGGAAGCCAGCATCAGGGTGCGGGCTTCCATCTGCGCTTCCAGGCTCAGAGGAACGTGGACGGCCATTTGGTCACCGTCGAAGTCGGCATTGAATGCGGCGCACACCAAGGGATGAAGCTGGATGGCTTTGCCTTCGATCAGAATCGGCTCGAAGGCCTGGATACCCAAGCGGTGCAGGGTCGGCGCACGGTTGAGCATAATCGGATGTTCGCGGATGACTTCGTCCAAAATATCCCAAACTACCGGCACTTCCTGCTCAACCAGTTTTTTTGCCGCTTTGACGGTAGACGCTTCGCCGCGCAGTTCCAGTTTGTGGAAAATAAACGGTTTGAACAGTTCCAACGCCATTTTTTTCGGCAGACCGCACTGGTGCAGGCGCAGGTAGGGGCCGACGGTAATCACGGAACGGCCGGAGTAGTCGACTCGTTTACCCAACAGGTTTTGACGGAAACGGCCGCCCTTGCCTTTAATCATGTCGGCCAGAGATTTGAGCGGACGTTTGTTGGCGCCGGTCATGGCTTTGCCGCGGCGGCCGTTGTCGAGCAGGGAATCCACCGCTTCCTGCAGCATGCGTTTTTCGTTGCGCACGATGATGTCGGGTGCGTGCAGTTCGAGCAGGCGTTTGAGACGGTTGTTGCGGTTGATGACGCGGCGGTAGAGATCGTTCAAATCGGATGTGGCAAAACGGCCGCCGTCCAGAGGCACGAGCGGGCGCAGATCGGGCGGCAGCACGGGCAGCACGTCCATAATCATCCATTCGAGCTTCATGCCGCTGCGCTGGAAGGCTTCCAGCACTTTCAGGCGTTTGGCGATTTTTTTGATTTTGGTGTCGGAGTTGGTGCTTTCCAATTCCTGACGCAGCATTTCCACTTCGGCGGAAATATTGAGGCTTGCCAGCAGGTCGCGGATACCTTCCGCACCCATTTTGGCATCGAAATCATCGCCGTATTCGTCAAGCTTTTGATAGTAGTCTTCCTCGGTCAGCAGCTGGCGGCGTTGCAGCGGCGTCATGCCGGGATCGGTGACAACGAAAGCTTCAAAATACAACACGCGTTCGATGTCGCGCAGGGTCATGTCCAGCACCATGCCGAGGCGGGAAGGCAGGGATTTGAGGAACCAAATGTGGGCGACGGGCGCGGCCAGTTCGATATGCCCCATGCGCTCGCGGCGCACTTTCGACAGAGTCACTTCCACACCGCATTTTTCACAGGTGACGCCTTTGAATTTCAGGCGTTTGTATTTTCCGCACAGGCATTCGTAGTCTTTGACCGGGCCGAAGATTTTGGCACAGAAGAGGCCGTCGCGCTCGGGTTTGAAGGTGCGGTAGTTGATGGTTTCAGGTTTTTTCACCTCGCCGTAAGACCACGAACGGATGGTTTCCGGCGATGCGATGCCGATTTTGATGGCATCGAATTCTTCTTCCATTCCTGCGGCTTGCAGGGGATTAAACAAATCTAACAATGCTTTCATTTTTGCTCCTTAATAAGGAAGTGTGTTTTTCGTCCCGTCCGGCCGATGGGATGCCGAAACGTTTTTTCAGACGGCCTGCAGACAGCGGAAAGGCCGTCTGAAAACGGAAGAAAAGATACCTGCCGTATTCTGTTTCAACAAAACAGGCGGGTTCCGGTCTTTTCAGACGGCCTCATGCAGGCAGAGGCCGTCTGAAACTCCGTTTTAATGGCGTTCCAAGTCGATATCCAAGCCCAGTGAGCGGATTTCTTTGACAAGGACGTTGAACGATTCGGGCATGCCTGCGTCGATTTTGTGCTCGCCCTTGACGATGTTTTCGTACATTTTGGTACGGCCGTTGACGTCGTCGGACTTGACGGTAAGCATCTCCTGCAAGGTGTAGGATGCGCCGTAGGCTTCCAGCGCCCATACCTCCATCTCACCGAAACGCTGGCCGCCGAACTGTGCTTTACCGCCCAAGGGCTGCTGGGTTACAAGCGAGTACGGGCCGGTCGAGCGGGCGTGCATTTTCTCGTCCACCAAGTGGTGCAGTTTCAGATAGTGCATCACGCCGACGGTTACTTTGCGGTCGAAAGGCTCGCCCGAGCGGCCGTCGTAGAGCGTAATCTGGGTTTTGGTGTCGTTGAAACCGAGTTTCTGCACTTCGGGGTCGTCGCTGGGGTAGGCCAGTTCGAGGAAGGCTTTGATTTCGCTCTCGTGGGCTCCGTCGAATACGGGCGAAGCGAAGGTCGCGCCGTTGCGTAGATTACGCGCCAGCGTGAGGATTTCTTCGTCGCTGAGTTTCGACAGGTCTTCCTTGTGCATATCGGGGCCGCCCAAATCGCCGTTGTACATGGTGTCGAGGAATTTGCGGATTTCCTTGACTTTGCGCTGCTCGTCAAGCATGCGGCCGATGCGTTCGCCTATGCCTTTCGCTGCCCAACCCAGGTGCACTTCGAGAATCTGGCCGATGTTCATACGCGAAGGTACGCCCAGCGGGTTCAACACGATGTCGACCGGACGGCCGTCTGCCATGTAGGGCATGTCTTCCACGGGCAGGATGCGCGATACCACACCTTTGTTACCGTGGCGGCCGGCCATTTTGTCGCCTGCCTGCAGACGGCGTTTGATGGCGATGAATACTTTCACCATTTTCTGTACGCCGGGCTGCAGTTCGTCGCCCTGGGTCATTTTCTTTTTCTTGATTTCAAACAGGCTTTCGGCTTCTTCGCGTTTGTCTTGCAGGCTGCCTTTAATCAGCTCCATCTGTTTGGCAATACCTTCGTCGGCCACGCGCACGTCAAACCAGTCGTGCTTGCTCGGCAAGCCGGCCAGATATTCGGCAGTAATGACGCTGCCTTTGGCCAGTTTCATCGGGCCGCCGTTGGCTTTTTGGCCGACAATCATGCGCTCGATGCGGTCGAATGCGTCGTTGTCGAAAATACGCAGTTGGTCGTTCAAATCCAAGCGGTAGCGTTTGAGCTCAGCATCGATAATCGACTGGGCGCGTTTGTCGCGCTGGATGCCTTCGCGGGTAAATACCTGCACGTCGATTACGGTACCGCTCATACCTGTGGGCATACGCAGCGAAGTGTCTTTTACGTCGGACGCTTTTTCGCCGAAGATGGCGCGCAGCAGTTTTTCTTCGGGGGTAAGCTGGGTTTCGCCTTTAGGCGTTACTTTGCCGACCAGCACGTCACCCGCTTCCACTTCCGCACCGATATAAACGATGCCGGATTCGTCCAAACGGTTTTGCATACGCTCAGACAGGTTCGGGATGTCGCGGGTGATATCTTCCGCACCCAATTTGGTATCACGCGCAACCACGTTCAGCTCTTCGATGTGAATCGAGGTGTAGCGGTCGTCGGCGGCCACTTTTTCGGAAATCAGAATCGAGTCTTCGTAGTTGTAACCGTTCCACGGCATAAAAGCGATGGTCATGTTCTGACCCAACGCCAGCTCGCCCAAATCGGTCGAAGCGCCGTCGGCCACCAAATCGCCGCGCTGCAACACGTCGCCTGCCTTAACGGCAGGGCGCTGGTTAATATTGGTCGATTGGTTAGAGCGGGTGAATTTCACCAGATTGTAGATGTCCACACCCACTTCGCCGGCCACTGCCTCATCATCGTGCACACGCACCACAACGCGGTTGGCATCGACATACTCGACCACACCGCCGCGGCGGGCAACGATGGCGGTTGCCGAATCGACGGCCACGGCGCGTTCGATGCCCGTCCCCACCATCGGTTTTTCCGCACGCAGACAGGGAACTGCCTGACGCTGCATGTTCGCACCCATCAAAGCGCGGTTGGCGTCGTCATGCTCCAAGAATGGAATCAGCGAAGCCGCTACCGATACCGCCTGGCCGGTTGCCACATCCATATATTGGACACGGTCGACGGTAGCCATGATGGTTTCGCCTTTTTCACGGCAGGTAACCAGCTCGTCAATCAGACGGCCTTTTGCATCCAAGGCGGCATTGGCCTGCGCAATCACGAACCGGCCTTCTTCAATGGCCGACAAATATTCGATTTCATCAGTCACTTTGCCGTCAACCACACGACGGTAGGGAGTTTCCAAAAAGCCGTATTCGTTGGTGCGCGCGTAAACCGACAACGAGTTAATCAGGCCGATGTTCGGGCCTTCCGGTGTTTCAATCGGACAAACGCGGCCGTAGTGGGTCGGATGCACGTCGCGCACCTCGAAGCCTGCGCGTTCGCGGGTCAGACCGCCCGGGCCGAGTGCGGAGACACGGCGTTTGTGGGTAATTTCCGACAGCGGGTTGGTCTGATCCATAAACTGCGACAGTTGGCTGGAACCGAAAAATTCTTTGATCGCGGCAGATACGGGTTTGGCATTGATCAGATCCGTCGGCATCAGGTTTTCCGATTCGGCCTGATTGAGACGCTCTTTCACCGCACGTTCGACACGTGCCAAACCGCTGCGGAACTGGTTTTCCACCAATTCGCCCACTGAGCGGACACGGCGGTTACCCAAATGGTCGATATCGTCTACTTCGCCGTGGCCGTTTCGCAGCTCTACCAAAGTGGCAATAGATGCCACAATGTCTTCTACGCTCAGCACAAAACCGCCTTTTTCTGCAGCACCGGCAAAAGTTTCATTCAGCAGACGTCCGTACCAAGAAGCTTTCTGTTCGTCGCTCAGCTTCTGCTCGTAAGTACGCGTATTGAATTTCATACGGCCTACACGGGACAAATCGTAACTCTCTTCGTTAAAGAACAATCTGTTAAACAATAACTCAACTGCTTCGTCGGTAGGCGGCTCGCCCGGACGCATCATGCGGTAAATAGCAATGCGTGCGGCATGTTGGCCGTTTGTTTCATCGGTACGCAAAGTAGCAGAAATATAACCGCCCTGATCCAAGTCGTTGATATACAGGGTTTCGATTTCTTTAACACCGTGAATATCCAACTGCGCCAACAGCTCCTCGGTGATCTCGTCATTGGCGGAAGCCAGCACTTCTCCGGTATCTTCAACTACAACATCTCTTGCCAATACCTTGCCCACCAGACTGTCGGGATCGACAGGCAGGTGCTTGATGCCTGCTTTTTCGATATCTCGAATATGTTTGGCAGTAATTCGTTTACCCGCGGCAACTAGGACGTTACCCTCCTTATCGGTAATGTCCAACTTCGCGCTTTCGCCTTTCAGACGGCCTGCAACCAAATCGGTACGTACGCTGTCTTTGGAAAGGTAAAACTTTTCCTTGTCGTAGAAAGTATCGAGAATCTGCTCGTTACTGTAACCCAAAGCTTTGAGAAGAATGGTCACAGGCATTTTGCGGCGACGGTCAATACGGAAATAAAGCAGATCTTTCGGATCAAACTCAAAATCCAGCCAAGAGCCGCGATAAGGAATCACGCGCGCAGAAAACAGCAGTTTGCCCGATGAATGGGTTTTACCGCGATCATGTTCGAAAAACACGCCGGGGGAACGGTGCAACTGGGAAACGATTACCCGCTCGGTACCGTTGATAATGAACGATCCGCTTGGCGTCATTAGGGGAATTTCGCCCATATACACTTCATTCTCGCGAACTTCTTTTACCACATCCTGCTTGGACGACTCTTTATCAAGAATGACTAAGCGGATACGCGCACGCAGAGGAGCCGCATAAGTGATACCGCGCAACTGACATTCGGGAATATCAAAGAGCGGTTCGCCCAAGACATAGTGAACGAATTCCAAACGGGCATAGCCGTTATGACTCACGATTGGGAAAATCGAATTGAAGGCAGCCTGCAAACCTTCATCGATGCGCTTATCGTAGCCCTTTTCCTGTTGTAAAAATTTAGCATAGGAATCCAGCTGTGTAGCCAGCAAAAAAGGGACTTCCAAGACGTTTTCACGCTTCGCAAAGCTTTTGCGGATACGCTTTTTCTCAGTAAAAGAATAAGTCATGGCGTAACACTCCAACAAAATAATGAATAAAAAATAACCGACTAAAACGGCTCATCACAATCAAGCAGCCCGAAAAGTTTTTTCAGACATTTAAACTTACTTAAATTTTTACGGTTGGTAATTCGCAAACCAATATGAAAATTTAAGTAAATTCACCAGAACAATTCGAACAGACACAATAAGGCTGGCAGACAAGCTGCCAGCCCACAGTCAGGTAAACCTTATTTGATTTCGACTTTAGCGCCTGCTTCTTCCAACTGTTTCTGAATATCTTCAGCTTCAGCTTTAGAAACACCTTCTTTAAGAGTTTTAGGAGCACCGTCAACGATGTCTTTGGCTTCTTTCAGACCCAAACCGGTAATCGCACGAACAACTTTAATCACACCGACTTTCTGCTCACCAGCAGCAGCCAAGATTACGTCAAACTCGGTTTTCTCTTCAGCAGCGGCACCACCTGCAGCAGGACCGGCAGCAACTGCAACAGCAGCAGCAGAAACACCAAATTTCTCTTCAAATGCTTTAACCAAGTCATTCAATTCCATTACGGTCAAAGAACCAACGGCTTCCAAAATGTCTTCTTTAGTAATAGCCATGCTATTTATACTCCAAATATTGTATTAAAAAATAAATCAAATAGACAAATATCGATAGCGATTAAGCAACTTCTTCGCTTGCTTTTTTCTCTGCCAAAGCAGCCAAACCGCGTGCAAAGCCCGAAACAGGCGCCTGCATAACAAACAACAGTTTGGACAACAGCTCTTCACGGCTCGGAATAGAAGCAAGTTCAGCAACCTGAGCAGCATTCATTACTTCGCCATTATAAGAACCGGCCTTTACGACAATTTTGTCATCTTTTTTCGCGAATTGGTGCAACACTTTTGCAGCAGCAACTGCATCTTCAGAAGCAGCATAAACCAACGGACCAACCATTTGGTCTGCTAATGCTGCAAATGAAGTACCCTCTACTGCACGACGAGCCAGAGTATTTTTCAGAACGCGCAGATAAACGCCTTCCTTACGTGCATTTGCACGCAACTCGGTCATACTGGAAACACTGATACCGCGATATTCGGCAACCACGAGAGTCTGCGCATTAGCGATCGCTGCACTGATTTCCTCTACGGCCACCTTCTTGGTTTCAATATTGAGACTCAAGGTCTACCTCCCACTGTTTATCAAAAGAGTGTTATTTCAGCACTCCACCAGCGCGGTAACCTAAAAAGACATTTTGCAAACAATATTGCATTGCAATTTGTTTCAGGACTACCGTCTGCGCAGGGTTGTCACAATTAAATCTTTCGATCCCTACGGTCTTGGACATCTACTTAATATTAAGTAGCCCAAATTCAAGCAATCCAAGCGTACTTGGATTGCCCGAAACTTTTAAATGAATATTAGTTATTCACACTTGAAGTATCAACACGAACACCCAAACCCATGGTACTGGAGACAGCTACTTTCTTCAGGTACTGGCCTTTCGCAGCAGCAGGCTTGGCTTTTACAATTGCATCAAGCAGAGCATCGAAGTTCTCTTTCAAATCCGCCTCAGCAAATGAAGCACGACCGATTGTTGCATGCACTATACCCGCTTTGTCGGTACGATATTGAACTTGGCCGGCTTTAGCATTTTTAACAGCTTCAGCAACATTTGGAGTTACTGTGCCTACTTTAGGGTTTGGCATCAAACCACGGGGGCCTAAAATAGTACCAAGTTGGCCAACGATACGCATCGCATCAGGAGAAGCGATAACCACGTCAAAATTCAAATTACCTGCCTTGATATCAGCAGCCAAATCTTCAAAACCAACCACATCGGCACCAGCAACTTTTGCTGCATCGGCATTCGCCCCCTGAGCAAATACAGCCACACGGGTTGTCTTACCGGTACCTTTAGGCAACACGACCGAACCACGGATTACCTGATCGGACTTGCGAGGATCCACACCCAAATTAAACGAAACATCTACAGATTCGTCAAATTTGGCGGTAGCCGCTTTTTTTACCAGCGAAATAGCCTCATAAATAGCATATAACTTATTAGCCTCAACAGAGGAGCGCAATGCTTTCAAGCGTTTAGATACTTTTGCCATTATACAACACCCTCCACATCAAGACCCATAGAGCGGGCAGACCCTGCAATTGTGCGAACAGCCGCATCCAAATCAGCAGCAGTCAGATCAGGCTCTTTGGTTTTTGCAATCTCTTCCAATTGAGCACGCGTCAACTTACCCACTTTATTGGTTAAGGGATTAGAACTACCTTTTTGCAAACCTGCAGCTTTCTTTAACAAAATGGAAGCAGGAGGCGTCTTCATTACAAAAGTAAATGACTTGTCTGCAAACGCAGTAATCACCACAGGAATCGGCAAACCAGGCTCCATCCCTTGAGTTGCAGCGTTAAACGCCTTACAAAACTCCATAATATTCAAACCGCGCTGCCCCAAAGCAGGACCAACTGGAGGGGAAGGGTTGGCTTTGCCTGCAGGAATCTGCAGCTTAATATAGCCGATAATTTTCTTTGCCACTTAAATAAACTCCTAAAATGGGTATTAACGCAATGAACTTGCTCCCCAGTTATTTACCAAAAATAAAACAGTCTATTATTATACTGCTTTTTCAAAAAAAAGCACAAGGGTAGGCAAGTAAATTGTCCTTCCTATCTAATCTTTCTCAACCTGACCAAACTCTAATTCAACAGGAGTTTCTCGACCAAAAATTTGAACGGAAACTCTCAGCCTATTTCGCTCATAATTAACTTCTTCAACGATTCCATTAAAATCAGCAAACGGTCCTTCATTTACTCTGACCTGCTGCCCAATCTCAAACTCCACTCTTGGTTTTGGTTTTTCACCGCCGGTTTGTACTTGCGCCATAATCGCATCCACTTCCCTCTGCGAAATAGGCAAAGGACGGTTTCCACTCCCACCAACAAAACCTGATACCCTTGGGGTACTTTTTACCAAATGCCAAGAATCATCCGTCATTTCCATTTCAACAAGCACATATCCAGGAAAAAATTTCCTTTCGCTAACCGTTTTTCGTCCGTTCTTAATATCCACCACTTCTTCAACAGGAACCAAAATCGAACCAAAATAATCCAGCATTCCTTCACGCTCAACTCTTTCTTTAAGCGTTTTTTGTACATTCTTTTCAAATCCAGAATATGCCTGAACCACATACCATTTTTTAGACATTTATTCCTACCTCATCAGCAGATCAAACAATACCCAAGAAATTACAGAGTCAACGACATAAATAAAAACAGTAAGCACACCGGCAAACACCAAAACAAAACCTGTCATTTTTATCGTATACGCTTTCTCAGGCCATACAACCTTCCTAAGCTCGACTACAGAATCCTTAACATATCGGACAAATCGAGAAAAGTTACCCCACATGACAATAACAATACCCGCAAAGATTGCAAAAGCAATGAGTAGATTTTGAATATAGCCAGGAACACTGGTTGTTTGACCAAGTGCAAACCACACCCCCACAGACAGCAACATAATAAGCGCTAATTTTATCAAAAATCTAGCCATTGATTTCCTAACCTGCTTTTGCAACTTAGGATCCATAAGTACAGTTACCGACTCAGCCCTTTTCCCAATATCTTGTTTATCCATTATATAAAACCCTTAAAAATAAAAAAACCAACCGACCCTAGGCCGGTTAGTTTTCTTATTTGGCAGGCCAGGAGGGTCTCGAACCCCCAACCCTCGGTTTTGGAGACCGATACTCTACCAATTGAGCTACTGGCCTCTAAACTTTAAGCGATTACGGTAGACACCACTGCCGAATTGGGCTGAATGCCCAAAATATCGGCAGCTGAACGGGCGGTAACTTCGAGTACAAAAAATTGAAGCATTTTCTTTTAAATACTCTTTTTTAGTTTACAACGGGTTATCTTCGTTTTTGCAGTCTAACATGACTGCTTATCTAGTACAGCCCCTTTAAAATTTAACAAATAATGCAAGTTCATAGCTTGTGTTCCAACTTTATCTATGCGCCTCAAAAACGACCGCCTAGCCTACGAAATCCTTTCCGCTGTCGCCGAAATCCCCTTTGGCAAAGTCGCCACCTACGGCCAAATCGCCCGCCTGATCGGCAGGGACAAAAACGCCCGCCTGGTCGGCTGCGTGCTGCGCCATGCGGCGGATTACGGCGATTATCCTTGTCACCGCGTGGTCAATGCCGCAGGGCGGCTGGTGCCGGGTTGGGCGGCGCAGGCAGATTTGCTGCGCGATGAAGGGGTGGTGCTGAAAGACGAGAACCATGTTTGTTTGAAGACATATCAGTGGGATTGTTAGGACTGTGAGCCGGCATCTTTAATTAGGCTTTATCTTTTATTAAAGACAGTAGGTATTTTCTGCACGCCAATCCGTGGTGAAAATTACGGATAGGGTTTTCACAAAACAGAGAGGCCGTCTGAAAGCTTCTGCCCGAATGTGCGGCGGTTGTTTTCAGACGGCCTGTCTGTTTTTGTGCCAACGGTTTGCGCAGCCGAAAATCTTTTCGGCATCAAATATCTTGAAAACCGTTTGCATTCGCTCCGTGAAGCGGCGATAATATTTGCGTATTTTAACCATGCGTCAGAACGAATTTTTATGTTGATTGCTTTTCTGATTATGCTGCGCGAGGGTATCGAAGCGGCGCTGATTGTCGGTATTGTGGCCGGATTTTTGAAACAGTCCGGCCATCATGATTTGATGCCGAAGGTGTGGCTGGGCGTGGCGGCGGCTGTGCTGATCTGCTTCGGGCTGGGTTTTGCCATCCACCGCATCACAGGCGAGATTCCGCAGAAGCAGCAGGAATTTGTTGTCGGCATGATCGGTTTGCTGGCCGTGGGCATGCTGACCTATATGCTGCTGTGGATGCAGAAGGCCGCGCGGTCGATGAAACAGCAGTTGCAGGACTCGATTCAGGCCGCGCTCAATAAGGGCGGTTCGGGCTGGGCTTTGGTGCTGATGGCTTTTTTGGCCGTGATGCGCGAGGGTTTGGAGAGTGTGTTTTTCCTGATTGCGGTGTTCACGCAAAGCCCCGACAGCCGTATGCCGCTGGGCGCGGCAGGCGGGCTTTTGGCTTCCGCCGCGGTCGGGATTTTGCTGTATCAGGGCGGCATCCGTCTGAATTTGGGAAAATTTTTCCGCTGGACGGGTGTGTTTCTGATTTTCGTCGCCGCCGGGCTGCTGTCGGGTTCGTTCCGCGCGCTGCATGAGGCAGGCGTGTGGAATGCCGGTCAGCAGGTGATTGCCGATTTTTCCGGTTTTCTGCACGAAGACAGTCCGTTGGGCGTGCTGATGGGCGGATTTTTCGGTTATACCGACCATCCGACCGTCAGCGATGTTCTGTGGTATGTAGTTTATTTGTTTCCTGTTTTGTTTTGGTTCTTACGCGGCAGCCAAGCCGCTTCGTCTTCCCGTTAAGGAGTTTTTTATGAATATGACACGCATCACTTTATCCGTTTTACTGGCCATGGGACTGGCAGCCTGCCAGCCGCCTGAGGCCGACAAACCCGCCGCGCCCGCATCAGGCGAAGCAGCCGCATCCGGTGCGGCAGCCGCGCCGAATGCCGACGGCAGCATCAACATCGCCGTTACCGACACCGCCTGCGATCCGATGGAACTGACCGTACCCAGCGGCAAAACCGTGTTCAACATCAAGAACAACAGCGGCCGCAAGCTCGAATGGGAGATTCTCGAAGGCGTGATGGTGGTGGACGAGCGCGAAAACATCGCTCCCAGCTTGTCCGACAAAATGACCGTCACCCTGATGCCCGGCACTTACGAAATGACCTGCGGCCTGCTGACCAACCCGCGCGGCAAACTGGTCGTCACCGACAGCGGCTTCAAAGCCGATCCCGCGCAGGCCGACATGGCCAAACTGGCGCAGCCTTTGGCCGACTACAAAGTTTACGTCCAAGGCGAAGCCAAGCTCTTGGTTGAAAAAACCGAGAAATTCGCCGCCGCCGTGAAAGCGGGCAAAGTTGACGAAGCCAAAGCCCTGTTTGCCGACACCCGCGTCCACTACGAACGCATCGAGCCGATTGCCGAGCTGTTCAACGAGCTTGATCCCGCCATCGACTCGCGCGAAGACGACTACAAAGAAAAAGCCAAAGACGACGCCTTCACCGGTTTCCACCGCATCGAACACGCGCTGTGGGTGGACAACAAAATCGACGACAAAGTAAAGGAAACCGCCGACAAGCTCGATAAAGACGTGAAAGCGCTGAAAGCCGAAATCGACGTATTGAGCTTCCCGCCGAGCAAAGTGGTGGGCGGCGCGGCGGCGCTGATCGAAGAAGTGGCCGGCACCAAAATCACCGGCGAGGAAGACCGCTACAGCCACACCGACCTCTCCGACTTCCAGGCCAACATCGACGGCTCGCAGAAAATCGTCGAACTCTTCCGTCCGATGATTGCCGAAAAAGACAAAGCCCTCCTGGATACCGTCGATGCCAACTTCAAACAGATCAACGACATCCTGGCGAAATACAAAAAAGGCGACGGCTTCGAAACCTACGACAAACTGTCGGAAGCCGACCGTACCCAGCTCAAAGCCCCGATCAACACTCTGGCCGAAGAACTGGGCAAACTGCGCGGCGTACTCGGTCTGAACTAAGCCGTCTGAAAACGCCGTTTCCGCCGCATCCCGCAGCGGGCGGATGAAGCGTTAAAAGGCCGTCTGAAAACCCGAAATACGGTTTTCAGACGGCCTTTTTTAAACCTCAAACGTCTGTAATAACGGTTTCAAACCAAGCCCGACAGCGGCACAGGTGTCAAGCATTCCGCGCCGACACAGGCAGACAAAACACCAAAAGGCCGTCTGAAAACGAATCTTTCAGACGGCCTCTTCTGCCGATGCGGCAGGCCGCCTTTTCAGACGGCCTCTGCCAACCGGTTCAGCGTTTGGCGAAACCCTGCCCTTGCAGATAACCGAGCACAAACGGGCGCACGGGGCGGGCGAGGGTGTTGGCGATTTGCCCCGCCCAGTCCAAATCCCGCCCGCTGCGTTCGCGGTAATAGGTTTTCACCTCTTCGTTGTAGGCCGCGAGCACTTCGGCGGAGGCGGGACGGTAGCGGTTTTCCGACACCAGCGTGTCCAGCGGCAGGCGCGGGCGTTGCAGCGGCTGCTGGTCGGGGTGGCCGAGGCAGAGGCCGAACAGCGGCACGGTGTGTTCGAGCAGACCGAGCAGTTCGCCGACGCGGGCAATATCGTTGCGGATGCTGCCTATATACACCGCGCCGAGGCCGAGAGATTCGGTGGCCAGCACGACGTTTTGCGCCATAATGCCCGCGTCAATCGCGCCGGTGAGCAGCACTTCCGTCCAGTCGGTCTGCACTTGGGCGTCCACCGTGTGATGGCGGGCGGCATCGATGCAGAACACGAGAAACTCGGCGCAATGCTCGACATAGGCATGCCCCATGCCGCCTTCGGAGGCGCAGATTTCGCGCAGCCCTTTGCGGATTTCGCGGTCGCTGACGCGGATGACGCTGTTGTTCTGCTGATAGCTCGATGTGGAAGCGGCGCGGCCGGCTTCGAGCACGGCGGCGAGCATTTCGGCGGAAACGGGTTCCTCGGTGAAGCGGCGGATGGAGCGGTGGGAAAGCGCGGTGTCCAGCGCGGGAAGGCTGTTGAGGGTCATGCGGTTTTCCTTTGCAGTTTGTCGGGACGGCGATTATAGCAGAAGAGGCCGTCTGAAACGCTTTCAGACGGCCTGCTGCTCTTTCTGCCGGACAGCAGATGTTTTTTCCGACCCTTGCAAGCGCTCTGCCGCGAAATGGCGTCGTCCGGATTTAAAATTAACGTTTGTTGTATTTGTGTTGCGTTTTGCAAACAAGAAGAATTTTTGGTTATTTATTGTTATGACTTTATATTAACGGTTCTTTTTTATCGGAATAATCCCGCTTTGAAAAAAGAAGATTTTATGAATGTTTCCATTAATATCTATTTGTCACAATCATTTTGAATTTTAAAGACTTTATTGATTAAAATTTTTTTATTTGCACCAAATCAAAAAATCAATAATATATTAAACTTTAAAATGCGCGCATTTTTCTAGGGGCGGGCATATTGCCCGCGTTTTATTGTGTTGTTTGGACTGCGTTAACAATTAAGAGGAGTAAACCATGAACAAAACGGTAAAAACAGACATTCTGCGTCATACATTGGACACGCTTCATTCCCAATCGAAAGGGCTGACGGCCTCGGCCATCGTTTCCGTAGACGGCCTGCCCATCGTCAGCGTGCTGGAACGCAATATCGACTCCACCCGCGTCGGCTCGCTGTCGGCGGCGCTGATGTCGCTGTGCGGCCAAACCGCCCGCATGCTCTCCTGCGGCAGCTTCAACCAAATGACCTTGCAGGGCAACCAGGGCGACGTGCTGCTGATGCAGATCAGCGACGATTTGGCACTGGTAAGCACCACCCACACCGGCACACAGCTGGGCATGATGCTCGTCCACCTGCGCAAAGCCGTAAAAGAAATCCGCAAGCAGCTCGGATACGGAGACTGATGCCATGATGTACATTTCCGCCGACATGCCCTACGCCGACGTGGTCCGCAGCGGCCGCAGCAGCCCCGCCGACGACCGCCGCGTCCTCAACGAAGAAGTGGAATTTCCCGACGGCAAACTGATTACCTCGCGCACCGACCTCAACGGCATCATCACCCACGCCAACCATGCCTTCGTCCACATGAGCGCGTGGAACCGCGACGAAATCATCGGCCGCCCGCACAGCATCCTGCGCCACCCCGACATGCCCAAAGCCGCCTTCGCCGATTTGTGGCACAAAGTCTCTAACGGCGAAAAATGGCACGGCTACGTCAAAAACCTGCGTAAAGACGGCCGCTACTATTGGGTTTACGCCACCGTAATCCCCAATATCCGCAAAGGCGAAATACAGGGCTACACCTCCGTCCGCCGCCGCGCCTCGGCAGAGAAAATCCGCGAAATCAGCAAGCTGTACCGCGAAATGCGCGAATCGGAAAGGTGCTGACCATGCAGTTTACCGTCGCCCCCGACTACCTTCCCGCCCATTTCGGCGCCTGGTATCTGCTGGGCAGCTTCATCCGCGGCGAACTCGGCAGCCCCGTCAGACTGCATATGCCGCACGATGCCGACGAACTGGCCGTTTCGCTGGCGAGTCAGAAAAGCGGCCTGGCATACGTCAGCTCCTTTTCCGCCTCCCGCCTCATCCGCGAAGAAGGCTGGCTGCCGCTGCTCAAACCCGCTGCCGTGTCCGACGAAATGGTCGTCATCTGCCGCGCCGACGCGCCCTACCGCAGCCTGCGCGATGTCGAAGCCGGCTGCGGCATCGCCTGCGCCGACGAAGACGTCCGCCTGATCGGCATGCGCCTGCTCGAAGGCTTCGATCTCGACAGCTCCAACACCCGCACCCTGCGCGAACACTCGGAAGAAGCCGTGCTCACCTCCGTTTTCCACGGCAAAGCCTGCATCGGTTTTCTAATGGCCGGCCTGTACGACGGCCTGTCCGACTTCGGCAAACGGCAATTCCGCGTCATCATGCGCAGCGCCATCGACGACATCTGCCACCTGATTCTGCTGCACCCCGACTCGCAGGAAAAAGCGGCAGACGTCAAATCGGCCTTCCTCAAGCTCAACCGCTGCGACAACGGCCGCGCCGTCCTCAAAGAATTCGGCCTGCCCGCTGGTTTCGCCGAAACGGAAGAGGAAGAAGTGGAAACCATGCTCGACCTGCTGACTACGCTGGAAGACTGAACCCACCGCCGCACAGGCTTAAAGAGGCCGTCTGAAAACCCGAAACAGGCTTTCAGACGGCCTCTTTCCCTATCCTGCGCAGCCCGAATTTGCACCACGCACAAAGGCCGTCTGAAAAACTTTCAGACGGCCTTTAAACACCGTTTCACCCAACACCTTCCGCAACCGCAGAGCAAGCACACATTTCCAACACCAAACAGCGAAAGGCCGTCTGAAAACGCTTTCAGACGGCCTCCCATTCCCGCTGCCGTTGCGCCCAAAGCCGCGCCTACGGCTTTCAGACGGCCTCCTACTCCGAACGGTAGGGGTTTTCCACACCCGCCACCAGCGCGGCGAGGTATTCGCGCAGCTGCTTTTCGCCGCAGCCCATCAGCAGCGCGTCCTCGAAAGCGTCCTGCGCGAGTTGGAACAGCTCGTTCATATTTTCGTTCATCACTTTGATTTTCTCGGTGCAGGAAACGACGCTGCCGTCGTCGCCGTACCATTTGGGCATTTCGGGCATGGACATGGCGGAAGTTCTTTCGGTCAGTTGGCGAAGCGGCCGGAGTCGAAACGTTTGATGCGGCGCGCCAGGGCGTAGCGGCTGTTCCAGTATTTGTTGGACAGGCTGGTGATTTCGATGCTCTTGCCCGTGCGCGGCGCGTGGATGAAACGGTTGTTGCCGATATAGAGGCCGACGTGCGAAATGCGGCCGCGCGAGGTGCGGAAGAACACCATGTCGCCCGGCTGCAATTCGCTGCGCGACACGCCCACGCCCATCCGCGCCTGTTCGGCCGACGTGCGCGGCAGGTTGATCTGCATGGTTTTGCGGAAAATGTGCTGCATAAAGCCGCTGCAGTCAAAGCCTGTGCTGACCGATGTGCCGCCGAAACGGTAGCTGACGCCGAGCAGTCCCATCGCGCTGCCGATCAGTTCGTCGGCCTCGCGGCGGGAAACGGGCGAACCCGAGGGCATGGCGGGCTCTGCGGTTTTGGCGGCCTGCCTTTCCTTCTGTTTTTCCTTTTCGGCCTGCTGCCTGACCAGAGCCTGCATCGCCGACTCGTCGTAAGCGGATTTGGCCTTCGGCTCTTCGCTCTGCACGGCGGGTGGAAACTGCGTTTCGGAGCGGCGGACAAAATCGCGGTTGGGCGGGGTTTCAGGCTTGGGCGGTTTCGGCGCAGGCTCGCGTTTGGCCGTTTCTTTTGCTTCTTTTTTAGACTGCTCTTTTTTGGTCGCTTCCTTTTTCGCAGGCTCTTTTTTCTGCGCGGTTTTGCCGGACTCGGTTTTCTTCGCCGTGTCGGCCTTACCCTTCTTCTTTGCATCGTCCGCCTTGCCTGCGGGAGTTTTCTGTTTGCCGTCTTTGGCATTGCGGCCTTTGTCTTTGCCGCTGTCTTTTTTACCGCCTTTGGTTTTGTCTTCTTTGGCGGGCACTTCTTTTTTGGCCGTTTTTTTGTTCTCCTGTGCCGCGTCTTTTTTACCTTTTACCGCCTCTTTTTTACCTTTCGTCGGCTCTTTGGCCGTGCTTTCTTTTTTCGCGGCGGGCTGTTTTTTACTGTCGGCACCGTCTTTTTTGCCTTTAGGCGCTTCCTTTTTGGCAGCGGTTTTCGGCTCGGCTTTCTTGTTGGCGGCCTGAACCGGCAGCGCGGCGCACAGCAGAGCGAGCGCGGCGAAGGCAGGGGCGAAAAGCTTTTTCAGATAAGTCATGCTGTTGTTTCTCTTCGATTTTGCCGGCAAAGCCGGATAACACGTTTTCAGACGGCCTCTGTGTGCCGTCTGAAAAAAATGGCGTGCGGCGGCAAAAGCCGCAGGGCGCTTGGCTACCCTATAACAGCCGCGATGATACCAATTTTGCCCGCCGTGTGCGATTTGTCCGCCCGCGCCCGCTGTGGTTTTCAGACGGCCTCCGAGCCTGTTCCCCGTTGCGCGGACAAAAACACGACAACACACTTTAAATTCCGCAAAAACGCGCCATATCCCGGCTTGTCACAGACACACAATAAGGAAAAGGAACAACCATGATCGTCACTCTGATTATCGGCTTCGTCATCGGCGTACTGGCCAAATTCATCTACCCCGGCCGCGACAAACTCGGCATCATCATGACCACGCTTTTGGGCATCGGCGGCTCGGTGCTCGGCAGTTGGGCGGGACAGACTTTGGGCTGGTACGCGCAGGGCGAACCGGCAGGCTGGATTGTGTCTACCGCAGCCGCCGTTGCCATTCTCGCCGTTTACAGCCGCCTCGCTGCCCGATGAGGCCGCAAAAGGCCGTCTGAACGCTACAATTTCTCCAACAAACAGCCGCTTGCTGTTACAATCGCGCTTTTTTTACCAACCCACACATAGGAACGACACCATGCAAAATGATGTTTACGACTACACCAACCCCGCCGCAGGCGTGCAGCGCAGCACCGTTCTGCGCAAAACCTACGGCCTTCTGGCGCTGTCCTTTATCCCCTGTGCGCTGGGCGCATTTGCGGCAGCCGCCTCAAACTTCAACGTCTATGCCCTCACCGGCAACCGCTGGGCGGGCTTCATCGCCGTTCTCGCCTTCTTCTACGGCATGGTTTTCCTCATCGAGAAAAACCGTTACAGCAACGTCGGCGCCGGCCTGCTGATGGTCTTCACCTTCGGCATGGGCGCCCTGCTCGCCCCGCTGCTGCAATACAGCCTGTCGATCCAAGGCGGCGCGGGGCTGGTCGGCACGGCCGCCCTGATGACCGCAGCCATCTTCGGCGTAATGTCGGTAACGGGTGCGAAAGCCAACATCAATTCCAACTCGCTCGGCCGCTTCCTGACTATCGGCGGTATCGTGCTGATGATAGCCGTTGTTGCCAACTTCGCCTTCGGCATCCCCATGCTGGGTCTTGCCATCTCGGGCGCGTTTGTCGTATTCAGCTCGCTCGTTATCATGTGGCAGACCCGCGTGGTGGTGGAAGGCGGCGAAGACAGCCACATCAGCGCGGCGCTGACCATCTTCATCTCCATCTACAACCTCTTTACCAGCCTGCTGCGCATCCTCTTGGCCTTTGCCGGCAGCGACGACTAAGCACCTAAAAACAAAAGGCCGTCTGAAAACCTTAAAGTTTTCAGACGGCCTTTTGACATTTCTTCACAATCCCGCTATTCTGCCCGCTCTCCCACCAGCCGCACCAAAGCACCAAAAACGATATGCAAACCAAAGCCCTGCGCCGCGCCGTGTATGCCGGCAGCTTCGACCCGCCCACCAACGGCCACCTGTGGATGATACGCGAAGCGCAGGCGCTCTTCGACGAACTCATCGTCGCCATCGGCGTCAACCCCGACAAAAAATCCACCTACACCGTCGCCGAGCGCCGCAAAATGCTCGAAGACATCACCGCGCCCTTTGCCAACGTGCGCATCGATTCCTACGAAAACCAATTCCTCGTCAACTATGCCCACAGCGTCAGCGCGGGCTACATCGTGCGCGGCATCCGCAGCGCTTCGGACTACGAATACGAACGCACCATCCGCCACATCAATTCCGACCTCCAGCCCGAAATCTCCACCGTGTTGCTCATTCCGCCGCGCGAATACGCCGAAGTGTCGTCCACCCTCGTCAAAGGCATGGTCGGCCCCGTCGGCTGGCGCGACACCGTCCGCCGCTACCTGCCCGAAGCAGTGTACGAAAAAATCCTGCGCGACCACCAAAGCAGCGGCTGAACCCGTTTTTCAGACGGCCTCGAAACAGGAAACACCCGCCGCCGAAGGCCGCATAACGCGTATTGCAAAGCGCAACCAAGCCGCACCGCGCCGCAACCGATTCAGGCCGTCCCCGCCTGTGCGGGGATGTCGTTTCCGAACACGCGACACGCGGCGGTGCAAAACCAACCGTTTCCCCGCACAAAGGAGCTCCCGTGAACAAAACCGCCCTGATTCTGGCCGCCCTCCTTCTCGCCGCCTGCGTCCGCCAATCGGCCGAACCGCCGCTCGGCCGCCAGCTTGCCGGCCTCAGCAGCGCGCAGCGCGACGCCGAAGGACGCAAAGCCGCGCAAATGCTGCGCCGCGCCAACCGCGACGATGACCCCGACGTGGCCGTGCGCGACATCCGCTACCGCGCAGCCGACGACACCTTCGTCTACACCGTCGTCCTCAAACGCCTGAAAAACACACACGGCATCACCCCCGCCGCCCGCCGCCGCGCCCAGGCCGAAATGAAGCGCGGCATGGTGCGCGAAAGCTGCCGCCGCCGCGCCGAACGAGACATCCTCACCCAAGGCCGCTACGCCCTCGAATTCCATGTCCTTGCCGCCGACGGCCGTCCCGTCGCCGCCCCCTTCCGCATCACCGGCAAAGACTGTTGAGGCCGTCTGAAAGCGTAGCTTCAACGAAGTTAAAACGCAGTTTCGGCGCAACCAAAAACACTTTTCAGAAACGTCATCCCCGTGCAGGCGGAGACGGCCTCTGTCGCCAAGGTAGGGGGTGGCGCAGCCACGCACGCGGTTTGGGATTCACAGGCTAACTCTCGGATTGGCTGTGTGGCACAAACCGCGTGCGTCGACTTGGGGCGACACACCCTACCTTAGGTTCGGCATAGTCTGAATAAAAGACTGCTGAGGCCGTCCCCGCCGCCCACCCTGCCTCACAAACCGCATTTGCGTTATTTGGCAAAATACCCGCTTGTGTTGTTCCACCATCAATTCCCCAAAACCATGAACACCGAAACCCTCCTCTCGCTCGACCGAGCCCACATCTGGCATCCCTATTCCTCCACCGCCGACCCCGCGCCCGTTTATCCCGTGGCACGCGCCGAGGGCGTGCGCATTCATTTGAAAACGGGGCAAACGCTCATCGACGGCATGTCGTCGTGGTGGGCGGCGGTGCACGGATACAACCATCCGCGCCTGAATGCCGCCGCCGCGCGCCAGCTCGAAAAAATGAGCCACATCATGTTCGGCGGCTTCACACACGATGCCGTCGGCGAACTGACGCAGGTTTTGCTCGGCATTCTACCCAAAGGCTTGGACACCGTGTTTTACGCCGACAGCGGCTCGGTGGCGGTGGAAGTGGCGATGAAAATGGCGGTGCAGTACCAGCACGCGCTCAATCGAAAAGGGCGACACAAATTCGCCGCCATCCGCGCCGGTTATCACGGCGACACTTGGCACGCGATGTCGGTGTGCGACCCCGTTACCGGCATGCACGGCCTGTTTTCCGGCAGCCTGCCCGTGCAGTTTTTCCTGCCGCAGCCGAGCGTGAAATTCGGCGAAGCGTGGCGCGAAGAGGCCGCCGCGCCACTGGCGGATCTGCTGGAAAAACACGCGCACGAAATCGCCGCGCTGATTCTCGAACCCGTCGTTCAGGGCGCGGGCGGCATGTATTTTTATTCGCCCGAATACCTGAAAACCGCCCGCGAATTGTGCGACCAACACGGCGTATTGCTGATTTTCGACGAAATCGCCACCGGCTTCGGCCGCACCGGCAAACTGTTCGCCTGCGAACACGCCGGTGTCGTCCCCGACATCATGTGTCTCGGCAAAGCCTTAACCGGCGGCTATCTCACGCTCTCGGCGGCGGTAACGCACAAACACATCGCCGACACCATCAGCGGCGGCGCGGCGGGCTGCTTTATGCACGGCCCCACCTTTATGGCCAACCCGCTCGCCTGCGCCGTGGCCGCCGAATCGGTGAAGCTGCTGTTGGAAGGCGGCTGGCAGGAGAATGTCGCGCGGATTGGGCGGCAGCTTTCAGACGGCCTCGCCCCCGCGCGTGAAATCGCGGCGGTGAAAGACGTGCGCGTACTCGGCGCCATCGGCGTGGTGGAAATGCACGAACCTGTGAACCTGCGCCGCCTGCAGCCCAAATTCGTCAAGCGCGGCATCTGGCTGCGCCCCTTCGGCAAACTGGTGTACACCATGCCGCCGTTTATAATGCAAGACTATGATTTGGAAACACTTTCAGATGGCCTGATTGGCGCGCTGGCAGAAGAATACGGAGCGTAAAATGAGTTCGACACCAAAAGGCAAAATCCTGTTTGTTACCGGTATCGACACCGGCATCGGCAAAACCTTTGCCACCAGTTATCTCGCCGCCAAACTCATGCGGCTGGGGCATTCGGTGATTACCGCCAAAGCCGTGCAGACCGGCTGCGAAAAAGTTTCAGACGACCTTTTAACCCACCGCCGCCTGCAAAACCTGCCGCTGCTGCCCGAAGACCTCGACGGCAGCACCTGCCCCTACCTGTTTGCCTACCCCTGCTCGCCGCATTTGGCCGCCCGCATGGAGGGCAAAACCATTAACCCCGCCGCCATCGCCCGCGCCGCCGAAACGCTGGCCGCGCGTTACGATTATGTGTTGCTCGAAGGCGCGGGCGGGCTGGCTGTGCCGCTCAATGATGAAGAAACCACGCTGGATTTCGTCCGCAATCAGGGTTATCCCTTAATCATTGTTACCTCTGGGCGGCTCGGCAGCATCAGCCACACCCTGCTCACACTCGAAGCCTGCCGCCACAACGGCATTGCCGTGGAAATGCTGGTGTACAACCGCTTCCCACAAACCGACGCGCTGATCGAAAACGAAACCGCCGCCTATCTGCAAAATTATCTGCAACGCCACTTCCCCGATGCGGTATTTGAAACAATGGAAGAAATGAGCGCGCAACCATGAGCTACTGCGACCTTGCCAACGCCCTGCCCGATGACACCGACAACCCCAACAAACACTACCACGACCACGAATACGGTTTCCCCGTTTCGGGCGACAACGCGCTGTTTGAGCGGCTGGTGCTCGAAATCAATCAGGCCGGGCTGAGCTGGACGCTGGTTTTAAACAAACGCGCGGCGTTTCAGACGGCCTACCGCGGCTTCGACATCGCCGCTGTCGCCGCCTTCGACGACACCGACCGCGCGCGTCTGCTCGCCGATGCGGGCATCGTGCGCAACCGTTTGAAAATCAACGCCGCCATTGACAACGCCAATCGGATTCTGGCCTTGCGGCAGGAATACGGCTCGTTTGAAAACTGGCTGAACGCGCACCATCCGCGCAGCTTAAACGACTGGGTCAAGCTGTTTAAAAAACATTTCAAATTCGTCGGCGGCGAAATCGTCGGCGAGTTTCTGATGAGCACGGGCTATCTCAAAGGCGCGCACGGCGAAAGCTGCCCGGTGTACGCGCGGGTATTGCGGCAGAAACCCAAATGGACGGAGGCCGTCTGAAAGCCTTTTAGGGCTTTCAGACGGCCTCATGCGCCGATGGTGCGGCGTTTTAATCGAGCAGCAGCCCCTGTGCGAGGAAGCCGCCTTTTTCCACGCCCGGCAGGGTGAAGAAATAGCCGCCGCCGAAGGGTTTGACATACTCTTCCAAGGGTTCGAGGTTGAGGCGGTTTTGCACGAAGATAAAGCCGTCGTCAAGGTTGGCCTGATACATGACGAGGATGAGGCCGACGTCGAGCTGGCCGTTTTTGGCGAGCCCCAGCGAGTAGTTGAACGGGCGGCGGAAGAGCAGGTGTTTTTTCATAAACTCGGGATCACGCGGGTCGCCCAAGCGGATGTGGCTGTCTTTGGGAATGACTTTGCCTTCGGGGTCTTTGGCGTAATCGGGAATATCGCTCTCGTGTTTCTGCCCCAAGGGCGCACCGCTGTATTTTTCGCGGCCGAAGATGGCGTTTTGCTCCTGCAAGGGTGTTCTGTCCCAAAATTCGACGAAGTGGCGGATAAGGCGCACGGCTTGGTAGCTGCCGTTTTTCGTCCACGCGGGCTCGTCGAGACTGTTTTCGGCCACGCCCGTCCACAGGACTTGGTCGGCGATTTTGGGGTCGGAGACGTCGGGGTTGCCCGTGCCGTCGCGGAAGCCCAACAGGTTGCGGGCGGCGATGGCGCCGGGTTCGGGCTTGGGCAGCCAGCCGTCCACCGTCCAGCGGATAACGGCGTATTTGGCGGTGTTTTTGATGATGTCGCGCAGGGCGTTTTGGCAGGTTTCGGGCGAGAAGGCGCAGATTTGGATGCCGATGTCGCCGTCGCACCATTCTTTGCGCAGTTCGTCGTTGGGGAAGTCTTTCATTTCCTGCAAATGCTTGGGCTTTTTGCCCGCGAGGCCGAAGCGGCCGTCGAACAGGCTGTTACCAACGGATACGGTGACGGTGAGGCCGTCGGGCGGCAGCACTTTGCCCAACAGGCCGCTGCCTGCGGGCGGCAGTTTGTCGTCGCCGTCGATCAGTTCGCCGCCTTTGGTGAGAAATTCTATGCGGGCGGTGAGGGTGCGGAAAAAGTCGATCAGGCGGGGGCGGTCGGCGGCGGTGATGTCGAAGGCGCAGAGGATGCCGAAGGGCTGGTGCGGGGTGGTGATGCCGGCCTGGTGCGTGCCGTAGCAGTCGTAGGCGGTTTGGCTGTGGCCGGCAAACTGTCCGCCTTCGCCTTTGCTTTCAGACGGCCTCTCTGCCGCGCCTTCGGCGCTATCGCCGTTTTTGCCGCAGGCGGCAAGGGCGGCGGCGGCGGAGAGGGCGGCGGCGTTTTGCAGCAGGCGGCGGCGGCTCGGGTTTTCGGGGTGTTTCATGTTAGCTCCTTGTGTCCGTTGTTTTTGATTCGAGGCCGTCTGAAACCGCTTTTTCACTTCGTTTTCAGACGGCTCCGTGCAGATTCTTACAAATAAGAATTATACCCGAGCGCACGCGCCCGATGCCATGCCGCCCGTGCAGTCGCGGCAGACTTGCCATATAGCGAGTCAAAATGAAAAAGATACAAGGCAGCAAGCCGCAGACAGTACAGGTAGTACGACAAGGCGCAGCAACGCCGTAGATTTTTCATTTTGACTCACTATACAATCGGCCAACGCAACTACGGAGCCTTATTGATGAACACACTCGCCGTACTCACCGCCAATCTGGCGGCAGGCCGTCTGAAAGTCACCTGTGCCGAATCGTGCACGGGCGGTCTGCTGGCGGCGGAACTCACCCGCCTGCCCGGCAGCTCGGCCTGGTTTGAAACGGGCTTTGTCACTTACAGCAACGAAGCGAAACAAAAGCTGCTCGGCGTCTCGCCCGACAGCCTGCGGCGCGAAGGCGCGGTCAGCGAAACGGTGGCGCGCGAAATGGCCGCAGGCGCGCTCAAAGCGGCGCAGGCCGACTTCGCCCTTTCCGTGTCCGGAATCGCCGGCCCAGGCGGCGGCAGCGCGGAAAAACCGGTGGGCACGGTGTGCTTCGGTTTGGCATCGGCCGCAGGCACAGCCGCCCGCACGGCGCATTTTCACGGCAGCCGCGACGAAATACGGCGGGAGGCCGTGTCCTTCGCGCTGGAATGGCTGGCGCAGGCCGTGCGCCGCTGAGGCGCAAAAGACCGTCTGAAAGCACGGTTGCCCCATTCGCGCACGTGACACATAAAAAACTATCGACCGCATTTTTCAGATAAATTTCATTACATTAAGCCGCTTGTCAAACTAGACAACCGCCGCGCAAACGCTTAGTATCCGCGCCCGTTTTTCATCTGTTTTTTCCGCCGCCCCGCCATGTCTGCCCCGCTTACCGAACCACCCATACGCTGCGCCGTCGTCGCCACCTCCACCGGCTCGCTCGACGAGCTCTCCGGCCTCGACGACCTGCTCTACATCCTGCGCCTCAACATCCACATGAACGGCCTCGTCTACGCCGACGGCCTCGATCTGCACCCCGAAGCCTTCTACCAGAGCCAGACGGAAAACCCCGAAGGCGAAACCCGCACCTCGCCGCCCGCCGAAGCCGCCGTCCGCGCCCTGTTCCGCCAGATACGCGACGCGGGCTACCGCGAAATCATCGTCACCACCCTCAGCGGCCGCATCAGCGACACCGTCGACACCGTGCGCAAAGTCGCGGCGGAAACGGCGCGCGACATCCAAACCTACATCGTCGACACCGGCACCGCCTGCATCGCCGAAGGCCACTTCGCCCTCGAAGCGGTGAAGCTGCTGCGCCAGGGCTTTGCCGCCGCCGACGTGGTCGAACACCTCGAACGCCTCAAACCCGGCGCCGAAATTGTGTTCAGCGTCCACAGCCTCGCCCACCTGCGCCGACTGCCGCACCTCAACACCACGGAAAAATTCGTCGCCGGCCTGCTCGACCTCAAACCCGTGCTGCGCTTTTACGACGGACAATTCTCGCGAGTGGACATCGGCCGCAAAACGGAAAACACCCTCGACGCGTTGGTGGAAAGCGCCGCCGCAGCCCTGCGGCAGAAACCCGTCCGCCTCTACGGCCTCTACGGCGGCAACCGCGCCCTCTACGAAAACCTCGCCGAGAGGCTGCACCGCAAAACCGGTATCACGCCCGAAGCCTTCCCCATTTCCCCCGTTATCGGCGCCCACATCGGCCCCGACGCCGTCGGCATCGCCCGCGTCGACAAGCTGCTCTGAATCCCGCACCACTTTCCGCATCAGGCCGTCTGAAACCTTTCAGACGGCCTGATGCACAACGAAATGCCAAAACAAAAGAAAAAACAGCCTAAAAAATAACAAAACGGATAAAAAAAGCGGAATAAAGCAATTTTATTGCCAAAGAAGCACCGAGCGGCTTGCCATTCCCCGCCGCCGCCGCTATCCTTCTCCTCCTTTCATCCATAAAAACAACAGGCCGCGCCATGACCAAAAAAAACCGCACCGACGACATCCGCATCAGCGGCATCGCCGAACTCCTCCCCCCCATCGCCCACCTTTACGAGCTGCCCGCAGGCGACGCCGCGCAGGAACTCGTCGCCGGCACCCGCCGCCAAATCGCCGACATCGTCCACGGCCGCGACAAACGCCTGCTCGCCATCATCGGCCCCTGCTCCATCCACGACCCCGCCGCCGCCCTCGAATACGCGCGAAAGCTGCTGCCGCTGAAAAAACAATACGAACAGGAGCTGCTCATCGTCATGCGCGTTTACTTTGAAAAACCGCGCACCACCGTCGGCTGGAAGGGCCTGATTAACGACCCCCATCTGGACGGCACTTTCGACATCAACTACGGCCTGCGTCAGGCGCGCCGCCTGCTGCTCGATCTCAACAATCTCGGCATGCCCGCGTCCACCGAGTTTCTCGACATGATTACGCCGCAGTATTACGCCGACCTGATTTCCTGGGGCGCTATCGGTGCGCGCACCACCGAAAGTCAGGTGCACCGCGAGCTTGCCAGCGGCCTCTCCTGCCCCGTCGGCTTCAAAAACGGCACCGACGGCAACCTCAAAATCGCCATCGACGCCATCGGCGCCGCCAGCCATCCGCACCACTTTTTGTCCGTTACCAAAGCGGGGCATTCCGCCATCGTCCACACCGCAGGCAACCCCGACTGCCACGTTATCCTGCGCGGCGGCAAAGAGCCGAACTACGAAAGCCGCTTCGTGCGGGAAGCGTCGGAGCAACTGACCAAAGCGGGCGTCACCCCCAAGCTGATGGTCGACTGCAGCCACGCCAACAGCCGCAAAGACTACACCCGCCAGATGGAAGTCGCCCGCGACGTGGCGCAGCAGCTCAAAAACGGCGAAAACGACATCATGGGCGTGATGGTTGAAAGCCACCTCGTCGAAGGCCGTCAGGACAAACCCGAAATCTACGGCCAAAGCATCACCGACGCCTGCATCGGCTGGGACACTACCGAAGAGCTGCTCGCCCTGTTGGCCGACGCCAACCGCAGCCGCGTTTGAACGGCACGGCAGCGCCAAACATAAAAAGGCCGTCTGAAAACCGTTTCTACGGACTTTCAGACGGCCTCCGACATTCGGGCAGGGCGTATCGCCCGCCGTCCGCGTCCATCCGCAGAGGCCGTCTGAAAACCCGCAAACGCATTTTCAGACGGCCTAATCCGCTAAAATACGCCCTTTCCGATTTTTCAGACGGCCTCCCATGTTTCCCAACGAATCCCCCTCCGCCCTGCTGCAAAACCTCAATCCCGAACAGCTCACCGCCGTAACCTGGCCGCCGCAATCCGCGCTCGTTTTGGCGGGCGCGGGCAGCGGCAAAACGCGGGTGCTCACCACGCGAATCGCCTGGCTTTTGCAGACCAACCAGGCCAGCGTGCACAGCATCATGGCGGTAACGTTTACCAACAAGGCCGCCAAAGAAATGCAGACGCGGCTGGGCGCGATGATTCCGGTAAACGTGCGCGCCATGTGGCTGGGCACGTTCCACGGCCTGTGCCACCGCTTTTTGCGCCTGCACCACCGCGACGCGGGTCTGCCCGCCTCGTTTCAGATTCTCGACAGCGGCGACCAGCTCTCGCTCATCAAACGCCTGCTCAAAAGCCTCAACATCGCCGAAGAAATCATCGCGCCGCGCTCATTGCAGGGCTTTATCAACGCGCAAAAAGAAAGCGGCCTGCGTGCCGACGCGCTCGAAGCGCCCGACCCGCACACGCGCCGCATGATCGAGTGCTACGCCGAATACGACAAAATATGCCAGCGCGAAGGTGTAGTCGATTTTGCCGAGCTGATGCTGCGAAGCTACGAAATGCTGGCGCGCAACGAAATCCTGCGTACGCACTACCAAAACCGTTTCAGCCATATTCTGGTTGACGAATTCCAAGACACCAACAAGCTGCAATACAAATGGCTCAAGCTGATGGCGGGCAGCCACGCCGCCGTGTTTGCCGTGGGCGACGACGACCAGAGCATCTACCGCTTTCGCGGCGCACACGTCGGCAACATGACCGCGCTGATGCAGGAATTTCACATCGACGCGCCAGTGAAACTCGAACAAAACTACCGCTCGGTGGGCAACATTCTTGCTGCCGCCAACGCCGTGATTGAAAACAACGGCGATCGTTTGGGCAAAAACCTGCGCACCGATGCCGAAGCGGGCGACAAAATCCGCTTTTTCTCCGCGCCCTCCGATTTTGACGAAGCGCAGTTTGTCGTTGAAGAAACCAAAGCCCTGCACCGCGAAGGCAAGCTGTTGCGCGAAACCGCCGTGCTCTACCGCAGCAATGCCCAATCGCGCGTGATCGAACAAGCCCTGTTCCGCAGCGGCCTGCCCTACAAAATCTACGGCGGCCTGCGCTTTTACGAGCGGCAGGAAATCAAACACGCCCTTGCCTACCTGCGTCTGGCGGTCAATCCCGACGACGACAACGCCCTGTTGCGCGTAATCAATGTACCGCCGCGCGGCATCGGCGCGCGCACGATTGAAAACATTCAGACGGCCTCTGCCGAAACCGGTGTGTCGCTGTGGCAGGCCGCCTGCGCCGCCGGTGCGAAAGCCGCCAAAGTGGCCGCCTTCGTGCGCCTGATCGAAAACCTGCGCACCCAAGTCGGCCAAATGCCGCTGGCCGAAATCATGTCCGGCATCGTGCGCGACAGCGGCCTTATCGAGTATTACCAAACGCAAAAAGGCGACCACCAAGACCGTTTGGACAACCTCGACGAACTGGTCAACGCCGCCATCGCGTTCAAGCCCGAAGAGAGCAATTTTGAAATCCTGCCCGACAACGCCGCCGCCGACCCGGCCTTTCCCGTGCTGGCCTTTTTGAGCAACGCCGCGCTCGAATCGGGCGAAAACCAGGCGGGCGAAGGCGAAGACGCGGTGCAGCTGATGACCGTGCACGCCGCCAAAGGCTTGGAATTTGACACCGTGTTCCTCACCGGCATGGAAGAAGGCCGCTTCCCCAGCGAACTCTCGCTGGCCGAGCGCGGCGGCCTCGAAGAAGAACGCCGTTTGATGTACGTTGCCATCACGCGCGCGCGCAAACGGCTGTATATCAGCATGGCGCAACAGCGGATGCTGCACGGCCAAACCCAATTCGGCGTGGTGTCGCGCTTTGTCGAAGAAATCCCGCCCCAAGTGCTGCACTTTCTCTCGCCGCCAAAAACCGCTACTTTCGCCGACGCGCCCCAAACGCGCCGCAGCGACATACGCGCCTCCGAAAGCTACCAACCGGCGCAAAGCTACGCGGGTTTCCGCATCGGCCAAAACGTGCGCCACGCCAAATTCGGCACAGGCGTGATTATCGACGCCGCCGACAAGGGCCAATCCGCCCGCCTGACCATCAATTTCGGCAAACAGGGCGTGAAAGAACTGGATACCGCGTTTGCCAAATTAGAGGCCGTCTGAAAGTAGGGCTTCAAGGCAGTGAAAACAAAAAAGGCCGTCTGAAAGCCGTTTCAGACGGCCTCGCGCCAAACCCTGCTACAATGCGCCCGCATATGCCGTCTGCAACGGCGCACGCCTTTTCAGACGGCCTTCCGTTTCCCAACCGACACAAAGGAGCACATCATGAGCCTCATCATCGAAGACATCGAAACCGGCAGCGGCACCGAAGCCGAAAAAGGCCGCCGCATCAGCGTCCACTACACCGGCCGCCTCGCCGACGGCAGCAAATTCGATTCCAGCCTCGACCGCGGCCAGCCCTTCGAGTTCAAACTCGGCGCAGGTCAGGTTATCCGCGGCTGGGATGAAGGCTTCGCCGGCATGAAGGAAGGCGGAAAACGCAAGCTCACCATCCCGCCCGAAATGGGCTACGGCGCTCGCGGCGCGGGTGGCGTGATTCCGCCGAACGCCACGCTGGTATTCGAAGTAGAGCTGTTGAAAGTACACTGAAGCCGTCCGAACAGGCGGCAGCCGCATTTTCCGAACAGAAAAAGGAACGACACAATGACCATCGACACACAAGCCGTATTGGATTTCTGGTTTTCCGAAGAAAGCCGCCCCTACTGGTTTGCCGAAAGCAAAGAATTCGACGAAAAAATCCGCCTCCTCTTCTTCCCCCTGTGGCGGCAGGCGGCGGCGGGCGAACTTTCGGGCTGGCGCAAAACCATGCAGGGCAGGCTGGCCGAAATCATCATTCTCGACCAGTTTTCGCGCAACCTCTTCCGCAACAGCCCGCAGGCTTTCGCGCAGGACTTGGCCGCGCTGTGCCTGGCGCAGGAAGCCATCACCCGCCCCGGCTTCGCCTCGATGACGCCCGACGAGCGCCAGTTTGTCATCATGCCCTTCATGCACAGCGAAAGCCCCGAAGTGCACGCCCATGCCGTCGGCGTCTTCAAACAATACGCCCCCGGCAACCCGCTGGATTTCGAACTCAAACACCAGCTCGTCATCAGCCGCTTCGGCCGCTATCCGCACCGCAACGCCGTGCTGGGACGCGAAAGCACGCCCGACGAAATCGCCTTTCTCGAAGGCCGACGCGGCTTTTAAACACGGCGGCACAACTGATAAAACGGACGGATTCGGGTAGAATCCGCCCGTTTTTTTCTTTTCAGACGGCCTCCAACCATGTATTCCCTGCTCCGCCCCCTCGTGTTCGCCCTCGATCCCGAAAAAGCCCACCACCTCGCCCTCAACGCCCTGAAAACCGCCGCCTGCTGCGGCCTGCTGCCCGCCGTGGAGCGCGACACGCGCCCGACGCCGCTGATGGGCATGACCCTGCCCAACCCCGTCGGCCTCGCCGCCGGCCTCGACAAAAACGGCGCCTACACCGACGCCCTTTTCGCGCTGGGCTTCGGCTTCGTCGAAGTCGGCACCGTCACCCCCCTACCCCAGCGCGGCAACCCGCAGCCGCGCCTGTTCCGCGTGCCCGAACAGCGCGCCATCGTCAACCGCATGGGCTTCAACAACGAAGGCATCGACGCGATGATACGCCACCTGGAAAAAAGCCGCCGCCGCGGCATCCTCGGCATCAACATCGGCAAAAACGCCGTCACACCGATGGAAAACGCGGCCGACGACTATTTGATCTGCCTCGAAAAAGCCTACGCCCACGCCGACTACATCACCGTCAATATCTCCTCGCCCAACACCAAAAACCTGCGCGAGCTGCAAGGCGGAGACGAACTCACCGCCCTGCTCGCCGCCCTGAAAGACAAACAGGCACACCTCTCTGCCGCGCACGGAAAATACGTCCCCCTCGCCGTCAAAATCGCGCCCGATTTGGACGAAGCGCAGATTGCCGACATCGCCCGCGTCGTCAAAGCAGTGGAAATGGACGGCATCATTGCCACCAACACCACCATCGACAAAACCGCCCTCGGCAGCCACCCTCTTGCCGCCGAAGCGGGCGGCCTCTCGGGCGAACCAGTGCGCGAAAAAAGCAACCGCGTCCTGCAGCTTCTGGCGCAGCATATCGACGGCAAACTCCCCATAATCGGCGTGGGCGGCATCATGAGCGGCAGCGACGCCGCCGAAAAACTCCGCCTCGGCGCCACGGCTGTACAGCTGTACAGCGGCATGGTCTACCGGGGCACGGAGCTGGTGCGCGAGTGCATCGAAGCCTGCCGCTGAGCGGAAAAAACACAGAGGCCGTCTGAAATCCGCCGTCGGTTTTTTCAGACGGCCTTCTTGTATGGCCGGAACGGCGGCGGGCGGCAGGTGCAAACGCGGAAAACACACAAGGCCGTCTGAAAGCGCTACGGGCTTTCAGACGGCCTAGGGCGTGTTGACATTCGGCTTTTGAAGCGGATTTTTCGTCAGAAAATGGCAGATGCAAGGCAAAAATGCGAGCCTATGCCGTCCATAGGCGAGTATTTTTAACGCGGCAGATGCCGTTTTATGGCGGAAAAGCCTCCAAAACGCTGATTGTCAACACGCCCTAGTATTTCAGACGGCCTTTTGTCAGTCGAAGCGGACGACGTATTTGATTTCGCCGCCCGAAGACACCGAGCCGACGCGGACGATGGCCTGGATGCTGCGCGTGAGCTGGTAGACGAGTTTGACCGTCTGGCTGGCGCTGTTGAGGCCGAACTCGTAGCCCAGATACAGCTCGCTTGTCAGCTGCTTGCCGACGGTGAGCACCTGCTCGGCGGGGTTGAGTTCGCCCGTCTGCGCGTTGCGGCTGCGCTGGCTGGTCATGCCGAAGTCGTCGACCAGGCCGATGCGGTCGTTGAGTTTGCCCGCGAGGAAGGCGCTGGCGGCGGTAGAGAGGGCGGCATTGTCGCCGTCGCTGCCGCTGCTGGCGCGGTTGAGGATGAGCCAGGAGAGCTTGTCTTTTTCGCTCATCGGCTCGTTGGCGACGAGGGTGACGCGCGGGTTGTCGAGGCTGCCGACCGCTTCCACGCCCGCACCCACGGGCGAGAGGTTGCGCACGGCGCGGATGTTGAGGTTGGGGCTGGACAAGGGGCCGACAAAGGATACCGTGCCTTTGGTGATGTTCAAATCCTGGCCGTAGGCTTTGTATTTGCCTTTGACGACTTTAATCGTGCCGACACCCTGCACGTCCTGCTTGGGCTTGGCGGTGAGGTTGAGCTGGCCGCCGAGGGTGACGTCCACGCCTTCGCCTTTGAAATAGACCTTGTCGTTGAGATCGAGGGTCACGTCCATGCTGATGGGCACGGCGGCGGAGGGTTCTTTTTTCGCTTCGCCTATCACTTCCACGTCGTCGTCCAGCGTCGGCATACCCGATTTCTGCATGCCGAAGCGGCCTTCGTCCACTTTCAGACGGCCTGTGAGGGTGATGCCGTTTTTCTCGGTGTAGAGCAGCCGGGTGTCGCCGCTGACGGCGAGGCGGCGGCGCGGTTTGTCGAGGATTTCATATTTGTCGAACACGGCCGAGGCATCGACGACGGGGATGCCGCCGCCCCAGCCGACGCTGCCCGCAAGGGCGACGCTGCCGCTGCCGCGTTGGAATTTGAGCGTCTGTATCTGCCATTCGCGGCCGACGAAGCGCGAACGCAGGCTGCCGTTGTCGAGGATAACGCCGAGGTCGCGGTTGATGTAGTAAAGACCGCTGCCCTCGAGCGTGCCGTCCAGCTGCGGGTCGCCGACGCGGCCGCCGACGGTGGCCGCCGACGCCAGTCTGCCTTTCACGCTTTGGCCGACGGGCATCAGGTTTTTCAGCGCGGCCAGGTCGGGGATGTCGAGTTTGACGCTGCCGGACACGGGCGCGAGCAGGATGGAGCTGCCGAACTGCTGGCTGATGCCGACGCTGCCGGAGAGTTCGCCGTAGCGGGTTTTGCCGGAGATTTGGTTGTCGATGCGGCCGTTTTGCAGGCGGGTTTGCAAAACGAGGCCGGTCAGGCCGAGCGCCTGTTTGCGGTAGGCGATGATGATGTCGCCCGACTGCTGGCGCACGTTGAGGAAGCCGCGCGCGTCGCGGCTGTAGGCCAGATCCCAGTCGGCGGCGAGGATGAGGTTGTGTTCGACGGGCGGCTTGAAGAAGCTGTGCAGCTCGGCGACGTTGAGGTTGGCGGCGCTGCCTTTGCTGGTGAGGCCGTTTTGTTTGTCCCACACAAAGCGTTCCATGTTCAGACGGCCGCCCATCGCCGCCCACTGCGCCGCGCCCAGCACCACGCGCTGCGCGCCCGCTTCGAGGGCGAGGCGGTTTTGCAGTTTGAGGTTGAAGCCGCCCGACAGATCGAGCCTGCCCAGCGTGCCTTTCCAAACGTTGTCTTTGTTCAGGCCGCCGTCGGCTTCGAGGTCGAGTTTGTAGTGTTTGCCGCCCATCGCCATGCTGCCGTCGGCGCGCACGCTGTGGCGCAGGCCGGTGCCGGCGACGGCGGCGTTGACGGTGTCGATGCGCGTGCCGTCTTTGCCGCCCGCCACGATGTCGCGGCCGCGCACTTGGAGGTTGAGCGGCAGGCTGTAATCGGGCGAGGCGGCGGCTTTGAAGTCGAGTTCGCGCACCGACAGTGCGTTTTGCACGCGCAAGCCGCGCACGCTGCCCGTGAGGTCGGCGGCGAGTTTTTTCGGGTCGCCCGCGATGTAGCCTTTGGCATTGAGGGCGCCGCCGAGGCCGAAGCCGAATTTGTCGAGTTCGGGGGCGGCAAGGTCGAGGTTGAGGCGGTCGCCCGCTTTGCCGAAGCTGCCGTCGGCTTTGAGGCGGTTGCGGCCGAGAATGATGTCGGCTTTGGCGCGGCTGAGGTGCTGTTTTTCATACTGCACGTCGGCGCTGCCGGAGAGGACGGCGCCGGAGAGGGTGCTGTTGCCGAATTTCATTTTGCCGTTCAAAACGAGGTCGGCCAATTCGCCGCTCAGGGAGATGCCGCCGTTGACGCTGCCTGCGGGCAGGTCGGGATGGAGTTTGGCGGGGTTGAAGCGTTCGGAGGCGATTTCGGCGGACAGCAGGCGGCGGTTGAAGAGTTCGAGTTTGCCGCGCGCGTCGAGCGAGCCGCCGCCGTCGGGGCGCACGGAGGCGGAGACGATTTCGAGGGTGCGCTGGCCGAGTTTGGCGTCGGCGGCGATTTTCAGACGGCCTTCGCTTTTGGCGCGGCGCGAGGCGATGTCCCACACGGCTTCGGGTTCGCGGTAGCTGCCGCGCAGGCCGATTGTGCCGTTGAAGGTGTCGTCGTAGGCCGTCTGAACGAGGTCGGCGGCGGTGATGTCTTTGAGTGCCGCCTCGAGGGCGAAGGTGTTGCGGCCGGTGTCGGTTTCGCCGCCGAACACCAGCCGTCCGCCGCCGAGCAGGGCGGCTTCGACGCCGTAGAGTTTGAGTACGCCGTCGCTGCCGACGGTGAAGTCGCCCAGCAGGCTGCGGACGGGGATGCCGTTTTGGTCGGCGGGGGCGGCGGCGCGGTTGGCCAGGTCGATCGAGCCTTCGAGCGCCAGTCCGCGCTGTGCGGAGGGGACGATGGTGGCGTCGAAGTCGAAGTCGGCTTCGGGCGCGCCTTCGGCGAAGACGGCGGGGTCGATGCCGCTGCCTTTAATCAGGACGTGGTCGATTTGTTTGTCGAGGCGGTTTTCAAACAGGCTGACGAGGGCGTCGGCGTTCAGTTTGATGTCGCCGCTGGCGAGGCGGGCGGTGAGGGCGGTTTGTTTGAGGTCGCCCGCCAGTTTGAGCTGTGTTTCGCTGACGATGTCGTCGAGCACGGCCATGCCGCCGAAGCTGCCTTTGAGGGCGAAGGGGGAGGCCGTCTGAATTTCCAGCGTGCCGTCGTTGCCGCTCCACGGGGTGACGAGGCGGGAGACGGTGAGTTTGTGGCTGCGGCGGTTGTAGGCGTAAGCGGCGTCGATGCGGGTGACGAAGACGGTGCGGGCTTTGCCGCTGCTGATGCTGCCGACGGCGAGTTTGTCAATCTGCACGGCCAGCGGCAGGTCTATGCTTTCGGGCAGTTTGGCGGGCGGGCTGTCTTTGGGCGGCGTGGGTTTGCTTTGGATGTGGATGTCGCCCGCGTCTATCTTTTCGATGTGCAGGAGGCCGTCTGAAAAGATTTGCCGGGGCCGCCATTGGAAGGCGAGGCGGCTGATTTCGATGTCGGCGGAGGGCGTCCGCACCGTCCAGCCGTCGCCTTCGAAGCCGTGCCACAGCGTGCCTTTGAGGGTTTTGCTGCCGATATGCACGCCGCCCAGTTCGGGCAGGCGGTAGAGGGCGGCGCGCAGGCCGGATTCGGTGGCGGCGAGCCAGTAGAGCGCGCCCGCCAGCGTCAGAACGAGGATGAGGAGGAGCCACAGCAGGGCTTTGATAAGGCGGCGCGGCAGGCTTTTTTTCGGCTTTTTCGGGTTTTCAGACGGCCTTTTGCCGTTTGCGCCGCCTTCGTTTTCAGACGGCACGGGGGTGAGGTTTTCGTTTTTTTCAGACGGCCTTTCGGCAGCGTTGTCGTGTGTCGCGGTCATTTAGAAACGGGTTCCCAAGCTGATGTGCCAGCGGATTTTTTTGTCCTGGTGGCCGTAGGCGATGTCGAAGGAGAAGGGGGCGACGGGGCTGAACCAGCGCACGCCGATGCCCGTGCCGTGTTTGAGTTTCATGTCTTGGAAGCTGTGCGCCGCGTCGCCCATGTCGTGGAACAGGGCGGCGGAGAAGCTTTTGTTGATGGGGAACTGGTATTCGGCGCTGGCAACGGCGAGGGCGCGGGCGGGCAGGACGGAGCCGGAGGGGCCGGCCAGGCCGATGCTGTCGAGTTCGTAGCCGCGCACGGAGGTGGCGCCGCCGGTGCGGAAACGCAGCACGGCGGGAGTGTCGCTGCTGTCGCTGGCGTTGACGAAGCCGATTTGGCCGCGGGCGACGAAGGTGCCGATTTTTTTGTTCTCGGGTGTGAAGTAGTAGCCCGCCCGCGCGGCGATGCGCTGCATGGCCGAGGAGGACATCAGGCTGCCGAGGGTGGTGCCGCCTTTGATGTCGAGGAAGTAGCCGTTTTCGGGTCGCAGCAGGGTTTCGATGCTCTGTTTTTTCCACGAGGCGGTGAGCATGGTGGCGAAGGAGCGGCCGAGGTTGATTTTGGCGTCGGGAATTTTCGATTTGTCTTCGACATACTCGATGCCCAGCCGCGATTCGATGCCGTTGCGGTCGCGCACGCGCCACAGACCGGCGGTGAGGGTTTCGGTTTCGAGTTTCTGCGTGGTTTTGCGGTTGAAGGAGAGCGAGCCTGTCCAGTAGTGGCCGTTGCTGCTGCGCGGCTGGCTGACGCCGGCGGCCACGGTCTGCTCGTATTTGTCGCCGTTGAGCACCAGCGATCCGGTGTAGCCGCGGCCGAAGAGGTTATAGTGGTCGTAGCCGAACGAGCCGCCCAAGCCGTATTCGGAATCGAAACGCACGCCCAGTTCCAGCTTCTGCCGCTTCATTTCCGACACGGCCACTTTCACCGGCACGCGGTCGCCGCTGAGCCTGTCGAAATCGGCCTGCACCGACGCGCCCGAATAGTGGCTGTCCTGTTCGAGCGCCTGCTGGTAGTCGAGCAGCTTGTCCAAATCGTAGGGCGAACCGGGGGCAAACTGCGCCAGCCCGCGCACCACGCTTTCGGGATAGCGCTTGGTGCCGCTGATTTCCAAATCGCCGAAGTAAACCGGTTTGCCGCTTTCCACCGCCACCGACAAATCGGCGCTGCGTTTGGCCGGGTCGACCAAAGCGCGGGTGGAGGAAAATTCCGCCAGCGGGTATTTCTTGCGCCGCACGGCCGATAACACCGAGGTTTTGCTGCTGCTCCAATCGTCCTGGTTGAAGACGCTGCCCACCGGCAGCGCCCAGTTTTCCAAAGCCGAACGGTAATACGCGCCGAGGTTTTCGTCTTGCAGCACATCGCCGAGAATGGCAACGCTGACATTGCCCGTCGTCGTCTGCGCCCCGCTCTCCACCTTCACCAGATAGCCCGCGCCCTGCCGCGACACCGTCACCCGCGCGTTGAAATAACCCTTGGTTTTCAGCATCATCAGCACCTGCTCGGGCGCTTCCTCGGCGAGAAACTCCATCTGCTCTTCGTCAAGCACTTCCTCCTGCTGCTGCGTAATCAGCGGCAGGTGCGTTTCAATCATCTCCTTCACATCGGCGGGCGCGGCCTCCACTGTCACGGGAAACTTCGGTTTCAGCGCCGCCGCACCGTCTTCTGTTTTTTTGTTCAAACCGAGACGGTTTTTCACCCGTTGGGCAAACGAAGGCTTCTGCTCCGCCGCGTTTTCAGACGGCCTCTCCTGCTTTGCGGCATCGGAGAGGCCGTCTGAAAACGCGGCGGCAGGCAGGCCGAGCGCGAACAAAAAAACAAAGGCGGCGGATGGGCGGTTCATGGCGGGAAACGGCAGACGGTACGGGTTGGCAAAAGAGCGCGGATTGTAACACCGTTTCATTTTGCCAGACACGCGGCCGCCGACGGGCGGAAGAGCGTGCCGCCGCAACGGCGCAGAGGCCGTCTGAAACACCGTTCCGACGGCATTTGAACAGGGCGCTGCGCTTTCAGACGGCCTCTGCCGATGCCGATATAATGCCGCCCTTCCCCGCGCAAACAGGAAACCCGACATGACCGCACCCCTCATTTATCTCGCCTCCGGCAGCCCGCGCCGCCGCGAAATCCTCGAAAACCTCGGCTTTGCCGTCGAACGCGCCGCCACCGACATCGACGAAACGCCCCGTCCGCACGAAGACCCCGCCGCCTACGTCGTCCGCATGGCGCGCGAAAAAAACGCCGCCGCCCTTGCCGTACGGCGCTCGGCGGGCAAAGCGCCGAGTGCCGCCCCCGTGCTCAGTGCCGACACCGCCGTCGTCCTCGACGGGCAAATCCTCGGCAAACCCGAATCGCCCGACCACGCCCGCACCATGCTCGCCGCCCTCTCCGGCCGCGAACACCAAGTCCTCACCGCCGTCTGCCTGTTTTCAGACGGCCTCACATCCTGCGCCCTGCACACCGCCACCGTCGCCTTTGCCGAAATCGACGACGCGCAAATCGACGCCTACGTCGCAAGCGGCGAACCGCTCGATAAGGCGGGCGCCTACGGCATACAGGGCATAGGCGGCGTTTTCGTGCGCAGCCTCAACGGCAGCCACAGCGGCGTGATGGGTCTGCCCGTTTACGAAACCTGCGCCCTGCTGCGCCAGGCGGGCTGCCCCGTGCCGCCGTTTGCCACATAGCACAGAGGCCGTCTGAAAGCCGCAAGGCTTATGCGCCCGTGCCGAAAAAAGGCCGTCTGAAAACAGGATTTCAGACGGCCTTTCTGCCCGCACGCTTTCCCGAAACACACCAAGCCGCTGCCGCAACACACGAGCGGATTGAGGCCGTCTGAAAAGATTCCGCCGGGCGTTTCAGACGGCCTCTCCTGCTATAATCCGCCCCTTTTCCAACCCCGCTCCCGCCGCCATGCAGCCCGATTTTTCCCGCCCCGTCCTCGCCATCGACACCTCCACCTCCGTCCTCTCCCTCGCCCTCTTCGCGCACGGCCGCCTGTTTGCCTGCCACGAAGAAGCGGGCAACCGCCAGTCGGCGCTGGTTCTGCCGCAGATCGGGCGGCTGTTTGGCGAAGCGGGCGTGTCTGCCGCCGATCTGTCGTGCATTGTCTACGCGCAGGGGCCGGGGGCGTTTACGGGACTGCGTATCGGCCTGGGCGTGGCGCAGGGCTTGGCCGCGCCCTTCGGCCTGCCGCTGGTGGGCGTGCCCTGTTTGGACGCGGCGGCTTATCTGGTGCGCGGGCGCGGCGTGCTGGCGGCGGCGGACGCGCGGATGGGCGAGGTGTTTTACGCGTGGTTTGACACGGAAAACCGCCGCCGCCTCAGCCCCTATCAGGTCGGACGCGCGGCGGACATCGTGCCGCCCGAGGGCGTATCGTTCACGCACGGCATCGGCAACGCCTTCGCGCTGGCCGATCCGCCGCCCTTTGCCGGTTCGCCCGCGATGCCGACGGCGGCAGACTATCTGCGTCTGGCGCAGACGGGCGCATATGCGGCGGGCGACGCCGCCGACGCTTCGCTGCTCTATGTGCGCGACAAAATCGCCCTCACCGCCGCCGAGCAGGCGGCACGCAAAGCGGCGGGCGGCGCATGAACATCCGCCCTGCCCTGACAAGCGACTGCGCCGCGCTGGCCGCCGTCGACCGCGCCTGCAACCCCTCGCCGTGGTCGGAAAACCAGTTTCAGACGGCCTTAAACCAAGCCTGCGGTACCGTGCTGCTTGCGGAAGCCGACGGTGCGCCCGCCGCCTTTATCGTCTGGCAGACCGTGGCGGGCGAATCGGAGCTGCACCTGATTGCCACCGCGCCCGCCACGCGCCGCCAAGGCTATGCCGACGCGCTGCTGCGCCGCTGGTTGGCCGACTGCGCCGCCAACGGCGTGACCCGCCTGCTGCTGGAAGTGCGCGAATCGAACGCTGCCGCGCAGGCGCTCTACCGCAAACACGGCTTTTCCGACGCGGCGCGGCGGCGCGGCTATTATTCCCTGCCCGACGGCGCGCGCGAAGACGCGCTGATTATGGAGAAAATATGTTAAGCAGCCGCTACCTCCACCTGCACGAAGCACTCGATCTGGGCCCGATGTGGCTGAAACGGGGCGCGAAACTCGTGGCCGCCGACGCGGAAAACAAAGGGCAAACCGCCGTTCAGACGGCCTCCGTGCCGCAAACCGCCGCAACAGAACGGCCGTCTGAAAACACCGCGCCGACGTCAGCCGCGCCCGTTGCCGCGCCCGACCCAACCCGCAACGCCGCCGTTCAGACGGCCGCGGCAAAAAGGCCGTCTGAAAACATCAGGCCGTCTGAGAACGCCCGCGCCGCCGCCATGGCCGCCGTCGGCAGCAGCATAGGCGGCTACTACAAATCGCAGGAGCGCGCCGCGCAACTGGCCGCGCCGCCCGAACGCCGCGCCGCCGAAACCGCCGCGCCCGTCTTCCGCAGCGTGGCCGAACACAAAGCCGCCCTTGCCGCCAGCGTCGCCCCCGCCCGCGTGATGGCCGTGTCCGTCTGCCCCGCGCCGGAAGACATCGCCGCCGGACGCCTGTTCGGCGGCGCGGCGGGCGTGCTGCTGGGCAATATGTTTGCCGCCATCGGCCTGGCCGACGCCGACGTGCGCCGCACCAGCTGGCTGGAAAACAGCGAATTTTCCCCGAGCGCCGCACAAATCGAAGCCGCCGCCACCCGCGTGCAGGCCGAACGCGAGTTGTGCGGCGCATCCGCCGTGCTGCTGCTCGGCCGCTTCGACCACCCCGCCCACACCGCCGCCCTGCCGCAGGTATTCGCGGGCATCCCCGTGTTCGCCGTCCCCCACCCCGCCCGCCTGCTGCGCCAACCCGAACTGAAAGCCGCCGCCTGGCAGGAACTCAAACGCCTGCGGCAGTTTTTGCACAGCGCTGCGTAGGCTGTTTTCCAACCCGTGCAGAGAACGGCGTTTTGCCGCTTCCGTTTGGAGCATACGATGAATAAAAACAACCGCCGCCGCGAGAAAAAAAACCGCCGCCAACGAAGTCAGGCGGGCGTTTTACGCCGTTTGGGATTCGGACATCGTCAACACCGTGCCCAACCGCGAACTGATGCGGCTGTGGCGTGATTTTGTCGCCGCCGAAATCCTGCCGCTGGCCGAATCCGACGGCGCGGCGGAAGACCCGGCCTGCGCCGCCGCCTTTGCAGACGGCCTGATTACCGCGCACCGGCTGCGCGTCCGCGCCCGTATTTCATGGTGCGGCAGCGAGAGCGGCGGAGAGGGACGCGAACACGGCATACGGCGCATCAGCCGTTTTTTCCTAAGCCCCGATACGACAACCGAACCCGTCTCCGCCTGCCGGGCGACATCGGCGAAGACCTGATGCTGCTGTTGCAGGAAATGCACGATATCGACAGCGGCCTGTGCGCCAAGTTCGCCGATTTTTTATGCGCGGCGGCAGGCACAAAAAACGCCCCGCCCGAACCGGACAGAAAATGATGCTGCCGCAACGGCAAAGGCCGTCTGAACGCCCAACCCGCTTTCAGACGGCCTTTCGTTTGAATGCGGCACGCCCTGCAAAACGGAGGCCGTCTGAAAATGCGGGCTGTACGTTTTGCCCATGCAAAAGGCCGTCCCTGCCTGTTCGGACAGAGACGGCCTTTTCGCTTTTTCCCGTTTAAAACGAGGCATGGCGCAGCAGATATTTCAGCCACGGCATCAGCAGCGCCGCCATCAGACCCGCCGCCGCACCGCAAGCCGCGCCGTGCACGCCTGCCGTTGCCAGACCTGCCAGTGCGCCGCCCGCGATGCCGAACAGCAGCCGTCCGCTGCGGCCAAAGAGCGGTTCGCCGCCTGCGTCTTCGGCGTCTTCTTCGATGAAATAAAGGACGAACAGCGTCGCCAAAGCCGCCGTTTGTGCGAAAAACAAGCGCAACGTCTTCGCAGCAAGCAGCGTGGCGGAGAGGCCGCTTGAAAAGCCGTTTTCCATGACGGCGCGCACAATTTCTGCCATCAGGGAAAACAGCGGCACGAGTGCGGCAAACGCCGTGACCATGCCGAGGGCAAAGAGTTTTTCCACCGGCTTTTCCGACGGTTTCGCCCGCTGCGGCGGCACGGCGGCAGGCCGCGCGGCGCGGGTTTGGCGTTTTTTCGTTTTGCGTTTGTTCACGGGCTGTTTCCGCTGGTTGAGGCCGTCTGAAAGTGCGTTCAGACGGCCTCTGTCCGCCGCAGCACCCATTTGATATCGCCGTCGAGGATGTCGGCGGACACGGTGTGCCAGTGCGCGCGGGCGGCGAGGGCGGCGGGGTTTTCGGGCAGCTCGAACAGGCCGCGCGCCGCCGTGCCGAGGATTTTCGGCGCTTGGTAGAGGACGATTTCGTCAACCAAATCCGCCCGCAGCAGCGCGCCCGCCAGCGTCGCGCCCGCTTCGGCCAGCACTTCGCCCATGCCTTGTTCCGCCAGCGCGGCGAGGGCGGCGTTCAGGTCGATAAGGCCGTTTGAAAGCAGCGGCACGGTGCGGAGGGAAACGTGCGGAAAACGGGCGAAGGCGGCGTGTTTGGCGGGGTCGGTTTCGCCGGTGAGGATGATAACGGGGGCGGAGGGGTCGGCCAGCAGCTTGGCGCTTGGCGGCAGGCGCAGGCGGCTGTCGAGGACGACGCGCTCGGGCGGGCGCACGGTGGGGAAGGCGCGGACGGTGAGCAGCGGGTCGTCGGCGAGCACGGTGCCGATGCCGGTGAGCACGGCGCAGCTTTCGGCGCGCAGTATCTGCACGTCGGCGCGGGCGGCGGCGTTGGTAATCCATTGGCTGCGGCCGTCTGAAAGGGCGGTTTTGCCGTCGAGCGAGGCGGCGCATTTGAGGCGGACGAAGGGGCGGCCGCGTTCGATGCGCGACAGGAAGCCGCGGTTGAGTTCGCGGGCTTCGGTTTCGAGCAGGCCGCATTCGGTGCGGATGCCCGCCGCCGCCAAGAGGGCGAGGCCGCGTCCGGCCACCTGCGGGTTGGGGTCGGACATGGCGGCGACGACGCGCGACACGCCCGCCGCAACGAGGGCTTCGGCGCAGGGCGGGGTGCGGCCGTGGTGGCTGCACGGTTCGAGGGTGACGTAGGCCGTTGCGCCGCGTGCGAGTTCCCCCGCCTGACGCAGGGCGTGCACTTCGGCATGGGGTTCGCCCGCGCGGACGTGGAAGCCCTGTCCGACAATCTGCCCGCCGCGTGCGATAACGCAGCCGACGCGGGGATTGGGGCTGGTGGAAAAACGGCCTTCGCGGGCAAGGGCGAGGGCGGCCTGCATATGGCGGCGGTCGGTGTCGGTGAAGGTTGGCTCTTGGGGGGAGGGCATTTCAGACGGCCTTTCGGAACGGAAAACGGGGGCGGATTATAGCGGCGCCCGGATGGGGCGGAAAACGGTTGAGGCCGTCTGAAAGCGTGGTTTCAGACGGCCTTGATGCGGTGTTTGTCTAGGATCCGGCTCAGCCGCCGATGGTGATGGTTTCCACGCCGCTTGCGCGTGCCAGCAGCAGCACGTCGGCGGTGTCGCGGGCGAAGAGGCCGTTTTCCACCACGCCGGTGATTTTGTTGATTTCTTCTTCCATCGTCAGCGGACGCGACAAATCGAGGCCGGAGACGTCAAGGATTTCGTTGCCGCTGTCGGTGGTGAAGCCGACGCGCAATTCGGGTTCGCCGCCCAGCGCGAGCAGTTTGCGCGCCACCAGCGAGCGGGCGGCGGGAATCACTTCGACGGGAAGCGGGAAGCGGCCGAGGCGGGTGACGTATTTGCTTTCGTCGGCGATGCAGACAAAGCGCTCCGAGGCGCTGGCGACGATTTTTTCGCGCAAAAGGGCGCCGCCGCCGCCTTTGATCATTTGCAGGCTGTGGTTCACTTCGTCGGCGCCGTCGATGTAAACGGCCAGCCGCACCACGTCGCTCAAAGTCACTTCGGGAATTTCATACTGCGCCAGCAGCTCGGAGGTGGCTTTGGAGCTGCTGACCGCGCCTTTGACGGCTTTGCCGCTTTCGGCCAGGGCTTTGATGAAGTGGTTGACGGTGGAACCCGTGCCGATGCCGATGTATTCGTTTTCGGGCACGAAGCCGACGGCTTTTTCGCCCGCCATGCGTTTCAGATCGTCTTGTGCTGCCATGTTCTGCTCCTTTTTGTCGTGGTTGGTTTGTCGGGCGGCATGATACCGAAAGGCAGGGGGCGGCGGAAGCGCGGGGCGGCCGCGGCGGCGGGAAAACGGCGGCTGTTTGACCCATCGCAAAGGTGGGGACAGGAGGCCGTCTGAAAGCCTGCAAGGCTCGTGTGTAGGATGTGCCGCCCAAGCGGCGCACCCTATACGAAACAAAAAGGCCGTCTGAAAACCCGATTTGGATTTTCAGACGGCCTTTGCACCTGCTGCAACGGGCACGGTCAGCCGGTAAAGCGTTTGAATACCAGCGTACCGTTGGTGCCGCCGAAGCCGAAGGAGTTGGAGAGGGCGACGTCGATTTTTGCGTCGCGGGCTTCGTTGGCGCAGTAGTCCAAATCGCAGCCTGCTTCGATGTCCTGCTCGAAGAGGTTGATGGTGGGCGGGGATTTTTGGTTGTGTACGGCCAAGACGCTGTACACGGCTTCTACTCCGCCTGCCGCGCCAAGCAGGTGGCCGGTCATGGATTTGGTGGAGTTGACGATGGTTTTGTAGGCGTGTTCGCCCAGGGCGCGTTTGAGGGCTTTGGTTTCGTTGGCATCGCCCAGCGGGGTGGACGTGCCGTGGGCGTTGACGTAGTCCACATCGGCGGCGTTCAGCCCTGCGTCTTTGAGGGCGCGGGTGACGGCCAATGCGGGGCCTTCTTCGTCGGGGGCGGTGATGTGGTAGGCATCAGAGCTCATGCCGAAGCCGACGAGTTCGGCGTAGATTTTCGCGCCGCGTTTTTTGGCGTGTTCAAGCTCTTCCAATACCAAAATGCCTGCGCCTTCGCCGATAACGAAGCCGTCGCGGCCTTTGTCCCACGGGCGGGAGGCGGTGGCGGGGTCGTCGTTGCGGGTGGAGAGGGCTTTCATGGCGGCGAATCCGCCTACGCCGAGGGTGCTGATTGCGCCTTCCGCGCCGCCGGCAATCATGATGTCGGCGTCGCCGTATTTGATGATGCGGGCGGAATCGCCGATGGAGTGCGCGCCGGTGGTGCAGGCGGAAACCATGCCGTAGCTGGGGCCGCGGTAGCCTTTGAGGATGGTAACGTGGCCGGAGATGAGGTTGATCAGCGAACCGGGAATGAAGAAGGGGTTGATTTTGCGCGCGCCGCCTTCGATAACGGCTTTGCCGGTGGCTTCGATGCTGGGCAGGCCGCCGATGCCGGAGCCGATGTTCACGCCGATGCGGTCTTTGTCGAGGCCGTTTACGTCGTCGAGGCCTGCGTCGGCGATGGCTTGGAGGGCGGCGGCGATGCCGTAGTGGATGAATACGTCCATGCGGCGGGCTTCTTTGGCACTGATGTATTGGCCGATGTCGAAGCCGCGCACTTCGCCTGCGATTTGGCTGTTGAGGTCGGATGCGTCAAAGCGGGTGATGCGGCCGATGCCGCTTTTGCCGGCCAGTAGGTTGTCCCATGCGGTCGGGATGTCGTTGCCGACGGGGGATACCTGCCCGAGGCCGGTGATGACTACTCTTCGCTGACTCATAAAAATCTGCTCGCTGTGGAATCGTTTGCGCCTGTTCGGCGGCGGGTTGAATGAGAAACGACCCCTGTGTGCAGGCAAGCCCGCGCGCAGAGGCCGGAATGTGTCAAAGCCGCTTATCAGCCCTGATGTGCATTGATGTAGTCGATGGCAGCCTGAACGGTGGTGATTTTTTCGGCTTCTTCATCGGGGATTTCGCAGCCGAACGCTTCTTCCAAAGCCATAACCAGCTCGACGATGTCGAGGGAATCGGCGCCCAAATCGTCTTGGAAGGAAGATTCGTTTTTCACTTCGTCAACGGTTTTGCCCAATTGCTCGGCAACGATTTCTTTCACTTTTTGGTCGACATTTGACATATTTGTAAGTCCTTGTTTAAAGCCTTGCGGCGGTGGTTAATGTAAAACTTAAAACGGGCGCATTGTACCCGATTGGTTTAGAGTTTTCCATCTAGTTTGACGCCCCGCTGCGGGTATCCGCTTGGGCGGGGCTCGAAGCGCGGGCATCTTAGCATGGCGGCGATTTTGCCGACAAGCGCATTTTCCCTCGTTTTTTCTTATGATTACGTGTTATCACGGCTTTTCTGCGCCTACGGTCTGCTGCAAAAAGCGCAGCACGCAGGCCAGCTCGGCGGCGGTTTCTTCCTGCGTTCCGTTGCCGGTGTGGCCGCCGCCGTCGGGTGCGTAGAGCCAGGCGTTTGCGCCATAGCCGCGCAGTTTGGCGTAAAACTTTAAGGCGTGGGCGGGGTGGACGCGGTCGTCGGACAGGCTGGTGGTGATGAGGGCGGGCGGGTAGCTGAGGCCGTCTGAAAGTTTGTGGTAGGGCGACAGGGCGGCGAGGTGGGGGCGCATTTCGGGGTCGGCGGGGTCGCCGTATTCGTCCGTCCAGCTGGCGCCAGCGGAGAGTTCGGTGTAGGCGAGCATGTCGGTGAGGGGGACTTCGCACACCAGCGCGCCCATGTTTTGCGGTTCGCGCACGAAGGCGGCGGCGGCGACGAGGCCGCCGTTGCTGCCGCCCTGCACGGCAATGCGTTCGGGCGAACTCATGCCGCGCGCGGCCAAATCGCGCACCACGGCCAGCAGATCGTCGGCGCTGCGGTGTTTGTACCTGCCCTGCGCGGCGGCGTGCCAGTGTTTGAACTCGCCGCCGCCGCGCACGTTGGCAACAACAAAAGCATTCCCCTGTTCGAGCCAGTGGCGGCCGATGCTTTCGGGGTAATGCGGCGGCTCGGGTTCGCCGAAGCCGCCGTAGGCGTAAACCAGCGTCGGCGTGTCGGGCGCGGCGGTTTTACCGACGTGGAAATAGGGTATCCGCGTGCCGTCGGCCGATTCCGCCCAAAGCTGCTGCACGCGGATGCCGTCTGCAACAAACTGTTCGGGCTGGCGGCGCAGCACGCTCAGTTCGTTGACGTGCAAATCGAGGGCAAACAGGGTGAGCGGCGTGGTGAAGTCGTCGGCGGCCAGATAGAGTATGTCGCCGCCCCAGGGTTGGTCGGTGATTTCCAGCGCGCCTGCGGGCAGCTCGGGCAGGCTTTGTTCTTCCCATGTTTTGCCCGTCCATTTCCACGCTTTCAGACGGCCTTTCACCTTATCCAGCAGCGACACGGCGATAAAGCGTTTGGTGGTTTCCACGCTGTCCACCGCCTGCGTGTCCGACGGCTCGAACAGCAGCGCCGCTTCGCCCAGCACGCCCTTGTTCAGCTTCACCGCCACCAGTGCGCCCGCCGGATAGCTTTGCTTGGCGCGCTGCCACGGTTCGCGCAGCTGCACGAGCAGCTGTCCCGCCGTGTAGCCGACGATGTCGCAGTCGCGCGGCAGGTTCAGTTTGGCGGTGCTGTTGTCGGGCAGCACCTGGTAATAGTCTTTGGTGAAAAAGCCTTCCGCCGCTTCGATTAAATCCACGGGCGAACCGAGGCCGTCGAGATAACGCCAGGCGTTGGCCATCATCCAGTTTTCCGCCACCTGCAACACGGGCAGGCCGTCTGAAAACGCCTGACCGCGTTCGAGCAGCCACACCTGGCGCGGATAGCCCGATTCGGTGAGCTGGCGTTCGTCCCAGGCGGGGCAGACCCACACGCTGTTTTCGTCGCGCCACGAAATATGGTTTTTGCCCGCCGGAAAGTGGAAGCCGTTTTCGACGATGCGCCGCCCGGCCAAATCGAATTCCAGCGTGTAGGACGCGTCGCCACCCGCCGCGCTCAGGCTCAACAGCACGCGCAGCGGCTGCTCGACATAATGCGACACGCCGTCGAGATAAACATCGTCGCCGAGAATTTCGTCGAAATCGGCCACGGAAAACAGCACTTCCCAATCGGGCAGACCGGCGCGGTAGGAGGCGGCGGAGCAGACGCGGTAGACGCCTTTGGGAAAGTCTTCGCTCTGGTAAAAATGGTACATCCGCGCGCGGTGTTCCTGGCAAAACGGAATCTGCCGCTCGTCGCGCATGGCTTCGGCGATGTCGTCGCGCAGGGCGCGGAAGACGTCGTCGCCGGCAAAGCGCGCCAGCGTTTCGCCGTGGGCGCTGCGGGCGAAATCCTGCGTGGCGGGGTCGGAAAGATTGTGGAAACGGGAAAACGGATCGTGTTGCTCGGGCATGGTGTGAGGCTGTCTGAAAAGGAGAAAAGGGCGCGATTATAAACAAAAAGGCCGTCTGAAACGTTTTCAGACGGCCTCTGCGCTTGATGCACAATCAGCGGGGCGTACAGCTTTTGAACAGGATTTCGTCTTTCGGCGAAGTGATCATGATGGGCTGCTTGTGGTAGGTTTTGGTGCTCATCTCGCTGGTGCTCAGAGTGTAGCCGCCCTCGTCGATGAAGAAAGTGTCCACATTGTCGGAGCGGTCGAGGTTGATGTCCATGGTGCGGTTGCGGCCGTTGATGCGGGCAACGGCGTAGTTGGGCAGGCCTTGTTTGTTAAAACCGTAGGTCACGTTGATGCGTTTGCCCTGCTGGCAGCGGTAGCTGACGGTTTTTTTGCTGACGGTGGGATTGCCGGTTTCGGCCATGGCGGTGCCGCTGAGGGCAACCAGGGAAGACAGTACGACGGCAGACAACAGTTTCATATGCGTATCCTCAATTAAGTAGATTGGATGAAAATCCTTTGCGGCAGACGCCCGCCGCAAAAGCGCCGCCATACTAAGGCTTTTTCTGTTAAAAAAGCAAAGGCATTCGGATAATTTTTGTAAACAGAAAAACCCAATGCGATAGCTTTTAACACAACCAGAGGCCGTCTGAAACCGCCCGATGCCCTACGGAACGGGCTTCTTCCCGTTTCGCCGCCGCAGCGTTCAGACGGCCTGTCTTTCAAAAATACGGAAAAGCGCGTAAAATCCGCGTAAATTTTCTTTATCCGCAGGCAGATTCAACTGCCTGTTTTTTATCAGGTAAAAAACATGACCGAACAGCACAATCCCGCCGAAGAAGCCCATATCGACGAAAACCAAATCATCGCTATCCGCCGCGAAAAACTCAACGCCATCCGCGCCGAACGCATCGCGTTCCCCAACGATTTCAAACGCGACAGCTTCGCTGCCGAGCTGCATGAAAAATACGACGCTTTAAGTAAAGAAGAACTCGACCCGCAGGCAATCCCGGTAAAAATCGCCGGCCGCATGATGCTCAAACGCGCGATGGGCAAGGCCAGCTTTGCCACCGTGCAGGACGCAACCGGCCAAATACAGCTCTACATCAACAATCAGGGCGTGGGCGAGGCGGCGCACGAAGATTTCAAACATTGGGACATGGGCGACATCGTCGGCGCGGAAGGTACTTTGTTCAAAACCAACCACGGCGAGCTGACCGTGCGCGTGTCCAATGTGCGCCTGTTGTCCAAATCGCTGCGCCCGCTGCCCGACAAACACAAGGGTTTGGCCGACCAAGAGGCAAAATACCGCCAACGTTATGTCGATCTGATTGTGAACCCCGAATCGCGCGACACCTTTATCAAACGCAGCCGCATCATCCAAACCGTACGCAACTATATGGTGAACGAGCGTTATCTCGAAGTGGAAACGCCGATGATGCACCCGATTCCCGGCGGCGCAACGGCCAAGCCTTTCGTAACCCATCACAACGCGCTGGATATGCCGCTGTATCTGCGTATCGCGCCGGAGCTGTATTTGAAACGCTTGGTGGTGGGCGGCTTGGAGCGCGTGTTTGAAATCAACCGCAGCTTCCGCAACGAGGGCATGAGCACGCGCCACAACCCCGAATTCACCATGATGGAATTTTACGAGGCCTTCTGCACCTACGAGCGCATGATGGAAATGACCGAGGGAGTCATCCGCGCCTGTGCACAGGCCGTCTGCGGTACGGCCAAAATCAGCTACAACGGCAAAGAAGTCGATTTGGAAAGCCCGTTTGAGCGTTTGACGATTTTGGAAGCCATCAAAAAATACAATCCGCACTACACCGACGAGCAGCTTTTTGACGCCGAATGGCTGAAAAAAGAAATCGTGCGCCACGGCGAAAGCCTGCCGCCCGCGCCCGGCATCGGCAGCCTGCAACTGGCTCTGTTTGAAGGCTGCGCCGAAGGCAAACTGTGGAACCCGACTTTCATCATCGATTATCCGGTGGAAGTATCGCCGCTGGCGCGCGCCTCCGACACCAAGCCCGGCCTGACCGACCGTTTTGAATTGTTTGTCGTCGGCCGCGAGCTGGCCAACGGCTATTCCGAGCTGAACGACCCCGAAGACCAGTCCGCCCGCTTCAAAGCCCAAGTGGCGCAGAAAGACGCAGGCGACGACGAAGCCATGCACTACGACGCCGACTACATCCGCGCGATGGAATACGGCCTGCCCCCCACCGGCGGCAGCGGCATCGGCCTCGACCGCCTCGTGATGCTGCTCACCGACGCGCAAAGCATCCGCGACGTGATTCTGTTCCCGCAGATGCGGCCGGAGTAGGCGCAGCGTTCACAGACCAAAAAGGCCGTCTGAAAACCCGGTTCAGGTTTTCAGACGGCCTCATCTATAATGCCGCCCCGGCCGAGAGGCCGTCTGAAACCCGTCTGCAAGAAAGAAGCGGACGGCTGCCACCCCGAACCCGAAGGACAACCCATGCACACACGCCGCATCATCGTCGGCATCAGCGGCGCCAGCGGCTTCCAATACGGCCGCGCCGCCCTCGAAATCCTGCGCGCCCTGCCCGACGTCGAAAGCCACCTGATTGTCAGCAAAGGCGCCGAACTCACCCGCGCCCTCGAAACGCCCTACGGCAAAGATGATATCTACGGCCTCGCCGACACCGTCCACGCCATCGGCAACCTCGGCGCGCCCGTGTCCAGCGGCTCGTTTCCCGTGCACGGCATGATTGTCGCCCCCTGCTCCATGCGCACGCTGGCCGCCGTCGCCCACGGCTTCGCCGACAACCTGCTCACCCGCGCCGCCGACGTCACCCTCAAAGAGCGCCGCCGCCTCGTGCTGATGGTGCGCGAAACTCCGCTCAACCTAGCCCACCTCGACAACATGCGCCGCGTCAGCGAAATGGGCGGCATCGTCTTCCCGCCCGTGCCCGCCCTCTACCACCGCCCGCAAACCGCCGACGAAATCGTCGCCCACAGCACCGCCCGCGCCCTCGGCCTGCTCGGCCTCGACATCCCCAACAGCCCGCAATGGACGGGCGGCGCGGCGGATAAGGCCGTCTGAAACCCGTTTTCAGACGGCCTCCCCGTCCCAAACCCCATACAAAACGGAAAAACACCCCCTTCCCGCCAACAAAGCCCCAACCATGAAACGCACCCTCTCCGCCGCCGAAAAAGGCCGTCTGAAAACCCATCTGCGCCGTGGCGGCCTCATCGCCTATCCCACCGAATCCTGCTACGGCCTCGGCTGCCTGCCGCGCCATGCCAAAGCACTCAGAACGCTCGTCCGCCTCAAACGCCGCCCGCAGCACAAAGGCATGATTGTTATCGGTGACAGCCTTGCCCGCCTGCGCCCGCTGCTGCGTCCGCTGCCCGAGTCCGACGCGGCCGCGCTGCACGACATCTGGCCGGCGCGCGAAACCTTTCTGCTGCCCGCCGCCCCCGGCCTGCCGCCGCTGCTGCGCGGCAAAGGACGCGGCAAACTCGCCGTGCGCGTGCCCGCTCACGCCGCCGCCCGCGACCTGTGCCGCCTGCTCGGCACGCCGCTGGTGTCCACTTCGTGCAACCGTGCGGGCAAACGCCCCTGCCGCAGCGAGCGCGAAACCCGCCGCCAGTTCGGCCGCAGCGCACGTATCGTCGGCGGCCGCTGCGGCCAAAGCAAAACGCCCAGCCGCATCACCGACTGGGCAACGGGAAAACGCTTGCGCTGAACCTTGAATCCCGCGCAAAAAGGCCGTCTGAAAACCGTAAAACAGGTTTTCAGACGGCCTTTTGTCTGCCGCTTATTTTTTCAGCGAATCACGGATTTCGCGCAGCAGCAGCACTTCTTCGCTCGGCTCGGCGGGGGCGGCGTCGGCAGGCGCTTCAACCTTGTTTTTCAGTGTGTTGAGGGCTTTCACCACCATAAAGATGGCGGAGGCGATGATGAGGAAGCTGATGATGCTGTTGATAAACAGGCCGAGGTTGAGCGTTACCGCACCTGCGGCTTTGGCGGCGGCCAGCGAGGCGTAGCCGCTTTCGGGGGCGGGCACGCCGTCTTTGAGGGTGATGAAGAGGTTGGAGAAATCCACGCCGCCGATCAAAAGGCCGATGGGGGGCATGATCACGTCGTCCACCAGCGATTTGACGATGCCGGAGAAGGCGGTACCCACCACCATACCGACGGCCAGGTCCACCACGTTGCCGCGCATGATAAAGTCTTTAAACTCTTGTTTAATCGACACTTGTCTTTCCTTTTTGTATGTTTGCGAAACGAAAGGGCGGCAGTGTAAAGAAATCGCGCAACCCGTGCGGCGGCGGCGCGATTTTCGGTTGCTTTTCGGTTATGTGCGGCGAACGGGGGCAAACGGCTTTTCAGCGGTGCAGAGCGGCGGTTTTGACCCATGCCAGAAGTTCGCGCGTCAGTTTGCGCAGGTAGTTGGGGGCGGAGTCGCCGCAGTCGGGGGCGGCGTACAGCTGCGTTTCCTTGTCCGGCCAGTGGCGGCGTGCCAGCCATTGCGCGCGCGGCAGGTGGAAATCGTCGCTGACGATGGCAATGTGTTTTTCCGTGCCCAAGAGTACGCGGCTGAACGCGATGTTTTCGTAGGTGCTTTCCGAGCGGTTTTCGACGGCGATGTCGCGGCGCGGCACGCCTGCGGCTGCGGCCATGTCGCGCATGGCTTCGGCTTCGTTGCTGCCGTCGCCGTCGGTGCCGCCCGACATGATGAGCCGCCGCGCTTTGCCCGCATGATAAAGCGCCACGCCCGCTTCGACGCGGCTGCGCAGACAGGGATTGGGGCGGCCGCGACGGTTGACGGCGTTGCCGAGCACCACCGCCGCGTCCGCCGCCGGAGCGCCGTGTACGGGCTGCGCCGCCCGTTCCGCCAGCGCATCAAGCGCCAATATGCCCGCCGCCCACAAAAGCAGGCCGCCACCCGCCGCCGCGCAAACCGCGCGCCGCATTCTGCGTTTTGCCATGTCCGTGTCCTTTATCTTTATTGTCTGCAAAATGCCGACGATAACACGCTTGAGGCCGTCTGAAACGCGGCGGCGCTTTCTTTCAGACGGCCTGTGCCGCTATAATCGCGCCCGCTCTCGAGGGAGTAGCCGTCCGCGCGCCGTTTCAGGCAGCGCGCGGAGCCTGCGTCAACACAATTGCCGGTCGGCATGGCGCAGGCATCTTCCCGCCGGAAGACTGGCAAGACTTGGGGCATACCGACGCATTCCGTGCGGGGCGTTTGGTGTGCCTTTTGTCTGTCCGCACGGTTTTTGGGAATATCGAATGGAAGCCTTCCTCTCCTCCACGCTGGCCGTGCTGATTGCCGAAATCGGCGACAAAACCCAGCTGCTCACTCTGTTTCTCGCCTCCCGCTTTGCCGACAAAAAGGCCGTTGTCGCGGGCATTTTCGCCGCCACCCTGCTCAACCATCTCGCCTCCGTCCTGTTCGGCGCGTGGCTGTTTGCCCGTGTGCCGCCCGAAACGGCCAAATGGGCGGTCGGCCTGAGCTTTGTCGCCGTGGCGCTGTGGCTGCTCGTGCCCGACAAAGACGATGAGGGCGACAACGGCCGCTGGCTGAAATACGGCGCGTTCGCCGCCACGGCGGTGCTGTTTTTTCTGGCGGAAATCGGCGACAAAACGCAGATTGCCACCGTGCTGCTGGCCGCGCGCTACCACGATCTGACGGCCGTGGTGGCAGGCAGCATTATCGGGCTGATGGCAGCCAACGTGCCCGCCGCCTATCTCGGCGAAAAAATCACCGCCGCCGTTCCCGCCCGCGCCGTGCGCTTTGCCGCCTGCGCCCTGTTCGCCGCGATGGGCGTGCTGACACTGTGCGGCGGCGGAATCGCTTTGGGTTGAACGCGGCAGGCAAGAGGCCGTTCCCGCCTACGCGGGAATGACGTTTCTGAAAAGGCGGTTTCGGCTTGGTTGGAGCCGTGTTTTCAGACGGCCTCATGCAGACAAGCGTTTAAACACTCCGAACCCAAATTTACGCTTGCGCCGCTATAATCCGAGCCTTCGTTCCACCAAGCCAAACCGCTATGAAACTGTTTTACCTGCCTCTTTTTCTCGCCGCCCTCGGCGCAGCCCCGCTCTCGCACGGCGCAACCTATGTCTGCGGCAGCGGCACGTCCGTCAGCTATTCCAGCGAAAAAACCGACGCCTCCTGCCGCGAATCACAGCCGCGCGGCTCTGCCGCGGAAAAAACGCCGGCCGACAAAACCGATGTTTGGGGCGACGCGTCTTCCGGCGACATTTTCGTGATGCCGCCCTCCGCGCAGCAGCTGGCCGACAACGCCCCGCCGCCGAAAATGACGGTGAAGCTGCGCAACCGCCCGCAAACCGCCGCCGTGAAAACTGCCGCGCCCGCCAAAGCCCCCGTCCGCGCCGCCGCGCCGATCTACGCCGCCGTGAAACCCAAGCTCAGCCGCGACCAAATCCTGCAACGCGAAATCAGCAGCGAACGCGCCGCCCTCGTCCGCACCAAAGGCCGCCTCGAACAGGAAATGAAAAAAGGCGGCAACACCGCCACGCTGCAACGCGCCGTTGCCGACCGCGAAGCCAATATCCGCGCCATCGAACGCGAGTTGAAAAAGTTCTGAGTCCGCGCGACGCCAACCCAAAAGGCCGTCTGAAACCCGTTTTTCAGACGGCCTTCGCCCATCCGCGCCGCACAAAGGCGGCGTTTGCCCGAACAGGCCGCCGCCCCGTCCCGCAAGGCTTTTCAGGTGGCCTCCCTGTGACTGCCGCCGCTGAATAATCCAGCAAAATCAGGTATAATCCGTCCCTTTCGCGCCGTCTGCACCAGCCGTTTCCCACGCGGTTTTTCAGACGGCCTCTTTCAGCAAAAACAACGGTAAGAAAAACTATGGCAGAGCAAAAACACGAAGAATACGGTGCCGACAGCATCCAGGTGCTCGAAGGCTTGGAAGCGGTACGCAAACGCCCCGGTATGTATATCGGCGACACGCAGGACGGCAGCGGCCTGCACCACATGGTATTCGAAGTATTGGACAACGCCATCGACGAAGCGCTGGCCGGACATTGCGACAAAATCACCGTAACCATCCATGCCGACAATTCCGTCAGCGTGGCCGACAACGGGCGCGGTATGCCCACCGGCATCCACCCGAAAGAAGGACGCTCCGCCGCCGAAGTCATCATGACCGTATTGCACGCGGGCGGCAAGTTCGACAACAACAGCTACAAAATCTCCGGCGGACTGCACGGTGTGGGCGTGTCCGTCGTCAACGCGCTGTCCGACTGGGTAACGCTGACCATCTACCGCGACGGCAAGGAACACTTCGTCCGCTTCGTGCGCGGCGAAACCGAAGAGCCGTTAAGGGTTGTTGGCGATTCCGACAAAAAAGGCACGACCGTGCGCTTCCTCGCCAGCGCGGAAACCTTCGGCAACGTCGAATACAGTTTCGACATCCTCGCCAAACGCATCCGCGAACTTTCCTTCCTGAACAACGGCGTGGACATCGAATTGATTGACGAGCGCGACGGCAAACACGAAAGCTTCGCCCTTTCCGGCGGCGTGGCAGGTTTCGTGCAATACATGAACCGCAAAAAAACGCCGTTACACGAAAAAATCTTCTACGCGTTCGGCGAAAAAGACGGCATGAGCGTCGAATGCGCGATGCAGTGGAATGACAGCTATCAGGAAAGCGTGCAGTGCTTTACCAACAACATTCCGCAACGCGACGGCGGTACGCACTTGACCGCATTACGCCAAGTGATGACGCGCACCATCAACAGCTACATCGAAGCCAACGAAGTCGCTAAAAAAGCCAAAGTTGAAACCGCCGGCGACGATATGCGCGAAGGTTTGACCTGCGTGTTGTCCGTCAAACTGCCCGACCCCAAATTCTCATCGCAAACCAAGGACAAACTGGTTTCCAGCGAAATCGGCCCCATCGTCAACGAAGTCATTAACCAAGCCTTGACCGACTTCCTCGAAGAAAATCCGAACGAAGCCAAAATCATCACCAGCAAAATCGTCGATGCCGCCCGCGCGCGCGAAGCCGCCCGCAAAGCCCGCGAAATCACCCGCCGCAAAGGCGTGATGGACGGCTTGGGGCTGCCCGGCAAACTCGCCGACTGCCAAGAAAAAGACCCTGCCTTGTCAGAACTTTATCTGGTCGAGGGCGATTCCGCAGGCGGTTCTGCCAAACAAGGCCGCGACCGTAAATTCCAAGCCATTTTGCCGCTCAAAGGCAAAATTTTGAACGTCGAAAAAGCCCGTTTTGAAAAAATGCTCGCCAGCCAAGAGGTCGCCACCCTGATTACCGCGCTGGGCGCAGGCATCGGCAAAGAAGAGTTCAACCCCGAAAAACTGCGTTACCACCGCATCATCATCATGACCGATGCCGACGTGGACGGCGCGCACATCCGCACCCTGCTCCTGACCTTCTTCTACCGCCAAATGCCCGAACTGGTCGAACGCGGCTACATCTACATCGCCCAGCCGCCGCTCTACAAAGCCAAATACGGCAAGCAAGAGCGTTACCTCAAGGACGAACTGGAAAAAGACCAATGGCTGCTCGGTCTTGCTTTGGAAAAAGCCAAAATCGTTTCAGACGGCCGCACCATCGAAGGCGCAGAACTTGCCGACACCGCCAAACAATTCCTGTTGGCGAAAACCGTCATCGAACAGGAAAGCCGCTTTGTGGACGAACTCGTCCTGCGCGCCATGCTGCACGCTTCGCCCATTGATTTGACGTCGTCTGAAAACGCCGATAAAGCCGTTGCCGAACTTTCCGGTTTGCTCGACGAAAAAGAAGTCGCCCTCGAACGCATCGAAGGACACGAAGGCAACCGCTTTATCAAAATCACCCGCAAGCTGCACGGCAACGTCATGGTCAGCTACATCGAACCCAAGTTCCTCAACAGCAAGGCTTACCAAACCCTCACTCAAACCGCCGCCGCGCTCAAAGACTTGGTCGGCGAGGGCGCCAAGCTCTACAAAGGCGAGAACGAGTACGATGTGGACAGCTTTGAAACTGCGCTGAACATCCTGCTCCAAAACGCGCAAAAAGGCATGTCCATCCAGCGATACAAAGGTTTGGGCGAGATGAACCCCGAGCAGCTTTGGGAAACCACGATGGATCCCGCCGTTCGCCGCCTGTTGAAAGTGCGCATCGAAGACGCCATCGCCGCCGACGAGGTGTTCGTTACCCTGATGGGCGACGAAGTCGAACCGCGCCGCGCCTTCATCGAAAACAACGCCCTGATTGCGCAAAACATCGACGCATAAAGCGTTTGGGCAAAAAAAGGCCGTCTGAAAACAAAAAACCGCTTTTCAGACGGCCTTTGCCACATCAAAGCCACCCGCAACCACCCACAGAAATCATCATGACCGAAACCGAATACCGCGCCCGATTCAACGAAGACCAAGCTGTCGGCTGGGAAGCCATCGACGCCGCGCTGGAAAAAATCTACGGCGATACCGAGCCGCGCCACTACGGCAGCATCATCTCATACCGTCTTGGCGGCGAAGATCCGCTCGACGGCACCAGTATCTACGACTGCAACGAACAAAGCTTCCACCGCCATCTTGTTTCCTACGGCATGAGCAGCCTCTACTTCGACCCCGAAAATGCCGGCAACGAATACAGCGGCTGGGGCTTCGAGTTTACCGCCCGCATCGCCCCCTGCGCCGAAGACGAAACCTACAACGGTGCCGAGCATGAGCCGATATGGGTAATAAACGTGATGAACAAGCTCGGCCGCTATGTATTCGAGAGCGGAAAATGGTTTGACTCCTACCACTTCATCCCCGCCAACGGCCCCATCCGCCTCGACAGCGACACCGCCCTTGTCGGCTTCGCCTTCGCACCCGACCCCAAGCTGCCCACCCTCGCCACACCCAACGGCGAAGTCCAATTCCTGCAACTCGTCGGCCTCACCCAAAGCGAACTCGACTGGCTGTGGCAAGACCCCACCCGCACCCGCTGCCGCGAACTCATCGACAAAATGCGCGCCGACAACCCGCTGCTGATTACCGATTTGCACCGCAGCAAAAGCCACGTTTAAACAAGCGAAAAGGCCGTCTGAAAACCGCTTTAAGGTTTTCAGACGGCCTTTTGTTACCGCGTTCAAACGTTCGGACTGACGGGGCGCGGGCGGCCGTTTTCGTCGATGGCGACGTAGGTGAACAGCGCTTCGGTTACCAGCCGCTGTTCGTTGAAATCGGCGAAGGATGCGGAGTGCACCCACACTTCGATGTGGATCTGCATCGAGGTATTGCCCGTTTTCACCAGCCTGCCGTAGCAGCCGACGATGTCGCCGACGGCGACGGGACGGTGGAAGACGATTTTGTCGGCAGCCACGGTGACGATGCGGCCGCGGGCGGTTTCGCAGGCGAGGATGCCGCCGGCGATGTCCATCTGCGACATCAGCCAGCCGCCGAAAATGTCGCCGTTGGGATTGGTGTCGGCGGGGCGGGTCATGGTACGCAGCAGCAGGCTGCCTTGCGGTTCGGTGCGGGTTGGTGTGTCTTGCCGGTTCATGTTTTTACTCCTGTCGGGCGGTTTCGATTTCTTTGAGGCCGTCTGAAAGCCATTCTTTCATGGCGGGCAGCGCCAACAGGCGTTGCGCATACGCCTTCGCCGCGCCGCTGAGGGCGTCTTCCAGTCCGTAGTTGGCCAGACGCAGCGCCACGGGGGCGTAAAAGGCGTCAACCGCGCCAAAGTGCGCGGCGGCGAGAAAATCCCCGCCGAAACGGCCGAGGCCTTCGTTCCACAATGCGTCGATACGCTCGAGGTTGCGGCGCAGGCCGGGCGTGATGGCGGGGGTGTCGGCGCGCAGCAGGGTGAAGTTGCAGACCGTGCGCATCACGGCAAAGCCGCTGTGCATTTCCGCTGCGGCGGAGCGCGCCCAGGCGCGGGCTTCGGCATCCTGCGGCCAGATGTGCGGATGGCGCTCGGCCAGATATTCGGCGATGGCAAGGCTGTCCCACACCACCGTGCCGCCGTCATGCAGCGCGGGCACTTGCGAAGTAGGCGAAAACGGCAGCCACTGCGCCCGCTGCGCTTCTTTGTCGTCGATAAAATGGTGCAGCACTTCCTCAAAGGGGATGCCGCAGGCCTTCATCAGCAGCCAGGGACGCAGCGACCATGACGAGATGTGTTTGCTGCCGATATGCAGTCGGTACATATTTCTTCCTTCCGTTTTTCTTGTGGATATTGTGGACATAAGGCCGTCTGAAACACAGACGGCCGCGCCATTTTAGCCCGAACGGAGGGCGCCGCGAAACGGGCGGCGCGTTTGGGCTTCGTCGGAAACCGTTTTCAGACGGCCTATTCCCTCTGCGCCATCTGCGCGCAGGGCGTCGTTTTCTTTTCGTGACGCGCGTCGTAAGCCTTGCCCCAGTCGCACATGGCATCGAGCACCGGCGCGAAGGTTTCGCCCTCGGCGCTGAGACGGTATTCCACGCGCGGCGGCACTTCGGCGAAGGTTTCGCGCTCGATCAGGCCGTCGGCTTCAAGCTGGCGCAGCTGTTCGGTCAGCACTTTCGCGCTGATGCCGTCGAGCTTTTCCAGCAAATCGCGCGTGCGTTTCGCGCCGCCGCCGAGATAATAGAGAATCAGGCATTTCCATTTGCCGCCCACCAGCTTCATCGTCAGCTCCACCGCTGAAAAAACCGCCATCGCCAAGCTCCTGTTTTGTCCGAAAACTTACCGAAAGGTGCGTAACCGACCTTTCAGTGCGTTGTTTTTATTTGGTTTTAAAGCCATTAGTATAGCGGCTTTCCAACCGAAAGGACAAAACCGTGAACCCGGAAACCCTGCTGCAAAACCGCCGCTCCACCCGCCGCTTCGATCCGTCTGCCGAAATTTCCCGCGCCGAATTGGACGCGCTGCTTGCCCAAGCCGGCCGCGCGCCCAGCGGCAACAATTCGCAGCCCTGGCGCATCATGGTGCTGACCGACCCCGCGCTGCGCCAAAGCCTGCTGCCCGAAGCCTACGGTCAGGAACAGGTGGTTACCGCGTCTGCCGTGCTGGTGCTTTTGGGCGACCGCGAAGCCTACCGCGAGCCGAATCTGCGCCGCATCCATGAAGAGGAATTTGCCGAAGGCTGTTTTGACGCGGATGTGCGCGATTTTCTGATTCAGGCCGCCGTCGGCTTTTACCGGCCGTTTGACGAAACCGACACGCAGCGCAGCCTGGCGCTCGACTGCGGCCTGTGGGCGATGTCGTTTATGCTCGCCGCCGAAAACGCAGGCTGGCAAACCGTGCCGATGACCGGCTACAAACGCGACGGCCTGCGCCGCGTGCTGAACCTGCCCGAGCGCTATCTCGATATGATACTGATTGCCCTCGGCAAAGGCGCAGAGCGCGGCCACCGCACGCTGCGGCAGAACGCGGCGGCGGTGTCGGCGTGGAACGCACTTCCTTAAAACCCCGTTTTCAGACGGCCTCACAAGCATCAGGCCGTCTGAAAACGAAATCCCGAAGAAATGGAAACCCAAACCCGACGGCGTGCGGCTTTCAGACGGCCTCACGCCGTTTTTGTTACACTAGGGGCTGTTTTCCCCCGATAGAAAAACGATGCTGACCTACACCCCGCCCGAGATGCGCGCCGCGCCGCCGACGCATGAAAAACCGTGGATTCTGCTGCTTTTGGTCTTCGCCTGGCTGTGGCCGGGCGTGTTTTCGCACGACCTGTGGAAACCCGACGAAATTGCGGCCAACGAAGCGGTGAAACACGCGCTTTCGGGCGGCGGCTGGTGGCTGGCGCGGGGTTTGGACGGCGCACCCGAGGCCGGCCTGCCCTTTGTTTACGTCTGGCTGGCGGCGCAATGCCGCACGATGTTTTCGCCGTGGCTTGCGGACGCCTATTCGGCGATGCGGCTGGCGGGCGTGTTTTTCACCGTGATCGGGCTGAGCGGCTGCGGCATGGCGGGCTTCCATCTGGCGGGGCGGCATCAGGGGCGCAGCGTGGTGCTGATTTTGATCGGCTGCGCCGGGCTGATTACCAACGCGCACCTGCTCGGCGGCGTGTCGGTGCAGTTTGCCGCGCTGGGGCTGTGCCTGTACGGACTGTCGGTGGCGCGGCGGCGGGCGATGTTCGCCGCGCTGCTTTTGGGTTCGGGCTGGGCGCTGTTGTCGGTGTCGGCGGGCTGGCTGGCGACGGCGGTGCTGATGCTTTCGGCCTTCGCCCTGCCGCTGGCGCCGCAATGGCGCAGCCGCCGTTTCGCGGCGGCGCTGGCGGGCGCGGCGGCGCTGGCGCTGCCGCTGGCGGCGCTCTACCCGCTCTCGCTGCACCGCGCTTCGCCCGCCGCTTTCGACTGGTGGCTGCGGCAAAATGCGTTCGGCGTGTTCGGCGGTACGGAAACGTTTGCGCTGTCGTTTTCGCCCGTCTATTACCTGAAAAACCTGCTGTGGTTTGCCTTTCCCGCCTGGCCGCTGGCCTTGTGGACGTGCAGCCGCCGCGGCTTTTGGCGCGAAGACTGGGCGGCGCCCGCCGTGTTGTGGACGGCGGCCGCTTTGGCGCTGCTCTGCTGCACGCCCGCGCACGATGCCGACAATCTGATCTGGCTGCTGCCGCCGCTCTCGCTCTTGGGCGCGGTGCGCCTCGATGTGCTGCGGCGCGGCGCGGCGGCGTTTTTCAACTGGTTCGGCATCATGATTTTCGGTCTCTTGGCGGCGTTTTTATGGCTGGGCTGGCTGGCGATGAATTTCGGCTGGCCGGCAAAGCTGGCCGAACGCTCGGCCTATTTCAGCCCGTATTACGTGCCCGAGTTCGATTGGATGCCGATGATTGTCGCCGTGCTGTTCACGCCCCTGTGGGTGCTGGCGGTGCGGCGGCGCAAGGTGCGCGGGCGGCAGGCGGTGACAAACTGGGCGGCGGGCATGACGCTGGTGTGGGCGCTGCTGATGACGCTGTTTCTGCTCTGGCTCGACGCAGCCAAAAGCTACCGCCCCGTGGTGGAGCGCATGGAAGCCGCCGCGCCCGCCGCGCTCAAATCAGGCACGGAGTGCCTCGCCGTCGCCCGCGACGCCTACACCGTGCGCACCGCCTGGGGCGAATACGGCAGCCTGCCGCTTGCCGTCGGCGGCGAAGCCTCCTGCCGCTACCGCCTGACGCGCAACGAAAAAGCAGACGAACCCGCGCCCGCAGGCTGGCGCGTGCTGTGGCAGGGCGCCCGCCCGCGCAGCAAACAGGAATTTTTCGTGCTTTTGGAAAAACAAGAGGCCGTCTGAAACCTGTTTTCTCTCCCGCCAGTACCCCTTCGGGGCATAAACGGGGGAGGGCTGGGGGGGGCTGATGCAGCTGCGCTAACGTGCACGGAGCGGCGGCAGGCAAAAAGCGGTTCTGCGAACCGCCACCCCCTCCCCCGCGCTTTGGCGCAGGAGAGGGAGAAGAATAGCTGACGGCCGCACGGCAACTGAACAAACTAAAAGGCCGTCTGAATGAGGCCGTCTGAAAACCGCTTTCGCGGTTTTCAGACGGCCTGCCCCTTACCCGACAAAAGGAACACACCATGAAAACCACCGCAACCCTTCTCTGCGCTCTGCTGTTGGCGGCCTGCAACCTTTATCTGCCCAAGCAGGCGGCAACGGACGGCGCGCTGCTGGTTGTTTTGCCCGACGCAGCGCCCGCACGCGGGCTGATCCGCACGGGCGGCGGCGAATGTCTCGACGTCCACGGCGGCGACGGCAAAACCCTGATCCGCCACGCCTGCCACGGCCGTGCCAACCAGCAGTTCCGCTTCGACCCGGCAAGCGGCGCCATCCGCCAAAACGGCGGCTGCCTCGATGTGGCGGGCGGGGAGCGGCGCGAGGGCACGCCGGTTATCCTCTACCGCTGCCACGGCGGCCGCAACCAGCAGTGGTATGCCGAAGGCGCCGCGCTGCGCAGTGCCGATTCGGGTCTGTGTCTCGACGCTTCCGACAGCCGCATCACCGTGCGCCGTTGTAACGGCAGCCGCGCCCAAGCCTTCGGTTGGTAACCGCGTTTGAGGCCGTCTGAAACCACGGCGGCCGACGATTCGACAGTCAAGCAAACGGAAATCCCATGAACCTTCCCATTCTCGCCGTCACCTCGGGCGAACCGGCCGGCATCGGCCCGGACGTCTGCCTCGGTTTGGCAGAACATACCCTGCCCTGCCGCCCCGTTATCCTTGCCGACAGGAATTTGCTGGCAAGCCGCGCCGCGCAACTGGGCAAAAGCGTGCGCCTGCGCGACTTTGCGCCGCACAAGCGCGCCGAAGCGGGCACGCTGGAAGTGCTGCACATCCCGCTGGCCGCGCCGTGTGAAGCAGGCCGTCTGAACGCCGCCAACGCGCCCTATGTGCTGCAACTGCTCGATGCGGCATACGGCGGCATTGTGCGCGGCGAATTTGCCGCGATGGTGACCGCGCCGCTGCACAAGGGCATCATCAACGAGGCGACGGGCGCGTTTTTCAGCGGCCACACCGAATATCTGGCGGAAAAAAGCGGCACAGATCGCGTGGTGATGATGCTCGCGGGCGGCGGCCTGCGCGTGGCGCTGGTAACGACCCATCTGCCGCTGAAAGACGTTGCCGCCGCCGTCACCTTCGATGCCGTGTGCGAAACCGCGCGCATCCTGCACCGCGATTTGCGCGGCAAATTCAAAATCGCCGCGCCGCGCATACTGGTGGCCGGGCTGAATCCGCACGCGGGCGAAGGCGGCCATTTGGGACACGAGGAAAACGACGTCATTATCCCCGCGCTGGGCAAGCTGCGCGGCGAGGGACTGGACGTGCGCGGTCCCTACCCCGCCGACACACTGTTCCAGCCCTTTATGCTGAAAGATGCCGATGCGGTGCTGGCGATGTACCACGACCAGGGTCTGCCCGTGTTGAAATACGCCTCCTTCGGGCGCGGCGTGAACATCACCCTCGGCCTGCCCTTCGTGCGCACCTCCGTCGACCACGGCACGGCGCTCGATTTGGCGGGCACGGGCAGAGCCGACGGCGGCAGCCTGATCGAGGCCGTGCGCACGGCTTTGGCGATGGTCGGCTGACATTCGGTTTGTGCAGCTCAAGAGGCCGTCTGAAACCCCGAATGGGCGTTTTAACTTCGTTGAAGCTTCGCTTTCAGACGGCCTTTTTGTCGTGCGCCGGGCGTTTTTGTAACTATCTTTCCCAACCGCTCCACTTATCGCCGTTCAGACACATTTTTTGTAATCCGGTTACAAAAACGGCACGGCAGGCGTATAGTCCGCCTGTCCCTTTTCTTTCCACAGGCGCCGTTTCGCGTGCGCCATCCAAGCAAAAAAGGAGTTCCATTATGGACAAGCTCGGTTTCAAACCGCTGCCCGCCGCCGTGGCGGTGGGGCTGGCGCTGCTGATTTGGTTTGCCGTTCCCGTGCCCGCAGGCGTGACGCCGCAGGCATGGCATCTTTTGGCGATGTTTGTCGGCGTGATTGCGGCAATCATCGGCAAGGCGATGCCCATCGGCGCGCTGTCGATGGTGGCCATCATGCTGGTGGCGGTGACGGGTGTAACCAACGACAAGCCCGACGCGGCGGTCAAAGACGCGCTGTCGAGTTTCGCCAACCCGCTCATCTGGCTGATCGGCGTGTCCATCATGATTTCGCGCGGCATCCTGAAAACCGGCCTCGGCGCACGCATCGGCTATTACTTCATTTCCATGTTCGGCAAAAAAACGCTGGGCATCGGCTACAGCCTCGCGCTCTCGGAGCTGATACTCGCACCGGTAACGCCGAGCAACACCGCGCGCGGCGGCGGCATCATCCACCCCGTGATGAAGGCCATCGCTTCAAGCTACGATTCCGACCCCGAAAAAGGCACGCAGGGGCGCATCGGCCGCTATCTCGCGCTGGTAAACTACCACAGCAACCCGATCACCTCGGCCATGTTCATCACCGCCACCGCGCCCAATCCGCTGGTGGTGGACATCATCGCCAAAGCCACCGGCAACGACATCCATCTGAGCTGGGGCACTTGGGCAGTGGCCATGCTGTTGCCCGGCCTTGTGGCCATGCTGCTGATGCCGCTGGTACTGTATTTCGTCAGCCCGCCCGAAATCAAGGCCACGCCCAACGCGGCGCAGTTTGCCAAAGACCGTCTGGCCGAACAGGGGCCGATGAGCCGCGGCGAAAAAATCATGCTCGCCATCTTCGCCCTGCTGCTCGTTCTGTGGGCGGGAGTGCCCGCCATGCTGCTGGGCAGCGCCTTTGCCGTCGACCCCACCGCCACCGCCTTCATCGGCCTCTCGCTGCTTCTGCTCTCGGGCGTGTTGAGCTGGGACGACGTGCTGAAAGAAAAAAGCGCGTGGGACACCGTAACCTGGTTTGCCGCCCTCGTGATGATGGCCACCTTCCTCAACAAACTCGGCCTGATTGCCTGGTTTTCCGACGCGCTCAAAACGGGCATCGAGCAAACCGGCATGGGCTGGGCGGGCGCATCGGTGCTGCTGATTCTGGTGTATCTGTACGCGCACTATATGTTCGCCAGCACCACCGCCCACATCACCGCCATGTTCGCCGCCTTCTACGGCGCGGGCTTGGCGCTGGGCGCGCCGCCGATGGTGTTCGGCCTGATGATGGCCGCCGCTTCCAGCCTGATGATGACGCTCACCCACTACGCCACCGGCACCGCCCCCGTGGTGTTCGGCTCGGGCTACACCACGCTGGGCGAATGGTGGAAAACCGGCTTCGTCATGAGCGTTGCCAACCTGCTGGTGTTCGCCATCGTCGGCGGCATCTGGTGGAAAGTGCTGGGCTACTGGTAAAGCGCTGTCGGTAAAACGCATCAAAAAGGCCGTCTGAAAATTTCAGACGGCCTTTTGTCTGCCCGCACGTTTTTCCAAAAAACCACGCCGCGTGCGCCGCTGTGAGGCCGTCTGAATGTTTCAGACGGCCTCAGCGCGCCGTTTCCCGCTTTTCCGCCGCATCCAGCAGCACGAACACCAGCGAGGCCAGCAGCATCAGCGCGGCAGTGAGCACGGCGGCGCGGTCGTGGTTGTCGGCGCCCGCCGCGCCGAGATATTGGTAGACCAGCGTCGTCAGTGTCAGCCATTCGGGGCGCGACAGAAACAGCGTGGCGGCAAACTCGCCGATGCAGGTGGCGGCGGCCAGCGTCAGGCCGCGGCGCAGGGCGGGCAGCAGCAGCGGCACGGTAACGAAAAAGGCCGTCTGAAAACGGCTGGCGCCCATGCTGCGGGCGGCGGCGGCGTATTGCGGCGGCAGCGCGTCCCAAGCCGCCAGCAGGTCTTTGGTGACAAAGGGATAGGCCAAAAGCGCGTAGGCGGCAATCAAAAGCGGCAGCGACGCCGTCCATTCGGGATAAAGCAGCAGCATGCCGAAGGCCACGCACACGGGCGACACCATAAACGGCAGAAAGGTAATGCCGCGTATCCACGGCAGACGCCGCGCCAGCGCCGCATGGCTCGCGCCCAAAAGCAGCGCCGCCGCTGCGGCCGATGCCGTAAAGCGCAGCGTGTTCCAGGCCGCCAGCCGCGTGTCCTCCGCCCACAGCACCTGCCACGACTCCCCCGAGCGCGCGGCCTGCGCGGCCACCGCTGCCAGCGGCAGCACGCAGAAAAACGCCAGCACGGCCAGCGAGAAAAACAGCATGGCGCGGCGGGCGGCGCTGTCCACGGCGGCCAAAGGCTGCGGCGCAACCTGCCGTCCCGCTGCCGAAGCGCGGCCGAAATAAGCATAGGCCGCACCCGCCAGCGCGGTGACGCCCAGTACCAGCCACACCAGAACGCCAGCCTGAGCGATGTCGAGTTCCACGGTCACCAGCCGGTAGATTTCCACTTCCGCCGTGGCGTAGTCCGTGCCGCCGAGCAGCAGGGCGAGGCCGAAACCGGAAAAGCAGTAGAGGAAAACCAGGCACGCGCCGCCCGCCAGCCACGGCAGCAGCACGGGACATTCCACCCGCCAAAAGCGCTGCCACGCATCCGCGCCCAGCGTGCGCGCCGCCGACAGCCGCGCCGCCGGCACGGCGCGCAGCCCCTGATAGGCCGCGCGCACCAGCACGGGCAGATTGAAAAACACGTTGCCGTAAACCAAAAGATACGGCGTGTCCTGCCAGCCCGGCCACAGCAGGCCGCGCGCGCCGAAGAGCGAGAGCACACCGATGCCCGCCACCAGCGTCGGCATCACGAAGGGCAGCATCAGCAGCCGCAGCACCCACGATCGGCCGCGAAAATCGAGCCGCGCCAGCGTCCACGCCGCAGGCACGCCCAAGAGTACGGTGAGCACGCAGGTGATGCCCGCCTGCGCCGCCGTCCAGGCGATGCGGCGGCGGATGTAGTCGTCGCCCAGCACCTCCGCCCAGGCCAAATCCCCGCCGTAACCGGCCAGCGCCCACAGCGGCGCGGCAACGGTCAGCACGAGAAAGCCGACGGGGATTAGGGCGAGCAGGAGGGTGGAGACAAGGCGGCGCATGGCGGGATTCCGAAATCTGCCGCGGGCGGCGGCGGGGGAGACGGGTAAAAAATAAGATGCGGCGGGGCGGTTGTTTCGTTCGAGGCCGTCTGAAAGCGGGTTTTACTTTGTTCAAACTCCGTTTTCAGACGGCCTCTTTGTATGTTTGGAGGCCGTCTGAAACCTTGTCGGCCGCATCGAAGAAAACGATTTTCGCCGTATCGGCGCGCACGCGGATTTCGGCGGCGGCAAAGCCGTCGGCCACGGGCATTTCCAGCGTGCCGTATTGCGGGTGGATGATTTCGGCGCGGGTCTGCCCGGGCAGGCGGTATACGGTCTGCACGGCGCAGGGCGTGCCGTTTGCATCGGCCGACAGGGCGGAGGGCGGCAGGTAGAAGCGTTCGGTCACGTTGCGGCAGCCCAAGAGGCGGGCGGCGGCGGCGTTGGCGGGGCGCGCGGCCAGTTCGGCCGAACTGCCCTGCTGGATGATGCGGCCGTCGGCCATCAGCGCGGTTTCGTCGGCCATCAGGAAGGCTTCTTCGGGGTCGTGGGTGACGAGGACGGCGGGGATGGCGAGGCGGCGGATATGTTCCAGCGTCAGCTCGCGCAGGCTGCGGCGCAGGCCGGTGTCGAGGCTGGAAAAGGGTTCGTCCAAAAGCAGCACTTTCGGTTCGGCGGCCAGGGCGCGGGCCAGGGCGACGCGCTGCTGTTCGCCGCCGGAGAGGGTGTGCGGTTTGCGGCCGCCTTCGCCCGCGAGGCCGACGCGTGCCAGCATGTCGTCGGCCGCAGCTTCGGCCTGCTTTTTCGCCACACCGCGCATGCGCAGGCCGAAGGCGGCGTTCTGCCGCAGGTTGAGGTGGGGAAACAGGGCGTAGTCTTGGAACATCAGCGAGACGCGGCGTTTTTCAGACGACCTTGATGTGACGTTTTCGCCGTTTATCCATACTTCGCCGCTGTCGGGGGCGGCGAGTCCGGCGGCGATGTTGAGCAGGGTGGATTTGCCGCAGCCGGAGCGGCCGAGGACGGCGAGCAGGCGGCCGCCGCCGACGGTGAGGGAAACGCCGTCGGCGACGGTTTTGCCGCCGTAGCGTTTGACGATGTATTTGAGTTCGAGCATTTCAGACGGCCTATCTGTTGAGCACGCTCAGGCTGGGCAGGGTGGCGAAGCCCTGGTCGCGCACGATTTGGCAGAAGTCGGCCAGATAGCTGCTGCCTTCGTCTTCGCTGCGCATGGCGGCATAGAGTTCGCTTTGCAGGCCGCCGTCGGTGATGGGGCGGGAAACGACGTAGCCCTTTTCCAGATAGGGCATCACCGTCCAATACGGCAGGGCGGCGATGCCGCGTCGGCTGGCGACGAGCTGGACAATGGCGATGGTCAGCTCGCTGTGGCGGCGCGACGGGTTGATGCCGCGCGGCAGCAGCACTTTGCGCAGCAAATCCAGCATATCGTCGGGCACCGGATAGGTAATCAGCGTTTCGGCCGCGAAGTCTTCCGCCTGCCAAACGTCTTTCGCCGCCAGCGGATGGTCGGGGGCGCAGATGCCAACCATGCCGTAGGCAAACAGCGGCCGGTAGGCGATGCCCGCCTGCGGCACGGCTTCGGACACAATGGCCAAATCGGCGCGGTGGTTGAGCAGCAGGCCGACAGGATCGGCCTGAAAGCCCGACACGATGTCCAATTCCACCTGCGGCCACAGCGGGCGGAACTCGCCCATCGCCGGCATCAGCCAGTCGAAACAGGTGTGGCATTCCACCGCCAGCCGCAACTCGCCCGCCTCGCCCTCGATAATCTGCGCCATATCGCGCTCGGCGGCGGCCATCTTCGGCATCAGCTCGCGCGCCAGTTTCAGCAGCCGCGCCCCCGCAGGCGTGAAGCGCAGCGGGTTGGACTTGCGCTCGAACAGCGGCGTTTCGTAATAGTTTTCCAGCGTGCGGATTTGGTGCGACAGGGCAGACTGCGTCAGAAAAACGCGCTGCGCCGCCAGCGACACGCTGCCGGTTTCTTCCAGCGCGAGCAGGGTTTTGAGGTGGCGCAGTTCGATGATGGATTCCATAAAACGGCCTTTCACGTCGGCGGTTGCGAAGGCGCGATATTAAAATAATTCATGCAGAAGGGGCAAACACGGCGTTCAGACGGCCTTCAAGCCCGCGCAAAGGCCGTCTGAACGCCGCGCCATGCAAACGTTCGGACGGCCTGTCGTTTACAATACAGGCCGTCTGAAAGCCATATGTATAAGGAGAAACACCATGCACGCCGCGTACCGCCTGCCCGAAAACTTCCCTCTCGCTGCTTCTTCGCAGCGCTTTCCCGCCCTGTCTGCCCCGCGTCCCGCCGACAGCCACAAAGGCACGTTCGGCACGCTGGCCGTATTCGGCGGCGCGGCAGGCATGAGCGGCGCCGTGGTGCTGGCCGCCTCCGCCGCCCTGCTCGCAGGCTGCGGCAAAGTGTGGGCGGGTTTCAACCAGGCCTCCCTGCCCGTGCCCTTTATCGCCGCCTTTCCCGAAATCATGCTCGACACCGCCCACGGCCTGTCGCGGCGGCACGACCTCTCCGCACGCGCCGCAGGCTGCGGCCTGGGCACAAACGAAGCCGCGCGCAAACTGCTGGCCGGGCTGTTTCAGACGGCCTCCGACACCCCGCTGCTGCTCGATGCCGACGCCCTCAACCTGCTGGCGCAACACAGGGATTTGGCCGACGCGGCCGCGCGTTACCCCCGCCTGCTGATTACGCCCCACCCCGCCGAAGCCGCGCGGCTGCTCGGCTGCACCACCGCCGAAATCCAAGCCGACAGAGCAACGGCCGTGCGCGAACTGGCGCGGCGTTTCGCCGCTACGGCCGTCTTAAAAGGACACCGCACGCTGGTGTGCGCCGCAGACGGCACGCTGTACGAAAACGACAGCGGCAACGCGGGTTTGGCCACCGCAGGCAGCGGCGACGTCCTCTCCGGCATCGCAGGCAGCCTGCTGGCGCAGGGCAGCGATATATTCGAAGCTGCCTGCGCGGGCGTGTGGCTGCACGGCGCGGCGGCGGAAGTGCTCAAAGCATCGGGCATAGGCGAAAGCGGCCTGACCGCAGGCGAAATCGCCCCCGCCGCACGCTGGCTGCGCAATCGGATGATTGAGAACGAGTCAGAATAAGCGTTTGATAAAAATCAAATTTGGCGGTAATTGTTTTTCATATTATGCCGAAGTTATCTTTTCTTTACACAGAACACCCTATAATGCCGCTTTCATTAACACACTTACGGGAAAATAAAAATGTCTGAACCCTTTTTGCATTGGACTTCCGATTTGGACACGGGCATCGATCAGGTTGACGAACAGCACAAAATCTTGGTGCAGTACATCAACGAAATGCATGATGCACACACCGCCAACGACCGCGACGGCGTCGGCAAAGCGCTCGACAACCTCTTGGGTTACACCATCCAACACTTCTCCGACGAAGAAGACCTGCTGAAAATGGCCGAATATCCGCTGGTAGACGCACACCACCGCGTGCATCAAAACTTCGTCGACAAAGTGCAGATGTACAAAGGCCGCTTCGACAACGGCGACGACGTCAGCCAGGAGCTGCTCGACATCCTGGAAACCTGGCTCTTCATGCACATCCGCCGCAACGACCACGGCTATGTGCGCCATGTGAAAGAAAAACTGGGCTTGTAAACCGCCCGCCGCAAAATGAAAAAGGCCGTCTGAAAAAACTTTTCAGACGGCCTTATCTTTTTTCCGCTGCCGCGGAGGGTGTGTCGGCCTGCGGCGTACACCCTACACACAAAACAAAGAGGCCGTCTGAAATCTCTTTCAGACGGCCTCTTTGCGCTTTGCGCCTGCATTTACGGCCGGCCGGTTTTGCGGCTGTATGCGAGAGAGGTGAGTATGGAGGCGCCGAGTGCGCCGAAAACGACGGCAAGCGAAGTGCCGACGGGGATGTGTATCCAGTGCATGACAAGCATTTTGATGCCGATGAAGCTGAGGACGAAGGCGAGGCCGTAGTTGAGGAAGACGAAGCGGTCGGCCATGTCGGCAAGCAGGAAGTACATGGCGCGCAGGCCGAGGATGGCGAAGATGTTGGAGGTGAGGACGATGAAGGGGTCGGTGGTGACGGCGAAGACGGCGGGAATGCTGTCGACGGCAAAGACGACGTCGCTCAGTTCCACCATCACCAGCACAAGCAGCAGCGGGGTGGCCATGCGGCGGCCGTTTTCACGGGTGAAGAATTTTTCGCCGTCGAGGGTTTGGCTGACGCGGATGTGTTTTTGCAGCCATTGCAGAATTTTGTTTTGCGACAGGTCTTCGTCTTCTTCGCCGCCCTGCTTAATCATTTTGATGCCGGTGTAGAGCAGGAAGGCGCCGAAGAAATACAGTATCCATTCGAAGCGGCTGACGAGTACGGCGCCGACGAAAATCATGAGGGCGCGCAGGACGATGGCGCCGAACACGCCGTAGAGCAGGACGCGGTGCTGGTATTGCGGCGGCACTTTGAAGTAGCCGAAGATCATGAGGAAGACGAAGAGATTGTCTACCGCCAGCGATTTTTCCAAAACGTAGCCGGTGAAGTATTCCATGACTTTGGTTTTCGCCAATTCGTGGCCGTAGGCTTGATTATGGGCGATTTCCCAGTAGAGCCAGCCGGCGAAGGCGCAGGAGACGGCGATCCACACTATTGTCCAGGCCAGAGCCTCTTTGCTGCTGATTTTGTGGGCACCGCTTTTTTTCAGCGTCAGCATGTCGATGGCGATCATGGCGAGGACGGCGGCGGCGAATACGCCGTAAAACAGGGGTGAGCCGATGCTCGGTGCTGCGGTCATATTGTGCGTTCCTTGCGTTTGGAAGCGGTTTAAAGGCCGTCTGAAAGTGTTCAGACGGCCTCCCGTTTCGGTTTATTTGACGAATTTCAAAACTTTTTTCTTTTCCGTGCCGCCATCGGGTTGTTTGCCCTCGGGCGCTTGGGCATCGGGAGTGTTTTCAGACGGCCTCTCGGCAGCCGGCTGCTTTGCCGCTTCCGCGCCTTCTTCGGGCTCGTAGGGCTCGACTTCAAAGCCCATGCCTTCGCCGGTTTCGCGGGCGAAGATGCCGGAGATGTGGCCGACGGGTATCCAGATGTCGTGCGCAACGCCGGAGAAACGGGCGGAGAAACTGACCCATTCGTTGTCTATCGTGAGGTTGCGGGCGGCGTTCGGGCCGATGTTGAGGACGATTTCGCCGTCACGCACATACTGCACGGGTACTTGGGTGTGGCCGTTGACCCAGGCGGCGATGTGGGCGGTGTAGCCGTTGTCGTTGCACCATTCGTACAGCGCGCGCAGAAGATAGGGTTTGGTGCTGCTGCTCATGACGTTTTCCTCAGCGGCGCATGGCTTTTTCGGCGGGGGTGAGCGCTTCGATGAAGGCTTCGCGCTGGAACAGGCGTTCGGCGTATTTCAAAAGCGGCGCGGCGTTTTTGCCGAGTTTGATGTCGTAGTGGTCGAGACGCCACAGCAGCGGGGCGATGGCGACGTCGATCATGGAGAAATCGTCGCCCATCACGTATTTGTTTTTGGTGAAGGCGGGGGCAAGCAGGGTCAGCCCCTGCGATACGGCTTCGCGCGCTTTGGCCTGTTCTTTGGATGTGGATTCGGGCGCTTCGAGCACTTGGACATGGCTGAACAATTCGCGCTCCATGCGGAACAGCACCAAACGGCCGCGGCCGCGCTGCACGGGGTCGCCCGGCATCAGCTGCGGATGGGGGAAGCGCTCGTCGATGTATTCGTTGATGATATTGGATTCATAGAGGATGAGGTCGCGCTCCACCAGCACCGGCACTTGGTTGTAGGGATTCATTACCGCCAGATCTTCGGGCTTGTTGAAAATATCCACGTCTTTGATTTCGAAATCCATACCTTTTTCGTAGAGGACGAAGCGGCAGCGGTGGCTGAACGGGCAGGTAATGCCGGAATACAGAATCATCATGATGGTTTGCTCCTGTTCGGTTAAAACGCATATCCGCACGCGGCGGATATGATGTGATTGAAAAATAAGGATATTATACACAAGGCCGTCTGAAAACGCCAGAAAACGACTATAACGCTATGTTTTCAAATTGAAAAAATCAAAAAGCGGGGTTACCCCCGCTTTCGTTGCGCCGCTTAGTGCACGTCTTTCCAATATTCCTTTTTCAGGAAGTAGGCCAGAGGCAGCATCACGGCCAAGAGGAAGATCATCACGATGTAGCCGATCTGCTTGCGCTCGACTTTGGCGGGTTCGCCCATGTACACCATGAAGGCCACCAGGTCTTTGGCGTAGTCGTCGTACTCTTTGGTAATGACTTTGCCGTCGGGCGTTTTGCGAGTCATGGTGCCGACGGATTCCCAATTCAGCTTGGGCACCAAATTGCCGTGTTCGTCTTTCACCATCACGGGCTGGCCTTTGGCATCGAGTTCGACCGCGCGGACTCCCTGCTGCTGCCACAGCGGGTGCGGCATGCCGACTTTGTCGAAGACGGTGTTGTTCCAGCCGGTGGGGCGGGTCGGATCTTTATAGAAGCCGCGCATATAGGCGTAGAGGTAGTCCGCACCGCGCGAGCGGGCGATCAATGACAAATCGGGCGGCGCGGCGCCAAACCATTTTTTGCCGTCGGCCGGGCTCATGGCCGCGTGCATGACGTCGCCGACTTTGTCGGTGGTGAACATCAGATTTTCTTTAATCTGCTCTTCGGTCAGGCCGATGTCCTGCAAGCGGTTGAAACGCATATTGCTGGCCGAGTGGCACGACAGGCAGTAGTTGGTGAAAATCTGCGCGCCGCGCTGCAGGCTGACCTGGTCGCCCAAGTCGATGTCTACTTTTTCATAGTTCGCGTGGCCGCTGGCGCCAGCGATAACCGGTGTTGCCAATGCGAAGGCAACAATCCATTTTTTCAATGTATTTTTCATTTTGCCGCCCTCATCAGATATTGGTTGCAAACAGATACGCGCCGACCAAGGTAATCGTAACGTAAACGAAGAACATGACTTTCTGTCTGCCCGTGCTCATGGTTACGCGTTCGGGAACCGGTTTGGTTTTGTCCAGTTTGGTGTAGAACGGCATGCCGATGAAGAAGGCGAAGTAGACGCAGGTCAGGATGCGGGCAACAAGCGTGCGGGAGTCGGTGGCCACCATCGCGCCGAGGATGCCCAGACCGATGAAGGCGATAACAAACAGCACCAGCGCGGTTTTGAAGACCGGGCCGCGGTAGCGCACGGATTTCACCGGCGAGCGGTCGAGCCACGGCAGCAGGGCAATCAGCACCACGGCCGCGCCCATGCCGATCACGCCCCAAATCTGCGTGCCGGCAAACGAGGGGATGGCGCGCAAAATGGCGTAGAACGGGGTGAAGTACCACACCGGCGCGATGTGCGCGGGAGTTTTCAGCGGGTCGGCAGGGTCGAAGTTGGGGCTTTCGAGGAAGTATCCGCCGCCTTCGGGAGCGAAGAACATCACAGCACAGAAGACGATGAGGAACACCACCACGCCGAGAATGTCTTTCACAGTGTAGTAGGGATGGAAGGGAATGCCGTCCAGCGGCACGCCGTTTTCGTCTTTGAGTTTTTTGATTTCCACGCCGTCGGGGTTGTTCGAGCCGACTTCGTGCAGGGCGATGATGTGTGCCACCACCAAGCCCAAGAGCACCAGCGGCACGGCGATAACGTGCAGGGCGAAGAAGCGGTTGAGCGTGGCATCGGAGATGGTGAAGTCGCCGCGTATCCAAACGGACAAATCGGGGCCGATTACGGGAATAGCGGAGAACAGGTTGATAATCACCTGCGCGCCCCAGAACGACATTTGTCCCCACGGCAGCAGGTAGCCCATAAAGGCTTCGGCCATCAGCGCAAGGAAAATCAGCGAGCCGAACACCCACACCAGCTCGCGCGGTTTTTTGAACGAGCCGTAAATCAGGCCGCGGAACATATGCAGGTATACGACGATAAAGAAGAAGGATGCGCCGGTAGAGTGCATATAGCGGATGATCCAGCCGCCGGATACGTCGCGCATGATGTATTCCACAGCGGTGAACGCGGCGGGCAGGTTGTATTGGTTCAGGTTGCCGTCGGGCTTGAAGTTCATCACGAGGAAGATGCCGCTGACAATCTGAATCACCAGCACTAAAAGCGCCAGTGAGCCGAAGAAATACCAGAAATTGAAGTTTTTCGGCGCGTAGTATTCGGAAAGGTGTTCGCGCCACATTTTAGACAAAGGGAAACGAGCGTCCACCCAGTCTAACAATGCCTTTGCTTTGCTATTGGTTTGGTTTGCCATGATGAAGTCCCTTTTTTATGATTCGGCACCGACCAGAATGGTGGTGTCGCTTAGATATTTATGGGGGGGAACAATCAGATTGGTCGGCGCGGGCATACCGGAGAACACGCGGCCGGCGATGTCGAATTTCGAGCCGTGGCAGGGGCAGAAGAAGCCGCCTTTCCAGTCTGCACCCAAATCGGCGGGGGCGATGTCGGGACGGAAGGTCGGCGAGCAGCCCAAATGGGTGCAGATGCCGACGGCCACCAGCACGTTCGGTTTGATCGAACGGGTTTCGTTTTTGCAGTCTTCGGGCTGGTGGTCGACCTCGGAATTGGGGTCGGCCAGAGAGCCGTTGAGGCTTTTGAGGTCTTTTACCTGCTGGTCGGTGCGGTTCACCACCCATATCGGTTTGCCGCGCCACTCGGCGGTCAGCATCTGTCCGGCTTCGAGCTTGCTGACGTCGATTTCCACCGGCGCACCGGCGGCCTTAGCCTTTTCCGAGGGAAACCAGCTGGCTACGAAGGGCGCAGCCGCACCTGCTGCGGCCACCCCGCCCGCTCCTGCTGTTGCCAGCACGAGGAAACGGCGGCGGCCTTGATTGATTTCTTGATTATCCATTATTTCAGTCATCCTGAGATTTTGAAAATACCGAGCCATTAAACCCCGCGATTCTACCCGAACTGCTGGGGTTACTTAAAGCACTATTTAAAATAAGGTAAATTTTTGAAGGGTTTTTTGACTTTAAGCAGGATTTTGTTCGTCGAAAAAGACGGTTTCCACGTTAAAGCGCCGTTGCAGCGCCTGCGCCAGCGCCAGGATGCCGTAACGCTCGGTGGCGTGATGGCCTGCCGACAGGAACACCGCGCCGGTTTCGTTGGCAAGGTGGTATTGCGCTTCGGAGATTTCGCCTGTGACGTAGACCTGCGCGCCTTCGTTTAAGGCCGTCTGAAAAAAGCCCTGCGCGCCGCCTGTGCACCAGCCGATGCAGGAGACGGTTTGCGACAGATCGCCTGCGGCAACGGGTTCGCGCCCCAGTTTCTGCGCCAAATCCGCCGCGAGCGCGGCGGCGGTTTGCGGCGTTTTCAGACGGCCTATGTGCAGCAGGTTTTGTTCGCCGCAGGTGTATTCGGTTTCCCAGCCCATCAGTTTGGCCAGTTGCGCGTTGTTGCCCAGTTCGGGATGGGCGTCGAGCGGCAGGTGGTAGCCTGCCATGTTGATGTTGTGGCGCAGCAGGGCGGCGATGCGCTCTTTTTTCCAGCCGGTGATGGTGACGGGTTCGCTTTTCCAAAACATGCCGTGGTGCACCAGCAGCATTTGCGCGCCCTGCTCTGCCGCGTATTCGATGGCGGCGCGGCTGGCGGTGACGGCGGCGGCAATTTTGGCGATGTGTTCGGTGCCTTCGACTTGCAGGCCGTTGGGGGCGTAGTCTTTGAAGAGGCGGGTTTGCAGGGTGTCGTCGCACCATGCGAGGATTTCGCTGCGTGTGGCCATGTTTGTGTCCTTTGCTTGATATAGTGAAACAACACGAAAATCTACGGCGTTGCTGCGCCTTGTCGTATTACCCATACTGTCTGCGGCTTGCTGCCTTGTATCTTTCCGCGTTGTTTCACTATATATGTTTTGAAATTGATTTGAAACGGCGGCGCATTGTAGCGGAAAAGGCCGTCTGAAAACCCCGATCGGAGGTTTTCAGACGGCCTTTCTGTCTTTCAGACGGCCTGTCTTATGCGGCGGCGTTTTCCGTCAGCCCCAAATGGCGCAGCAGGGCGTCGGGGGTGGCGTCGCGGCCTCGGAAGGCGCGGAAGGAGGCGGCCGCGCTGCGCGAGCCGCCGCGCGAGAGGATTTCGTCGCGGAAACGCCCGCCTGTGGCGCGGATGTCGCCGCTTTCTTCAAAGGCGGCGTAGGCGTCCGCGCTTAATACTTCGGCCCAGGCGTAGCTGTAATAGCCTGCGGAGTAGCCGCCGGCGAAGATGTGGCCGAAGCTGTTGGCGAAGCGGTTGTAGGCGGGCTGGGGGATGACAGCCACTTCGGCGCGTACGTTTTCCAGCACCTGTGCCCAGTCTTTCAGACGGCCTTCGTCGCTTTCGCTGTATATCAGCATGTCGAACAGGGCAAATTCGGCCTGGCGGGCGAGGAAGAGGCCGACTTGAAAGTTTTTCGCCGCCAGCATTTTTTTGTACAGCTCTTCGGGCAGGGGCGCGCCGCTTTCTTCGTGTTCGGACATGGCGCGCAGGGTGTCGTATTTCCAGGCGAAGTTTTCCATAAACTGGCTGGGCAGCTCGACCGCGTCCCATTCGACGCCGTTGATGCCGGAAACGCCCAATTCGTCGATGCGGGTGAGCAGATGGTGCAGGCCGTGGCCGGTTTCGTGGAACAGGGTAACGATTTCGTCGTGGCTCAGCCGCGCTTCTTTGCCGCCGACGGGCGGGGTGAAGTTGCAGACGAGGTAGGCAACGGGCATTTGCACGCTGCCCACCCTGCCGCCGTCGAGGAAGCGGCGGCGGCCTTGGTAGTCGTTCATCCACGCGCCGCCGCGTTTGCCTTCGCGGGCGTACAAATCCATGTACACGCCGCCGATTACCGCACCGTCCTGTTCGAGTTCGTAGTAGCGCACGTCGGGATGCCAGACGGACACTTCGCGTTCGCGCAGGGTCACGCCGTAAAGCCTGCCGATTTGGCCGAACAGCCCGGCGAGGACTTTGCCGGCGGGGAAGTAGCGTTTGACTTCGCTTTCGGAGAATGCGTATTTGGCTTCGCGCAGTTTTTCGCTGGCATAGGCGATGTCCCACGCTTCTAGCTGCGGCAGACCCAGTTCGGCGCTGGCGAACGCCTGCAACTCGGCCAAATCTTTTTCTCCGTGCGGCTTGGCGCGGGCGGCGAGGTCGCGGATAAAGGCGAGCACCTGCTGCGGCGATTCGGCCATTTTGGTGGCAAGGGAGCGTTCGGCGTAGTTGGCGAAACCGAGCAGGCGGGCTTCTTCGAGGGCGATTTCGAGGGTGCGGGTAATGATGGCGGTGTTGTCGAATTTGCCGCCGTTGTCCAACTCGCTGGCGCGGGTGAGGTAGGCGCGGTGCAGGGTTTGGCGCAGTTCGCGCTCGTCGGCGTGTTTCATCACCGCCAAATAATGCGGGATTTGCAGGCCGATTTTCCAACCCGTTTTGCCTTCGGCCTGCGCGGCGGCGGCGAACATGGCTTTTTCGTCGGCATCCAGGCCTTTCAGACGGCCTTCGTCGTCAAAATACAGGGCGAAGGCGTCGGTGGCGTCGAGCACGTTTTGCGAAAACTGCGCGCCGAGTTGGGCGGCTTCGGTTTGCAGCGAGGCCAGTTTTTCCTGCTGCTCCGGCGGCAGCTCGGCGCCGCTCAACACGAAATCGCGTAAATCGTGTTCCAGCTTGGTTTGCTGCGCTTCCGACAAGGCGGCAAATTCGGGCGAGGCTTTGATGGCTTTGAAGCGTTCGTAAAGCCCGATGTCCTGGCCGATTTCGGTGAAAAAGATGGTCACTTCGGGCATCAGGGCGTTGTATTCGGCGCGCAGTTCGGGCGTGTCCACCACGGAATTGAGGTGGGAGACGACGCCCCAGATGCGGCCGACGCGCTCGGTGAGGTCGGTGAGCCGCTCGACGGTGTTCAGCCAGTCTGCCTGCGGTTCGGCCTTGACGGCGGCCACGGCGGCGCGGGCGTCGGCCATCGCGCTTTGCAGGGCGGGCTTGATGTCTTCGGTGCGGATGTCGGAAAAACGGGGCTCGTCGGCCAAATGGAGGAGGACGTTGTCGGTCATGGGGTTCTCGCTTGTTTGCAAATGGGAAAAGGGTTTCAGACGGCCTCTGAGGCCGTCTGAAAACGAAACGTACAGCCCGCCAAATGGGGCTGTTTGGCAAAATTACAGCCCGCAGGGGGCGGATTGTCGGAACGGAATTTCGCAGAATGCGCTGCTGCGGTGGCACGCTCCATATTGGCTTAAAGGCCGTCTGAAAGCGTGAAAACGCCCTTTTCAGACGGCCTTTTGCCGTGTTCAGGCGTAGCAGACAAACATTTCGCAGATGCCGCTTTTGGGATCGTAGTGCGCGCCGCAGCCGCCCCAGTCGAATTTGCCGGTGCTGCCGATTTCTTCGGCCAGCCAGCGGCGGTAGAGGCTGAGGCTTTCCAGTTCGTAGCTTCCGACCAGCCTTCCCACGATGCCGCGTTTCTGTCGGCCATGGCAAAACGGATGGATTTCAGCGTTTGGCCGCAAAAAGCAAGGCTGATGAGAAAACGCCGCCCGCGGTATTCGGTTTCGGGCAGGGCAAACCAGTACCAGCCCGTGCCGACATCATGGGTTTCCCTGTCGGGAAACGCTGCCTGTATTTGGGCAAGGGTGGTGTCGCGGGTCAGGAATATGTGCGGCGGCATGGAAAAACCGCCGTTTTTCAGGTTGAGGAACATGGGTTTCCTTTGGGGAGGCCGTCTGAAAAAGTCTTGGCTGCGCCGAAGCTGCGCTTTCAGACGGCCTTTTGCCTATTCCTGCGTATCTTCCGCTTTGTCCGCCGCAATCAGGGCGGTTTCGTTTTCTTCGGCTTCTTCGACGAGTTTGCGGTCGATCTGTTTGCCGGTTTTCAGGCCGAGTTTGTGCAGCTTTTGGGCGCGGCCGATGAGGTTGCCGCGTCCGTCTTTGAGCTGGTTGAAGGCTTTTTGGTAGGCGGTTTGCGCCTGTTCGATGTTTTTGCCGACGCTTTGCAGGGTTTCGACGAAGCCGGCGAATTTGTCGTACAGCCTGCCGCCCTCTTCGGCGATGGCCAGGGCGTTGCGGTTTTGCTGTTCGTTGCGCCAGATGTTGGCGACGGTGCGCAGGGTGGCCAGGAGGGTGGAGGGGCCGGCGAGCATGATGCGTTTGTCGAAGCATTCCTGAAAGAGGCTGCCGTCCTGTTGCAGGGCGAGCAGGTAGGCGGGTTCGACGGGGATGAACATGAAGACGAAATCGAGGGTGGTGAGGCCGTCGATGTTGCTGTATTGCTTGGCGGCCAGTTCGGCGACGTGGCGGCGCACGGATTGGACGTGTTCGGCCAGATGTGTGCGGGCTTCGTCTTCGTTTTGTGCCTGGGTGTAGCGCACGTAGGCGGTGAGGGAGACTTTGCTGTCGATGACGATTTGTTTGCCGTCGGGCAGGTTGACGAGGACGTCGGGCTGCAGGCGGCGGGTGCTGCCGTCTTCCTGCGTCTGCACGGCGGCGGCCTGCACGGTGTATTCGCGCCCTTTGGCGAGGCCGGAGTGTTCGAGCACGCTCTCCAATATCATTTCGCCCCAGTTGCCCTGGGTTTTGTTGCGGCTGCCGGTGAGGGCGCGGGTGAGGGCGGCGGCGTCTTCGTGCAGGCGGCTGTTGAGCTGTTGCAGGCGTTTGAGTTCGTTTTCGAGGGTATGGCGCTCTTTGGCTTCTTTTTCGTAGGTGTTTTGCACGAGTTGGGAGAAACCGCCGAGTTTTTCGTTCAGCGGGTTGAGCAGCAGGCCGAGCTGTTCACGGTTTTGTTCGCTGAAACGGCGGCTTTTTTCTTCGAGGATTTGGTTGGCAAGGTGTTGGAAACGGCTGCCGAGGGCGTCGCGGGCTTCGTCGAGCAGGGCGAGTTTTTCTGCCTGCGCCTGACGCTCTTTTTCAATTTGGGTGGCGAGGCGTTCGTTTTGCACGCGGCTGTCGGACAACTCTTGCTGCAAGGTAGCGTAGTCGGTTTTCAGACGGCCTAATTCGTCGGTTTGGCGGCGGTTTTGCGCGGCGGCTTCTTCGAGTTGCGCCGACAGGCGTCCGTTGGCGGCGCGGCTGTCGGACAATTCCTGCTGCAAGGCGGCATGGTCGGTTTTCAGACGGCCTGCTTCTTCGGCTTGGGCGGCGAGGTGGCGCACCTGCGCTTCGAGGGCGGCGCGACGGCTGTCGAGTTCGCGGATTTGCCCGTGCAGTCCGTCGGCGGCGCTGCGGGCGGCGGCTAGTTCGCTTTGCAGCTCGGGCAGGCGGCGGGCGTGGACGTTGGCGGCGGCCAGCTCGTTTTCGGCGGCGTTCAGACGGCCTCTGAGGCCGTCTGAAAAGCGGGTTTGCTCGGCCAGTTCTTCTTCGCTGCGGCGTTGCTCGGCGGTGAGACGGTCGCACAGTTCTTCAAGGTGGGCGCGGTTTTCTTCGAGGGCGGCGCAGCGGCTTTCGCTTTCGGCCTGCGCGGCCCGGTGCTGCCGCTCGCGTTCGGCCGTGTCGGCCTGATGGCGGTTTTGGCAGACGAGGCGGGTAATCAGGGCGGCGAGGGCGGCGGCAGTGAAGACGGCGGCGGCGAGGATGAGGTAGTAGTGGTTTGCGGTCATGGTGTGGAAATGAGGAGGATGAGGCCGTTCCCGTCTGCACGGGAATGACGTTTCTGAAAGCGAAGCTTCAACGAGGTTAAAACAGGTTTCAGACGGCCTAGGGGTTATCGGCGCGGCGCGGCCAGCTCGTCGGTAACGCGCTGCAAAAAGGCGACGCGATCGGGCGAAACCGCGCCGCTGTCGGCCGCCTGTTTGACGGCGCAGCCTGGTTCCTGGCGGTGGGTACAGTTGTGGAAGCGGCATTGCCCGACGAGGTGGCGCAGGTCGGGGAAATAGCGCAGCAGGTCGGCGGCGGCGAGGTGGTGCAGGCCGAATTCCTGCAAGCCGGGCGAGTCGATAAGGAAGGTGTCGCTGCCGAGGTCGTACATTTGCGCGTGGGTGGTGGTGTGGCGGCCGGAGTCGAGGGCGGCGGAGATGTCGCCGGTGCGGGCGGCGTCGCTGCCGAGCAGGGCGTTGGTGAGGGTGGATTTGCCCATGCCCGACTGGCCGAGAAAAATGTTGGTGCGCCCCGCCATCAGCGGCGGCAGGGCGGCGGCGTTTGCCAGCGCGCTGACTTCGACGACGGGGTAGCCGAGGGCGGCGTAAAAAGCGAGTTTCTCCCGCCACGCCGCGCTTTCGGGCAAGTCGCTTTTGTTGAGGACAATCAGGGCTTCGATGCCGCCCGCCTCCGCCGCCAGCAGGGCGCGTTGCAGCAGGGTTTCGTTCGGCGTGGGCACGGCGGCGGTCACAACAAACATTCTGTCGACATTGGCAGCGATAAGCTTGGTGCGCCAGGCGTCTTGGCGGTAGAGCAGGCTGCGGCGCGGCAGGAAATCGCTAATCACGGCCTGCTCTTCGTTCTGCACTTCGATGTGTACGAAGTCGCCACAGGCGTAATCCACCCGCTTTTTGCGCGTGGTGGCGTCGTAAACGCGGCCGGAGGCGGCGCGAACGGTGTAGCGGCGGCCGTAGCTGGCAATGATGCGGGCAGTGTCGGACATGGTGTTCGGTAACCAAAAAGAAACGGATTTTAACAGAGGCGGCCGCGCCGTGCCGCCGCACGGGCATCCGCGCCCTTCGTCTATCATGCCGCCTTTTTTCAGACGGCCACCCCATGCTCTCCTGCCGCGTTTCCCCGACCGCTTGAACAACGGCATCGATCTGACGGTTTTGCAGCCGCAAGGAAAGCGCACCTTTTCCGTGCGCTACCGCCTGCGTATCGGGGATGAAGAGGCCGTCTGAAAAGGCCGCGACCTTTGCGAAACCGCTCAGGCCGTCTGAAACAGATAAGGATCGGGCGTACAGGCCGTCTGAAAACGAAAAAACCCGCCGTTTGCGGCGGGTTTTTGATCGGATGGCGCAGCTTACACTTTGGCGGCTGCGGCCACTTCGGCGGCGTAGTCGACTACGGCTTTTTCAATGCCGTCGCCCACTTTGTAACGCACGAAGCTGATCACTTCGGTATTGTTTTCTTTCAGGTACTGGGCAACGGTTTGGTCGGGATTCATTACGAAAGCCTGGCCGTTGAGGGTGATTTCGGCCAAGAATTTTTTGATGCGGCCTTCGACCATTTTGGCGGCGATGTCGGCGGGTTTGCCGGACTCGACGGCCTGCTGGGTGTAGATGTGGCGCTCTTTTTCGACGGTTTCGGCGTCCACTTCGGCTTCGGATACGCATTGCGGTTTGGCGGCAACGATGTGCATGCCGACTTTGCGGGCGACGTCTTCGCTGCCTTTGTATTCCACCAAAACGCCTTCGGTGGCCAGCGCGCCGTGGATGTAGGCGGTGAGGCTGTTGGCGGTTTCGATAACTTTGAAGCGGCGCACGGACATGTTTTCGCCCAGTTTGGCGATAACGGCTTTGCGCTCGTCTTCCACCAAAGCGGCCAGCGCTTCGATGTCGGCGGGTTTCTTGGCAACGGCGGTTTTGGCAACCGAGTTGGCAAACTCGACGAAACCGGCGTCTTTGGCGACGAAGTCGGTTTCGCAGTTCACTTCCACCAGTGCGCCGGTGTTGCCTTCGATGGCGTAGGCCAATACGCCTTCGGCGGCGGTGCGGCCTGCCAGTTTGCCGGCTTTGGCACCGGATTTGATGCGCAGGATTTCTTCTGCTTTTTCCATGTTGCCGTCTGCTTCAACCAGGGCTTTTTTGCATTCCATCATGCCAAGGCCGGTGGCGGCGCGCAGGTCGGCAACCATTTTTGCTGTGATTTCAGCCATTTTTGTCTCCAAGGGTATTAAGGTTACAGGCCGTCTGAAACCGTTTTCCGCAGGGCGGGAAACTTTTCAGACGGCCTTTCGCATCGGTGTTATTCGGCAGCGGCGGCCTGTGCGGCGGCTACGGTTTCGGCAACCGCCTGGTTTTTGCCTTCCAATACCGCATCGGCGATGCCGCGGCAGTAGAGGCGGATAGCTTTGGCGGAGTCGTCGTTGCCGGGGATGACGTGTTTCACGCCGTCGGGGCTGTTGTTGGTGTCGACTACGGCGATAACGGGGATGCCCAGTTTGGCGGCTTCGACCAAAGTGCCGTGTTGGTAGCCGGTGTCGATAACGAAGATGGCGTCGGGCAGGCCTTTCATGTTTTTGATGCCGCCCAGCGAACGTTCGAGTTTTTCCACTTCGCGGGTCATGTCCAGCAGCTCTTTTTTGCTGTAACCGCTGTTGTCGGCGTCGGCCAGAACGGCGGATTTTTCTTCCAGGCGTTTGATCGACTGCTTGACGGTTTTGTAGTTGGTCAGCATGCCGCCGAGCCAGCGGTGGTCGACATAGGGCATGCCGGCGCGGGTGGCTTCTTCGCGGATGATTTCGCGCGCCTGGCGTTTGGTGCCGACAAACAGCACGGTGCCTTTGTTGGCGACGAGGCGGCGCACGGCTTCCTGCGCTTCAAGGAAAAGCGGCAGGGTTTTTTCCAGGTTGACGATGTGTATTTTGTTGCGCGAACCGAAAATATACTGCTCCATTTTCGGGTTCCAGAAACGGGTTTGGTGGCCGAAGTGTACGCCTGCTTCGAGCATTTGGCGCATGGTGATTTGGGACATAGATTTCCTTCAAAAGGGTTAGTGCAGACACCCGCGCACAGAATTTCCGACCGGCGGAAACACCCTTCGGACGCGGAGTGCGAGCGTTTCAATGACAATAAAAAAGCGCTTTTTACGGGAAAAAGCGGCGGTATTATACGGGCTGCGGCTTTTCAGGGCAAGTTGCCGCCGCCGTTTTCCTCTTCGCGCTTCATGCGCCTGTTGCGCAGGCGGATATAGGCCGACCAGAGCATAAAGGCGGCGGGCAGGGCAGTGAGGAAAACGAAGTAAATCAGTTTGCGCGCCAGGCCGGGCTGGGCGACGGAAAACATCAGCGTGGTGAAAACGTAGCCGATAAAGACGATGTGCCACATGGTTTGCCGTTTCGGGGGTTCAGACGGCCTCTATTATAGGGCTTGATGCTGCTATAATCGCGCCCTTTCCCATTTTGCACAGCGAAAGGACGCACCCAATGGCAGATTTCAACCAAATCCTCGATGCGGGCGACGTGGACGGCGGCATTATCAATGTCGTTGTCGAGATTCCCGCAGGTTCGAACCACAAAATCGAATGGAACCGCAAGCTGGCGGTGATGCAGCTCGACCGCGTCGAGCCGCTGGCCTTTGCCAAGCCGACCAACTACGGCTTCATTCCGCAGACGCTGGATGAAGACGGCGACGAACTCGACGCGCTGATTATCACCGACACGCCGCTGCCCACCGGTATTTTTCTCGAAGCCAAAGTCATTGGCGTGATGAAATTCGTCGACGACGGCGAAGTGGACGACAAAATCGTCGTCGTGCCCGCCGACGACCGCCACAACGGCAATGCCTACAACACTTTGGAAGATTTGCCCAAGCAGCTCATCAAACAAATCGAGTTCCACTTCAACCACTATAAAGACCTGAAAAAACCGGGCACCACCAAAGTCGAACACTGGGGCGGCATCGACGAAGCCAAAGCCGTTATCCGCGAATCGCAGGAGCGCTGGAACAAGCGTTAACGCACCGGCAGGCCGTCTGAAAAGCATTTTTCAGACGGCCTTTTCCGTTTGGGCAAACCGTCACAGAAAGGCCGTCTGAAACCATGTCCGCCGCAACCGACACCGTCAAACAGCAAAAACGCGCCCTGCGCCGCCAATACCGCGCCGCACGCAGCGCCCTGCCCCGCGCCGAGCGCCTGCGCGCCGAACGGGAAATCGTCCGCCGCCTCAAACCCCTGATACGGCGCGGCAAAAAAACCGCCCTTTACTGGGCGATGGGCAGCGAACCGAACCTGCGCCCACTGCTGCACACCGCCGCACAACGCGGCGCGGCCGTCTACCTGCCCTACATCGAGCCGCGCAAAAAACGCATGTGGTTCACGCCCTACCGCGAAGGCGCGGCGGCCGAACGCAAACGCGGCCGCGCCAAGCTGAACGTGCCCCAGTTTGCCGGACGCCGAATCCGCGCCGACCGCCTCGATGTCATGGTTGTCCCCGTTGTTGCCGCCGACCGCACGGGCTGCCGCCTCGGCCAGGCGGGCGGCTACTACGACGCCACGCTGGCCGGATGCCGTTTCAGACGGCCTCTTGCCGTTGCCGCCGGTTTCGCCTGCCAGCTTGCCGAGCGCCTGCCGCGCGAAGCCCACGACATCCTGCTCGACGGCTTCGTATCGGAGTGCCACAAGCTGCGCTTTTCCCGCCGCTGACAGACAAAACGCGCCCGCAACGCACGGCTTTCAGACGGCCTCATCCCGTCAAACGGCAGCTTGGCAAAACATCAGGCCGTCTGAAACCCCGCAAGGTTTTCAGACGGCCTTTCCGTTTCGGGCAAACGGCAGACTAGGGCGCTCTGCCCTACCCTGCGCCGCCCCCAGCACCAGCCCGACGGCCAATCCCACAGCCGCAGGTACGACCCAGCCCAGGCCGTCGGCGTAGAGCGGCAGAATGTTTTTCAAAGCTGCGTCAATCTGCATAATCAGGCCGTCTGAAGCACCGTCAAACATGCCGTGCGCGGTGCGCCAGCCGTCGATAAGGGCGACGGGCAGCGTGGCGGCCACCGTGCAGGCGTACACGATGCGGCGGCCGCCGAAAAACCTGTCGAGAAAGGCCAGCGCAATCAGCACCACGGTCAGAGGGTAGAGCAGCATCAGCGCGGGCACGGAGAGCTTGATAATGCCCGACAGGCCGACGTTGGCCAGCGCGAGCGACACCAGCGTGAACACGGTTGTCCAGGCGCGGTAGCTGACGCGCGGGGCGAGGCGGTGGAAATATTCGCCGCAGGCGGTAATCAGGCCGACCGAAGTCAACAGGCAGGCCAGTATCACAATCACGGCCAGCAGCACGTTGCCCGCCGTGCCGAAATAATGCTGCGCGCTTTTGGCCAGCACCGCCGCGCCGTTTTCCTGTATGCCGATTGCCCCCGCGCTCGTCGCGCCCATGTAGGCGACGAAGGCGTACACCAGCGCGAGAAAGGCGGCGGCGACAAAGCCCGCGCGCGAAGTGAGGTACAGCACTTCTTCCTTTTTCGCAAAACCCATGCCGCGCACCGCGTCAATCACAATAATGGCGAACACCAGCGAAGCGAGCGCGTCCATCGTGCCGTAGCCCTCAATCAAACCTTTGACAACGGGGTTGGCCGCATAATCGGCAGCGGGCATCTGCAAGGAGGCCATCGGTTTGGCCGCCGCATAGCCCACCAGCACGGCAATCGACACCAGCAGCGCGGGCGTCAGCACCTTGCCGACGCGGTCGACCAGTTTGCCGGGCGAAATCGACAGCCAGTAGGTCAGCGCGAAAAAGGCGGCGGCAAACGCGGCCGGCAGCCCTTTGTGCTCCCTCTCGCCCAAAAACGGCTTGATACCGAGATCAAACGACACCGTCGCCGTACGCGGCGCGGCAAACAGAGGGCTGATGGCCAGATAAAGGGCGACGGCGAAAAACACGCCGTAGACCCTGCCCGCGCGCCCTGCCAAATCCGCAAATCGCGCGAGCCGGTATAGGCCACCGCCAGCACCCCCGCCAGCGGCAGGCCGACGCCCGTAAGCAGGAATCCGGCCAGCGCGGCCCACACCGCCTGCCCGCGTTCTGCCCCAGAACGGGCGGATAAATCAGGTTGCCCGCACCGAAAAACAGGGCGAACAGCATCAGGCCGGTGGCGATAAAGGCCGATTTTTTACTGGTATGCGTCATGGAAATACCTGCGTGGAAAACAAAGCCGCGCATTCTATCAATTTATGCGGGTGCGCGTCGGCTGCCGCTATAATGCCCGCCCGCAGACAACAGGCCGTCTGAAACCCGGTTTCGTTTTTCAGACGGCCTCACGATAAAACACAGCGATGAAACACAAGAAAAAACTCTTCGCCCTCACCGCCGCAGCCGCCGCGCTCGCCATCTGTCTCTATCCCGACACCTATCCCGTTTACCCCAAAAGCGACCACTACGACCCCGAAAGCCGCACCTTTTTCAACCCCGAGCCGCAGGCTGCGCCCACCGACCTTGCCCGCGCCATGTGGAAAATGCTGGTTGACCAACAATCCGCGCGCCCGCCCAAGCCGCTGCCCGTCGTGCAGCCCGACTGGCACGCCTTTCTCGCCGCACCCGCAGACAAAAGCCGCTTTGTCTGGTTCGGCCACTCGACCATTCTGATGCGCATCGGCGGGCAAACCGTGATTACCGACCCTGTATTCGGCAACAGCGTTTCGCCGCTTCCCGTGATGATGCACCGCTTCCAGCCACCGCCCGCCCCCTTGTCCAAAGTGCCCGCGCCCGACGTGGTTTTGATTTCACATAGTCATTACGACCATCTCGAAAAAGACAGCGTCAAAGAGCTGTCCGCACGCGGCAGCCGCTTTGTCGTTTCGCTCGGCTTGGGCGTATTGCTGCAAAAATGGGGCGTGCCGCCCGAGCGCATCACCGAGCTGGACTGGTGGCAGAGTGCCGAAATCAACGGCATCCGCTACACCGCGCTGCCCGCCCGCCACGACTCCTCGCGCACCCTCACCGACCGCAACAAATCCCTCTGGTCGAGCTTCGTTATCGAACACGGCCGCGAAAAATTCTACTACCACGGCGATTCCGCGCAGGGCAGGCATTTTGACGAAATCGCCAAACGCTTCAACGGCTTCGACATCGCCTTTATCGAAAACGGCCAATACAACGAACGCTGGCCGAACAACCACCTTTTCCCCGAGCAAACCGCCGCCCTCGCCGCCAAATTCGCACCCAAACGCTTCATGCCCATCCACTGGGGCGCATACGCCATGGCCCTGCACACCTGGAACGAACCCGTGTTGCAAAGCATCCCCGCCGCCCGCAAACTCGGCGTCGACACGCTCACACCGCTGATGGGGCAGGTGTTCGATGCCGATACGGCAACGACAGACTGGTTTGCCGAACCCCTGCCCTAACCGCAATGGCGGACACAAAAAGGCCGTCTGAAACACTTTCAGACGGCCTTTCGCCATTACGCTCCCGCACACAAAAAAACGCGAACCTTCACGGTTCGCGCTTTTTTCAGACGGCCTCGATTACTTCTTGTCGTCTTTCACTTCTTCAAAATCGGCATCGACTACGTCGTCGTCTTTCTTGGCGGAAGATTCCGACTGCGCCGCGCCTTCGCCGGCTTGGGCTTCGGCCTGCGCCTGTGCGTACACCATTTCGCCCAGTTTCTGACTGGCTGAACCGAGGGCTTCGGCTTTGGCATCGATGGCGGCTTTGTCGTCGCCTTTGACGGCTTCTTCGGCTTCTTTCAGCGCGGCTTCGATTTTTTCTTTCTCGGCAGCGTCGAGTTTGTCGCCGTAGTCGGCCAGCGATTTTTTCACTGAATGAATCAGGGCTTCGGCCTGATTGCGGCTCTGCACCAGTTCGGTCAGTTTTTTGTCTTCTTCGGCGTTGGCTTCGGCATCTTTCACCATGCGTTCGATTTCTTCCTCACTCAAACCGGAAGAGCCTTGGATGGTGATGTTGGCGGCTTTGCCCGTGCCTTTGTCTTTGGCCGAAACGTGCAGGATGCCGTTCGCATCGATGTCGAAGGTTACTTCGATTTGCGGCATGCCGCGCGGTGCGGGTGCGATGTCGCCCAAGTTGAACTGACCCAAAGATTTGTTGGCAGAAGCACGTTCGCGTTCGCCTTGCAGTACGTGGATGGTCACTGCGCTTTGGTTGTCTTCGGCTGTCGAGAACACTTGCGACGCTTTGGTCGGAATGGTGGTGTTCTTCTGAATCAGCTTGGTCATCACGCCGCCCATGGTTTCGATACCGAGCGAGAGCGGGGTAACGTCGAGCAGCAATACGTCGCTGCGGCCGCCGCTCAATACTTCGCCTTGAATCGCTGCGCCTACGGCAACGGCTTCGTCAGGGTTGACGTCTTTGCGCGGCTCTTTGCCGAAGAAGTCTTTAACGGCTTCTTGTACTTTCGGCATACGGGACTGACCGCCGACCAAGATCACGTCGTCGATGTCGCTGGTGCTCAAGCCGGCATCTTTCAGTGCGGTGCGGCAAGGCTCGATAGAGCGGGCAATCAGGTCTTCAACCAAGCTTTCGAATTTGGCACGGGTGATTTTCATCGCCAAGTGTTTCGGGCCGGTTGCGTCCATGGTGATGTACGGCAGGTTGATTTCGGTTTGCTGACCGCTGGACAATTCAATTTTGGCTTTTTCGGCAGCTTCTTTCAGACGCTGCAAGGCCATCACGTCGTTTTTCAGATCGATGCCCTGTTCTTTTTTGAACTCGGCGATGATGTGGTCGATGAGGCGTTGGTCGAAGTCTTCGCCGCCCAAGAAAGTGTCGCCGTTGGTGGCCAATACTTCGAATTGTTTGTCGCCGTCGAGGTTGGCGATTTCGATGATGGAAATATCGAAGGTACCGCCGCCCAAGTCATATACGGCTATTTTGCGGTCTTTGTTGTCGCCTTTGTCCATACCGAATGCCAAAGCGGCTGCTGTCGGCTCGTTGATGATGCGTTTTACGTCCAAACCGGCGATACGGCCTGCGTCTTTGGTGGCTTGACGTTGGCTGTCGTTGAAGTAGGCGGGAACGGTAATCACGGCTTCGGTTACTTTTTCGCCCAAGTAAGATTCGGCGGCTTCTTTCATTTTACGCAGGACTTCTGCGGAAACTTGCGGCGGAGACAGCTCTTTGCCTTGCGCTTTCACCCATGCGTCGCCGTTGTTGGCTTTGATGATTTCGAAAGGCATGGATTCGATGTCGCGTTGGACTTCTTTGTCTTCAAATTTATGACCGATCAAACGTTTGACGGCGTAGATGGTGTTTTTGGCGTTGGTTACGGCCTGGCGTTTGGCCGGTGCGCCGACGAGGATTTCGCCGCCGTCGAGGTAGGCGATGACGGAAGGCGTGGTGCGCGCGCCTTCGGCGTTTTCAATGACTTTGGTTTGGCCGTTTTCAGAGATGGCCAGACAGGAGTTGGTTGTACCCAGGTCGATACCGATTACTTTTGCCATATTGTATTGCTCCTAAAAAATGATTGGTTAATCTGTTTTCAGACGGCCTCATAAAGCTGCCGCCGTCTTGTCATGCGCTGCAAAATAGGGAAGAAGGGAAACTTTTCAAGGGCTGTGTTGTAAAAAAATCACAACTTTTTGAATTTTAAAATCAAACCATTATGCGGTTTTTGCTGCCTACCGGCTTTTCAGACGGCCTCAAAAGGCCGTCTGAAAACGCCTCTGTGCCGTGTTTATTGCGCCGTGTTTTCTGCGGCGGCTTTGGCGACGGTTACCATGGCCGGACGCAATACGCGGTCGGATAGGGCGTAGCCTTTTTTCATCACGCCGACCACGGTGTTCGGCTCCTGATCGCTTTCCACAGCCTGCATGGCCTGGTGGCGGTGCGGGTCGAGTTTGTCGCCCGGCTGCGGGTTGATTTCGCTGATGTGTGTGTTTTCAAACGCTTTGTTCAACTCGTTCAGCGTCATTTGCACGCCTGTTTTCAGCGCGTCGAAATTGCCGCTTTGGTCGAGCAGGGCCATTTCCAGATAATCTTTCACGGGCAGCATTTCGGCGGCGAATTTCTGTCCGGCGAATTTGTAGGCGTCGGCGATTTCCTGCTGGTGGCGGCGGCGCAGGTTTTGTTCGTTGGCCAGGCCGCGCAGCTCTTCGTCTTTCAGACGGCCTTCCAGTTCGGCCACCTGCGCCTGCAAGTCTTCATAGCTCGGCGGCGCGGCTTCGGCCTGATCGGCGGTATTCAGTTCTTCTTCGGGTGCGGGGTTTTGTTCGTTCATGTTTTTGCCTTTTTGGAAGTAACGGAAGGGATTTTTCATAAGGCGGCAATATAAGGCCGTCTGAAACGGTTTCAAGCACTGGGCGGCGGGCTTTGCGCCTTGCTTTTTCCGCCGCTGCGGCATATGGTTGTGCCGAAGCAATAACAAACGAAACAAAGGAGAAACCATGACCGCACCCGCCGCCCGCGCCGCCGCCGCCATGCTGGCCGGCTTCGACAAACACTACCGCCTGTTCCGCGAAAAATCCTCGCAGGCCAAAGCGCTGTTCGAGCGCGGCGACTGGAAGGGGATACAGGATTTGTCGGCGCAGCGCATCCAAATGTACGACCGCCGCGTGCGCGAAGCGGCCGACATCCTGCGCCAGAGCCTGCCGCCCGACGCTTCCGACGCCTTTTGGGCGGAAGTGAAAAAGGAATACATCGCCCTTCTGGTCGACCACAAACAACCCGAGCTGGCCGAAACCTTTTTCAATTCCGTGTCCACCAAAGTGTTGGACAAAAAGTATTTCAACAACCGCTTCATCTTCGTCAAACCGGCCATCAGCACCGAATTCATCGATTCCGATCCGCCCGTTTTCTTCCCCTACTACCCCGCCGAAACCGGCCTGCGCGGCTGTCTGCGCCGCATCCTCGGCCATTTCGGCTGGCAGATTCCCTTTGCCCACGCCGCGGCCGATGTGGCCGACATCATGCGCGCGGCGCGGCGGCACTTTGGCGCGGAATGGCCGCCGCAGGAAATGAACCTGCACGTCCAAGTGCTCGATTCGGCCTTCTACCGCAACAAATCCGCCTACGTCTTCGGCCGCATCGTCAACGGCAGCCGCAGCCACCCCTTCGCCCTGGCCGTGGTGCACGACGGAAGAGGCCGTCTGAAAATCGACGCCGCCCTTTTCGACCCGAAACAGATTTCCGTCCTCTTCTCCTTCGCCCGCGCCTATTTCCTCGTCGACATGCCCGTGCCCAGCGGCTACGTGCGCTTTCTGCGCGAAATGCTGCCCATGCGCTCCGACGGCGATTTCTACACCCTGCTCGGCCTGCACAAACAGGGCAAAAACATCTTCTGGCGCGAGTTTTCCCAACACCTGCGCCACTCCGACGACAAATTCATCCTTGCGCCCGGCGTGAAAGGGCTGGTGATGAGCGTGTTCACCCTGCCCTCTTTTCCCTATGTGTTCAAAGTTATCAAAGACACCTTCGGCGCCAACAAAGACTTCGACCGCGAATACGTCCGCCGCAAATACCTGCTGGTGAAAAAACACGACCGCGTCGGACGCATGGCCGACACCATGGAATTTTCCGACATCCCGCTGCCCAAATCGCGCTGCGACACCGCCTTCCTCGAAGAAATGCGCACCCTCGCCCCCTGCCAGATCGAAGAAACCGACGACATGGTCATCATCAGGCACGCCTATATCGAACACCGCCTGCAACCGCTCAACCTCTTCATGCAGCAGGCCGCTCCCGAAGAAAAAGCGGCGGCGGTGATCGACTACGGCTTCGCCCTGAAAGAGCTGGCCTCGGCCAACATCTTCCCCGGCGACATGCTCTACAAAAACTTCGGCATGACCCGCTTCGGCCGCGTGATTTTCTACGACTATGACGAAATCGAATACATGACCGACTGCAACTTCCGCAAAATCCCGCCCGCGCCGACCCCCGAAGCCGAAATGGCCGCCGAACCCTGGTATCCCATACACAAAGGCGACGTTTTCCCCGAAGAATTCGCCCCCTTCCTCTTGGGCGAACCCGACGTGCGGCAGGTCTTCCTCAAACACCACCGCGACCTTCTGACCCCCGAATTCTGGCAGGGCAAAAAAGAGCGGCTGCAACAGGGACTGCTCGACGATTTCTACCCCTACCCGCAGTCCGTCCGTTTCCATCCCGAGCAGACGGCGGAAGGGCTGGTGGACGATACCGACGCGTGAAACGGGCAGGAGGCCGTCTGAAAAGCCCGTTTCAAACCGGTTCTTAACTTCGTTGAAGCTCCGCTTTCAGACGGCCTCAAAGCACCTGCCGACCCGATACAAAAACAGGCCGTGCGGACACAGAAAGGCCGTCTGAAAAAACCTTTCAGACGGCCTTTGTGCGTTTTGCCCCGCAAAAATACAGGCAGAAACGGCCTCAACGCGTTTCTTTGCCGACGGTGACGACGTTCATTTTCTTGGGATCGAGGCGACGCTGCCAGACTTCTTTTATCTGTTCGGCGGTAACGGCTTCGATGTTGCGCGTGTAGTTGTCGTAGTAATCGAGCGGCAGGCCGCGCACGCCGACGGCGGCGGCGAGGCCGACGGTTTTGGCGTTGGTGTCGAAACTCATCGGGAAGCTGCCGACGATGTTGTCTTTGGCCTGTTTCAGTTCGGCTTCGGTCGGCCCTTGGGCGATGAAATTTTCCAAAACGCTGCGGGCGGCGGCCAGCGCTTCGGCGGCGCTGCCTTTTTTGGTGGAGAAGGAAACGGCAAACGGCCCTTTTTTCTCTAAGGGGCTGAGCGCGGAGGAAACGCCGTAGACCAGCCCTTTTTCGTCGCGCAGGGTTTTCATCAGGCGGCTGTCGAAGCCGCCGCCGCCGAGGATGTAGTTGCCGACGGTGAGGGCGTAGCGGTCGGGGTCTTTGTGCACGAGCAGGGGCAGACCCATCACGACGACGGCCTGTTCTTTGTCGGCAAAAGGAATGTCCTGCTGACGCCCGTCGGTTTCGGGGATGTCGGCGATGGGGCGGATATCCGCCTGGGCGGGCAGGCCGTCGAGGACGGCGGCGGCCATTTCGCCGGCTTCCTGGCGGCTGACGTCGCCGACGATGGCGACGTAGGCGTTGTTTTTGGCGTAGGTGCTGCGGTGGTGCGCTTTCAAAGCGTCGGTGGTGACGGCGGCGATGTCGGCTTCGTTCAGACGCGCGGTGTCGGCGTAGGCGTGATTGCCGTAGTTGAGGACGGTGAGCCCGCGCGAGGCGACGAAGGCGGGACGGCTGAGGTTTTGCCGCAGGGCGGTGGCGGCCTGGCTTTTCGCGCGTTCGAGGATTTTGCCGTCGAATTTGGGATGGGCGACGATTTGGTTGGCGAGTTTGAGGCCGTCTGAAAGGGTGTCGCGGCGGCTGAGGGAGGCGAAGGAGACAGAGGCGTTTTCCGTGCCCGCGCTGCTGCCGACGGTGACGCCGAGGCGGTTGCTGAGGTCGTGCAGCTCTTCTTCGCCGTATTGCTGCGTGCCGGTGGAGAGCATGTCGGCGGTGAAGGCGGCGACGCCTTTGGCGCTCTCGCCGGTCTGCCCCGCGCCTTTGAAGGTGATTTCCATGTGGACGATGGGCAGCTCGCGCCGCTCGACGTAGGTGACGGTGGCACCGTCGGCGGTTTGCCAGCGTTGGAAGGTGACGGCGTATGCGGGGGCGGCCAGGGCGGCCGCGAGGGGGAGGATGAGGACTTTGTTCATGGCTGTGCCTTGTTTTCTTGCGCGGCGGCGGGTGTTTCGGGTGTTTTCAGACGGCCTTCTGCCGCCTGCGCCTGCCGCGCTTTGGGCAGGACGGTAATCTGCGTCAGCGGCGAGGCGGCAATCAGGCGGGCGGCGGCCTGCACTTGTGCGGGCGTAACCGAGAGCAGGCGGCGGACGGCTTCGTCTTCGGTCTGCCAGCCGAAGCCGTTGTGTTCGAGTTCGCCCAAGGTGTCGGCCTGGCTGCGTACGGAGTCTTTGGCGAAGATGCGCGAGGTTTCGACGGGGCGGCGGATGAGTTCGAGTTCTTCCTGCGTGACGCCCTTGTCGGCGATGTCGCGGATTTCGGCGAGCAGGCGCTTTTTCAGCTCTTCGGGCGTGGTTTGGCCGTTGGGCAGGCCGCCGGCGGAGAACATGGCGTTTTTGCGGCCGAAGCCGCTGTATCCGGCCGACACGGCCAGCGCCACGGCATCGCCGCGCTGGAGTTTTTTGTTGTAGCGTGCCGAATCCGTGCCCGCGAGGACGAGGCCGAGCATTTCGAAGGCATAGGGCATTTCGTCGCTGATTTTTTCGGCAGCGGGCACGCGCCAGTTGAGGCTGACGATGGGCTGGGCGGTGACGGCGTACACTTCGGCCTGCACGGCGCGCGCTTCAGACGGCCTCTCGAATTCGCCGTTGCGCGCGGGCAGTTTGCGCTTGGGGATGCTGCCGAACAGTTTTTCCACTTCTTTCACGGTCTGCCGCGCGTCCACGTCGCCGACAATCACCAGCATGGCGTTGTTCGGCGCATACCATTGCCTGTACCACGCACGCAGATCGGCGGCTTTGAGTTTGTGCAGGTCGGCCATATAGCCGATAACGGGCGCTTTGTTGAAGGGTTTGCGCCACATTTTGATGTGCAGCGTTTCCCACATTTTGCCGCCGGGGCTGTCGTCGGTGCGCATGCGGCGCTCTTCGCGGATCACGTCCATCTCGTTGGCGAAAGCCTTGTCGCTGAAATTGAGGTTGGACATGCGGTCGGCCTCCATTTTCAGCACTTCGTTCAGGTTTTTCACCGCGATATTGGTGGTGTAGACCGTTTCCGTGCGGTTGGTATAGGCGTTGTCGTTGCCGCCCAGCGCGGCGACGCGGCGGCTGAACTCGCCCGCAGGCACGGCCTTCGTACCCTTGAACATCATATGTTCCAGCGCGTGGCTCAAACCCGTTTTGCCCGCGTGCTCGTCCACGCTGCCCACCTTGTACCACAGCCGCACCGCCGCCACCGGCGCGCGCCTGTCTTCCTTCACCAGCACCTTCATGCCGTTGGGCAGCGTCGAGAGCACCGTCTCCGCCTGCGAAAACGGCACAAGCGCCAAAAGCAGCACCGCAGAATAACGCAACATCATCCGAATTCCTGTCAACAAATAAACGAAACGCGCATATTAAAGGGGCAAAGGCCGTCTGAAAAGCAAAAAAGCGCCGCCGCCGCGCCCCAATCCGCGCCGCTTGCGTTACAATCCGCCGCCAGCAGCCTAACAACGCAATAAAAGGAATAAATCATGTTCGGATTTCTTGCCAAGCTCTTCCGCCGCACCCCGCCGCCCGCGCCCGCACAGCCTGCCGAACCCGCACCGTCCGCCCTCCCCGAAGACGACGGCCTGCAAATGGACGACGCCGATCTCGGCGACAACGTCAGCTTCGAAGACGACAGCCCGCTGACCGCCGAGCAGCTCAACGCCGTTTCCCGCCAGGCCGACAAAAGCTAACCCACTACCCGCCGTCAGGAACACACATGGCACTATTCGACTTCCTATTCAAACGCAAAACCGAATCCGCCGACAAAGAAGCGGAGCAAACCGACACCGCGCAAAACGCCGCCGAAAGCGCGCCCGCCGAAGCTGCGGACGAAGCCGCCGCCGCGCGTCAGAAATACCTCGACGACATCCGCAACGCCGACCGCAGCGGCCTGCTCAACCGTCCCGCCGAAACGCAGGAGCCCGCGGGCGCAGACGAAACCCCGTCCGACAACACCGTTTCAGACGGCCTCAATCCGAGCGAAACCGCGCCAGAGGCAGCGGCAGACGGGAGGCCGTCTGAAAACGACAACCCGCCGCCCGAAGCCGCAGCGGCAGACACCGCCGAAACCCCGTCCGCAACCGACACGGAACAAACCGACACGGAACAAACCGACACCGAGCAAACCGACAACGGCGGCTGGGCGGCGCGTCTGAAAAAAGGCCTCGGCAAATCGCGCGACAAAATGGCCAAATCCCTCGCGGGCGTGTTCGGCGGCGGCAAAATCGACGAAGACCTCTACGAAGAACTCGAAACCGTCCTTCTCACCAGCGACATGGGCATCGAAGCCACCGAGCAGCTGATGGACGAAGTGCGCCGTCGCGTCTCCCTCAAAGGCCTTTCAGACGGCCGCGAGCTGCGTCAGGCGCTTAAAGAAGCCCTCTACGACCTGCTCGCGCCGCTGGAAAAACCGCTTGAAATCCCTGACAACGGCCAACCCTTCGTTATCATGATGGCCGGCATCAACGGTGCGGGCAAAACCACCTCCATCGGCAAACTCGCCAAATACTTCCAGCAGCAGGGCAAATCCGTCATCCTCGCCGCAGGCGACACCTTCCGCGCCGCCGCCCGCGAGCAGCTTCAGGAATGGGGCGAGCGCAACGGCGTCACCGTCATCTCCCAGGCCAAAGGCGATTCCGCCGCCGTCTGCTACGACGCCGTCGAGTCGGCCAAAGCCCGCAAAACCGACATCGTACTGGCCGACACCGCCGGACGCCTGCCCACCCAGCTCCATCTGATGGAAGAAATCAAAAAGGTCAAACGCGTTTTGCAAAAAGCCATGCCCGACGCGCCGCACGAAATCATCGTCGTGCTCGATGCCAACATCGGCCAAAACGCCGTCAACCAGGTCAAAGCCTTCGACGACGCACTGGGCGTCACCGGCCTCATCGTCACCAAACTCGACGGCACGGCCAAAGGCGGCGTCCTCGCCGCCCTCGCCTCCGCCCGCCCGATACCCGTGCGCTACATCGGCGTCGGCGAAAGCATCGACGACCTGCGTCCCTTCAACGCCCGTGCCTTCGTTGATGCCCTCATCGACGGCTGAACACGCGCCGCGAATGTCAGGCCGTCTGAAAACCCGCCGCAGGGTTTTCAGACGGCCTCTTGCCGTATAATCCGCCCCTTTGTTTCCCGCACGCACCCGAACACCATGCTCACATTCACCCTGCACAAAACCGACGGCCACGCCCGCCGCGGCACGCTCGAACTCAACCACGGCAAAATCGAAACGCCCGTTTTCATGCCGGTGGGCACTTACGGCTCGGTCAAAGCCATGTCGCCCGCCAACCTCGCCGACATCAAGGCGCAGATTATTCTCGGCAACACTTATCATCTGTGGCTGCGCCCGGGTTTGGAAGTCATCGAACAATTCGGCGGCCTGCACCGCTTTATCGGCTGGGACAAGCCGATACTCACCGACTCGGGCGGCTTCCAAGTGTTTTCGCTTGCCGATATGCGGAAATTGACCGAAGAAGGCTGCACCTTCAAAAGCCCGATTAACGGCGACAAATTATTCCTGTCGCCCGAAATCTCGATGAAAATCCAAACGGTGTTGAACTCCGACATCGCCATGCAGCTGGACGAATGCACGCCCGGCGAAGCGACGAGAGCGCAGGCCGAAGCATCGCTGCAAATGAGCCTGCGCTGGGCGGAGCGCTCGAAAAAAGCGTTTGAAGATTTGAAAAATCCCAACGCGCTGTTCGGCATTGTGCAGGGCGCGATGTATGAAGACCTGCGCGAACAGTCGCTGCGCGGGCTGGAAGAATTTGACTTTCCGGGGCTGGCCATCGGCGGTTTGAGTGTCGGCGAACCCAAGCCCGAGATGTACCGCATGCTGCGCGCCGTCGGCCCGATGCTGCCCGCGCACAAACCGCATTATCTGATGGGCGTGGGCACGCCCGAAGATTTGGTGTACGGCGTGGCGCACGGCGTGGATATGTTCGACTGCGTGATGCCCACGCGCAACGCCCGCAACGGCTGGCTGTTTACCCGTTTTGGCGACGTAAAAATCAAAAACGCCAAACACAAACACGACACCGCGCCGCTGGACGCAAGCTGCACTTGCTACACCTGCCAAAACTTCAGCCGCGCCTATCTGCACCACCTGCACCGCGCCGGCGAAATTCTCGGCGCGCAACTCAACACCATCCACAACCTACACTACTACCAAACCATCATGGCCGAAATGCGCGAAGCCATCGAACAGGGGCATTTTGCCGACTGGCGCGCGTGTTTTCACGAACTGCGTGGTACGAAACCCGAAGCAGAATAAACAAAAAGGCCGTCTGAAAGGTTTTCAGACGGCCTCAGAATAAAGTCAGAATGAAGAAAGAGCGGAAAACCCACTCTGTGTCACAAGCCTTTTACAGACTGGTGACGAACGTAATCAGGCCAAGGATAATGCCAGGCACGTTGGCAACGACAATCGGCCAGTCGCGCGGCTTTTTGAACAGGCCGTAAAACACCCACAGCGTGCAGTTGATGCAGGCCACCAGCGGCTGAATCGGCGTGCCTTTGTGTCCGGCCAGATTGGCCTGAATCTGCGGGATATAGGCCACATACATGCCCACGGCCATGATGCTGGCCAGAATACCCAAAATACGGATTTGCTTTTCGTTCATGATTTTCCTGTCGAAATGTTTGTGAGGGGCGCAAAGCCCTTTGGCGGATGCCTGTTCTGTTGCCGCCAAGCGGCAAAAAAACGCGGCATTATACGCCCGCTTTATGCCGTTTTCAAACCATACCTTGCCGCGCGGCATCAGAGCATTTTCAGACGGCCTCAAAAGACACAGAGGCCGTCTGAAAACCGCCGTATAACCCTTTTCCCAGCCTGTTTTATGAAGCTCAAAACCCTTCTCGCCTATGCCGCCGGCCCCGTCGGCGGCGCGGCCGCCTCGTTTGCCGCCCTGCCGCTTTTGTCGCGCCATTTTTCAAGCGCCGACATGGGACGGCTGCTGCTGATGCAAACCGCCGCCGCGCTGGCGTTGATTGCGCTCGGGTTGGGTTTGGATCAGAGCTATATCCGCGAGTTCCACCATTACAGGGGGCGCGAGGGCGCGCTGCTGAAACACACGGCCGCGCCGCCGCTGCTGCTGGCCGTCGCCGCGTTTGCCGCGCTGATGGTTTTTGCGCCCGAGAGGCCGTCTGAAACCGTGTTTTCGCTCGCCGACGCGCGTTTGAGCCTGCTGTGTCTGCTGTTTGCCGCCGCGCTACTGCTGGCGCGCTGCCTGTCGCTGGTGCTGCGGATGAACGGGCGGGCGTGGGCGTTTTCGCTGTCGCAGCTGCTGCCCAAGCTGCTGGTTTTGGCGGCGGCCGCGTTCTGCCTGACGGGTTGGCTGCCCGCCGACACCTTCACCCTGCTGGCGGTGTTCGCGGCGGCGCAGGCGGCGGCGCTGCCGTTTTTGTTGTGGCAGACTCGGCGCGACTGCGCGGCGGCATGGCGGGCACGCTGGTCGGCGGCGGAACTGCGCTCCGCCCTCGCCTACGGCCTGCCGCTGGCGGCGGGCGCGTTGGTTTACTGGGCGTTTTCCTCGGCCGACCGCTGGCTGCTGCGCGATTTGGCCGCGCCGGAAGAGTTGGGCGTATACGCGCTGGCGGCGGGCTTTGCGGCGGCGGCGGGCATGTTGCAAAACGTGTTTGCCACGGTGTGGGCACCGACGGTGTTCAAATGGGCGGCAGACGGCGGCGGCGCGGACAAAGTCGCCCGCGCCGCCGCCCTGCTCTGCGCCGCCGTGCTGGCTTTGTCGTGTTTGGCCGGGCTGCTGTCGCCGCTGGCCGATCTGATTCTGCCGCCGCAGTATGCCGCCGTGCGCTTCGTTTTGGTGTCGTCCGTGCTCGTGCCGCTGCTGTATACGCTGACGGAGGCAACAGGCATCGGTATCAATGTGCGGCGCAAAAGCGGCCTTGTCCCCTCGGTTTCGCTGGCCGCCCTCGCCGCCGCCCTGCCGCTGCTTTACGCGCTTATCCCGCCCTACGGCGCACGCGGCGCGGCGGCAGCGGCGGCGGCGGCGTTCTGGATTTTCTGCGTGCTCAAAAGCGAGCTGTCCGCCCGCCTGTGGCAGCCGCTGCCGCGCCGCACCTTCTACCCCGCCACTCTCGCCACCCTCGCCGCCGCCGTGTCGCACACCCTGTTCGGCAACGCACAAAACTATCCGCTGTTTGCCGTTTTGTGGACGGCCGGGCTTCTGTGGGCGGCTTGGCTGGTCCGCGATGATTTAGGCCGTCTGAAAGCCCGGTTTGGGCGGCGGTAGGTCCTTTCAGACGGCCTGTCCGCTACCATGCCTTCGGAGACTTTTACATTCGCCACCCCGGCAGTCTTTGCTCCCCCAATCGTTTTTTGAGTGCAATCCGTTACCAAAACGCATTAATTTGATATAAATCAACAAATATCGAAATAAAACCGGATAAATTTGTCTTTACATAATTAAGTGTAAATTTACATATTTATAACTTATAATCCGAAAAAGCTGAGAAAACTTACAAAACAACACAAAATTTTCCAAATTGCATTTTTTGGAAATAAATTTGTAAGGAAGAAAGCTTCACTCCGAATCTTCCCAAACCGTTGTTTTCCGGCAGTATAAAATACCAACCAAATTGAGGACTTACATTATGAATGAAACCGTCGCTCCGGCCGCCCAATCGGGCAGAGGGCTGAAACCTTATCGGAGGAATACCGGCCTCCTTCTTTGTTTTCGTGCTGCTCCATCCGTAAAACAATCCCAACCGCAATGGGTCGGACTTGCCGCGTAATTTTATGGACGGACACCACACTTTGGTTTCAACCGCCCTTTTCAACAGCCTGAAAACACATTTCTTATTTGAGTGAAAGGAAAGCCATGAACGACAATACGGCGCCCAAAACCGATTCCGCCGGTTTGAGTCGGTATCGAGGATTGATTATCTCCATCGGCATCTTCGTTGTATTGCTGGCAGGATTATTGGCTTATGCCAACCATATTTCCAACGAGATTGAAGAAGATTCCGTCCAAAGTTACGTTACCGCCGAAATGGCAAACGCGTATGGCGAATTGCTGGAAAACGTCCAGATGCTCAAACTCAACACCCACCAAGACCCGAAAAATCCCTTGGTGCAAGGTGCATTAAAACGTACCAAAGAGGCGCAAGACGCTTTTTCCCGCTCGCTGCAGGCCACAGCCAAAGGCGGCGACTATCTTTCCATTGACGGCCGGAAATATTTGGTGGACGCAGCCGACAAAGGTGTCAAAAAAGCCTTGATGGCAGAGATGGTGCGAAAATGGAAAGAATCAAAAATCATCGTAGACGCCTATCTGAAAAAGGCCGAAGACCCCACCGCCGATGCTTCGTTGGTTGATGCTGCGTTATTGAGTCTGCAAAACAACAACGCCCGCTTTACCGAAATCACCAATTTCCTGCTGGCAAACAAACGTGCCAAGTTGGAAGAACGCGGCATCCAATTAAGAAACGTGGAGATTTTTGGTATCGGGGGCGCAGTGTTATACCTTGCGCTGTTCTTGGCCTACTTCATCCGCAAACTGCTCGCCGCCGACAAATCGGCAGATGCGGCGAAAAAAGAAACTACCGAGATTATGGACACGGTAACCACCGGTCTGTTCCTGCTCGACAAAGACCTGACCATCGGTTCGCAATATTCGAAACAGCTCGAAAGCCTGATCGGCCAGAAAAATGTCGGCGGCAAAAACCTGCTCGACGTTTTGAGCAGCTTCATCGACACCAAAGACCTGAACACCACCAACGACTTCGTCGGCCAGCTCTACAACGCGCGCACCAAAGAACGTCTGATTGCCTCGCTCAACCCCCTCATCCGCCAGAAAGTAAAGGTTGACGGCAACGAGCGCTTTCTCGACTTCAACTTCCGCCGCGTCTATCACGGCAAAGCCATTACCCGCGTGCTGGTGAACGTGGAAGATGTTACCGATGCCGTACTGCTGGAACAGAAAATGGAACAGGAGCGCGAGCAGAACGACGTCCAGCTCGAAATGCTCAGCACCATTTTGCAGGCCGACCGCGATTCGCTGAACGACTTTATCAACAACACCAAGCAGCGCATCCAAAGCATCAACTCGGTATTGAAGGTGCAAGACGAAAGCGGCATGTCGCTGTATGAAAAAGTAAACGCCATCTACCGCGAAGTGCACAGCATGAAAGGCGAAGCGTCCGCCCTGAAACTGAGCGGCTTCACCAATATGGCGGAAAACTTCGAAACCAACCTCAACCGCCTGAAACAAACGCCCAAGCTCTCCGGCGAAAACTTCCTCGGTCTGACCGTGCAACTGGAAGAACTGATCCGTCTCACCCACACCATCGAAGATCTGCTGGCTAAAATCGGTGGTACAGCCCCCGTTACTTTGGACGGCAAGCAAGCCGCCACACCGCAAACCACCCGCAGCCGCTATGCCGATTTTGTCGCCGATATCGCCAAACGCAACAAAAAAGAAGCCGCCTTCACCTACAGCGGCCTGGAAAGCACCGGCAACAAAAAAATGGATCGGGTCATTACCGAAATCGCCATCCAGCTGCTGCGCAATGCAGTCGTACACGGCATCGAAAAACCCGAAATCCGCAACCAGCGCGGCAAACTCACCATCGGCCATGTCCACATGGGACTGAAATACCACGGCGACAGATTTGTCCTTACTTTCGAAGACGACGGCAACGGCATCGACTACCGCGCCATCGCGCAAAAAGCCGTAAGTTTGGGCAGATACACCGAGGAAGAAGCCGCCAATCTGGACAGAAAAACGCTGGTTTCACTGCTGTTCAGCCCGGGCTTCTCCACCGCCAACGACAGCACCGAAGACGCCGGCCGCGGCATAGGTTTGGACATCATCAAAGACCGCATCATCTCTCTGAACGGCACGGTAAACGTAACCACCCGCCCGCAAGGCTATACCCGTTTCACCTTCACGCTGCCCAAATTAGGATAAGGATTAAAAACTATGGCAAAACGCATTATGGTTGTCGACGATTCCAACGTTATCCGCAACCGCATTTCGCGCGGGTCGAGCAAAATGGATTTCGAAGTGGTGGCCTCCGCGTCAAACGGCGAAGAAGCAATCGCCCTCTACCGCCAGCACCACCCGGATGTGGTTACCATGGATCTGACCATGCCCAAAATGGACGGCTTGGAGTGTATCGCCCAAATCACCGCCATGGATGAAAACGCCAATATTCTGGTCGTTTCCGCGCTGGCCGACAAAGCCACCGGCATCAAAGCCCTGCAACTGGGCGCGCGCGGCTTCCTCTACAAGCCATTTTCCGACGAAGAACTGTTCGGCGCACTGAACGAAATGCTGGAAGGCTGATTCGCGGCCGCCTCGGCAAACCGCCCGAACCGATTGTCACAAACACAGGAATAAACATGAAAGAAGAGAAGTTACAAATATTTATCGACGGCGTGCAAAAATATTTCGCGCAAATGATTACAGGGGAAGAACTGGTGGTAGGCACGCCCTACCTCATCGAAAACAAAATACCGTCGGCCAAAGATTTCACCGGCGTAATTGCCATTTCGGGAAAAAACCAGGGCGTCGTCTATTTCACCGCCCCCAAAGAGCTGCTCGAACGCCTTTTGGTGCTGATAGGCGAGAAAGACACCGGCGAAGAGCTGATGGCCGATTTGGTGGGCGAAGTGGCCAACACCATCGCCGGCAACGCGCGCAGCGAATTCGGCGAGGAATTTGAAATTTCCGTGCCCATCGTCCTGCGTGGCGCACCCGACGAAATCCTGCTGCCGCGCAAAGACCGCTCCTTCGTCATCCCGATAACCTGGCGCAACCGCAGCGCGGCCATCGTCATCAGCCTGCGCAAATGATTTTCCGCCCTGCAATCCCAACCCGAAAAGAGAGCATCATCATGATTTCGTTACGACGTTTTATGCCCCTTGTTGTTGTGTTTTCCTTGGCGGCCTGCGGCGACACGGCAAGCAAGGGAAAGCCGGTACAAAGCGAGCCCGCTGTGGAAAACTCCACACAAGACTCCCGCCCCGTGCAAAACGTATTTTTTGAAGCGGGCGGCTTCGCCCCGTTTGTGATGTCGGACACCGACAACCGCCCCTCCGGCTTCGGTATCGACCTGGTCAACGCTATCGGCGACAAACAGGGCTTCCGCACCAACTACATCCCCCATCCTTTTACCGGCATGCTGGAAGATTTGGGCAAAGGCGCGGACATCGCCGTGGCGGCGATTACCGTGACCGACGAGCGCAAAGCCATGGTCGACTTCACCAACCCGCACTTTGACACCTCGATGGCACTGATTGTCCCCGAAGACAGCCCGATTACCTCGATTGGCGACGTAAAAGGCAAAAACATCGCCGTCGTGGTCGACACAGTGGGTGAAACCGGCCTCGCCAAACTGCAAAGCGGCAAAGGCATCATCACGCGCACGCCCTCCGTTTGGGCGGCAACGCGCGAAGTGATGCGCAAAAACGTCGACGGCGCCTTCGCCGACGCCGGCCCCCTGAACTACTATGCCAACACCTACAAAGAGCAGAAACTGCGTGTCATCAGCGACGGCAGTTCCGCCAAAAACCACTACGCATTGGCAGTAACCAAGGGCAAAACCGAACTGCTGAACAAGCTCAATCAAGGCTTGGAGCAAATCAAAGCCGACGGCACCTACGATAAAATCTATCAGAAATGGTTTCCAACCGATCAGGGCAAACCAACTCCCGCCCCCGCCAAATAAGCGGACAGGCCGCCGAACAGAAGCAAAGGCGGCCTGAATTTTTTGCCCCAACAAAGGCCCAAACCTTTTTCAGACGGCCTCAACCGCATATACGGGGACGGCCTCAACCGTCACAGGCCGTCTGAAAACGCCCCGCCCGATCCCCCATGCACATCCTCCTCCTCCCCTCCTGGTATCCCGAAACGCCCGACTCCCTCGACGGCATCTTCTTCCGCCAACAGGCGCACGCCCTCGCCCGCGCCGGCCTGCGCGTCGGCGTCGTCGCACCTCTGTTCCGCTCGCCGCGCCGCTGGCGCGAAATCCTCACAGGCCGCTACGGCGAAAACATCTTTTCAGAAACGTCATCCCCGCACGCCTCAGGCGGGGACTGCCTCATTCCCACCTACACCGCCCACAACACCTACCTCTGCCCGCCCCTGCCCCATTTCGACCGCGAACGTTGGCTCGCCGCCGGCATGCGCCTGTTCGGGCGCTACCTCAAAGAACAAGGCCGCCCCGACCTCCTGCACGTCCACGCCGTCAACCACGGCGGCATCCTCGCCCGTCGCATCGCCGCCAAACACAATATCCCCTATATCGTCACCGAACACAGCAGCACCTACGCGCGCGGCCTCATCCGCCGCTGGCAGCGCCCCGCCATGAACCAAGCGGCGGCAGGCGCGGCGGTGCGGCTGGCCGTCAGCCCCGCCTTCTGCCGCCTGCTCGAAAGCGAATACCCCGGCCTGAACTGGCAATACCTGCCCAACATCCTCGGCGCAGACTTCGCCGAACCCTTTACCGCCCAAAGGCCGTCTGAAAACCAAACAAGCGACACCTTCACCTTCTGTTCCGTCGGCCGCCTCGACCACAACAAAGGCTTCGACATCCTTCTTGACGCCTTCGCCCGCGCCCTGCAAAGCCAACCCGCCCTGCGCCTCGAAATCGGCGGCGGCGGCAACGAACTGGGCAATTTGCAAAACCAGGCAGGCCGTCTGAACATCGCACACGCCGTCACCTTCCACGGCGCACTCGTCCCCGCCGACGTGCGCCGCCTCATGCGCCGCAGCGATGCCTTCGTCCTCGCCAGCCGCAGCGAAACCTTCGGCGTCGTCTTTATCGAAGCCCTGTCGCAGGGACTACCCATCGCCGCCACCCGCTGCGGCGGCCCTGAAGGCATCGTCAACGACGGCAACGGCCTCCTCGTCCCACCCGAAAACCCCGAAGCCCTCGCCTCCGCCCTGCTCGAACTGCACGCTAACTGCCGCCGCTACGACCGCGAAACCCTGCGCGCCCACTGCCTCGCCGAATACGGCGAAGCCGCCGTCACAGGCCGTCTGAAAGAAATCTACCGGCAAGTGCTGCAGCAGGACTGAGGCCGTCTGAAAACGGTTCGGACGCAGACACACGGCTTGCGCTTGTACCAAATCCCGCCGTGTCTGTCGGAATATCCGAAACCGTATGTACCGCCGCGCAACACCCCGCCTGATGCAGTAAAGGCCGTCTGAAACCCGTTCAGACGGCCTTTCCTTTACCGAACCTTTACATTGTCGGATAATGCGCGTTTTGCTTCATCCGACTACGCAAGGAATCCCATCATGGCATTTTTGAAACTCACCGACCAAAACGTTTCCGGCAAAACCGTACTTATCCGCGCCGACATGAACGTACCGTTTAAAGACGGCAAAATCAGCGACGACACGCGCATCCGCGCCTCGCTCGCTTCCATCCGCTACTGCCTCGACAACGGCGCGGCGGTTATCGTGATGACCCACCTCGGCCGCCCCACCGAAGGCGAATTCCACCCCGAAGACGATGTTGCCCCCGTGGCCGCGCATCTGGGCGCGCTGTTGGGCAAAGAAATCAAAGTGTTCAACGACTGGCGCGAAAACAAACCCGTTTTGCAGGCGGGCGAAGTGGCGATGCTGCAAAACGTGCGCGTCAACAAAGGCGAAAAGAAAAACGATGCCGGATTGGGCAAAGCCTATGCCGCTTTGTGCGATATTTTTGTGAACGACGCATTCGGCACGGCGCACCGCGCCCAAGCTTCCACCGAAGCCGTAGCCACAGCCGCGCCGCTTGCCTGCGCGGGCGTATTGATGGCGGGCGAACTCGATGCGCTGGGCAAGGCCTTGAAAAACCCTGCCCGCCCGATGGCCGCCGTGGTTGCCGGCAGCAAGGTTTCCACCAAACTCACTATTCTCGACTCGCTGGCCGACAAGGTTGACCAGCTTATCGTGGGCGGCGGCATCGCCAACACCTTCCTGTTCGCTTCGGGCAAACCCATCGGCAAATCGCTGGCCGAGCACGATTTGGTGGAAGAATCGAAAAAAATCATGGCGAAAATGGCGGCCAAAGGCGGCAGCGTGCCCCTGCCGGTGGACGTGGTGGTGGCCAAAGAATTTGCCGCCGACGCGGAAGCAACCGTCAAAAACATCGACGATGTGGCGGCCGACGACATGATTCTCGACATCGGCCCGAAATCCGCCGCCGAACTCTCCGCGCTGCTGCAACAGGCAGGCACCATCGTGTGGAACGGGCCGGTAGGCGTGTTTGAGTTTGACCAATTTGCAGGCGGCACCAAAGCACTGGCCGATGCCGTTGCCCAAAGCAGCGGCTTCTCCATCGCCGGCGGCGGCGACACACTGGCGGCCATCGCCAAATTCGGCGTAACCGAGCGCATCGGCTACATCTCCACCGGCGGCGGCGCGTTCCTCGAATTTTTGGAAGGCAAAGAGCTGCCCGCCGTGGCCGCGCTGGAAAAACGCGACGCGTAAGGTTGGAAACGTTCTCAGACGGCCTTTGTACAAAATGGCCGTCTGAGAACGGGCAAACCGCCGTTTTGCCGTTTGCGCGGCGCTTGGAAAACCGTTGGTGCGGCAGACATGAAAAGGCCGTCTGAAAGCCCTGTTTCGGGTTTTCAGACGGCCTTTTTGTGCGTCTCAGATTGCCACGTCTGCTTCTTCCAGCACGTTTTGCGCCGCCAGCGCGGCGGTGTCTTTGCGTAGGGTGAGGTGCAGTTCGCGGAAGTCGTTTTCCAGCGCGGCGACGGCTTCGGGCGATTCGTACCACTTGATCAGCGCGTCGGCCAAAAGCGCGGGTTTGGCTTTGCCCTGCAACAGCTCGGGCACGGCTTCGCGTCCGAGCAGGATGTTGGGCAGGCCGACGTGCGGCACTTTGATTTTGCGCTTCACATAGGCGTAGGTGAGCGGCGAGATTTTGTAGCTGATGACCATCGGCCGCTTGCACAGGGCGACTTCCAATGTAGCCGTGCCGCTGGTGACGAGCACGGCGTCGGCGGCGGTGCAGGCCAGGTCGGTGTGGGTGGTCATCAGTTGGATCGGCAGGCGTTTGTAGGCGTCTTTGGCTAAGATTTCCATCAGGCGCACGCGGGTGGCGTGGGTGGCGACGGGCAGCAGGAAGCGGGCGGCGGGCAGGCGTTGCAGAACGAGGGCGGCCGTCTGAAAAAAGACGGGCGCCATGTAGTCGATTTCGCTGACGCGGCTGCCGGGCAGCAGGGCGAAAACGGGCGTTTGCGGGTCGAGCTTCATTTTGGCACGGGCGGCGGCGCGGTCGGCTTGCAGCGGCAGGGTCTGCGCCATCGGGTGGCCGACAAATTCCGCCCGCCCGCCCGCGTCGCGGTAGAGCTGCGGTTCCATCGGGAAGAGACACAGCACGCGGTTGGCCTGTTTGACGATGCTGTTTACCCGCTCGCGCCGCCACGCCCACACGGAGGGGCTGACGTAATGCACGGTGGCGATGCCCGCCGCTTTCAGACGGCCTTCCACGGCTAGGTTGAAATCGGGCGCGTCGATGCCGACGAACACGTCGGGGCGCAGGCGCAGCATGTCGGCGGTCAAACCTTTGCGGATTTTCAGGATTTCGGGCAGGCGTTTCACCACTTCGGCAAAGCCGCGCACGGCGAGTTTTTCCTGATCGTAAAGGCTCTCGAAGCCGAGCTTGGCCATGCGCGCGCCGCCGATGCCGGTGAACCGCGCCTGCGGGCAGCGGGCGCGTATCGCTTCGATCAGGTGCGCGCCGAGCAGATCGCCGGAGGCTTCGCCCGCGCACAGGGCAATAAGGGGGGAGGGGGCAGTCATGTGTTTGGAAAGGTTTTGTTTTTGTAAAGCGCGGCATTGTACTGGAAAACATGCTTTGAGGCCGTCTGAAACCCTTTCAGACGGCCTCAAATGGCGGAAAACGGGCGAATCCTTTAAAATGCGCCCCTTATTCAACAAGCAGAAGCATTATGGAAGCCGAACGCATCAACCAGCTCAACAACCAGCTCGACGACCTCGAACAGCGCAGCGCCGACATCCGCGACTATCTGGACTACCAGGGCAAAAAAGACCGCCTGGAAGAAGTGGTCGGCCTCTCCGAAGACCCCGATCTGTGGAACGACCCCAAACGCGCGCAGGAAATCGGAAAAGAGCGCAAAATCCTCGAAGGCGTGGTGCTCACCCTCGACGGCATCGCCTCGGGCATCGACGACAACCGCATGCTGATTGAAATGGCCGTCGAAGAAAACGACGCCGACGGCTTTGCCGCCATCGAAAACGACGTGGCCGAACTCGAAAAACAAATGGCCGGCCTCGAATTCAAACGCATGTTCAACCAACCCGCCGACCCCAACAACTGCTTCGTGGACATCACCGCAGGCGCAGGCGGCACCGAAGCCGAAGACTGGGCGGGCATGCTGCTTCGCATGTACACCCGCTATGCCGAGCGCAAAGGCTTCAAAGTGGAAGTGATCGAGCAGGACGACGGCGAAATCGCCGGCATCAACAACGCCACCCTCCGCCTCGAAGGCGAATACGCCTATGGTTTGCTGCGCACCGAAACCGGCGTGCACCGCCTCGTGCGCTACTCGCCCTTCGATTCCAACAACAAACGCCACACCTCCTTTGCCTCCGTCTTCGTCTATCCCGAAGTGGACGACAGCTTCGAAGTCGAAATCAACCCCGCCGATTTGCGCACCGACACCTACCGCGCATCGGGCGCGGGCGGACAGCACATCAACAAAACCGACTCCGCCGTGCGCATCACCCACATTCCCACCGGCATCGTCGTCCAATCGCAATCCAGCCGCTCGCAGCACGAAAACCGCCGCATCGTGATGGAAATGCTGCGCTCCAAACTGTTCGAGTTGGAAATGCGCAAGCGCAACGAAGAAAAACAGGCGCTCGAAGAAGGCAAATCCGATGTCGGCTGGGGCAGCCAAATCCGCTCCTACGTGCTCGACTCCTCGCGCATCAAAGACCTGCGCACCGGGCACGAAGTCGGCAACACCAAAGCCGTGCTCGACGGCGATTTGGACGGCTTTATCGAAGCCAGCCTGAAACAAGGCGTGTAATCTTCAGGGTGTGTTTTGCGGGACGGTTTTTTGAGTAAAAAATGCCCGAATGCAAGGAAAAAAGCACAGCAAGGTTGGGCACCTTGCGAGCATTTTTGACACGGCAGGCGGGTATTTTTTGCCAAAAACACCGCCGCAAGCCGAATGTCAACACACCCGAGGCCGTCTGAAAAGCATTTCGGACTTTCAGACGGCCTTTGCCACCCATCCGATACAGAAAGGAAACCCGATGAAAAAACTTCTTCTGCCCCTGCTGGCACTCACCGCCGCCGCGCAACTGGCCGCCGCCCCCCTTTCCGCAGCCGACCAGGGCGAATACGTCCTGCTCGACCAAAACGAAAACCCCACCCCCATGCAGATGCAGTTTGCCCTCAACGGCAAACAATGGATCATGAACGGCCGCGAAGCGGGCGGCCAATGGCAGCCCGTCTGCCGGGGCACGGGCGACTGCCGCCTCGCCACCTCCGCCAAAGGAGACGTTGAAAAATGGAAAAAACACCTGCCCGCAAGCTGGCAACCGCACCACTTCGGCTGCATCAACAACAAAGCCTTCGCCTTCTGCCGCGTCGACCATGCCACTGAAGCGGGCCGCACCGGCTACTGGTGGTTTGCCCTCACCGACGGCAACATCGTCCCCCTGCCCGTCAACCGCATCAAATAAACGAAACTGTACCGAAAGGCCGTCTGAAGCTTTCAGACGGCCTTTGCACCGAATCCAAACTTTCAGACGGCCTCCCATGACCGACACCGCCCCGCCCGACACCGCATGGAGCGTCTACCTCATCCTCTGCGGCAACGGCTCGCTCTACTGCGGCATCAGCAACCGCCCCGCCGCACGCTTTGCCGCCCACCGCAACGGACGCGGCGCCCGCTACACCCGCATGCACAAACCGCAACAAATGCGCCTCACCGACAGCGGCCTCACCAAAAGCGCGGCGCAAAAACGCGAAGCGCAAATCAAACGCCTGGGCAAAGCCGAAAAAACCGCACTCTGGCAACACGCCGCCCCGCTCCCCGACACGGAAACCACCGCATGACCGACCAACCCCTGCGCATCCTCGGCATCGACCCCGGCAGCCGCACCACCGGCTTCGGCATCATCGACATCGTCGGCCGCGAACATCACTATGTCGCCTCAGGCTGCATCAAAACCATCCCCGGCGACGAATTGGCCGGACGCATCGGCATCATCGTCGAAAACATCGGCCAAATCATCGAACAATACCGCCCGCAGCAGGCCGCCGTCGAAAAAGTGTTCGTCAACGCCAACCCCGCCTCCACCCTTATGCTCGGCCAGGCGCGCGGCGCGGCCGTCGCCGCCCTCGTCATCCGCGGCCTGCCCGTCTACGAATACACCGCCCTGCAAATCAAACAGGCCGTCGTCGGCCAGGGCAAAGCCGCCAAAGAGCAGGTTCAGCACATGGTCATACGCATGCTGCGCCTCTCCGGCACACCCCAGGCCGACGCCGCCGACGGCCTCGCCGCCGCCCTCACCCACGCCCTGCGCAACAACCCCCTCGCCGCCCGCCTCAACCCCGACGGCCTGCAAATCAAAGGCGGCCGCTTCCGCTGAACCCGCCCCGCCGCTGTGCCGACAGATAACAAAAGGCCGTCTGAAAAGGTTTCAGACGGCCTTTTGCCATATTCATTCAAATCCGCCGCCCGATATAGCGCACGCGGCCGACAACTTTCAGGCGGTTAAGGTCTTCGCCTTCGATAGTGATGTCGGGATATTCGGGGTTGTCGCAAGCCAGGATGATTTGGCGCAGCAGCAGTTTTACGCGGCGGACAAGGGAGCGGCTGCCGATTTGCAGGGCGTAGATGCCGCCGTCGGTAAGTTTGTTATCGGAGAAATCAACCAGCAATTCGCAACGCCCGTCCAGCGTCGGCTTCATGGCTTCGCCGTGCACGCTGAATATGCCGCAGTGGTTTTTATCAATACCCAACTCGTCCATCAGCTCACGACTGAACAAAAGCGGCGGAGTAGCGGTGCTTTTTTCAGGCTGTATGGCTGTGCCGGGCGGGGTGTCGGTGAGCAGGTTGGAAGGGATGAAATCAGGTGTTTTCATGGGGTTTGTCTTTCAGGGATTGTGGGAGCGGCAGCTTGAAAGTGAATCTCAGGCTGCTTTGTTATGCTTTCAGACTGCCTTACCGCTTCAACTTGGCAAACGCATCGGCCATTGCGCTGTTTTGCGGAGCTTTGTTGTCGGTGTTGCGTTGGCTGCCTTTGCGGTTGCGCGGGTTTTCAGACGGCCTTTTGCCTGCTGCGCTTGATGCGGGGTCGTCTGAAAGGCGCATGGTCAGCGCGATGCGTTTGCGCGGCACGTCCACTTCCAGCACTTTCACTTTCACCACGTCGCCGGCTTTGACCACTTCGCGCGGGTCTTGCACGAATTTGTTTGACAGGGCGGAGATGTGGACGAGGCCGTCTTGGTGCACGCCGATGTCCACAAATGCGCCGAAGTTGGCGACGTTGGAGACCACGCCTTCTAAAATCATGCCGATTTCTAAATCTTTGATTTCGTGGATACCTTCGGCGAAATAGGCCGTCTGAAACTCGCCGCGCGGGTCGCGGCCGGGTTTTTCCAATTCTGCCAAAATGTCCAAAATGGTGGGCAGGCCGAAGCGCTCGTCGGTGAAATCGGCGGCGCGGATGTGTTTGATTTTTTCGCGGTTGCCGATGAGCTCGGCGGCGGTAATGCCTTGTTGCGCCAGCATTTTGGCGACGACGGGATAGGCTTCGGGGTGCACGGCGGATGCGTCCAGCGGCTCTTTGCCGCCGTTGATGCGCAAAAATCCCGCCGCCTGCTCGAAGGTTTTTTCGCCGAGGCGCGGCACTTTGAGCAGTTTTTTGCGGCTGTCGAACGCGCCGTTTTCGTCGCGGTAGGCAACGATGTTTTGCGCCAGCGTGGCGTTCAGCCCCGAAATGCGGGCGAGCAGCGGCGCGGAGGCGGTGTTCACGTCCACGCCCACGGCGTTCACGCAGTCTTCCACCACGGCATCGAGCGATTTGGCAAGCTGGGCTTGGTTCACATCGTGCTGGTACTGGCCGACGCCGATGGATTTGGGGTCGATTTTCACGAGTTCGGCCAGCGGATCTTGCAGGCGGCGGGCGATGGATACCGCGCCGCGCAGGGCGACATCAAGCTCGGGGAACTCGCGGGCGGCAAGCTCGGAGGCGGAGTAGATGGACGCACCCGCTTCGGAGACGACGATTTTGTGCAGCCCCATCTCGGGCAAACCGCGCACCAGTTCGCCCGCAAGTTTGTCGGTTTCGCGGCTGGCGGTGCCGTTGCCGATGGCGATGAGCTTCACGCCGTGCACCTTAATCAGGCGTGAGAGCGTGGCTAATAGATTGTTTTCTTGGTGCAAATAGACGATGGCGGTATCCAAAAGTTTGCCCGTATCATCGACCACCGCGCATTTCACGCCGTTGCGGTAGCCGGGGTCTAAGCCAAGCGTGGGCAGGCGGCCGGCCGGCGCGGCCAGCAGCAAGTCTTTGAGATTGCGGGAGAATACGGTAATCGCGTCATGGTCGGCGGCTTCTTTCAGACGGCCTAAGGCTTCGAGTTCTAATGACAGAAAAATCTTTGCGCGCCAAGTCAGGCGCACGGTGTCGCGCAGCCATTTGTGGCCGTCTGAAACGGCAAACTGCGCGGTAATCAGCTGCTCGTATTCGCTCGCTTGGGTAATCGGCGTGTCGTCGGCTTGATATTTGAGCGCGATGTTCAACACGCCTTCGTTGCGCCCGCGCAAAACCGCCAGCGCGCGGTGGCTGGGCATGGCGCGCACGGCTTCGCGGTGGTCAAAATAGTCTTTGAATTTCTCGCCTTTTTCTTCTTCGCCCGCGACAACCTGCGCGTGGATTTCGGCTTCGTTCCACAGCTTGTCGCGCAGCGTGCCGATGAGTTCCGCGTCTTCGGCAAACTGCTCCATCAGAATCGCGCGCGCGCCGTCCAGCGCGGCTTTGGTGTCGGATACGTTTTCGCTGACAAAGGGCGAGGCAGCGGCTTCTACGTCTTGCGGCTGCTCGTTTAACAGCAAATCCGCCAGCGGCTGCAAACCGTGTTCGCGCGCGGTTTGCGCCTTGGTGCGGCGTTTGGGTTTGTAGGGCAGATACAAATCTTCCAGCGCGGTTTTGTTGTCGGCGGCTTCAATCTGCGCCTGCAAATCGGGCGTGAGTTTGCCCTGTTCTTCAATGGATTTGAGCACGGCGGCGCGGCGCTCTTCCAATTCGCGCAGATACTGCAAACGCTCGGCAAGGGTGCGAAGCTGCGTGTCGTCCAAGCTGCCCGTGGCTTCCTTACGGTAGCGGGCGATAAAGGGCACGGTCGCGCCGTCGTCCAGCAGGGCAACGGCGGCTTCGATTTGGTCGGCAGTGGCGGAAAGTTCGGCGGCGAGGGTGGCGGTGATGTTCATAGTGGGAATCTCTTGATCAATGCAAAGGGCGGGATTATAGCGGCAGGCTTTCCGCGCCCGAAAAGGCCGTCTGAAAATTTTTTTTACGGCGGCGCGGAAATTCTGTAAGGTTTGCCGCTGCTGCGCGTCTAATGCCTATCCGAACCGTGAAAAAGGAGTACGACCATGCAAAAACGAACATCCTTCCGGCTGCCCGTGCTGCTGTTGGGCGCAGCGGCGGCGGCTTTGGCGTTTTTTCTGACGCACGCGCAAACGGCCGAAGCCGCGCCCGTGCCGCAGATGCTCTCGCAGCTCAAAGATTCGCACGGCCGACCCGCTCCGCGCCTGCTGGCGAAAAACAAGCCCACGCTGATTAAATTTTGGGCGAGCTGGTGTCCGCTGTGTTTGTCGGAGCTCGGCCACACCGAAAAATGGGCGCAGGACAAACGTTTCCAATCGGCCAACCTGATTACCGTGGCCTCGCCCGGTTTTCTCGGCGAGAAAAAAGACGGCGACTTTCAAAAATGGTATGCCGGCCTCAATTATCCCAAGCTGCCCGTGGTCGCCGACAACGGCGGCACCATCGCCAAAAGCCTCAATATCGGCGTGTACCCCTCGTGGGCGGTGCTCGACAAAAGCGGCAATGTCGCCCGCATCGTCAAAGGCAGCATCAACGAAGCCCAAGCGCTCGCGCTCATCGACAACCCCGAGGCCGACTTAGGCCGTCTGAAAACACAGTTCAACACCCAAGACAAAGCGAAAGTGAAACCCATGAATACCAAAACCATCTATCTGGCCGGCGGCTGCTTCTGGGGCTTGGAAGCCTATTTCCAACGCATCGACGGCGTGGCCGACGCCGTATCGGGTTACGCCAACGGCAACACGAAAAACCCAAATTATCAAGATGTAATCAACAACAGCGGCCACGCCGAAACGGTAAAAGTAACCTACGATGCCGACAAATTGAGCCTCGACGACATCCTGCAATACTACTTCCGCGTTATCGACCCCACCAGCCTCAACAAACAGGGCAACGACCGCGGCATCCAATACCGCACCGGTGTGTACTACACCGACCCGGCCGAAAAAGCCGTGATTGAGCAAGCCCTCACGCGCGAGCAGAAAAAATACAGCCAGCCCATCGTGGTAGAAAACCGGCCGCTGCAAAACTTCTACGATGCCGAGGAATACCATCAGGACTACCTGATTAAAAACCCCAACGGCTACTGCCACATCGACATCCGTAAGGCCGACGAGCCGCTGCCGGGCAAAGCCGCGCCGCAAGGCAAAGGCTTTAACGCCGCCACCTACCGCAAGCCCAGCGATGCCGAACTCAAGCGCACGCTTACCCGCGAGCAATACGAAGTAACCCAGCACGCGGCCACCGAATATGCGTTCAGCCACGAATACGACCACCTGTTCAAACCCGGCATCTATGTGGACATCGTCAGCGGCGAACCTCTGTTTGCCTCCGCCGACAAATACAACTCCCATTGCGGCTGGCCGAGCTTTACCAAGCCCATCGAAGCTGCCGCTGTAACCGAGCACAACGATTTGAGTTACAACATGGTGCGTACCGAAGTGCGCAGCCGCGCTGCCGACTCGCACTTGGGACACGTGTTCCCCGACGGCCCCAAAGACAAAGGCGGCCTGCGCTACTGCATCAACGGCGCCAGCCTGAAATTCATTCCGTTGGAAGAGATGGACGCGGCAGGCTACGGGCATTTGAAACATCTGGCGCGTTAAGGCCGTCCGTTCAGGCCGTCTGAAAGCAAAAAGGCCGTCTGAAAACCCAAATCAGGTTTTCAGACGGCCTTTGCCGTTTGTGTCGGTGCAAACCGCCGTCAGGCTTTCTTCACAAACTCCGATTTCAAATTCATCGCGCTGCCGTCGATTTTGCAGCCGATATTGTGATCTCCCTCCTGCAAACGGATGTTTTTCACCTTGGTGCCCTGCTTAATCACCATCGAACTGCCTTTGACTTTCAAATCCTTCACCAATACCACCATATCCCCGTTTTGCAACACCGCGCCGTTGGCATCTTTAACTTCGGCATCGGCCTCGGCGGCGGCTGTTTCCTGCGGATCCCATTCGTGGGCGCATTCGGGACAGACCAGATTGGCGCCGTCTTCATAAGTGTATTCGGAACCGCATTGCGGACAGGCGGGCAGAGTCATTGTGTTTCCTTCAAAAAAAGCCGGCAATATACAGCAAAACCGCCAACCGTATCCGACCATTCCTTTCAGACGGCCTCCCTTGCCCGCCGCCGCCGCGCTTGCTACCCTGCCGCCGTTTCTCCCCTACTCCGCCGCCCATGACTCCCGAAGAATTCCTGTCGCACCGCGCCGCCTATCTCGACGCCCTGCGCCAACAGCGCAAATCGCCGCACACCATCGCCGCCTACCGCCGCGACCTCGACAAACTGGCCGACATCATGCCGCGCCACGGAAACACCGTCGGCCGCGCCGACTTTGCCGCCGCGCTGAAAAAACTGTCGCAGCAGGGCTTGGGCGAGCGCAGCATGGCGCGCCAACTGTCGGCCTGGCGGCAGTTTGCCGAATATCTCGTGCGCCTCGGCCTGCTCGATGCCAACCCCGCAGGCCGTCTGAAAGCACCCAAAGCGCCGCAGCTGCTGCCCAAAGCGGTCGACGCCGAACCGCTCAACGCCCTGCTCGACCGCGCCGCCGACGCCGGCCATGCCTGCGCCGCCCGCGATTTGGCCTTGTTCGAGCTGCTCTACGGCAGCGGCCTGCGCGTGGCCGAAGCGCATGGTTTGGACTTGGCCGACGTGCTGTTGGAAGAAGGCTGGGTGGCCGTGCGCGGCAAAGGCGGCAAACACCGCCAGGTGCCGCTCACCGGCAAAAGCGCCGCCGCCCTCGCCGCCTACCTGCCGCAGCGCGCCGCCGCCGTAGGCGAAACCGCCCTCTTCACCAACCGCCACGGCCGCCGTCTGGGCATCCGCCAAATGCAAAACCGCCTGCGCGACTGGGCGGCAGTAGGCGGCAGCCCGCAGCACATCAGCCCGCACATGCTGCGCCACAGCTACGCCAGCCATCTGTTGCAGTCGGCCGGCGACATCCGCGCCGTGCAGGAGCTGCTCGGCCACAGCAGCCTGTCGGCAACACAGATTTACACCAAGCTTGATTTCGACCATATGGCCAAGGTATACGACGCGGCGCACCCGAGGGCGAAGCGGAAAAAATAAGCCGTCAGGAAAAGACCGTCTGAAAGCGGATTTTGCTTTCAGACGGCCTCAAACCGCCCGCGTTACTTCTCAGGCCGCCTGAAAACGGGCAGGCGCTGCGCCGTTTTTCGTCTGCCGCACGGAAAATACAAAGAGGCCGTCTGAAAACCCCGATTCAGGGTTTTCAGACGGCCTCTTCGTGTCAGGCAAACGCCGTTACGCGCCAAACACCTTAAAGCGCCCATCCAGCGGCGCAAAAGTTTTGTCGCCCGCCGGCGCAGCGATGCCGCCGAACACCAGCTGCGCGCGCAGCGTCCACGAAGCGGGGATGTTCCATTCGCGGGCGACGGCAGCATCAATCAGCGGGTTGTAGTGTTGCAGGTTGGCGCCGATGCCGGCGGCGGCCAGCGTCGTCCACACCGCGTATTGGTGCATGGCGTCGGCGTGTTCCGCCCACACGGGGAAATTGTCGGCATAAAGCGGGAATTTTTCCTGCAAGCCTTTTACCACGTCCTGGTCTTCAAAAAACAGTACCGAACCGGCAGCGGCTTTGAACATCGCCAGCTTCTGCGCCGTCGGCTCGAAAGACTCGGCGGGCACGACGGCGCGCAGCGCGTCTTCGGCAAACTGCCACAGCTTTTCATGCTCGGCGCCGAACAGCACCACCACGCGGGTGGACTGCGAATTGAAAGACGAAGGCATGTGGCGCACCGCATGCTCGACGATCGCCGCCACTTCGCCCGCAGGCAGCGGCAGGTTTTTGTTCAGCGCGTACACCGAGCGGCGCGCTTCGGCCGCCTGTTGCAGGGCTTGGTAAGACATATTCGGACTCCTTATTGGGAACGGGATTTGCACAAAAGATTGTCCAGCGACCACGCACCGCCGCCCGCTGCGGCAAAATAGAGAAACAGGAAGCTGAACAGCGCGGCCGACTCGCCGCCGTTGGCAATCGGGAACAGCGGGCTTTCAGCGGCGTGCGCCATAAAATAGGCCACCGCCATCTGGCCAGAGAGAATAAAGGCCACCGGACGGGTCAGCAAGCCCAAAAGCAGCAGCAGGCCGCCGCCCACTTCCAAAATTGCCGCTACCAGATAAATGCCCGACGGCGCGCCGCCGCCCATCGATACGGGGAAAGAGAAAAACTTGGCGGTGCCGTGCAGGATAAACATATAGGCCGAAGCAATGCGCAGCAGCGACAGCACGGCGGGAGCGAAACGGTTTAAAGCATTCATGGTCAAACTCCTTGATGTGTGTGTAATAAATAAAAGCAATGCAAGGCCGGCATTATAGATAAAGCATAAGCGGGAATATATACTCGCGCCGTTGACGCAACCTTTCCCCAAAAGAAACCATGGACACCCTTTTGAGCCTGCGCGTTTTCTGCGAAGTCGTCCGCCAACGCAGCTTCACCCGCGCCGCCGACAAACTCGGCATCTCCACCGCCATGGCCAGCAAACACGTTTCCCATCTCGAGCGCCACGTCCGCGCCAAGCTCCTGCAACGCAGCAGCCGCAGCCTGAACCTCACCGAAGCGGGCGAAGACTACTACCGCCGCGCAGGAGAAGCCCTCGACACGCTCGACACCGCCGCCGAACGCGCCGCCGGCAGCGCCGAAACCCCGCAGGGGCGGCTCAAAATCACCATGCCCATGTGGTTTGCCAACGCCATGTTCTGCGGCTGGCTCGCCGAATACCGCCGCCGCTACCCGCAGGTTACCTTCGATCTGATACTCGACAACCGCAAGGCCGACCTCATCGCCGAAGGCATAGACCTTGCCCTGCGCGTCAGTTCAGACGGCCTGCCGCCCGGCCTGATTGTCCGCCCGCTGGCCGAAATCCCCTTCTACCTCGCCGCCGCACCCGAACACCTCGCCGAATACGGCACCCCCGCCACGCCGCAGGAAGCCGCCGCCCATCCCTTCGTGCTGCCCGCCTACACCGACGTCGACAGCCTCACCGTCAGCCGCGGCCGCGAACGCCATACCCTGCGCCCCGAAGCCGCCGTGCGCAGCGACAACACCCAAATGACGCGGCAAATGGTTCTTGCCGGCTGCGGCCTGGGCTATCTGCCCGAATGGACGGCGCGCCGCGACCTCGAAAACGGCCGCCTGATCCGCCTGCTGCCCGACTGGCACATCTTCTCCGCCACCCTTTACGCCGCCTACCCCGACCGCACCTTCCTCAGTGCCAAAGTCCGCAGCTTTATCGATTTTCTGTGCGAAAAAACCGATCAGGCCGTCTGAAACGCCCGCCGCCGCCCTTCCTATACAAAACCCCGCCCGTGGGCTAGAATCCGCGCGTTTGAAACCCGTAAAAAAGGAAAGAAAATGACCCGCATGGTTCACTGCGTGAAACTCGGCAAAGAAGCCGAAGGCATGAAATTCCCGCCGCTGCCCAACGAATTGGGCAAACGCATTTTTGAAAACGTCTCCCAGGAAGCATGGATGGCCTGGACGCGCCACCAAACCATGCTCATCAACGAAAACCGCCTCAGCCTCGCCGACCCGCGCGCGCGCGAATATCTGGCGCAGCAGATGGAAAACTACTTCTTCGGCGACGGCGCCGATTCCGTCGCAGGCTATGTGCCGCAAGAGCCGCAATAAACCTTACAGGCCGTCTGAAACTCCGTTTTCAGACGGCCTGTAACCTTCTTCCCTTCCTTTTGCAGGCATCCTGCCATACAAAGAGGCCGTCTGAAAACCCGCAAATGCGTTTTCAGACGGCCTGTTGCACCACTGTGCTTTTTCAGACGGCCTCACAGCCCCTTGATGATTTCTTCCCATTCCGGCGGCAGGCGGCAGTTGTCGGAAACGTTTTTAAACAGCGGCGCGATATCGGCCGCGCCGTATTCGCCCAGCGCCGTGCCCACGGGCGTCACGAAAAAGCGTTTGTCGAAATTGGTTTTGGCAAACTCGACAAACAGATCGACATAGCTTTGGATTTCTTCCAGCGGCAGCAGCTTGAGCTGCTCGTCCTTCACCGGTATCGCCAGCGACTGCCCCTGCAAACCGAAGCCCTGCCCCATTTCCGCGCCGTATTTCATCCGCGCGGTAAGGGCGGGACCCAAGCCGTGTTTGCCGGCCTTGTTCGAGCCGAAGACAAAAATTTCGTTATCCCGTATTTCGTGTTTGATGCTCATCGACATCTCCTTATTTGGAATGGTTTTTTAAAGGACGCCTTGCGTCCGCAAAAAATGGCTATTGTAAATCATGCAGCGAAAAAGAATGTTTGACGTATGTCATACTTTCAAACAAACGGCATACGCCCCGAAGCCCGTTTCAGACGGCCTCCCGCTGGCAAAACACCGCCGCGCGACTTATACTGACAGCCTCTGAAAACGGTGCGCCGCCGCCGTTTTCCCGAAAAATCCGAACAGAACGACAACAGACAAAAAGGAGACCGCCATGCCCCGATCCGACCGCTTTCTCTGCCGCGAACTGAGCCTGCTCGCCTTCAACCGCCGCGTTCTGGCACAGGCGCAGGACGTGCGCGTGCCGCTGTTGGAGCGGCTGCGGTTTTTGTGCATCGTCTCGTCCAACCTCGACGAATTTTTCGAAGTACGCATGGCCTGGCTGCGGCGCGAACACAAACGCAACCCCGCCCGCCTGCTCGACAGCGGCCTGACGTCCGCCGAAACCATGGCCGCCGCCTCTGAAGAAGCGCACCGCCTGATTGCCGAACAATACGCCGTGTTCAACAAAGAACTGCAACCCGCGCTCGGACAGGCCGGCATCCATTTCTATCGCCGCCGCAACTGGACGGCCGAACAGCGCGCGTGGATTAAAAGCTATTTCGACCGCGAACTGTGGCCGATACTTACCCCCGTCGGCCTCGACCCCTCGCACCCCTTCCCGCGCCCGCTGAACAAATCGCTCAATTTCGCCGTAGAACTCGAAGGCCGCGACGCCTTCGGCCGCTCCTCGGGCATGGCCATCGTCCAAGCCCCGCGCATCCTGCCGCGCGTGGTAAAACTGCCCGCCGAAATCTGCGGCGGAGACGAGGGCTTCGTCTTTTTGTCGTCCATCCTGCACGAATACGTCTACCTGCTTTTCCCCGGCATGGAAGTGAAAGGCTGCCACCAGTTCCGCCTCACACGCGACAGCGATCTCACCGTCGACGAAGAAGACCTCACCAACCTGCGCGCCGCCATCCAAAGCGAGCTGCACGACCGCGAATACGGCGTCGGTGTGCGCCTCGAAGTGGCCGACACCTGTCCGCCGCAGCTGTGCGAATTCCTGCTCGGCCATTTCCGCCTCACACCCGCCGACCTCTATCAGGTAGAAGGCCCCGTCAACCTCGTGCGCCTGATGGCCGTGCCCGACATGGTCGGCCGTCCAGACCTCAAATTCGCCCCGCGCACCGGCAGCGTGCCCGCGCCGCTGAAAAAAGACCGCTCGATACTCGATGCGGCCGCGCGGCAGGACATCCTGCTGCACCATCCCTACCAATCCTTCGAACCCGTCGTCCGCCTCATCCGCGAAGCCGCCGCCGATCCCGACGTCGTCGCCGTCAAAATGACGATTTACCGCACCGGCACGACTTCCGAGCTGGCCAAAGCCCTGATGAACGCCGCGCTGGCGGGCAAACAGGTGACCGTCGTCGTCGAACTGATGGCGCGTTTCGACGAAGCCAACAACGTCAACTGGGCGCAGCGCCTCGAAGACGCGGGCGCGCACGTCGTTTACGGCGTATTCGGCTACAAAGTCCACGCCAAAATGGCACTCGTCATCCGCCGCGAAGAAGGCCGTCTGAAACGCTACGCCCACCTCGGTACGGGCAACTACCACCAGGGCACCTCGCGCATCTACACCGACTTCGGCCTCATCACCGCCGACGAAAACATCACCGCCGACGTCAACACCATCTTCATGGAAATCACCGGCCTCGGCCAGCCCGGCCGTCTGAACACCCTCTACCAAAGCCCCTTCACCCTGCACAAAATGCTGCTCGAAGGCATCCGTCGCGAAACGGAGCACGCCAAAGCCGGACGCCCCGCCCGCATCGTCGCCAAACTCAATTCGCTCATCGAAACCGGCATCATCGACGCCCTCTACGAAGCCGGCGCGGCGGGCGTGCAGATCGACCTGATCGTGCGCGGCATGTGCGCCCTGCGCCCGCAGGTGCCCGGCCTGTCGGACAACATCCGCGTGCGCTCCATCATCGGCCGCCAGCTCGAACACGCCCGCGTCTATTATTTCTACAACGGCGGCGCGGAAGACACCTACATTTCCAGCGCCGACTGGATGGGACGCAACTTCTTCCGCCGCATCGAAACCTGTACCCCGATTGAAGATGCGCAACTCAAAGCGCGCGTGATCCGCGAAGGGCTGACGCTGGCATTGGAAGACACCTGCCAAGCCTGGATCATGCAGCCCGACGGCAGCTACGTCCGCGCCGAAGCCGCCGAAGAAGCGCGCAGCCTGCAAGAAACCCTGTGGCAGGAATACGGCAGCTGAACCGCAGGCGCTTTGAGGCCGTCTGAAAGCAAGGTTTCAGACGGCCTGACGCTTTTGAACCCCGCCCCGCCACAGGGATGCCGATGGCGGCGGCACACGGCAAAAGGCCGTCTGAAACCCCGATTCGGGCTTTCAGACGGCCTTTCCGTATTCCGTCACATCACAAACGATGCAACCGACGATTCGATGTCGTCCATCATATGCTGGTGCTCGATGGCCTCGCCGACGGTAATGCCGTAGCGGGCGGCGGTGTAGCGCCCCGTTTGGCGGCCGATTTCCGCCTGAGTCACAAATTCCAGCAGCGTTTCGCGCTCTTCGGCGCTCAGCAGTTTCAGCGATTTGGCGTGCGCTTTCAAATCGCCGTAGTCGCGCAGCACGATGCTTTTCGGATCGAAGGCCGCACGCCATTCCGCGCGCAGCAGTGCGAATAGTTTTTTCATGTTTTACCCCGTAGTATTTGTTTTTGTCTGATGCCTGCGGCCTGTGTCCGACCGTTGAGGCGATGCCATTATAGACCGTTTTTCCGATAAGTGGCATATTTTTCAAACAAACGGTACAACCCATCTGAAAAACAGACAAAAAAAATGCCGCTCAGGGAGCGAGCGGCCAAATACATTATGGGAAAACGTCATAGAAAAACACCAACCGGGCAGGGATTAGACCCGATTGATGGAGCGCATTATAAGGGCTTGAGCCGACGTATGCAATTCTTTTTTATTTTAACGAAGGCGGGGGTTTGCAGGCCTACTGGTTGCTGCGTATCCATTTGAGCCACGGATCGAACAGCTGCGGGCTGACGGCGGCAATGACCGATCGCTGGAAAACGTGTTCTCCGCTCCAAAAATCGTCGCCTTCGAGTGTGGCGAGGCAGCCGCCTGCTTCGCTGAAAATCAGCGAGCCTGCCGCGTAGTCCCACAGTTTCTGGCCGCCGTGGACGTACACGTCCATGCGTCCGGCGGCGAGATAGCACCAGTCGAGCGTGCTGCTGCCCATGCTGCGGATGCTGCCCACCGGCGAGAGGGTGCTCATGCGGCTGGAGAGTTTGCCCGAACGCAGGTATTTGATTTCCACGCCGGCGATGGCACGGTGGAGTTTTTTTTCGCGCAGCGCCAGCGGCAGGCGGCGGCCGTTGAGAAACGCGCCCTGCCCGGCCTGCGCGTAAAAGCATTCGTCGGACACGGGGTTGTAGATAACGCCGATTTCGGGTCTGCCCTGCCGCAGCAGGGCGGCGGAGAGGGCGAAGTGGGGGAAGCCGTTGACGAAATTGGTGGTGCCGTCTATCGGGTCGACCACCCACAGCGCGTCGTGGTTGTGCAGCCACAAGTCGCGCTGCGCCTGTTCGGCCATTTCCTCGCCGAGCATCGGGCAGCCGGCAATCTGCCGCAGGCCGTCTGAAAAAGCGGCCTGCGCCGCCAGATCGGCTTCCGACAGAATGCTGCCGTCGGCCTTCTCGCTTGCGGCCGACGTGAGAAAGCGCGGCATCACTTCGGTGTGCGCGATGTGTTTCACCAGCGTTTGTAATTCTTGCAACACGATTGCCGTCCTTTATCCGTACAGGCCGCCCGAAAGTTTTCAGACGGCCTGTCTGCGCGGCGGCGCGCGCTATGCATTGCGCGCCGCACCTGTATTGTATAATTGCGGGCTATATTAACCGATTTTTACCGATTATGCCCCGCTTCTTTGTCGATGCCGCCCTCACCGAGGGCGCGGCCGTTTCCCTGCCGCCCGCCGTGGTGCGCCATCTGCACGTTTTGCGCTGCCGCGCGGGCGAGGAAATCGTTTTGTTCAACGGCGGCGGCTTTGCTTATCCGGCCGTGCTCGAACACATCGGCAAACGCGAAGCGGATGCGCGGATTCTGGCCGAGAGGCCGTCTGAAAGCGAATCGCCGCTGTCGGTCACGCTGGTTCAGGCCGTGTCGGCGGGCGAGAAGATGGACTTCATCATTCAGAAAAGCGTCGAATTGGGCGTGAACGAAATTTTCCCCGTTGTCAGCACCCGCTCGGTGGCGCGGCTCGATGGCGAACGTGCGGCCAAGCGGGTGGCGCGCTGGCAGGAAATCGCCGTGGCCGCCTGCGAGCAGAGCGGGCGCGACACCGTTCCCGCCATCCGCCCGCTGCTGCCTTTCACGCAGGCGCTCGCGCTGCTGCCCGCAGGCGGCACCCGCCTGCTGATGAGCCCGCGCAACGGCACCGGTCTGCGCACTCTGCCGCCGACACGGCACGCCATCCTTGCCGTCGGCCCAGAAGGCGGCTGGACAGAACAGGAAGCCGCCGCCGCCGCCGCCGCAGGCTTCGCCGCCGTCACCCTCGGCCGCCGCGTGCTGCGTACCGAAACCGCCCCCGTCGCCGCCCTCGCCGCGATGCAGACGCTGTGGGGCGATTTTTGAGATTTTCCTTGTTTGAGGCCGTCTGAAACACCGTTTTGCCTTTTCAGACGGCCTCTCCATCCCAACCCCGATTGAAAGCCCGACCATGTCCTACCAGCAAACCACCTTTATCGTTAACGAACTGATCGCCGAACCCCTGTCCGACGCGCTGATGGCGCACGGCGCGCTCTCCGCCGCCATCGAAGACGCCTACGCGGGCACGGACGAAGAGCAGGCCATTTTCGGCGAACCGGGCATGCCCGCCGAACAGGTTTGGCAAAACAGCAAAGTGCTGGCGCTGTTTGCCGAAAACGACGATGTGGCCGCCGTTGTGGCTGCTGCCGCCGCCTCGCTCGACATACCCGCGCCGCCCTACCGCACCGAACTTCTGCCCGAACAGGACTGGGTGCGGCTGACGCAGGCGCAGTTCGACCCCATCAAAATCTCCGAGCGCCTGTGGATTACGCCCTCGTGGCACGACGCGCCCGACAGCGGCGCCGTCAACCTGCAACTCGACCCCGGCCTGGCCTTCGGCACGGGCAGCCACCCCACCACCCGCCTGTGCCTGCAATGGCTGGATACCGAACTGAAAGGCGGCGAAAGCGTGTTGGACTACGGCTGCGGCTCGGGCATCCTCGCCATCGCCGCCCTCAAACTCGGCGCACGCGCCGCCGACGGCGTGGATATCGACCCGCAGGCCGTTGCCGCCGCCAAAGCCAACGCCGAACAAAACAACACGGCGGCGCGCTTCTATCTGCCCGACGAACTGCCGCAGGGACAATACGACGTCGTCGTCGCCAACATTCTCGCCAACCCGCTGCGTATGCTCGGCGAAATGCTCGCCGCCCGCACCAAAAGCGGCGGCCGCATCGTCCTTTCGGGACTTTTGGCCGACCAGGCGCAGGAATTGTCGGAAATCTACGGCCGCTGGTTCGACATTGATCCCGTTGCCGCCGACGAAGGCTGGGCACGTCTGAGCGGCGTGAAACGCTGACACGGCGGCAATACCGCCCGTCCAACCGAAGAGGCCGTCTGAAAACCCTTTTGCGGGCTTTCAGACGGCCTCTTTAAGCTCTGCCGCAGGCGCGGCTTATGCGAATTCGGGCACTTCCTGTCCGGTCATGCGCAGGGCGGTGCGCAGCATCTGGCAGCTGAAGCCCCATTCGTTGTCGTACCAGGCGAACACTTTCACCATATTGCCGTCGACGACTTTGGTAATCGTGGCATCAAAGCTGCTGGCGACGGTGGTGTGGTTGAAGTCGGTGGACACCAGCGGCAGGGTATTGTACGCCAACACGCCTTTCAGACGGCCTTCTTCGGCGGCGGCTTTCATCAGCGCGTTGATTTCGTCGACGGAAGTATCGCGTCCGGCTTGGAAGCTCAGGTCAACCAGAGATACGTTGACGGTGGGCACGCGGATGGCGAGGCCGTCGAGCTTGCCTTTGAGTTCGGGCAGTACGAGGCCGACGGCTTTGGCCGCGCCGGTTTTGGTGGGAATCATGTTTTCCACGCCGCTGCGCGCGCGGCGCAGGTCTTTGTGGCGCACGTCGGTAACGGTTTGGTCGTTGGTGAGCGCGTGGATGGTGGTCATCGCGCCTTTGACGATGCCGACGCTTTCGCTCAACACTTTGGCCACGGGAGCAAGGCAGTTGGTAGTGCAGGAGGCGTTGGAAATCACGGTCATGTCGTCGGTAATCACATCATCGTTGACGCCGTAAACAACGGTGGCATCGACATCGTCGCCGCCGGGTGCGGAAATCAGCACTTTCTTCGCGCCGCTGTCGAGGTGGACTTGCGCTTTGGCTTTGCTGGTAAACGCACCGGTGCATTCCATTACCAAATCCACGCCGAGTTCTTTCCACGGCAGCTCGGCCGGGTTGCGGGTGGAGAAATAGGGGATTTTGCGGCCGTTGATGATGAGGTGGTTTTCATCGTGGGACACATCGGCGGCAAAGCGGCCGTGTACGGTGTCGAATTTGGTGAGGTGGGCATTGGTTTCGATGCCGCCGCTGGCGTTGACGGCAACGATTTCGAGCCGGTCTTGCAGGTTGTAGTCGTAAATGGCGCGCAATACTTGGCGGCCGATGCGGCCGTAGCCGTTGATGGCAACTTTGATGCCCATGGTCTGAATCCTTTGTGTTTTGTGGGTTTGCGGAAATAAAAACCGGCGGATTATAGCAAATTTGTAATCGGACGTAGTCGGAAAAGGCCGTCTGAAAAACGGCCTCGGGGCAAATTGCGGACAAAAAAATGCCGCCTGAAAAGACAGGCGGCCAAACACATTACGGGGAAAACGTCTTACTCACTTACTTGCTAGAAAAGCAAATATCTATCAGACGGGATGCATCATAGCGGCTTTGTGCGCCGAACGATTTATTAATAGATAAACGGCGCAATTTTTCGGATTAACGGTATTTAACAATACGCTTTTAAGCCATTTTCTGCCCCATCCGCATAAAAAGGCCGTCTGAAAAGCGGGAAATGCTTTTCAGACGGCCTTTGAAGCGGTTTTATGCCAATCGGCAGCTTAACCCGCTGTCACCGCCTTGTATTGCGGGTTCATCAGATTGGCGGGCGACAGGATGTCGTCGAGCTGCGCCGCGTCCAGCAGGCCGAGTTCCAGCACCACTTCGCGCACGCTTTGGCCGGTTTGCGCGCAGATTCTGCCGACTTTGTCGCCGTTGTGGTGGCCGATAAAGGGGTTCAGGTAGGTGACGATGCCGATGGAGTCGAAAACGTAATCGGCGCAGGTTTGGCGGTTGGCGGTGATGCCGTCGACGCATTTGTCGGCCAAGGCGGTGCAGGCGTTGCCGAGCAGTTCGATGCTTTCAAACAGGGCTTGGGCGATAACGGGTTCCATCACGTTGAGTTGGAGCTGCCCCGCTTCGGCGGCGAAGGCGACGGCGGTGTCGTTACCGATCACTTTGAAGCAGACCTGGTTGGCCACTTCGGGTATCACAGGGTTGACTTTGGCGGGCATGATGGACGAGCCGGCCTGCATTTCCGGCAGGTTGATTTCGTTCAGGCCGGCGCGCGGGCCGGAGGAGAGCAGGCGCAGATCGTTGCAAATTTTGGAGAGCTTCACCGCCAGACGTTTCAGCGCGGCATGGACGCTGACGTAGTCGCCACAGTCGGGCGTGGCCGCAACCAAATCGGGCGACAGGGTGCACGGCAGGCCGCTGATTTCCGAGAGTTTGGCCACGGCCAGCGGCGCATAGCCTGCGGGGGTGTTGACGCCGGTGCCGATGGCGGTGCCGCCGAGATTGACGGTTAAAAGCAGGTCGATATTGCGTTGCAGGTTGGCCTCTTCGTCTGCCAGCCAGCGGGCGAAGGCGGCAAATTCGGCGCCCAGCGACATGGGCACGGCGTCCTGCAACTGGGTGCGCCCCATTTTCAGCACGTCTTTAAAGGCTGCGGCCTTGTCCTCGAAGGCTTTTTTCAGACGGCCTGTTTTTTCCATCAGGGCGGCGGCGCTGTTGTACACGGCAAGGCGCAGGCCGGTGGGATAGGCGTCGTTGGTCGACTGGCTTGCGTTGACATGATCCATCGGGTCGATGATGCCGTAGCTGCCTTTGGCGTAGCCGAGGATTTCCAAGGCGAGGTTGGCGATGACTTCGTTGGTGTTCATGTTCACCGACGTACCCGCGCCGCCCTGATAAACGTCGGACGGAAACTGGTCGAGACAGCGGCCTTTTTCCAGCACTTCGGCACAGGCTTGGTCGATCGCCTGCGCGACTTCGGCGGAGAGCATGCCCAGCTCGGCGTTGGCGCGGGCGGCGGCCTGTTTCACCATCACCATGCCGCGCACGAATTCGGGAATGTCGGAAATCCTGCGTTCGGAAATGCGGAAGTTTTCCACCGCGCGCAGGGTGTGGATGCCCCAATAGGCATCAGCAGGGATTTGTCGCTCGCCCAACAGGTCGCGTTCGGTACGGCTTGTCATGTCTTTTCTCCAAATTCGATGATAAAAATAGGGGCTGTACTAGATAAGGCATCGGCCCGGCCAAAGCCCAGGCCATTGCCGACTACCGTAAGGAAAACGGTGATTTCAAATCGGTTGAGGATTTGAAAAAGGTCAAAGGCATCGGCGAGGGTATCTTCGGCAAGCTCAAGGATGAGGCTACCGTCGGTTCCGCACCCAATGCCAAAGCAGCCAAACCCGCCGCACCTGCCGCCAAAAACGTACCGCCCGCTCCCGCCGCCAAAAAGTAGGCAGACACATCCGTCCGTAACAAAAGCCGCCGGTGCCTGTCAGCATCCGGCGGCTTTGTCATTTGTAGCGATGGGAGCAATTCAGACTGTTAAACCGTCTGTGTAGGGCTAACCCAGACATATGGTTGTCTGAGTTGACCTTTTGGTGGAATTTATACGGGGGAGATGTCCTACGGTAGAAATTGTTCGTTCACAGGAATAACGGAATAACCACCTCAGTGAAAATCAAATCGGCGTGTTCGTGGCGTTATGCAGTTGTTACCTGCTGTTTTATAGATTCGTTCAAAATTTAAAAACGTATAGGAGTAAGGAACTTTGGGTATTTTTCCTTACTGATATCCAAAAATTCAAAGATACGGATTATGCCGTTTTTCATGCCCGACGGTAGTCATGCGTCCGTGACCGGTGATGATTTGGGTATCGTCAGGGAGTGCGAAAATCTTTTCTCTGATGTTGCGGATCAAATCTTCGTGATTGCTGCGTTCGAAATCGGTTCGGCCTATGCTTTCGTAAAAAATGACGTCTCCCGCAATCAGTAATTCTGCTTCGGCGCAATAAAAGACGACATGACCGGGCGTATGTCCCGGAACATGAAGTACTTTGAACGCATATTTTCCAACTTTCAGAGTGTCGCCGTCGGAGAGCCATTGGGTTGGCATAAAGGGTTTCGCGGGGGGGAAATTATATTGTTTGGTGATGGAGGCGAGGTCGGCGAGCAGAAAGCGGTCTGCTTCGTGGGGACCGAAAACCTGAATTTCGGGGTTGAGCGCGGTGATTTCCGATACGCCGCCGATATGATCGAGATGTCCGTGTGTGAGCCAGACGGCTTTTGCTTTCAGATTCCGTTTTTCCGCTTCTTCCATCAGTCGGGGGATGTTGCCTCCCGTATCGGTGAATACGGCTTCCCCGCTTTCGTCGTCCCACATCAGCGTGCAGTTTTGGCGGAACAGGGTAACGGGTATGATTTCAACATGTAGCGACATTGTTTTCCTTGGCTGGATATTGTTATGGGTTTGCATGGCCTGCAATCTGCTGAATTATATGTGATAATCGCATGCAAACCAATTATTTGGAGGTATATGCGGTGAAAGACCTTATTTTCTGTGGGCTTTTTTCCATAAGCTGCGCTGCCCATGCCGCTCCGTCGCTGATGCTGGCCGAGGAGTACCGCAACCAAAACGTGGAAAACTGGGCGGCAAGCGAAAAATTGGACGGCGTGCGCGCCTATTGGGACGGCAAAAAACTGCTCAGCCGTCAGGGATACGCTTTCACACCTCCGCCGGGGTTTACCAAAAATTTTCCCGATTATCCGCTGGACGGCGAGCTTTATGCCGGACGCGGACGTTTTGAGCAGACTTCGGCCGCTGTCCGCTCCGCATCGGGCGATTGGTCGGGCATACGCCTGTATGTTTTCGATGTACCGCAGGCGCAGGGTAATCTTTACAAACGGTTGGCGGTTATAGAAGGCCGTCTGAAAAAATACCCCGCCAATATTTCAGTCGTCAGGCAGACGCCGGTAAAAGACATCGTCCAAGCGCGCGCCATGATGGAAAAAATCGTTGCGGAAGGCGGCGAGGGCGTGATTTTGCGCGATCCTGCCGCACCTTACGCGGCGGGGCGCAGCAGCAGCTATCTGAAACTGAAACCGCAGCAGGATGCGGAATGCACCGTCACCAAACATTACGAAGGAAAGGGCAAATACGCGGGCAAACTCGGCTCCGTCGGCTGCCGCAACAGTTTGGGCGAATTCAAAATCGGCAGCGGATTCAAGGATGCCGACCGCGCCAATCCGCCGCCTGTCGGTTCGGTTATCACCTACCGCTATCGCGGTTTCACACAAAAAGGCCTGCCCCGTTTCGCCACGTTTATGCGCGTCCGCAAAGATTGAGCGGAGGCCGTCTGAAACCGCTCTGCCATACCGAGGCCGTCTGAAAACGAAGCAGTCCGTTTTTTCAGACGGCCTCAACTGTTTTTCCGCGGCATTCAGCCCTGTTCCCGCCGTGCCGCCGCAATCAGTTCGCCAACCAGTTGCGGCACCCCTTCCGCCGCCTTTTTCGCCAACACCTCCGCCCGCACGCCGTTCAAATTCGGTTTCGGATCAACCAGATAAACCGGCGCGTCGGAGCGGGCATAATGAAGCAGCGACGCGGCGGGGTAAACCTGAAGCGACGTGCCCACCACCATCACAATGTCGGCACCGCACACCATGCCCGCCGCCTTGTCCATCAGCGGCACGGCCTCGCCGAACCAGACGATGTGCGGCCGCAGCGGATTGCCGTAGCGGTCGCAGTCGGACGGCTTCTGATCGCCGCTCCACGGCATCACGTCGGTTTCGTCGGCCGTGCTTCTGAGCTTGTCCAATTCGCCGTGCAGATGCAGCACCTTGCTGCTGCCCGCCCGCTCGTGCAGATTGTCCACGTTTTGCGTGATGATTTGCACGTCGTAATATTTTTCCAACTCGGCCAAAGCCTTGTGTGCGGCATTCGGTTTGGCTGCCGCCGCTTTGCGCCGCCTCTTGTTGTAAAAGTCGATTACCACCTGCGGCTGGCGGGCGAAGGCTTCGGGCGTGCAAACGTCCTCGATGCGCCAGCCCTCCCACAGCCCGTCGCTGTCGCGGAAGGTTTGCAGGCCGCTTTCGGCGCTGATGCCCGCGCCGGTCAGCGCCACGCATTTTTTCATTGTTTGTTCCTTTCGGTATTCTGTTTTGGCAAGCCACAATATGGGAAACCGGTATGCCGTCTGAAGACGTCTCGGATTTTCAGACGGCCTTTTATATTTCGGAATCCCGCAGCAACGCGTCATCCCCTCAAACAGGCAAAAACGCGATGTTCAGATTGTTGGCAAGCACCAATTCTTTGAATTTCTCCGTAAACACCCAAACCAGATTGTCCGAATCCTCTTTGGCGCAATACTCAAACCCGCCCGCGTGTTCAAGGAAAACGGGCGGGTAGTCGATAAACCGTTCGCCGTCGATTTCGTAACAATCGGATTGTTCAAAATCAACCAAGGCAAGCGACGGTTTGATTTTGCCCAAAAAGCACCTCAATTCCACATTTCGGATTTTGAGCACCGCAGGGAAAAATGCCAGCTCCTGTTCCAAATGCCCCGCCAGCTTGTGCACGAAACGCTCGGAAAACAAAGGCATTTTGGGAATGGTTTGGATAAAGTCGGTTTGCGAAATATTGTCGGGCGTATATCCTTCCTGCGCGATAAAAACCGCTTGTTGCCGGTAACCGCCCTCGCCGTACACAATAAAATCGTCAATGCCTGCGTCGGTTTGCTGTAAATCGGCATACGCGGCTTCGTTGTTCACGGCGGAATATAAATTGTAGTATTTCATGCGTTTTCCTTTGTTCGGAATGGGTTTGAAGGCAGCCTGAAAACGGTTTGTCCGCTTTTCAGGCTGCCTTCTGCCGTTTACTTTGCGTCTTTAAACCCACGCTTCAAATGCACCATCAACAGCGCCACTGCAGCGGGCGTTACCCCCGAAATGCGCGATGCCTGCCCCAGTGTTTCGGGCTGGTGCTGGTTGAGTTTCTGCTGCACTTCGGCGGACAAGCCTTTGACTTTGGCGTAATCAATATTTTCAGGCAGCCTGAAAGTCTCCAAATCGCGGCGGTTGTTGATTTCTTCCTGCTGGCGGTCGATGTAGCCTTGGTATTTGACTTGGATTTCCACTTGTTCCACCACGTTTTCAGGCAGCGTGGCGGGCGGTGCGGCGTCGGGTAGGGTCATCAGCGCGGCGTAATCGAGATTAGGGCGGCGCAGCAGGTCGTGCAGGTTGGCTTCGCGGCTCAATTTTTGCCCGAATACGCGCATTTGTTCGGACTCGGGCAGCTTTTGCGGCGTGTACCAAGTGGTTTTGAGCCGTTGGATTTCACGCTCGACGGCTTCGCGTTTTTCGTTGAATGCGCGCCATTGGGCTTCGCCGATTAAGCCGATTTTGCGGCCGTCTTCGGTGAGCCGCATATCGGCATTGTCTTCGCGCAGCTGCAGGCGGTATTCGGCGCGGCTGGTGAACATACGATACGGCTCGTTAACGCCTTTGGTAATTAAATCATCGACTAATACGCCCAGATACGCCTGTTCGCGGCGCAGCAGCAGCGGCTCTTGTCCGCGCACATACTGTACGGCGTTTGCGCCCGCGAGCAGCCCTTGTGCGGCGGCTTCTTCGTAGCCGGTTGTGCCGTTGATCTGCCCTGCGAAGAACAAGCCGTTGATGGTTTTGGTTTCCAAGCTGGCTTTCAGGTTGCGCGGGTCGAAATAGTCGTATTCGATGGCATAGCCGGGGCGCAGAATGTGGGCGTTTTCCAAGCCTTTCATCGAGCGCACGAGGGCAAGCTGGATGTCAAACGGCAGGCTGGTGGAGATGCCGTTGGGGTAGTATTCGTGCGTGGTCAGGCCTTCGGGTTCGAGGAAGATTTGGTGGCTGTCTTTGTCAGCGAAGCGGTTGATTTTGTCTTCAATCGACGGGCAGTAGCGCGGCCCCACGCCTTCGATTTTGCCGGTAAACATCGGGCTGCGGTCGAAGCCTGTGCGGATGATGTCGTGGGTTTGCGTGTTGGTGTGGGTAATCCAGCACGACACTTGGCGCGGGTGCAGCGCCGCGCTGCCGCGCACGGACATCACGGGTATCGGCGTGTCGCCGGGCTGCTCTTCCAGCACGGAAAAATCAATCGTGCGCCCGTCGATGCGCGGCGGCGTGCCGGTTTTCAGACGGCCTTGCGGCAGGTTCAGCTCTTTCAGGCAGCCTGAAAGCGACTGTGCGGCAGGGTCGCCTGCGCGTCCGCCCGAATAGTTTTCCAAACCGATGTGGATTTTGCCCGCGAGAAACGTGCCTGCGGTTAAAACCACGGCGCGGGCTTTAAACTCGACATTCATCGCGGTTTTCACGCCCGATACGTGGTTGCCGTTTAAAGTAATATCGTCCACCGCCTGCTGGAACAAATCCAAATTCGGCTGGTTTTCCAGCATTTCGCGGATGGCGGCTTTGTACAACAGGCGGTCGGCCTGGGCGCGGGTGGCGCGTACCGCCGCACCTTTGCTGGCGTTTAAGCGGCGAAACTGGATTCCGCTCATATCGGTTGCCAGCGCCATCGCGCCTCCGAGCGCATCCACTTCGCGCACCAGATGGCCTTTGCCGATACCGCCGATGGAAGGGTTGCAGGACATCTGCCCGAGCGTTTCGATATTGTGGGTGAGCAGCAGCGTTTGCGCGCCCATGCGCGCGGCAGCCAGCGCGGCTTCCGTGCCTGCGTGGCCGCCGCCGACGATGATGACGTCGTAGGTTTTGGGGTAAACAATGGTGGACATTTGGGTGTGTGCTTTCCGGGTTTCAGACGGCCTCTGTTTGGGATGGAGGCCGTCTGAAAAGGTTGTTCGTAAAAAAGAAAGGCGCGGATTGTACGCGCTTTTGTCAGGGAGGCGGAAGGCCGTTTCCGTCTGTGTGAAAAGGCCGTCTGAAAATGCCCGCGCTGTTTTTCAGACGGCCTTTTCGCCCCATGCCGCCAGAGCGGCCATGTTTTGCGCGGCGCAGTCGGCGAAGGGCAGGGGATGGGCGTGTTCTCCGTACCAGACGGTGCGCATGCCGAGTTTTTTCGCGGCGGCGAGGTTGGCGGCGGAGTCGTCGACCATGATGCAGTTTTCGGGCGCAGCGTTCAGGGCGGTGCAGGCGGAGAGATAGGCGGCGGGATCGGGCTTGCAGGCGTAGCCGCAGTCGTCCGTGCCCAGCAGGGCGCCGAAAAAGCCGTTCAGGCCGAGGGCGGACACGAGGCTGCGCACATAAAACGACGGCGCATTGGAGAGCACGGCCTTGCGTCCTTTCAGACGGCCTAAGGCCTGCGCCGCGCCTGTTTCGCCGCAGAGTTTGGGCAGGATGTCGTCCATCGGGTGCGAAAAACGCAAAAAGTCGGCGGTGTCGGCTTCGGGGCGGTGCAGGCGCAGGCCGGCGAGCGTCGCACCGTGTTCGTGCCACCACTGCCGCCGCAGGCAGTCGGCCTCGGTTTCAGGCAAACGCATTTCGGCGGCCAGCCATTCGGTCATGCGGCGGTTGATAAGATAAAAAATGCCCGCGTCGGCGCGGTGCAGGGTGTTGTCGAGATCGAACAGCCAAATCGGCTCTGTGTCTTTATTCATGGCGGTTTTGCGGGTATCATCCGCGCCCGATTATAACCAAACGGAGAATGTTGCATGAAACAGGTTTTGCAGGCGGCAGCGGCCGCTTTTTTGTTCGCGTCGACACAGGTGCAGGCGCAAACCGAAGTACGGCTGGCGGTGCACAAATCGTTCAGCCTGCCCAAAGACGCTTTTGCCGCCTTCGAGCGTGCCAACGATGCGAAGGTGTCCGTGATCAAGGCGGGCAGCGGCAACGAAATGGTGAACAAGCTGGTGCTCAGCCGCGCCCGCCCGATTGCCGATGCGGTATACGGCCTCGACAACACCACGGTGCTCAAAGCCCGCGAAAGCGGCATACTCGCGCCGCGCCAGCCCGCTTCCGCCGCCGTGAACGCAAGTCTGCCGCACGCGCTGGCGGTAGACTCGGGCTACATCACGCTCAATTACGACAAAGCCTGGTTTGCCAAGCACAAGCTGCCGCTGCCGCAGACTTTGGACGACTTGGCCAAGCCGCAGTATAAAAACCTGCTGGCCGTGCCCAATCCCGGCATGTCCAGCGCCGGACTGGGTTTTCTGCTCGCCAACATTCAGGGCTTGGGCGAAAAGCAGGCGTTTGACTGGTGGGCGAAAATGCGCGCCAACGGCGTGAAAATCACCAAAGACTGGAGCGAAGCCTACTACACCGAATTCACGCAAAACGGCGGCGCGCGCCCCATCGTCGTCGGCTACGCGTCCAGCCCCGCCGCCGAAGTGCACTACGGCAAAGGCAAATACAGCACACCGCCCACCGCCAACCTGTTCCTCAAAGGCGGCGTGTTCCGCCAGGTGGAAGGCGCGGCGGTGCTTGGCGGCGCGCAAGAGCCCGAGCTGGCGGCCAAACTCGTGCAATACCTGCAAAGCCCCGCCGTGCAAAAAGCCATTCCCGGCGAAATGTGGGTTTACCCCGCCGTGAAAAACACCCCGCTGCCCGAGGTCTTCAAATATGCCCAAGCGCCGCAGCACGCCGACAACCCGCCCGAAGCGGCCATCGCCAAAAACCAGCGCCGCTGGGTCAGCCACTGGATACGCGTCGTGCTCAAATAAACCGCGAATCCGCCGACAAAGGCCGTCTGAAAAGACAGAAACACCGCTTTCAGACGGCCTCCCCTTGATCAGGACACAACCATGGACAACAAACAAAAACTCCAAGCCGGCCTCGCCGAAATGGGCATCGCCCTCGACCCCGCCCGCCAGCTCCTGCTGCTCGAATACGCCGCCCTTTTGGGCAAATGGAACGCCGCCTACAACCTCACCGCCCTGCGCGACGAGAGCCGCGTTATCAGCCACCACATCCTCGACAGCCTCACCCTGCTGCCTTATATAGAAGGCGCGTCCTCCATGATGGACGTCGGCTCGGGCGGCGGCATGCCCGGCATCCCCGCCGCCATCTGCCGCCCCGATCTGCCCATCACCCTGCTCGATGCCAACACCAAAAAAACCGCCTTCCTGCAACAGGCCGCCATCGAACTGGGTCTGAAAAACATCACCGTCGCCTCCGGCCGCGTCGAAGCCATGCACGACAAAAAAGCCAACGTCGTCACCAGCCGCGCCTTTGCCGAGTTGCGCGACTTCGCCGCCCTCACCAAACACCTGCTCGGCGAAAACGGCTACTGGGCGGCCATGAAAGGCGTATACCCCTACGAAGAAATCGAACAGCTCCCCGACAGCATCGAAGTGGTGAAAGTGGAAAAACTCCACGTTCCCATGCTCGACGCCGAGCGGCATATGGTGATCATGCGCCCCAAGGCCGTCTGAAAAGGCCGTCTGAAAGCGAAGTTTGGCGGAATACCGGTATTCCGTATATTTAGAAAACAGAACACAAAGAGGCCGTCTGAACGTTTTCAGACGGCCTCTGCCGTAGCGGCAGGGTGTGATGCCTGCGGGATCTTCGCTTTCAGACGGCCTTTGCGGAATGTAGGGCTGACAAAATCCGTCAGCTGCCGAACTGCGGCTTTATGCCGATACCCTAAAAAGGCAGAAGTGCCGCAAAAATACACTCTTTTGTCATGACGGATTTTCGTGCCATGATAAATGAATCGAAATTTAAACCGATTAAAAACATAAAATTAAAAACGAAAACACCTGAAACCGAGCCGTTGGCACAAGCCGTGCTTGATACATTTCATCCGCGGCAGGCAGCAGCCGGCCAAGGAAACGAGTTTTAAAAGATATGCGCCAAACGCATTATGGGAAATGAAGCAAACAAGACTGCGCCGCATGGGGCGGCAAAAGTCAGATTTTTTGATAAACGGCAATTGTGCCGGTACTAACTTGGAGTTAAAACATGAAAGCAATGCAAAAAGGTTTCACCCTGATCGAGTTGATGATCGTAATCGCCATTATCGGTATTTTGGCTGCCATCGCCATCCCCCAATACCAAAACTACATTACCCGCTCGCAGGCTTCCCGCATAATGGGTGAAACTTCCCAGATTAAAACTGCCGTTGAAACCTGTATCTTGGACGGCCGTACTGCTGTCGTTATCCACAGCGGTACTCCTGCTGCTAACGCCATTGCCACTACTTGTGTAACCGGTGCTACCCAGTCCAACCTGCTGGGTGCTGCTACCGAGAAAGCGGTTGGCTTCCCGACTGTAACCATCAACGACAACGGCACTGCCAGCATTACTGCTACTTTCGGTACTAACGCTGCCACTGCTCTGAAAGGCAAAACTCTGGGTTGGGGGCGTACTTCTGAAGGCACTTGGTCTTGCTCTACCAGCATCGACGAGAAATACCGTCCGACCGGTTGCTCTGCTACTGCTGCTGCTGCAGCTACTCCTAAACCTTAATAATCAAGATATTTCTTATTCTGGTTATTCAAGAAACGCACCCCGCGCGGGTGCGTTTTTATCATTAGTGCCGTCGAAAGCAGGTTTCTACGATGTCCGCCAAACGAACCAAAGATATGCTCACCGTGGCCGTGCTGCTGGCTGCTGCCGCCGCCGCCATCCATTTTTATGTCGACAATATGGCGCGCAATGCGGCATGGCATGCCCTCTATCCCCTGCGTGCCAAGCTGGCTTTGTCCAAACTTTCGTGCAGCCCGGGCAGTCCCGCCTGGATGGAGGGCGCGCTGCGGCTTTCCGTCGAGCGCCAAGTCGCCCCTGCCAACCAAATCGCCTATATCGACGCGCAGGGTAGGGAATTCCATTGCGAAAACGGCTTTTTCGACAAGCCTTATTTTTCCGATGCGGTGACGGAGCAAACGCGTTTCCGCTATGCCAGCATGACCAAGCTGTGGACGGCCGATGCCGTGCTGGCGCTGGTCAACGAAAACAAAATCGGCCTGGATACCAAAGCCGTCGACATCCTGCCTGAAATCCGCAACCAAACCGATCCGCGCATGAACGACATCACGGTTGCCCATCTGCTGCTGCATCAGGGCGGCTTCGACCGCTATTCCATGCTCGGCATCGATATGTTCAACCCGAACGAAGAACCGCTCTGTCCCAACCGTTTGGCCGAACTGGGAACAATCCGTTTGAATTTCACGCCCGGCAGCCGCACCAGCTATTCCAATTTGGGCTATTGCCTCTTGGGCGAAATCGTGGCGAGAAAATCGGGCGGCGGCACTTATACCGAGGCGATGGGCAGGCTTTACCCTCTGGCGCAAGACGGCCTGAAATTCATTCGCCAACAGCAGGAAAGTGACGAAGTTAGTTACAATTATGTCGAAAAAGGGCTTACCGGCCTTGCAGACATTTATTCTTCTTTCGATTACGCTGCGGCGGCCTCGGCCGCAGGCCTGTCGGGCAGCGCATTGGGTGCGGCAAAAGAAATCCGCGCCATGTTGGCACGGGAAAAGCTTAATATCACTTCTATGCCGGAAAACGTAAGCTGCAACTTGGCGCAAATGCGCGATTGTTACGGCTATGCGATGTTTCCCTATCGGGAGGGCAATCGTCCGGCAGTTTGGTTTCGCGACGGCAATCTGCCGGCGGCATCGTCTGTAGCCATGGTTGACGATCAGGGCGGGGTGACCGTGTTGCTCGCTTCCGGTTGGGCGGAGTCTCCCGCCGAAGGGGCGGACGAAATCAAACGTTTTATTTATCGGAACAAATTTTAACCGTGTCAGGCCGCGCCAAGCTGCCGCCGAAACGGCACAATCAGGAATTAGTATGAAAAACGCAAATAAAACAAAAGGTTTTACCCTTATCGAATTGATGATTGTGATTGCAATCATCGGCATTTTGGCGGCCATCGCCATTCCGCAGTATCAGAACTATATCGTCCGCACGCAGCTCAACCGCGCTTATTACGAAGTGAAATCCACGGTAACCAGCATTGAAACCGTGTTGGGCAACGGCAATTTCCCGACCCTGCGGCCGGAAGAGGACAATACGGTGGCCGACGGCGTCAAACGCGAATACATCGGCCTCAATTCCACCATCCCGCAATCCAACATCATCAGCTCGGCCGACATCACGAAGGATGCGTCTAAAAATTTCAAAGACATCAGCATTGTTTTGGGAAAAAACGCGACCAACACCCTGCACGGTACAACCATCACGCTGACCCGCGATGCGGAAGGCGGATGGACGTGCAGCATCAAAAAGCCCAATGGTTCTTCCGTAAACCTGCCTTCGATCAACAGCTTGTGCACGCTTTCTTAATCAAGATCCGCATGATATGAAAATCTTCGCAATCTGCCGGCTTTGCGAAGATTTTTGCTGTCGGTGTGATTTCCTTAATGAATTGAAATGGTTTGAGAAACAGTATGACCCAACCCAAACTTTCCCGATGGCGTTTTGCCCTTCGGCTTGCATCCATACATCTGCTTATCAATATCTTGGTGGCGGCCGTGGTTGCCGCATTGGTGTTTTTCGTCTGGTATCCGCAGCCTTATCCGGATTTGATGGGCGGTTTGCAGATTTTCGGTTTGATTGTGGCCGTGGACATTATATGCGGGCCGGTATTGACGTCGGTTTTGGCTAATCCGGCCAAGCCGAAACGGGAAACAGTAACGGATTTGCTGTTGGTTGGCATGATACAGGCGGCGGCGCTGCTATACGGGTTGTATACGGTGACTGCGGTGCGCCCCGTTTGGGTGGTGTTTGAAAACGACCGCTTTACGACTGTGAGCGCGGCGGAAATCGACAAAAACAGGCTGAATGAGGCTTTGCCCGAATTCCGGCAGCTGCCCTGGACGGGCGTGAAACGAATCGCCGTGCGGGATTCCAAAAGCGGAGACGAGGAGCTGGCGAGAATCGAAATGTCCATGCAGGGGATAGAACCGCGCATGCTGCCGGCTTGGTGGGAAGCGGAAAACGAAACCCACCGCGACCGCATCCGCAGCAAAATGAGGCCGGTGGCCGAACTGGAAAAACGGTATCCCGGCCATCCCGCTTTGGCTCAGGCCATCAGTAAAAGCGGGCTGCCAAGCGCCGATTTGTATTATCTGCCGTTTACCTCACAGGAAAACAAAGACTGGACGGTGCTGCTTGATAAGAACACCGATTTCAAAGCTTTTGCGCCACTGGATGCGTTTAAGAAATAAGTTCGGCAAAAGGCCGTCTGAAAACTTGGTTTTCAGACGGCCTTTTGCCGTTTGCCCGCTTGGGCGAAAGCGCTTTATTCCACCACAATCTTCGGAAACGCCTTGCTGTAGTCGCGGCCTTTGTCGGCCACGGCCAGCGCGATTTGGAAAGCGGCGCCGGTGTAGATTTCGGCAACGGCCGGATGCGTGTCGAAAAGCTGCGCGGCCGATCCGTTGTCCATCGCTTCGCGCACGGCCATTTGCAGGGGGAGCCGGCCAAGCAGGGGCACGTTCAGACGGCCTGCCAGTTCTTTGCCGCCTTCGCTGCCGAACACGGCTTCGGCATGGCCGCAGTTGGAGCAGATGTGCACCGACATATTTTCCAGCACGCCGAAGATGGGAATGTTGACCTTTTCAAACATATTCACGGCCTTGCGCGCGTCGATCAGGGCAATGTCCTGCGGCGTAGTGACAACCACCGAGCCGGTGACGGGGATTTTCTGCGACAGGGTAAGCTGGATGTCGCCCGTGCCCGGCGGCAGATCGACGAAGAGATAGTCCACATCGTCCCATTCGCTTTGGAACAAAAGCTGCTGCAAAGCCTGGCTGACCATCGGCCCGCGCCAGACGACGGCCTGGTCGGTGTCGACGAGAAAGCCGATGGACATGACTTGGATGCCGCCCTGCGCTTCGACGGGAATCAGCTTTTTGTTCTGCTGGTCGGGCTTGCGTTCGGCCACGCCGAGCATGGTGGGTTGGCTGGGGCCGTAGAGGTCGGCATCGAGCACGCCGACGCGCGCGCCCATGCGTGCCATGGCGGTGGCGAGATTGGCGGTGGTGGTGGACTTGCCGACGCCGCCTTTGCCGGAGGCAACGGCGATGATGTTTTTCACGCCTTTGATGGTGGCGATGCCGGGCTGGACTTTGTGGGTGACGATGTCGGCGGACAGGTGCAGATGGATGGTGTCGCCGCAGCCCGCGTCGGCCAAGGCCGTCTGAACCGACTCGGCAAGCTGCGCTTTGATGTGGTTGTAGGGAAAGCCGAAAACGATTTCGACGTGCAGGCCGTCTTTTTCGTTGCGCACGTCTTTCACGGCCTTTTCGCCGCCCAGCGTGCGCTCCGTGCCGGGGATGGCAACGGCGGCGAGGGCTTGGCGGTAAGTTTCTGTATTCATTTTGTTATCCTTTCCTGTTGACGGTTTGCCGCAAGCGGCACGACGCGGCGCATTTTAGCAGATTCCCCGTGTTTCAGACGGCCTTGGGCGAGACGCGGCGGCGCGGCAAAAGGCCGTCTGAAAACCCTGTTTTGGGTTTTCAGACGGCCTCTTTGCTGCCAACAATCTTTAGTCAAACTGCTTTTGCCCGTTGCGTACAAACGGCAGTTTCAACACGCGCACATCGGCTTCTTTGCCGCGAATGACGACTTTGGCCGCATCGCCGTCAAAATCTTTGGGTACGCGGGCGATGGCGATGGATTGTTTGAGGCTGGGCGAGAACACGCCGCTGGTGGTGATGCCGCGCCCTGCGTCGGTTACCACTTCCATATGGTCGCGCAACACGCCGCCTTTGGCGAGCAGCAGACCGACCTGTTTTACGGCTACGCCTTTTTCTTTCAGGGCAAGGAGCGCGGCTTTGCCGACGAAATCGCGCGCTTCGTCTTTCAAATCCACCGTCCAGCCCATGCCGGCTTCCAGCGGGCTCACGTCGTCGTCCATATCGTTGCCGTAGAGGTTCATGCCCGCTTCCATACGCAGGGTGTCGCGCGCGCCGAGGCCGCAGGGTTTCACGCCTGCCGCTTCGAGGGCTTTGAAAAACGCGGTGGCTTCGCTGCCAGGCAGGATGACTTCCACGCCGTCTTCGCCGGTGTAGCCGGTGCGGGCGACAAACCAGTCGTTGCCCAAATCCGCGCCTTGGAAGGGTTTGAGATTGTTCACCACGTCCGCCCATTCGGTTTTGACGGTCAGGAGTTTTTCAACCGCTTTTGGGCCTTGCACGGCGAGCATACCCAAGTCATAGCGCGGGTTGAACGCCACGCCGAATTCCGCGCCGATTTTGTGGAACTGGGCGGTGTCTTTTTCGCGCGTCGCGCCGTTGGAGACGATGCGGTATTGGGTTTCGGCTTCGTTGGTGCGGTATACGATTAAGTCGTCAATCACGCCGCCTTTGTCGTTGAGCATGGCGGAGTAGAGGGCTTTGCCGACGAAGGCGAGCTTGGCCACGTCGTTGGCAATCAGTTTGCGGAAAAAGGCTTTGGCGTTGGCACCGGCCACGTCGGTAACCAGCATATGCGATACGTCGAACATACCCGCGTCGGTACGCACGGCTTCGTGTTCGGCGATTTGCGAGCCGTAGTGGATGGGCAGCTCCCAGCCGGCAAAGTCGATGAGTTTTGCGCCCGCGTCGATATGGGCTTGATGAAAAGGCGTGGTGTTCAGGGTCATGGGTTTCTCCGTTTGCGGTTTCAGACGGCCTGATTATAGCGGCGCGCCCTGCGGAAACAAGCGTTTCTTTACATTTGGCGGCAATGTGGCGGCAAATGCGGTGTTTTATGCGTCAAAGGCCGTCTGAGAGACATTTAATTTTTAAAGAGGGCGGAAATTTAATCTATTGTGCGTTAACGGAATTTACCTTATATTCTCCCAACGCCCCGGGCTGTTGACATTCGGCTTGCAAGGCTGATTGTCAGCAGACCCTGAGGCGGCCGACAACAGAAGAAAAAAAGGAAAAACTGCATGACACAGATTACTTTGGACAAAACCGACCTGAAAATCCTGCAAGTGCTGCAAAGCAACGGCAGGCTCTCCAATGTCGAACTCTCCGAGCGGGTGGCGCTGTCGCCCTCGCCCTGCCTGCGCCGCGTCAAGCATCTGGAAGACGCGGGCGTGATCCGCTATCACGCCGCGCTTTTGTCGGCAAAAACCCTGCAACTGGATTTGCAGGTGTTTATCCGCGTTGCCATCGACAAATCCGTCGACGCGCGGGCGCGGTTTTCGCAGGCCGTCAAAGGCTGGCCGCAGGTGCTCAGCTGCTTTGCGCTGACGGGGGAAACCGATTATCTGCTGCACGCCTTTTTCCCCGACATGGCCGCCTTCTCCCATTTCGTGCTCGACACGCTGCTATCGCATCCCGGCGTTCAGGACGCCAAATCCAGCTTCGTGCTCGACGAGCTGAAAAACACCACCGTCCTGCCGCTGGCACACCTCCAACCCGCGCAGTAACCGTTTTCCGATGCCGCCTGATTTTCTTTAGACGGCCTTTTCAGACGGCTTCTTTCCCATAAGGAGCATTCCCATGAGCAGCAAAATCGTTTTTTTAGACCGCGGCACGCTGCCGGACGACGATGTTTTCCGTTTCACCTTCCCGCACGAAATTTCCGACTACGCGCAAACCGCCGCCGCCGACACCGCCCTGCGCTTGGCGGGCGCGCGCATCGCCGCCACCAACAAAGTCCGCATCAGCGCCGAAGACATCGCCGCCAATCCGCAGCTGGAAATGATCGCCGTGTGCGCCACCGGCTGCGACCATATCGACCTGGCCGCCGCCCGCGCCGCCGGTATCGCCGTCTGCAACGTGCCCGCCTACGGCAGCGAATCCGTTGCCGAACACGCCTTTATGCTGATGATCGCCCTGATGCGCAACCTGCCCGCCTACCGCCGCGACATCGCCGCCGGTATGTGGCAGCAGTCGCCCTTTTTCTGCCATTTCGGCGCGCCCCTGCGCGATTTGAACGGCAAAACCCTGGCCGTGTTCGGGCGCGGCAGCATCGGCCGCACGCTGGCCGGATACGCCCGCGCCTTCGGCATGGAAGTGCTGTTTGCCGAACACAAAAACGCCGCCGCCGTGCGCGAGGGCTACGTTTCCTTTGCCGAAGCCCTGCGCCGCGCCGACGTGCTGTCGCTGCACTGCCCGCTCACGCCCGACACGCGGCTGATGATAGGCGAGGACGAATTGCGCGCCCTGAAACCCGGCGCCGTCCTTATCAACTGCGGGCGCGGCGGCCTGGTGGACGAAACTGCCCTGCTGGCCGCGCTCAAATACGGCACGCTCGGCGGCGCGGGCATCGACGTGCTCTCGCAAGAGCCGCCCGCAGAGGGCAACCCGCTTTTGTCGGCCAATCTGCCGCACCTGATTGTCACGCCGCACATCGCCTGGGGCAGCAGCGAGGCGCGGCGCAAAATGTGCGAAATCATCGCCGCCAACATCGAAGCCTTCGCCGCAGGCAGGCCGCAAAACGTCGTTGCCTAGACAAAACTCCGTGACAAAAGGCCGTCTGAAAGTTTCAGACGGCCTTTTCGCATCCGCTTTTTGTTAAAATCGCGCCTTTCCAACCATCCCTTTAAAGCAGACAAAAATGGACAACTCTTTGGAAAACGCTTCCGATCGCGAAAAACAGCGCAATTTCCTTTATCTGATTTACGCCCTGTATATCGTCACCATCTTTACTGCCGGTCTGGCGGCGCTGATCGGCGTCATTGTCGCCTACGCCAAGCGCGACACGGTGAGCGACGCCGTCTGTTCTACCCACATCCCCTATCTGATCCGCACCTTTTGGGGCTCGATTTTCGGCTTTGTCGGCGTGCCGATACTGCTGATGTTTTTGAGTTATGTGGTTGAGTTTCCCCTGTTTTTCCTCTATCCGCTGGTCGGCCTCACCGGCCTGTGGTATCTCTTCCGCGTCATTTACGGCCTGGTGCGCCTGATCGACAACCGGGCGGTCAACCCCTACGGCTGGCTGGTGTAAACCGCCTTTCAGACGGCCTTTCCCATGAACATCCTGATCGCCGCCCCCTTCTGCTCGCTGCCCGGCGAGCCTTATTTCAACCGCTTCCGCTATCTGGCCGAGCGGCTTTCCGAGCGGCACGGCGTCACCCTGCTCACCAGCCGTTTCCGCCATTTCGACAAATCTTTCAGACGGCCTGAGGACGCCGCCGCCGCGTCGCAAGGCCGTCTGAAAGTCGTGTTGCTCGACGAAACGGGCTATGAGAAAAACGTCTCGATAGGCCGTCTGAAAAGCCACCACGCCTTTGTCCGCCACCTCGACCGTTGGCTGGCATCACAGGCGGCGGGGGCGTTTGACGCGGTGTATTCCGCCTACCCGCTGATTGCCTCCAACCTCGTACTCGGGCGGCACAAAGCCCGTTTGGGCTATAAGCTGATTATCGATGTGCAGGACGTGTGGCCGGAATCGTTTTCCGCCGTGCTGCCCGCGCTGAAAAAACTGCCGCCGCGCCTTGTCCCCTTTGGCCGCAAGGCCGACCGCGCCTATGCCTGCGCCGACGCGCTGGCCGCCGTGTCGCACACCTATCTTGCCCGCGCCCGCGCCGCCAATCCCGCCGTGCCGCACGAAGCCGTGTACATCGGCGCCGATTTCGCCGCCGTCGCCGCCGCGCCCGCGCAAACCTTCGCCGACAAGAAAACCTGCCTGTTCTACCTCGGCACGCTCAGCCACAGCTACGACGTCGAAACCGTCTGCCGCGGCGTGCGGCTGGCGCAGGCGCGCGGCGAAGCGGCCGAACTGCACATCTGCGGCGGCGGCGGCGATTTCGACCGCCTGCGCGCGGCCTACGGCGGCGGGGGCATCGTCTTCCACGGCTACCTGCCCTACGGCGATATGCTGTCGCTGGCCAAAGGCTGCGACATCGCCGTCAACGCCATCCACGGCCACGCGCCGCAAACCGTCACCAACAAACTGTCCGACTACATGGCGCTGCAAAAACCGATACTCAACAGCCAAGAAGACCCCGAAGTGCGCCGCCTGCTGCACCTGCTGCCGCACGAACACTACACATCGGGCGATGCCGAAAGCTTCGCCGCCGCCTTAGGCCGTCTGAAAAACAACGCTGCCCCCTTTCAGACGGCCGAAATCGCCCGCCTGTTCGACCGCGAACAGTCCTACCGCCGCCTGATCGGCCTGATAGAAGGAAGCCTGCCGTGAACGACGCCGCCAAACGCACCTTCGATATTGCCGCCGCCGCCGCCCTGCTGCTGTGCCTCGCGCCGCTCTTCGCCCTCCTCGCCTGGCTGATCCGCCGCCGCCTCGGCTCGCCCGTGCTGTTTTGCCAAACCCGCCCGGGCAGGCACGGCCGCCTGTTCACCATGTACAAATTCCGTACCATGCGCGACGCGGCCGACGAACACGGCCATCCCCTGCCCGACGGCGAACGCCTCACCCCCTTCGGCCGCAAACTGCGCGCCGCCAGCCTCGACGAGCTGCCCGAATTGTGGAACGTTTTGAAAGGCGACATGAGCCTGGTCGGCCCGCGCCCGCTGCTGCCTGAATACCTGCCGCTCTACAACGCCGAACAAAGCCGCCGCCACGAAGTGCGCCCCGGCATCACCGGCTGGGCGCAGGTCAACGGCCGCAACGCGGTTTCCTGGCCGGAAAAATTCCGCCTCGACGTGTGGTATGTCGACCACCGCTCGTTTGGGCTCGACCTGAAAATCCTGCTGCTAACGGTGAAAAAAGTCTTCGCCCGCGACGGCATCAATGCCGAGGGCGAGGCCACGGCGGCGAAGTTTGAGGGCAACGGCGAAGAGGAGTGAATCCTTGCCGCGACAGACAAACGGAAACAAAAATGACCGCAGACGAAATGTGGCAGGCATTCCGCCAAGCCAACCCACACATCACCGATAAAATGCAAAGCTGGCAGTTCGGCGAAAAAGCCGACCTGCTGGCCGATTTGGTGCTGCGCGGCGAAAAAACCGCCACTTCCTCGGCGCACGCGCTGTATGCCGCCGAGGGCGAGCCGCTGCCGCAGGCGGGCAGCTTCCATGTAATAGAAGACGGCGGCGGCCGCGCCGTGTGCATCGTCGAAATCACCCGCGTGCGCGTCGAAGCCTTCTGCCGCGTACCGGCGGAACACGCAGCACGCGAAGGCGAGGGCGACAAATCTTTGGAATACTGGCGGCGCGTCCACCGCGCGGCCTTTACGCAATGGCTGGCCGAAGCGGGTTTGGCGTTTGCCGAAAACAGCCCCATCGTGCTGGAAGAATTCCGCAGAGTCTGGCCGCTTGCGCAGGCCGTCTGAACGCGCAGCCAAAAACCGCACAAAGCACTTTTCAGACGGCCTCCCGAGCGCAACAGATGTAGGGTGTGTGCCGCAGGCACGCACGCGGATACGGAAAATTTAAGCGGCAACAGCAGCCGAAACCGCCAACTGCTTCCCCAAGCGGCGTCATTCCCGCATAGGTGGGAGTCTTGTTTCCATTCCGTCAACCGATTGTTTATTCAAAAAATGTAGGATATCAACCAAGATTCCCGCCTACGCGGGAATGACGGCAGTCGGGGGAACGGCCTTCCGCCCCGACAGACAAACAGAGAAGCGTTTTATGGACAGCAAAAACCTCGTCATTATCGGCGCGGGCGGCCACGGCAAAGTGTTGGCGGCCACCGCGCTGGCTGCCGCGCAGTGGGCGCGGATTGTGTTTCTCGACGACGCCCGCACCGCAGGCGGCAGCGTTGTCGGCCTGCCCGTTTTGGGCGGCACGGAACTGCTCGGCAGCCGCGTTGCCCCCGACGCATACCAAGCCGCCGTGGCCGTCGGCGACAATGCGGCGCGGCGGCGGCTGTTCGGCCGTCTGAAAACGCTGGGTTTCGCGCTGCCTGACATCGTCCACCCGAGCGCGGTTGTCGCGCCGTTTGCCCAATTGGGCGGCGGCTGCGCCGTGTTCGCCCAAGCCGTTGTCCAGCCCGGCAGCGTGATGGGCGAGGGCTGCATCGTCAACACCGCCGCCACGATCGACCACGACTGCACGCTGGGCGGCTTCGTCCACATCAGCCCGGGCGCGCATCTGGCGGGCGGCACGGCGGTCGGCGAAGGCAGTTGGATAGGCATAGGCGCGTGCACCCGCCAGCAGGTGCGTATCGGCAGCGGCGTCACCGTCGGCGCGGGCGCGGCGGTGGTGGGCGACGTGGCAGACGGCCTGACGGTTGTCGGTGTGCCCGCGCGGGCGTTGCGCTGAATATTGAAAGAGGCCGTCTGAAAGGGTTCAGACGGCCTGTTACAGGAAACTCGAAATGTGGCTGATTGATGTATTGCTGACTTTGGCCGACGCGGCCTTGCAGGTTTTCGATATTGCGCCGTCTGACAAAAACGACGGATAGGCCGTCTGAAAAAAGAAAGAACCTTATGCTGAACACTTCCCTCTCCCCCTGGCCGAGCTTCACCCAAGAAGAAGCCAATGCCGTATCGCGCGTTTTACTGTCCAACAAAGTCAACTACTGGACGGGCAGCGAATGCCGCGAGTTTGAAAAAGAATTCGCTGCCTTTGCCGGCACGCAATACGCCGTCGCCCTCGCCAACGGCACGCTGGCGCTGGACGTTGCCCTCAAAGCGGTGGGCATAGGCGCGGGCGACGATGTGATTGTTACCCCGCGCACCTTTCTCGCCTCCGCCTCCTGCATCGTTACCGCAGGCGCAAACCCCGTGTTCGCCGATGTGGATTTAAACAGCCAAAACATCACCGCCGAGACGATTCAGACGGCCTTAACCGCCAACACCAAAGCCGTCATCGTCGTCCACCTCGCCGGTATGCCCGCCGAAATGGACGCGATTATGGCGCTGGCCGAAAAACACAATCTGTGGGTTATCGAAGACTGCGCCCAAGCCCACGGCGCGCGTTACAAAGGCAAATCCGTAGGCTCAATCGGCCACGTCGGCGCGTGGTCGTTCTGCCAGGACAAAATCATGACCACCGGCGGCGAGGGCGGTATGGTAACGACCAACAGCAAAGAATTGTGGGAAAAAATGTGGTCGTACAAAGACCACGGCAAAAGCTACGACGCGGTGTACCACCGCCCACACCCGCCCGGATTCCGCTGGCTGCACGAGAGCTTCGGCACCAACTGGCGCATGATGGAAATGCAGGCCGTTATCGGCCGCATCCAGCTTCGCCGCATGGCCGACTGGACGGCGCGCCGCCGCGAAAACGCCGCCAAGCTGGCCGAAACGCTGGCGCAGTTTGACTGCATCCGCCTGGTAGAAATCCCCGACTATATCGAACACGCGCAATACAAGTTTTACGCCTTTGTGCGCCCCGAAAAACTCAAACAGGGCTGGACGCGCGACCGTATCGTGAACGAATTAAACGAGCGCAAAGTACCCTGCTATCAGGGCAGCTGCTCCGAAGTGTATTTGGAAAAAGCCTTCGACGGCACGCCGTGGCGGCCAAAAGGCCGTCTGAAAAACGCGGTCGAATTGGGCGGCACCAGCCTGATGTTCCTCGTGCACCCCACGCTCACCGACGACGAAATCGCGTTCTGCCGCGACAACACCGCCGCCGTTTTGGCCGAAGCCTCGGCCTGAGGCCGTCTGAAAAGCGCCGCAGACTTTTCAGACGGCCTCTGTCTGTATCAAAAAGGCCGTCTGAAAACCCCGTGCGGGCTTTCAGACGGCCTTTTGCGCTATGCGGTACTCAACCCGTCAGCTGGTGGGTAATCAGTTTTTTCACCGGCGGCAGGTTGTTGCTGACGCGCAAAACGAGGCTGCGCAGCAGTTTGGCGGGGGCGGCTTCGTTGGTGAAGAGTTTGACCATCGCATTCGTGCCGTGATAGAGCGGGCGGGTGTTGAGCTGGTGTTTGGCGTTGTAACGTTCCAAAAGGGAGGCCGCGCCGATGTCCTGGCCGTTTTGCGCCGCCTGCAAAACGAGTCTGCCCAAAATGTCCGCGCTTTCGAGGCCGAGGTTGAAACCGTGGGCGGTGACGGGGTGCATGCCGACGGCGGCATCGCCGATCAGGGCGGCGCGCGGGGCGTAGAAGCGGCTCGCGTGCACGCCCACCAGCGGATAGGTGTGCAGCGTGCCGGTTTTTTCCATTTTGCCCAGTTTGAAGTTGAGCTGTTTTTCCAAATCGGCGGCGAGTTCTTCGTCGCTCAGCGCCAGCAGGCTGCCTGCTTTGTCGCTGTCGATGGTAATCACGCAGTTGGTGAGATGCTCTTCCAGCGGCAGAAGGGCGAGAGTGCGGCCGTATTGGAAAAATTCGACGGCGGTGTGGCCGTTGGAGATTTCGTGTTTGAAACGGCAGACGATAACGGTGCGGCCGAAGTCGTGCATATCGGCGGAAATGCCGATTTGGCGGCGGGTTTGCGAGAAACGGCTGTCGGCGGCCACCAGCAGGCGGGCGGTGAGGGTTTCGCCGTTGTCAAGGGTGACATAGGCTTGGGTGTCGGTGGTGCGCGCTTCTTTGACGCCGACGCCCGTCAGCAGGGTGACGTTGTCCTGCTCTTTCACGGCTTCGTAGGCGGCGCGGCGGATGTTGTGGTTGGAAATCAGGTTGCCCAGGCGGTCGGTTGCGCCGCCGCGCGCCTGTTTGGGCTGCGGGAAATAGAGTTGGTAGGACGAAGTGCCGTTCCACACTTTGGCGTCTTTGAGCTGGTAAATCTCGTTTTCCGGCACGCGCTGCCACATGCCCAGCCGCTCCATGATTTCTTTCGACAGATGGGTGAGGGCGATTTCGCGGCCGTCGTAGGCGGGGTTTTCGATGCTCTCGAGCGGCGCTTTTTCAACGATGGTGACGGAAAGGCCGCTGTCGGCCAGAGTGCGGGCGAAGCTCAGGCCGGCAGGGCCTGCGCCGACGACGATAATGTCGGAATGGCTGTTCATCTTGGTTCTCCTGGGTTGGGCGGTGCGGAAGATGCGGGTGAAAGTTTCATCTGAAATTCCGCTTTGCAAAACGGCGGCAAGGATAACAAAAAAACGCCGCCCTGTGGCGGCAGCACAGGAAAATTTGGCCTGAATCAAGCGCATCCCCTTTCAGACGGCCTTTCTTGCTATACTCCGCCGCCACCGCAACCGATAACAGACAAACAGGAAACCGCCATGTCCGAACTGCGCCCCTATCCCGCCCCGACCTACCGGCAGCGCCTCAAAACCGCCTTCCATTATCTGCTGCCGCAGCTGGCAGTCACCCGCGCCGCAGGCTGGCTGGCCGAACGCCGCTGGGGCGTGCTCACCCATGCCGTGATCAAAACCTTCGCCGCCTGCTACAAAATCAACATGGCCGAAGCGGAAAAAAGCCGCGCGGCCGACTACGCCAGCTTCAACGAATTTTTCATCCGCAAACTCAAAGACGGCGCGCGCCCCATAGACGCCGACCCGCAAACCCTTGTTTTGCCCGCCGACGGCCGCGTCAGCGAAGCAGGCGCCATCGAAGCGGGGCGGCTGATACAGGCCAAAGGCCACGACTTCACCGCCCTCGAACTGCTGGCGGGCGACGAAGCGCTGGCCGCAGAGTTTTCAGACGGCCTCTTCCTCACCACCTACCTCTCCCCGCGCGACTACCACCGCGTCCATATGCCCTGCGATGCCGCCCTGCGCCGCATGATCTACGTTCCGGGCGAACTCTATTCCGTCAACCCCTTTCTCGCGCAGCACATCCCCAACCTCTTCGCCCGCAACGAGCGCCTGATCTGCGTGTTCGACACCGAGTTCGGCACAATGGTGCAGATACTCGTCGGTGCAACCGTCACCGCCAGCATCAGCACCGTATGGGCGGGCATCATCAACCCGCCGCGCAGCAAAAGTGTTTTGCAATGGCTCTATCCCGCCGAAGGCGAAGGCGCGGTGCGGCTGGCAAAAGGGCAGGAAATGGGCGCCTTCCGCCTCGGTTCGACCGTTATCAACCTGTTCCCGAAAAACAGCATCCGCCTGAACGGCAGTCTTGCCGCAGGAGCGCCCGTACGCATGGGCGAAGCCCTCGGCGTGCGCGCTGATGCGGGCTGACATATATATAAGGAGAAGAGGCCGTCTGAATATTTTCAGACGGCCTCTTGGTTTTTCAGACTAGGGTTCGGACTGCTCTGCCGTATCTTCGTCCGCATAGGGTTGGCTGGCGGACAGTTCGGCGGGTTCGGATGCTGTTTGGGCGGCTGCGCCGCTTGCGGGCGGGGCGGTGTCGGGGGCGACGAGTTCGTCGATGTCGATGTCTTCGGCGCTGCCTGCGGCGGCGGTGTTGCCGATTTGTTTGTCACGCATCTGCATATAGCCGTCGCGCACCATGATGTAGGGGTCGAGGGCGGCGTCGCCGATGCTGTCGGTGAGGTCGAGATATTCTTCGCGGGTGTTGACGGCCTGCAAGGCGGTGGAGGAGACGCGGCCGGCGGTGGTGTGAAAAATGGCGTTTTTCACGGGATAGGCCATCAGGGCGGTGTTGCCGACGCTGTCGCGCAGGGTGGAGGGGCCGGTAAGCGGGTAGACGAAGTAGTGGCTGTTTTTCCAGCCCCATGAGGCGAAGGTGTCGCCGAGGGTGTTTTTGTTGTCGGGGATACCGCCCGCGCCGGCGACGTTGATAAGGCCGCCAAGGCCGAAGGTGGTGTTGACGGCGACGCGCATGAAGTCTTCGCTGGCGCGTTTGGCGTCGAGCCGCAGGACGTTGCTGCCGAAGCTGACGACGTCGCGCAGGTTGTTGAAGAAATTGCGTACGCCGCCGCGCACGGGGGCGGGGGCGACTTTGCGGTAGCCGCGGGCGACGGGGGCGAAGATGTAGCGGTCGGCTTTGTCGTTCACTTTGAACATGAAGCGGTTGTAGCGCTCGTAGCGGTCGCGTACGGCGGGCGTGCCGGCGTTTGTCTGCGCGGTTTGCGCGGCGGGGGCAGGCGTTTCGGTGTTTTCGTTTTGTCCGTCGGCAAAAACGGGGGCGGCGGCCATCAGGAGGGCGAGGGCGGCGGGGAGGGCGTGGCGTTTCATAGGTTCATCCATTCTCGGACTTCGTACAGATCGGCAAGATCGCGCACGGCTGCGGGGATGCCGCGCAGCTGCCCGCCGCTGCCGCGCAGGATTTCCAGCAGCAGGCAGAGGCAGGCGGAATCGGCGCGGCCGACGGCGGAGAGGTCGGCCTCGGCGGGCTTTTGCCCGATCAGGCGGCGCAGGCGGCGCAGAGCGGCTTCGTCTACGGTTTTGACGGTGATGTCGCCCGACAGGCAGAGCACGCCGCCGCGGATTTCGCTGTCCATGGCTTATTTGCCGCCGTTTTTGGTTTTCAGGTCTTGAATCAGGCCGTCGAAACCTTTGTTTTTGATGGTTTCGCCAAACTGGTTGCGGTAGACGGTAACGAGGCTGGCGCCTTCGACGGCAACGTTGTAGACGCGGTATTTGCCGCCGCTTTGGTAGGTGGTGAAATCCATGTTGACGGGTTTGCCGCCGCTTTGGCTGATTTCGGTGCGGATGACGATTTCTTTGCCGCCTTTGTTGACGACGGGGTTGGCTTTCACGTCGACGGTGGAATTTTTGAATTTCAGCATCGTGCCCGAATAGGTGCGGATAAGCAGGGTTTGGAATTCTTTGGCCAGCGCCTGTTTCTGCGCGGGAGTGGCCTGTGTCCACGGCTGGCCGACGGCCTGCGCGGTCATGCGTTGGAAGTCGAAATAGGGCAGGGCGTAGTTTTCCGCTTCTTTGCGCACGGCGGCATCGTTGCTGCCGTTGGCTTTTTTCAGGATGGTGAGCACCTGCGCGGCGTTTTCGCGCACTTGGGCGACGGCCTGCTGCGGTGTGGCATGGGCGCTGCCGACGGCGGCGGCGATGATGGCTGCTGTATAAAGCGTTGTTTTCATATTGGTTCTCTCGTTTTAGGTTATCGGGGTTACGTTATCAGGATTACGGTTGCGGCGCGTCCTGTTTTTCAGACGGCCTCGAATTGCCTTCGGCGAAATTGGTCATGAATTTGCCGATGAGGTTTTCCAACACCAGGGCGGAATTGGTCAGCGTGATGGTGTCGCCTGCGGCAAGGGTTTCCGGGTCGCCGCCCTGCATCAGACC